>DDTM01000091.1 GCA_002344075.1 Bacteroidetes bacterium UBA2364
TTTGAAAATGTCCAGTAGTATGCAACTAAACACCTGATTGGCGCATCATATCGCCCTTTTTATCGCGCTCATGATCATTCATCTACAACGTTCACCTCTGTTTCAATGATCCACGATCAAAAGAGTGGAAATCGGGTTTATCGTTCTATTTGTACCACAGCCAAAGTACATCGGCAGATACAGATTAACTTTTCGGCATCATCATAGAGCTTGGCTTCCCAGACCTGTGTGGATTTTCCCGCATAGACGGGTGTAGCAATCACTTTAAGGATGCCAGACTTTACAGGTCGGAGGTGATTGGCATTGATCTCCATCCCCATACAGGCTTTACCCTCGTGCATCACACGCAAGGTTCCGCCCACACTAATCACGGTTTCGGCAAGGGCCACACTTGCACCACCGTGTAAATAACCCATAGGCTGATGATGATCGGAGGTAACAGGCATCGTGGCAATCACCTGCTGGCCGGAGGCTTCGACAAACTGAATCCCCAATAATTTGGTGAGGCCCGTCGCTAATTTTTCGGGGGAGAACATGGGCTTTGGTATTTAATCTATAATACGGTCTCGCATACCTGCATAGACGATATTTTGAATGGCAGGAGTACTCAGGAAGTCATGAGGAAAGCCCAAGTCAATCGCGCTGACTTCATTTAAGAACGCCAATTCGGCATCTGGAATTTTAAAGTTGAGACAACCCAAAGAGTCTTCGAGTTGCGACAGTGTCCGCGCACCAACAATAGGAATAATGGTTTGTTGGTGCTGACGCACCCAATTGGTAGCAATTTGTGCTGCCGAAACGCCTAATTTATCAGCCACGTCCACAACGGCTTGGGTAATATGGTTGGCTTGTTCGCTTCGCCGAGCAGACTTTGGCGCGACTCGCCCGTTCTCGTCGGCGTTTTTTAGGTATTTTCCAGTTAAGGCGCCGCCTGCTAAGGGTGCCCAAGCAGCTACCCCCAAACCCATTGCATTTGCCATTGGGAGCAAATCGCGTTCGGGTGTGCGTTGTAGCAAACTATACTCCACTTGCAAGCCAATAAACGGACTCCATCCACGCCATTGGGCAAGAGTATTGCCTTGTGCCACAATCCAGGCCGGGGTGTCGGAAATGGCAATGTAGAGCACTTTACCAGCCCTAACCAGATAATCCAAAGCCCGCATCACTTCCTCGATGGGTGTGAGCGCATCCCACGCATGTAGATATAGCACATCCACATAATCCGTACCAAGGCGACGGAGGCTCGCTTCAAGGGATTGTACCAAGTTTTTCCGGTGATTTCCGGCTGCATTCGGGTCTCCAAGGCGATTAAATAGGGTGTATTTGGTAGCCACCACCCAATAATTACGATCAGATTGGATGAACTCCCCTACGAAACGCTCGCTGGTACCTTCGGTATAACGATTGGCGGTGTCTATAAAATTCCCACCGCATTTGGCAAATGCCTCGAACTGGGCTTTACTGGTTTCGTAATTAGCCCCCCAGCTCCATTCGGTTCCAAACGTCATGGTTCCAAGGGCAATCTCCGAGACGCGAAGTCCAGAATGTCCCAATAATTTGTATTGCATTTGTTTGATGATTATTGAAGACTACCTATCCCCCGGAGTGCTATAGCCAATGGTTTTCACCACCTGATCCGAGAGCGTCCACTCCAAATCAAATTGCCCTACCGACCCAAAAAAACCAAAGCCATTGGTTACATTCGTCAGTACGTTGGGTTGTGCGATGACATCAGGATCCCAAACCCCATTCGGAGCTTTCCATTTATCGTCCAATTGTATAAACCGAACACCAACGCCATAGAGCACCCGATTATCGGTATTAAATATTTCTTTGTCTTTTAGCAAGATTTTATCTCGTGAGTAGCGTATTGTCATGGCATAGCTCCCTTCAAACACTTTTCCCAACTCTCCATAGAGGATTTTATATGGCGCTTTGGCATCTACAAACGGGCCAATAGGCGGATTAAAGAAACGATACCAAACCTCGACGTCATAAGGCTCTTCGGGCACATCGCTCCAAGAGACTTGCTGTGTGACATCTGCAAGACCATTTCCAAACGTTCCTACAACGATATTTCCCAGAGTGATCGCTTTCCGTTTAGGCACGGTGGTTTCGGCAGAGGTGGTTTGCCCGTCCGAGCGTGTCACTTCTACACGGTAAGTATGATTGTCTTCTACCGGAAACCGAGCATAGAACACATGTGCAACAGTTCCTTTTGGAAACGTGATAACCGAATCTCGCCAGTGTACCACGTTTCCATTGTTCAGGTCTATGGTCTTCACCTTCGCGTCTATAGTGGGGCTATTTGCAGGGGTAACCACTGACCGCAAAGGTACAACCCGCAAATAATGGACAGAACGCCCCATGTCTAAATACCCCAGAATGGTAAAAATTTGAGAACTTTTGACAAAAGGGTCGAAGGTGCTATCACAAGAAGCCGTGGCCAGACACAGAAGCATTAATAGGTAATTCCGAAATTTCATAAAATTGACGGCTTACAATTATTTAACAGTAATTTTCATACCAAATGTTGGAATCAGAGGCAATTGATCCACCCGTTCGAGTGTAAACAAATCCAAATAAAAGATATTGGTTTGGTTATAAGCATTAATCAAACCTGCCTGTAAGAGCAATTCCAAGCGTTTGGAGAAGTCAAATTTTTTCTCTACCGAAACATCTAAGCGGTGATAATCTGGCATTCGGGCTTGATAGGGGGCGCCATACAAAACACGCCCAATGGTGCCTTCTTCTTGGGTAATGTCTAACCGACCTGATAGCATAAACCAATCATCGAAGCCAATGGATTGGGTGAATGGCAAGCCCGTTCCAAATTGCCACCGTGCATTAAATTCAAAACCCTTGAAGGCGTATGAAAGTACGGCATTGGTTTGGTGTGTCCGGTCGTGTGGTGGATGAAAGACCAATTTATCTACCCCATACCAAACTGGAATACTGGCTTGCTTGGCTTCATATAGCACCGAAGCATAACCATAGCTGATGTAGCCATAGAGTTTGCCGAGGTCTGCCTCTATGCGGAGGTCTGCGCCACGCACGCTTCCCGCTGCTGGTTGGAGTTTGGTCGTAAAGCGGGGATAGGGCGTCCACTCGCCAATGGCCAAATTTTCGAGGGTTTTATAGAAGCCCTCCACCGAGCAGGTAATTTTGTTCGTGGGTTTGTATTGCCAACCGATAATGGCGTGCATGGCCTCAGGAACCGCTTTACCGAAAGGCGAGGAGGTCCAAGCCGTAAATACATCTCCGGCATCACGGCGGTCATTTAGCCCTACAATTTCCTGATGATAGATTCCCCATGCAGCACTTATTTTGTGTTTCAGATTAGGAATAAATATGGTCTTAAATCGGGGTTCAACATATTTACGATTGGCTCTCGGAAAGGAATGTAGCCTAACACCGGGCGTGAGTTTTAGCTTTTTGAACAAGAGTATATCTGTTTCTATATAGCCACCAACATCCGTCATGTATTCCGCATCCGAGGTAAAGTTTTGATATTGGCCACCGAGTGTATATACCAAGGAATAGTTATTAAGAAAAATACCATAATTAAGCCCATTTTCTCCGATCATATAGGAAAGATTGGCCGAAAAACCAAATTGCCGAACATCTGCGTTTCGGGTTGGTTTGTTTCTCGGACCAATCTCGTTATGAAAAGTCGAAGTATTCAGGTTTATATCAGCCAAAACTGGGAAGTTGGTAGGGAGCAATAAAAACCGCATCCCATACGCCTCGTTTCCCCATCCCGCTTGGGTGAGTGTGGTATCAGCCAAACTGGCATTGCTTAGTTTGTCCTGATTTGCAACAATGCCACGATCGTTTGTGCGAAGGGCACTGATAGAAACCTGACTACTGGGCGATAGTGTGGCATGGAGTTTCGCAAATTGGTCTCCGAACTGAAAGGGTAATGGACGACCGACGAGCTTGGGGCCTACCAAGTCCACTACGGATTGCCGGGCAGAGGCCATCAACGAGACTTTATCGCGAATGATTGGGACTTCTAACCGTCCACTAGTCACAAAGGGTGCCACCGAAACCGCTCCGGCAAAGTTTCGCTTATTACCATTTCTGGTTCCAATATCTAAGACAGAAGAGATGCGACCGCCAAATTTCGCCCCATACCCCCCTGCATACACATCAGCCTTGTTCACAATATCAGACGGAAACGCCGAATAGAACCCCAATATATGGAAGGGATTATAGACTAGCATATTGTCTATATAGATAAGGTTTTGGGAAGCCGTCCCGCCTCGGATAAACAATTGCCCCCCTCTGTCGCCATCTGACACCACACCAGGCATGGTTGTGAGGTATGCAGCCAAGTCGCCGGACACATCGGGTACAGGGACTCGGTCTATGTCCACCGCACGTACTGTTTGGAGGCCCGCCGTTACATCGGCAGCACCCCGTTCATCGCGTGCCTCAATTACCACTTCCGAGGACTGTGCATCTTCCTGAAGAACCAGCGATTTCGTCACTACTTGTCCGGCTTTTAGGCGTAGTGTTTCGGTATGGGTTTTATACCCCACAAAAGAAACACTAAACGTATAGGTATCAGGTGCCAAGCGGCTAAGTACATAATACCCTTCGGTATTCGTCACAACGCCGACAATCTTGCCAGACTCCGCCCGCATGGCAACGGTTGCACCAATCAGCGGGAGCCCATCGGTACTACCTGTAATAAATCCTCGAATGGATTGCGCCTGAAGGGATAAGCAGGAAATCAAGGACAACAAAAAGAGGCTAAAAGCGCTCCGGTGTGGATTCTTTGGCATAAAGAGAAAATGTTTCGGGAATACGGCTGAAAAAGATACGGCAGTTTGCGGGAATTTGGCACACCCATAGACCAAGTTTTGATAACAAAAGAAGCTCATGACGGTGTAAATACACCCGACCACCAACCTTCCTCGACTTCGGCTTGTACCTGCTTTAGGCCAGAAAACATAAACGCACCCAGTACCTCTTTGGCTTCTGGTTCTTTTATACCAGACACAATCAAATGTCCACCCAAAGACAACATGCTTGTCAATTCATGCACGTTTTCCAGATGAAAAGCCGCAGAGATATTGCTCAAAACCACCGCAAAATGTTTTTGCGGAAAATCCTGAGGCGTTTTGGTCGTGAAATGAATATTTTCCGGCGGGCATTGATTGAGCAGCAGGTTATGTCGAAGTTCTTCTGCCATCCATTCATGCAAATCGCTACACCAGACGAATGCAGCGCCGCATCGCAAAGCAGCAATGGCCAGAATACCGGTACCTGTGCCTATATCGGCCACTACATCATCGGCCTTGAGGTACTTCGGCAACATCCGGAGCAACATCCGTGTTGCCGGGTGCTGAGCAGTTCCAAATGAGAGAGATTGTTTCAGAAAGAGGTGGTGTGGTGCCAGCGTATCAGGCTTAGGATGCAACCAGTCCGGCAAGACGCAGAAATCTCCCGCCGATACAGGACGATAGAAAACCTCCCACTGAACAGGGCTTTCCTCTCCTTGTATATACCAATCTAATAAGCGACGGGCTTGTACAAAACGTGTTAATGTTTGAAACGTATGATTGGCAAAGGTGCCTTCCCAGTCGGTACGAAAAACTGAAGCAGACGCATAGGCAGTGGTACTATACGGGTGTTGCCAACCGAGTTGGGCTAATGTATGAACCCAATTTTCAAGGACTTCACCTTCGGCAGGAAATACAAAAAGGCTAATTCGTTCCATTTGCGGAGACACCTTTTTCATGGGTATTGATCCGCAAGAATACCCCACTCCACCATTCATCTTCCGTTGCTTCGTCTTCTAGGGTAAACCCGTGCGCAGCTGCCGAAGCAATGATAGGTGTACGATCTGACGCCATCAACAACCCAGCCAAGATCAGAAAGCCATCAGGTTTGATTTTCTCCCGAAAGTCCGGCATCATCTCTAACAACACATTCCGTTGGATATTGGCAATGATCACATCAAAGCCTCTTTCGTAAATACCCTCCATACCACAAATCCTCAACTCATAGGCATATTCCACATGGTTTAAGAGGAAATTCTCCTGAACATTTTCCTCTACCCATGGGTCATCATCGAAGACCAATGCATGAAGTGCGCCTAATTTTAGGGCAGCAATACCCAAAACCCCCGTTCCGGTTCCAGCATCCAATACGCGGTCGTTGGGCCGGACGAATTTAGGCAAAAAGCCCAAAACCAATCGGGTACTTTGGTGATGACCTGTACCAAAACTCATCTTTGGGTCTATGCGGATAATGGTTTTTCCCACATACTCTTTCCCAATGGTGCTCCAAGTCGGCGCAATCACAAACGATCCAGCAACAACCGGACGAATCGAGGCTTCCCATTGTGCATTCCAATTACGCGGCTCTATTTCATCAAGAGAAACCTGCTGCGGGTACCCATGATGTGCAAGCCAGTCCAATACCATATTTGCGGCCTCGGCAGGATACTGATCCTTAGAGACAAACGCCTGAATGTGATCATTTTCCTGTAAAAAGGACTCAAAGCCGAGTGTGATCAATTCTGCAATGAGCAGGTCCTGTTCTTCGGAAGGGACGGAGACCGTGAGGGAAACGTAGTTCATGTGGAAAAAGTTAGGGCTGTGTTCCCAATGAAAGATCACGCTTGGCCGACGAAATGGTAACGGTAAACCCGGCCACTACATCCACCAAAGACATTACGGCAATCGCCAGAAACGTGGCATTGCCACACGCACTGACGGTAATGAACTCTATCAAGAATACTACAAAAATAATGGTGGACAGGCCATGATCTACCACCGAAGCCGTTGTGGTACGAGTAGCCTTTATAATCTCGAAATATAAGACCACAACACCCACCATTAAGAGAAGGTGCCCCAAATCCAATATAAAGCGTGCACCGGAAATAAGCGAGACATCCAAGACGACGGTATCCAATGCCTGATCGCTGGCAAATACCACGATATTGAGTAGCAATAAGAGCCATGCAAAGAGCGGGATAGACTGCAAAATTTTCATATCATAAAGGATTAGATGAGTCAGTGGAAAATACAACAAAAAGGTGAATTAGGAAGAAAAATACAAATGGGAATATGTCAGCGTGATTAATGCGCTCCAAAACATCCACAGGCTGCTTCTCCAAAACCAAATGTAGCCCCTTTCCATAGAAAGGTCTCTGCAATTTTGTTATTTTCCCACCAGAAGGGGCGGCGCTTGGTGTCTCCATTGCCGATTTCGTTCATAGTTTGCGCATCATAGAGGCGTCCGTTCTTCATAACATAGCGAATGGTCTCGGTGTTACGGATGTTTTCGAGCGGGTTTTGGTCCATCACCACCAAGTCGGCAAGTTTTCCAGCTTCAATAGAACCCAAGTCACGATCCATTCCAATATATCGTGCACCATTGAGTGTAGCCGTCCGGATGGCTTGCAGGCTCGTCATACCCCCTTGCGCCATCATCCACAACTCCCAATGCGCTCCGAGGCCCTGTAACTGTCCGTGCGCTCCCAAATTTACTCGAACCCCGTTTTCAGTGAGCATTCTTGCTGATTGGGCCAACCCAAAGTGCCCAAAGTCATCATCTGGCGCCATCATCCGCCGACGACTCCGCCCATCTACAATAGGCCGAGGCACAAAATTGAGCAAGCGTTTATTTTCCCAGACATTCGTTTTTTGGTACCAATAGTTTTCCCCCCAGATGCCCCCATAACCAACAATAAGGGTGGGTGTATATTGGACCTCCGTTTTGCTCCAAAATTGCTGAACGTCTTTATACAACGGGGCCACCGGGAGCGCATGTTCCACGCCCGTATGTCCATCGGCCACCATTGTCAGGTTGTGTTGAAAGAACGAACCACCTTCAGGAACCACCATCATACCCAATTCGGCGGCGGCAGTCAAAACTTGCTGGCGTTGGTTACGACGTGGCTGGTTGTAGCTTTTTACCGAAATTGCACCAACGGCCTTCATACGACGCAGGTGACTACGGGCATCTTCTAAACTATTGACAACGGCTTTAAAATCACCATCAGCACCGTATAGGATTGTTCCAGTGGAGTAGATGCGTGGACCGGTCATTATTCCTGCCTGTACCATTTCAGCTTGCGAAAACACCATTTCGGTATCTGCGGAAGGGTCGTGTGCAGTGGTTACACCAAAAGCCAGATTTGCCAAATACGACCAACTTTGTTGGGGCGAAAGGCCATTGTAACTCGTTCCAAGATGTGCGTGAACATCCACTATTCCGGGCATAATGGTGGCCCCTTTTACATCTATTGTTCTGTAACCACGAGTAAAAAGTGCTTTCCCTACAGCGACAATACGGTTGCCCTCCACCAAAATGGTTCCATTTTCTATCACTTCGTCGCCCTTCATCGTGATGACCCGTGCCCCAATAAAGGCGAACTTTCCAGATGGCTTATCAGACTTTAATATTAGTCCTATACGAATGCCTGTCGAGTCTGGAGGAGGTAGTTTCTCTGGTGCATCCGTCACAAAGGAGAATGCTTCTCTCAACTCGCGGCGAAAGTATGTCCCCCCGATCGTCCACAGAAGTGCTTTACTATCGGCAGACCAATGTAGGTAAGTCCCTGCGTCGCGGGTAATGCGTGTAACAGGTACCTCTTTCATGTCTTTGTTCAGCTCCACCGTTCGTCCGGTTTGGGGAAAAGGTGCTACATATAGGTTGTACAACTCTCGCCAAGCCACCCCTTGGCCGTCCGGGCTTGGGATTACCTCGTTGGGATATTTCATAGAGAAATGCATCCGTACATCGCTTCCATCCAAGTCTATGCTTTTATATGATTTAGACAATCCTCCACCAACCATATAAAAAACCCGTTTCCCGTCTTTCATCCAGCGTGGCTCCGTGCCTTCCTCCGTAATAAATTGTAGATCTCCGCCATTGGCATCCACCCAGTAAAGGCCCGGTGCAAGGGCAAATGTAAAACCGAGATGGGGATTTCCGGTACTTCGCTGAAAAACCACCTTTTTGCCATCTGGTGAAAATCGCGGCGACAAGTAATATCCTTTTGTAGGGGTCAATTTTTGGGCCACGCCGCCAGAAATTGGAATTTTATAAAGAGCACCATGCTCTATATCGTTCCAACCACTATACACCACCCACTTCCCGTCGGGTGAAACATCCGGATAATAAGCCCCATGCGCACTGTCCGTCAGGCGCTCTGGTTTGCCATCCGGCAGGTTTTTTCGCCATAACTGCCCAACAGCACCAAAGACCAATGTTTTACCATCGGGTGTCGTAACGGCGTGACGCACCATCTTCACCTCGAAGGTCTCTGGCGAAACTTCCACGGGAAACCGGAGGGCCTGGGTCATCGTATGTTGCGCCTTTACCTCGAAAGGAATCACGGTGGCATTTTTGGTAGCCAGATCAATCCGGCGAATTTTACCCATGGCCCAAATTACCACGCTTTTACCATCTGGCATCCATGCAAATCCCGGATAAACGCCAAATGTCGCCCATGTCTCTTGCTGGTCTTTCGAGAGGGCATCATAAACGGGCCACTCTTCCCCAGTTTGCAAGTCCATCATATACAAAACGGTCTTTAACCGTACCCGTTTGATAAAAGCAAGCAATTTGCCATCTGGTGAAGGTTGTGGCCGAACAGCGCCTCCAGCACTGGTCACCAAATTCAGTATTTGTCCACTTGTGCGATCTAAACGCCGGATATAATAAATACTACCATTCGGATCTTTGTTATACTCGAAAGAACTCCCACCAGACATATCCTCGCTCCAATACACGTAACGGCCATCGGGGGAAAAAACCGGCTCACCGGCGTCCTGCTGGTCGTTTTTACGAGCCGTTAAGGGTAATCCACTGGTACCCCCCGATACATGATAGAGCCACATCTCGCCCGCCCCCAGCGACCGCGTCGCAGTGAAGTGTTTTCGGGCAACTACATATTGTCCGTCGGGGCTCCAAGTCGCATTATTCAGCAAGCGGAAAGTTTCTTTTGTGATTTGCTTCGGAGTACTGCCATCACGACGCATCATCCAGATATTATCGCCGCCGTCACGGTCGGAGGTAAAAGAAATCCATTGTCCATCCGGCGAATAACGAGGCTGGAGTTCCCAAGCGGGTCCTCCAGCAAGCAAAGTGGCTGTTCCACCGGAAATTGGCATCGTATAAAGATCACCCAAGAGATCAAACACAATATCCCGACCATCAGGCGAGACGTCCAAACTCATCCACGTTCCTTCATCTGTAGTAAACTGGTTTTCAAATGTCTTGCCAAAGGGCTTCGTTACATCCCACTTGGTGTCTTGTGCGCACAAAAGTACCGGACCGAGCAACAAAAAGACTAAATATCTTAAATACTTTTTCATGATGGACAAACGATGTGATGAATACAGAGGAACTATAATATACAACCTTATAAGACCAAGTGCGGACTTACCAGCCCTTCATGCTTAAAACAAAAGGCGCTTATCCTCAAACAAACGCCTCTAAGAGCACAAACTGGCCGGAATGGCCACATTATTTCTTCAGGAGTACACCACTAGCCAAGAAACCCCATGTGGTTTTTGGGGAAGTAATAGCGTCAATTTCAGACTGAGGTTTGCCTTCATCCTCGGCCAAATGGCGAAGGTGCTCTACGGATTCCTCCTTTTTCTCGAAAACACCCGCAGCCACAATTTGACGTCCGGCAATGTCTTTCGGCATAAAGAAAGCATAATCCTTAAACGTAACGCGGATTGGCTCCCCATTTGTCGTTTTTAACGTCATCCAACAACCTTTGGCCTGACATACTTTTTCCACCTCTCCCTTAACCACTACGGTCTTGCCTATTTTGGCTTGGGCAGCCGCCAGCCCTTTCTCGACCGGAATAGCGGCACTTAGCCGGACGGGTGATAACCCAATGTGTTCATATCCCGCTGGTGACGGGATTGAGGAAGTGCCTTCAGCCGTTTGTTTTATGGAGCCAGTACAGGCCGCCAAGCCCAACATTAGCCCACACACAAGAAAAATTCGCATATTACGCTCCAAGTTTTATGAATGATTAGGTTATACAAACCGAAAGATACACCGCCTTCGCGTATAGTTATGTGATCATCTTAAAAAAAACAATCCATAACGTCTTTAAGCAAGAGGCCGAAAGAGATCACTAAAATTGCATGGATCTATACGCCCCCAATAACCATAACAGCCCGTAAGCTGGCTTTTTTTATCATTTCGGGTATTTATCTTGGGCCTCCTTGTTGGGATTGGGGTATATTAACGGAAAGTCGTTTACCGAACAAGCGTGCCGGATGGTACGAATTGGGGGGTGAACGGTGTAACCTTTGCAGAACCCCAAGCGGCAAATACGGTGTAT
Organism: Bacteroidetes bacterium UBA2364; assembly: GCA_002344075.1. Lineage (GTDB taxonomy): Bacteria > Bacteroidota > Rhodothermia > Rhodothermales > UBA2364 > UBA2364. Next base: position 11,330 of record DDTM01000091.1, read on the forward strand.
TCTGACCCAAAAAACGTGCGTACTGGTGACGCACCCATCTTTTAGACCCAAAAAAACATGCGTATCCAAAAAAAGTTACGGATTTGCTTGCTCTTATTACCACTCATCCTGCTGTTTGGCGAGCAAGCCGAGGCCCAGTATTTCAATTTTGGGAAGAACCGGGTTAATTATGGCAACCATGTTTGGTCCTTTATACAGTCCAAACACTTCGATGTCTATTACTACGAAGGCGGAGCATACCTAGCCCGCTTCACAGCCGAGGCCGCCGAAGATGCCTACAACCAAATTGCCAAGGACTTCAACCACGACATCTCGGACCGTATTACGATTATGGTCTATCAGAGTCATAACGATTTTGCAGTAAACAATGCCGCCCCACTTCCAGATAATGCCGAGGGCATCGGTGGTGTAACCGAACTCTATAAGAACCGTGTAATTATGCCTTTCACTGGCGACTATGCAGATTATCGCCGGCTAATTCACCATGAACTAACCCACGCCGTTGTGAACGATATGTTTTATGGCGGTTCTATTCAGAATGTAATCCAGAACCGTATTCAGCTAAACATTCCGCTGTGGTTTAATGAGGGCATTGCCGAGTATCAGGCACAGGGCTGGGACACCAACTCCGACATGTATGTCAGGGAGGCCATCTTGACCAATCAATTGGCCAGAATCGAACAACTGGATGGTTACTTCGCATACCGTGGCGGACAAAGTGTTTGGGATTATATATCAGAGCAATACGGACGCGAAAAAATCGGCGAAATTATGCAAAAACTACGTCTTACGCGCTCGGTGGAAAGTGCGTTTAAACAAGCCACAGGGCTTTCGTTGAAAGAACTATCCGAACGCTGGCAATCTTCCCTAAAAAAAGTCTATTGGCCGGAAGTGGCCATTCGTGAAGACCTTAACGACACCGGAAAATTACTCATTAGTCGTGAGAAAGGCTTTCTCTATACCTCGGCTGCCGAGATTTCGCCACAAGGAGACCAAATGGTCTTTATCTCGACCCGTGACGGCTTGTTTGATGTATTTCTTGCCCGAACCAGCGATGGAAAAGTGATCCGACGTCTTGCAAATGGACAAGATAATAACCGATTCGAAAGCCTGAAAATCCTCTCTCCGGGCATTGCTTGGAATGCCTCAGGAACACACATTGCCCTACCTACCAAAAGCAAAGCCAACGATGTGATCCAAGTAATGGATGTAAAAACGCGTTCCACAAAAGAATATCACATTCCGGGCATAGATGCCATTATCTCCATCGCTTGGCATCCTCAAAAAGACGTCTTGGCCGTATCGGCCACACGGGATGCCCAAAGTGACATTTATTTATTGGACATGAAAACGGGTGACGTCAATAACCTGACCAATGATATTTTTAGTGATATGGAGCCAGAATGGTCGCCAGACGGATCTTTTTTGATTTTCCATTCAGACAGGGGTACACATACACGAGTTGCCACCCAACAGGTAGAGAACTTTAATATGATGGGCCACAACTACGCACAAAATGATCTATATAAACTGATACCTGGGCAACCAGATTTGGTTCGGATCACAACCGACGAAAAATGGGACGAAAAAAGCCCAGTCTTTGGCAATGATCCCAATCTACTCGCCTTTATCTCCGACCGAAATGGCATTCCCAACCTATACGTAAAAAATCTATCAACGGGCGACGAACAACCGCTGACCAATGTCATTACAGGCATTACACAAGCCTCCCTCTCCGCAGATGGAAAAAAAGTGATCCTGAACAGTTTAGAAAAAGGCACTCCCTCCATTTACCTCCTGAAAGATCCCTTTACCCGCATGAAGTCCAAAGAGTCTTTGGTACCTAATGTGTGGGCACAACGGGTGACCCAAACCGTAGATCCGCGAACCCCGGCGCTCGCCATGGTGGACAAAGACCTAATTCAGGCCAATCCTTTCTTGCGGGATGCCACCGATGGCAAGCCTTTCCCCTATAAATCGGATCGCCCAGGCAATATCTTCTCCCGAATTAAAACCTCCATCGGTAATCCATCCGATATTCGTAGTGTGCCGGAGAATACGTCGCCCGTCCCCAATAAACCCGATTCAGGAAACAAGCCTGTACCCACCAGTGGTACTACCACCAGCAACACACCAGTCATTGCAACGGCCAAGCCTGATACCACAAATTATGGCGGGAAACGGGTGGATTTCCGCAATTATGTCTTCAATAATTCGTTCGATACGGCCAACAAAGACCGCCTGCCCGAAGACCTAAATCGCTTCGATCCAACAGATAATGTGGACTCTACAGGGGCCTATCGCGATAAAAAGTATAAACTCAAATTTACCACCGACCTCATTAATGGTGCCGCCGGATATAGCACACTCTACGGCGTTCAAGGAAACACCACTTTTGCCTTCTCGGACGTGACGGGGGATCATCAGTTGGTACTTGCAACAAACCTTATGGTGGATCTGCGTAACTCCGATTACCTGCTGGCCTACACCTATTTGCCCAAACGCATGGACTGGACCATGATCGGGTACCACAATGCCAATATCATTGCCCTGAGTGATAACACCGAATACGGCTATAGCTATTACCGCTACCGGTCTTTTGGTGGGGGGGTACAGGCCTCTTACCCGATTGATAAATTCCGACGCATAGACGGAACGATGTCTTTAGCCTCTCTTCGCCAAACCAACATTAGCTACTTCAATGTTCCGGTAGAGATACGGTCCTATCTTTATCCATCTGTTTCCTTCCAAAAAGATGTGACCGTGGATGGCTACACCTTCCCTGTAAGTGGATACCGCTACGGCTTGTCATTTCAGGGTTCCCCCTTTAGTTTTGGATCAGATAAAAAAATAAGATTCGGTACGATATTAGGAGATTTCAGATATTACAAATCTTTGATGTCACGGTACTACACATTGGCTCTACGCTTATCCGGCGGGCATTCTTTTGGCAAAACGCCCCAACTGTTTTACACTGCCGGGACAGGTAGTTACTGGATCAACCGCCGATTCGATAGCCAAAATAGTTTCCCTATTCTGGATGTTGCAGACTTTGAACTCGCCCTGCCTGTAATGCCCTTACGTGGCTTTGATGTAACCAATCAATACGGTTCTACTTTCGGATTACTGAATGCCGAGTTCCGATTCCCGTTGATTGCCGCCCTGTTGCCCGGTCCCATTCCTGTAATCCCCCTTTACAACATTCAAGGCGTGGCCTTTGTAGATGCAGGTTCCATATGGGGTGGACGCAACGAGAAAAATCCTCAATTTAATTTATGGAAAACAGACGCAACCGGAAGTCGGGTTTTTGATGACCTACGCGCCAGTGCTGGGCTGGGTATCCGGATTATTGCACTCGGCTACCCTATTCAGTTAGACTGGGCTTGGCCCTACACTGGGCAAGGCTTTGAAAAAAGTCGTTTCTTGGTTTCGCTCGGCTTAGATTTTTAAATCGTCTCTTGTAAGTGCCGTACCGAGAGGCTTCTATTAGGAAGCCTCTTTTTTTTGCTCATTCACCTATTCGATCCAGAACAAACGCCGCTTTCCCTGCTTTATACTCAGGCTTTTCATCTTTTCCAGCCGCATTTACCAAATAATACAGCAGTAGTTTAGAACCATCTTTGCGCCATCCAAAGTGTCGCACTTGCCTTTTCGAGATACTAATCAGTGAGATCACGTCTATATCTGTAGCAGCCAAATCCCCCCCAATCACCAATTGGACGTGTGTAGCACCCAGTCCTTCGGCACGGCCATTGGCGTGAATGGTAAAGACGGGATCGGTATTCGGCTCATCTTTATACTGCCCGGAGACACGGTACTGGCCTTTTAAAAGTTGTTCCAGAAAAAAATTGGGCATCACAGCCCCCGTTTGCTTGTCTGTAATAGCCCCGGTAATCCGTACAAATGTATGGTCTGTCCCCGTCCGATGGTTATGGAAAGACAGGTGATGATCGTCTTCCAAAGTCAGAATGGTAGGCTTTTCGGCATCAAAAAGATGGACTGCCCGCTGATTAGGCTTAAGGGTTCGGAAAGAAATGACCCCTGCCTCGAAAGTGCCATTTTGAACAAAAACAGAATCTGTACGTGGTGTAAAAATCAACTCCATTGGCAAAGTAGGCGCTGCAAGAAAAGTCTCGTTTTTCAAAATACCCTGCCGGATGCCATCATCTATCCAGTTTCCAGTCCAATTACGAATGGGCGGCGGGGTCTCTGGTACATTTTGGCATCCAGTCACGACCCATAATATGAACAATACCAGCCGGAAGCTACAATTCATAAACCTCATCATGGTTATCCGCAAAAGGTGGATGAGAATGACTCCTAAGTGGAACCTTCCCGAAAAGTAAGAATATACGAATGTCCAACTGATAAATATATGGAAACAGAAGATCCCGACATAGAGGCTCTGGCCGTACTGGATGCTATGGCCCTTTTTGCCACGTTGTTCGCAGCCGGAAAGACCCAAAAAAAAATAGCAGAAAGACAAGAAGGGATATGCCCCCAAGATTTTCTACCGAAACACCTCGCGCACCAAGGGTTTAATGCAGAGAGGGCGCTGCTTAAGAGCCTCAATTATGAACTACGCAAAAACCTACATTCGGAACGTAATCGGACAGTGAAAACGTGGGGCACAACCGAGCAAACGCTCCTCCGGTTCCATAGCATGATGCTCTTACAAGATCTCTCAGATCACCTACAAAGGATTCACCACCACGCCATGAGCCTATATCCCCAACTACCGGATATTCGCCAACCAGAACAACTCATGGAACAATTCAGAACCCTAATCTCTGAAGCCCATGCCCTCCTTTCTGCCCATCCCCACTCTTTTCTTGATCTGCTACAAGACCTAACCCAAAGGATCGCGGATATTGCCTCTTTTCACAACGTCTGACCCCTTACCATCCAACAAACCCGCTGATTTGAAGGTTATGAAAAGTTAATGTTTCACGGAACCCCCGCAAACTATGGGGATTTACTAAAGCGTACAAAAAACAAAGTGATAGGTTCTTTTGTTGTTCAAATGATGTTCAACATGTTTAAACAATTCGGCTTGTGTTTTTGTCGGAAATTATACACTTATGACAAGTACCTAATTCTTAAAATCCACAATACCCGCTAACTTTCCGAGACCAGCCGCATTGGTGACGTGTTTTTGGCCAGAAAGCGGCGTAAATAGCCAAAGGAGGAGACGTACAAATGGCAACTGAACTTGAAAAAGAAGATCGAATTCCAACCCTAACCAAGAAAGATGTTGCGCGACGGGTTGCTGAAAATATGGGAGAGCCAATTTATCGTTGTGAGCCGTGGGTACACGCCGTCATTACAGCTGTCCGTGAATTGATGGTAGAGGCGGACCCTGAAATACGGATTGAGTTGCGAGACTTTGGTGTAATCGAGGTAAAGAAAACCAAAGCAAAACCGAAAGCCCGAAACCCGAAAACCAACGAAGTGGTCTTTATTCCTAGCCGTCGGAAAACCCACTTTAAACCCAGTAAGACCCTACGTAAAATCTTGCAACAACCTCTGGCAGAACTTGAGTACTCTGTTCCAGATGGAAGTGCAGATGCTTCCTGATTTCTTGACTTCTGGGGGCGTCCTTAATAAAAACGCCCCCTACCTCATTTTACCACAACCAATCTTTCGCCTATCGCCAACTGGTACCGCAGACGTTTAATAAACCTTCCTTCACCGTCACTAAAAGGTACAATTTATGGCAAACCTCCCACGAATTCTTTGGGCAGATGACGAAATCGAATTACTAAAGCCCCATGTCCTTTTTCTGGAATCTAAAGGCTACGATGTTGTTGGGGTTACCAACGGCGTTGATGCTGTTGAAAAAGTACGTGAAGAACGATTTGACTTGGTGTTCCTTGATGAGCAGATGCCTGGCATGGGCGGCTTAGAAGCCCTCAGCGAAATTAAAGCTTCCGTTCCTGATATTCCAGTGGTGATGATCACCAAAAGCGAAGAGGAAAGCCTCATGGAAGACGCTATCGGAGGGCAGATTGCAGACTACCTCATTAAGCCCGTAAAGCCTAATCAGATTTTACTAACCTGTAAAAAATTATTAGATGCTAGGGTTCTGAAAGAGGAAAAAGCGGCACAAACGTTTTTGCAGTCCTTCGGACGTATTTCCGCAACGCTCAACGACGAACTCTCCCATGAAACTTGGGCAGAAGTTTACCAAGAGTTGGTGCGGTACGACCTACAACTTGAGGGGGATGACGGCGCCAGACAAATTTTGGACGAACAACTCCGGAGTGCACAAACCGCTTTTGGAAGATGGGTTGAGGCCAACTACGAAGACTGGATTGAATATGCCCATACTCCGCCCGACGAACACCGGCCTGTACTTTCTCATGAAGTGATGCCTCAATGGGTCTTTCCACTGCTACAAGAAAAAAAACCTATTTTCTTCCTCTTGATAGATTGCATGCGCTACGACCAGTGGCTGGAGTTTGAGCGCCTACTCTATCCTCTTTTCGATATGGAAAAAAACTTTCATTATGCCATCTTACCCACAGCAACGCCCTATGCCCGCAATGCCATTTTTAGTGGATTATTGCCCATTGATATGGCAAAACGGTTCCCATCACAATGGGCTGATGCAGAAGAAAATGAGAACAGTAAAAACCTGAACGAAGAACTCTTTCTTCAGGATTTACTAAAACGCCACCGACTTTCTCCTAAAACCCGTTACGAGAAAATTATTAACGGAAACGAAGGTCGGGAACTACTCAAAAACATACGCACTTACGCCAAAAACGACCTCTCGGCCATTGTTGTAAACTTCGTAGATATTTTGGCACATAGCCGATCGGACTCGAATGTATTGAAGGAAATTGCACCTGATGAACGCGCCTACCGTGCCCTTACACGTACTTGGTTTGCTCACTCTTGGCTGTTCCAGATTTTTCAGGAATTAGCAGAATTAGACTGTAATATTATCGTTACCAGCGATCATGGTGCTGTCAGAAGTTTACATGACACCAAAGTAATTGGGGATCGTTCTACCTCTACCAGTTTACGGTACAAACATGGCCGCAATCTGAAGGCTGATACACGACATGCCATTTTTATTAAAGATCCCAAACGTTATGGCTTACCCCAAGGCGGGATTAATACAAACTACATTATTGCAAAAGAAGATTATTACTTTGTTTATCCAACCAACTACCATCATTATCAACATCAATATTGGGACACCTTCCAGCACGGCGGCGCATCTTTACAGGAAATGATTTTACCTGTCATCCGAATGAAGCCTAAAAAATAGGCAGTACTATAAAAATAAACCCTGATAGAGATGAACCTATCAGGGTTTATATCATAAAAGCAACGACTATATATTTAGCCAAATTTAAAGATTGATTATTTTGGGCTAATTATAATAGGACAAAGAAGACCTTTATAAAACCTTAGAAAATATCCCGATAGAACCGGAAGCGACGGGCGTCAATGTTTCGACCTTCCAGAAAAACGGGCATCCGGCCATTCGCCCAAATGGGTTCATTATGGCCTGTCATCGAAATTTCGCTATAAAAATGGCGGGTTTTTTCAGAGAAGGGACGTTCCGTATCTTCTGCATTAATCACTTTGGCAGCAATATCAAGCGCTTCTTTCCAACCTGTGGTCTTAGAGTTACGATCAAGTTTCATGAAGTATGACCGTGTGGACCAGCCAGGATTGAATGCCGAAAACTGGAAAGGATCAAGCACAACATCTTCATACGTGCTTTTGCCACGATAGCTGGTATCCACACGATTGCGGATCACCCAAGCCACCAATTCCATTTCTTCTGGACGACGGGTTTCGGAGAGCATGCACCGTGCCATCCATAACATATTTTGTTCAATCTGTATTGGGTCAGGTGCAATTTCAGTTTCTTCAGTAACAACTTCACTGGCTTCGGGGAGAACAGGCTGATAAGCTTTGATATTCAGGTTTCCGGCTTGACGTGCATCATATGCAAGGGACATTCCGGCTTGCATTGTGCTGGGTTCATCGGAAAACAGTTGATCCAACATTCCGTTGTATATTCCTTGATCCAAAGTCATTGAGCCGAGGAATATACCGGAGGATACCAATAGCGCCGAGCCTAATACCCGCAGTTGTGACTGTCGAGAGGTTAGTACTTTGGCCATGATTAAGAGGTTTTGGTGAGCCTAAACAATTGGTAGCATGTCACGGGAAAACACTTCCTATGAGGTATTGCCTAAAATAAGGGAAATAAAGGAGATAAAGAAGATTTTTCGTTTGAATATTTCTCCAGCAAAAATCAAGATCGGGTATTAAGCCTATAAGCAAGTGAAGATTTTACAATAAAAAGCGCTTCCAATGATAAAAAACAACTCCAGAATCGTAATAAACCGATTTTATGTAAAAAATAAACACACAAAAACTTCATAGTAAGATTCAAAAGATTATCCCATACAGGGGTAGGTCTAAAATATCAACCGTTAATAAAAGGGACAAAACGAAAGGCTCCACCTTCTTCCCATTGGTATTCGTGCAGTCCTTTTCTCAAACATCTCATCATTTTCTGGGCAGTCCGATCGCCGATAGGTACTACCAACCGACCACCTTGTTTTTTAACGCTCGGTAAGATTAGCTGACTCATCAGCATTTTTGGCGTTTCTGTAGCGCCTGCTGTCACCACAACCCCATCAAAAGGTGCAAATTCTGGCCAACCAGTACTGCCATCTCCGACGCGAGATGTGAGGACATATCCCAAGGTGCTCAACCGTTGATGGGCAAGTTGCCAGAGCCGTTCGTGGTATTCAATGGAATAAACCTCGACACCCATTTCGCATAAAACGGCGGCCTGATAACCACTACCCAGCCCGATTTCCAGCATACGGTCTCCAGGCCTTGGGTCTAATAAGGCAGTCTGTAATGCCACGGTAAGGGGTTGAGAAATGGTCTGACCATTTCCGATGGGCAATGCCTCGTTTCGATAGGCCCTGAGGTGCAATGCTTGGTCTAAAAAAAGATGCCGTTCTACGCGCCCAATAGCATCAAGCACGCCTTCATGCCTGATTCCAAGGCTACGAAGTTCGGCCACCATCGCGGCACGTTGACGATTGAATGAACGAAAATACTGCATGGACTCCGGGTTAGCGCTCCTTAATCCGTTGGTTTATTTCTCGAAAACACTTTACCGTAAGCAAACTATCTTCAAGTGCATTGTGCGTGTTATCCGCACGCCCAAATCCAAACCACTTGGCGACACTCTCAAGGCTACGGGAACGTGGCGTATCATTCTTGGTCCCGCCCATTACATCAAAATAGAGGTACGATAAAGTATGAAGATCCAGCATTTGGTGGGAGAAGGGCCAATTTTTCTTTTCTTGCCGATAGGCATACCGCAAGAAATTGATGTCGTAAATTACGCTCTGTCCACAAATAATAACCTCTCGGAGTGCATGTTCGCGACTACCCGAAACATGTTTTGGCGGGCGAATGGGCAGGTTTTCTATGATCCATTCTTCGAATTCAGGCAATAGTTCGTGCAACATAGGGGCATCGTCCAAGTCATCTAATGATAGGCCATGTACTTTCCGGGAAGACTCAGAGAAACTTTCCTCGTTTTCGGGATAGACGTTCGAGAGAAACGTGCTACGTTCACCCCATTGGTTATCGCACAAGACCGCACCAATCTGCACAATCTCGTGCCAACCTGGTTCTGACCCAGAGAGTTCTAAATCCAATACCAAGAAAGCCATTTTAACAAGAGTTTGTGTTTTACCCAAAGATCATTCGTTCTACCAAGCCACAGATCAGATGGCCACAAAGCTCATGTCCTTCCTGAATACGCGCAACATTTTGTGAGGGCATCCGGACACACCAGTCGGCCATATACAACAATTTGCCTCCCGTCTCGCCCGTGAATGCTACGGTTCGGATGTTTTTTTCCTTTGCCGCTTCTACCGCCCGAATCACATTGACAGAATTGCCACTGGTCGAAATTCCGATAAGCATATCGCCCTCTTGCCCTAACCCGTAGAGCGGTCTCGAGAACACAAAATCGTAGCCATAGTCATTCCCGATAGCGGTAATTTCGGAAGTATTGACGGTTAGCGCAATGGCGGGAAGCCCCGGACGATCTATAAAGAATCTACCGGAAAGTTCGGCGGCCCAGTGTTGCGCATCAGCGGCACTTCCTCCGTTTCCGCAAAAAAAAACGCGGCCATTGTTGCGGAAAGTGGTCACTATCTCTTGCGCAATAGACTCCAGAAGCGGTACCATGTTTCTTATGGCTTCGTGTACACGAATGGATTCATCAATCTGTTCATGGAGCCAAGGGGTCGTTGTCATGCCTGCTCTTTTATTTATTGTGAAGAAGAGTGTTTATTTATTATTAATGGGGATGTTTCTTTTCCAAGCTTGGAGACCCGTTTGGGTAAATCCAAAATGAACAACCTCGGCTCCAAGTGCCTGAATGGCATCCGCTACGGCTTTGCGTTTATCAAACGCTGCAAAAAAATACATAAATCCACCACCTCCGGCACCCGAAATTTTCCCGCCGACCGCTCCTGCCTCGCACGCAGCCTCATACAAGAGGTCTATTTGCGGATTGGAGATATGGTCAGACATTTTTTTCTTCGCGACCCATGCTTCATGAAGTAATTCACCTAATCTGCGATAAGTTCCTTTTAAGATAGCCACTTTCATTTCGGTGGCCAGCGCTTTGGTTGCATCCATTCCGGCAATGGCATCTGCGTTTTGGACTTCATAATTTCGGATTTGTGTCTCGATAATGGAGGACGAAAAGCGACTTTTTCCGGTAAAAGCCAAAATCAGAGAATACTCCAACTCTGCAATAGCGGCATCTGAAATCCTCAATGGATTTACAAGCACATGATCGGCATAAAACTCTATCAGGTTAAAACCTCCAAAAGCGGCTGCATATTGGTCTTGGCTCCCGCCCTTAATACCCAAGTCTATCCGTTCAATATCATAGGCCAATTGGGCAATATCGTAGGTACCGAGTCCCAGCCCTTGCCATTCATTAAAAGCCCCCAAAAGTGCCACCACCATTGTCGAAGAAGCGCCAAGACCACTTCCGGGGGGGCAGTCGGTATGGGTATAAAGATTAAACCCCTCACCGGAAATTCCCAGTCGTCGGATAACGCCTTTGGCCAATTTCATATCGTCATTCTCTGTAGGAATGGGGGAATCTGCGTCATACACGACTTCTTGCCCAAAATCCAAAGAAACCAATTTAATTCGTCCAGAGTCATTCGGCTCAATGGTGACATAGGCATACCGATTAATGGTGGCATTCAGCACCAAGCCACCTCGTTCAACACAATATGGAGCCACGTCGGTTCCACCGCCTCCAAAACTGATGCGCAATGGCGCACGCGAGCGGATAATGGTTTTGCTCATAGCCTCGGTTTTTTAGTCAAGTGGGTTTCACGAAAAACAGGGAGTAGTGCCTCTGCACGTGCGTAATCTTCGGGTGTCCCGATGTCCAAAAAAAAAGCTTCTGGGAAAGTAAGGGCATACAGTTGTTGTTTATCAGACAAACGGGGGAAAATATCCTGCTCCAAAGAAAAAGCATCTGGCAGGGAAGGAATATCAAAAACAGTGGGATTTAGCAAATATTGCCCAGAGTTGATCCAAGAGGATGTGCGATGGCTGCCATTTTTTTCTTCAAAACCGGTTACGTGGCCGCGCTCAGGTACAAACATCACGCGGCCATATCGGCTAGAATCGGCAACTTGCGTCACACTAATAGCGGCCATCGGCTCTTTTTGTGCATAAAAACGGATGAGTTCAGCAACCGATCCACTAAAAAAGGTGTCCCCATTCAAGACCAAAAATGGTTCTTTTAGGGTTACCTTACGAATGGCATAGTATATGGCCCCGCCCGTTCCGAGTGGTTTTGGCTCGATTATGACTTCTATACGCAGCTTCGGATCAGCAACCTCTTGTTGGTATTCCTTTGCAAAAACCTCGATTTGCTCAGCCATATACCCGGCACTTAGCACAAAATCGTATTGGTTTTGACTACGAAGCGCATCTAAAGTCCACGCGAGAAACGGACGATGGGCAATAGGCGCAAGCGACTTGGGGCGATCTGCAACGGCACTTCTTAATCGGGTCCCAAGACCGCCACAAAGGATGAGGGTTTTCATATAATGGTTGAGGTTCTGTATGCTATTTTGAGGTTTTGACCACCTTAAACCGCATCACATCTGAAAGAAGCCGCACCGTACCTAAATAGATGCCAGGGGCTAAAGTTTGCATGGGTAGTGATATTTCGTATGAACCTTTATAGGGGATCAACAGCTCTTTTTGCATCACCCGCCTACCCAAGACACTAAACAGTTCAACATCCAGTATTCCAGAAAGCGGCGTATTGTACCGCAGGGTTAGTTGATCCGAGAATGGATTTGGGTACACATAAAGATTTTTTTCATAATCACGCATTTCGGGCGGAATATTGACGGTTGAACAGGAACCAGGCAGGTTTTCGTCTATCCATCCCATACGAAGAAGCAGCCACGAACGCAGAAAATCTATTTCGCTCGCATAAGATGTACCCACGAAGCCATTCGGCCACACATATTTCCCCATAATAGGCCACCGTTGGAAGTTTCTTTTTTGCGCCTCGTTCAATACAACAGCCATAGAGTCCACCCAATGAAACATATGACTACGGGTTAATTTCCCCCCTCTTAGTGAAAGCCAACGACATCGCATATCATTCTGAAAATTGGTGTCTTGCCAGATTTTGGCCCACCAAAAAGGTATATAGAAACTATCGTTAAAGCGTTGATTAAACAAGACTACCCAATCATTGGTGTCGTTACCATCGTGATAGTCTGCATTACCAAACGTCAGGTTATAGTCCCATGGCGGCCCAATACGTAAGCGCGGGTCTTTACTGTCGCGATCTTTAAACATAAACGCACTCAACCGGTAGCCATCAATATTTTTGGTCACCTCGTTCAGCAACAAATAATCCACCATAGAGGCCGTGTCTATATATTTACGATATCCGGTCGTAGGGTTATTCCAGCCAATGCCGTTCAGGTCTGTATCCAGATTCGTCATCCATTGCCGGATGTACGTTTTTTGCTCTGGAGCCAGATCCTCCATACTAGGATAGTCAACCTGATAGGTAATGCGTTGCGATGCGCCAGGCTTGGGCGGTATTGCGGAGGTCCATGAAAAGCTTTTGTCGCCCGTCAGTTTATCCACTTTTAGGATATACCCACCTGTCAGGGCATCTCCTGTTAGGTCTTTATTGGTCAGTTTAGAAACATTTACCCGGTCTTTGTCCCGTTTAATTTGCTCCATAAAAATATAAACCCCCTCGTACCGACCATTTATCACCAGTTCCACCAATTGTGTCCGAGGCGCCCAGTATCTGCCCATATCCCGTGCTATTTTGAAGGCCAAAACATCCCTCAGAAGGGTTTTATCGTTATATGCGGCGTTCAGTACCCAATCGTGTCCTTTGGGCATCCCAAATAAGGAAACTTCATTATCTTCACCATTCGGCAGTATCGTATCCAAGCCATAGGGCTTTTTGGGAAAGAGATCCTGTGATGTCGAACCACGAAACTCGATGGTGATGGAGCCATCATAATGATTCGCCGGATCATTCAGGGCATTTCGTTTTCCGGGCCCATTCCAAACCACCTCCATTTTTGCTATTATCCGCGGTTCATCTACAATCGTCCTACCTCCGGTATCAATCCGAATAATGGGCAAGTTAGAGTCAGTAAGTTGGGCCAAAGCAAATGAGGAAACTCCAAAGGCCAAAACGCTTAGCAAAAAAGAGCAACGGAATAAAAACGAGCACATAGGTTCTTAGGATAAAGAAAGTTTTTTTTCTAAGTATTCCACCGCCTTTTGTTCAAAAAAATGGCGTTGTGGTTTTAGTTCTGGGCTGTCTTTCGGTAATGGCCAATCCAAAAAATATACTGGAATTTTAAAGCGTGGCAATTGTTTCTCTAATGCCAGCAATAAGTCAGATGTAGTTGCCTCTCCTTGTATAAAGGCTACGGGACGTTGCCCATAAACTACATCCGGAAGCGGGACTACCAGGGCATTTCGTATACCCGGAACCTGAGATATAAGGTTTTCGATTTCTTCTGGCTGGATATTTTCGCCGCCAGAGATAAACAGGTTGTCTTTTCGGCCTACCACCTGTAGAAAGCCGTTTTCGGTCCATGATCCTAGATCGCCAGTAGCCAACCACCCCTGCTCATCAAAAGGTTCTACTAAGTGGTTTTTTTTCCAATATCCCAAAAAGCGTGTCTTGCCTCGGACACAAATTTCCCCATCGGCATTAAGACGAATTTCGCGATGAAGTAACAAACGCCCAGATGTCTCAATCAAGCATGTCAAGGGAGCATTCGGCGGGGTTGTGGTGATTTGCGAGGTCATTTCGGTCATCCCATAGCTTATAAAAATAGGCCACTTACGGGAAACCATTTCTAAAATAACGGATATTGGCAATGCACTTCCACCAAGTAATACGGCAACCAAACGATCTAATGGAGCTTTTTTTTCTAATAAACGAATGGCTTGCGTACTAACCAATGATACATGAGTGGGCAGGTGACTTTTTTGCAACATTTCTAACGGAGAACTGGAGAACATTAGAGAAGCGCCAGAAAACCAGCAACGAAAAACGACCCCCAAGCCCGAAACATGATAGAGCGGTAACGACAATAACCAACAATGACCGGGTGCGAGGACAATATTCTGACACGAACCGTCTGCACTCCAATAATGATTACCTAATGAATGTAACGCAGCCTTTGGGCTCCCACTACTGCCCGACGTAAAGACCAGTGTGGCGTGTTGTGGCAAGTACCAAGTGGTTTTTTCGAGTGGTACCGCATCTGTTGGCAGATCAGCCAGTGCTGCATCTTGGTAACAAACTTTTGCACCAACTTCGCGAATTCGTTCTTGTAAAGCACCTTCTGGCAATTGCGGACTTAACGGGCAAAAAACAACCTTTCCCCGAATACAAGCCAGTATTAAAGCCATATAATTGGGCTGTGAATAGGCACAAATCGCCACAATGTCACCTTGACCGATCCCGTCATTTTTCAATTTTGTGGCCATACGGCGGGCTTTTTCATCTAAGTCTGCCCAAGTCCAAAACCCCTCATCTGTATAAAGAGCAACCGCTTGAGGGGCAGAAATCGCCCTGAGTGTGATAGGATCTGGAATTTTTAAGGGGTCTTTTGTCATTTTTATTCGGTAGGCGGAATCAGAACTGCCGACCCATCAAAAGCAATTTTTTTTCGATCGCGTACAACGATATACCCTGCTGTTCGAACCTTTACCTGATTACGAGGAAGTTTTTCCAGCACCTCTATCTCGATGGTCACTTCCTCGCCAACGGCTACCGGGCGCAGAAACTTGGTTTCTATGGATACCGCCACACTGCCATGCCCCGGAAAATCGCGTCCGAGTGCCTTGGAAACCAATCCCATCAGAAAAACGCCATGCACAATCGGCTTACCAAAAGGAGTGTTTTGGGCATATTCATAATCTACATGAATAGGATTGTCATCGCCCGTAACCTGTGCAAAAATCCGGACTTCCTCCATGCTAAGGGTGCGCTTCATCGCAAAATGTTGCCCAATTTCCAAGGTATCGTACGTGTAGTTCATTTGTTTGATAAAAGGCATAAGAGAATTAAAGATGTTGTCGGAAAATGGCGAGGTATTGCTCCACCGCGCTTTCCCAAGAAAAAACGTTCGGAATATACGCCATTGCTCGCTCGGATGCAGACTTTAGCCGGTCTCGGTCTTCATAAAGCAAAATTTTATCCCGAAAGGCTATAGCATCGCCAGATGGTACAAAATGCCCATTTTCCCCTTCATGAATTACATCATGCAAGCCCTCCAAGTCCGAAACAATGGCAGGAAGGCCACAAGTACCCGCTTCTAATAAGACCATGCCAAACCCCTCCAGGTCTCCTATAACAGGAATATTGGGCATAATAAACAAATCCGCCCCTGAATATAGGTTTTTTAGTACAAACTCTGACGTTCTACCTAAAAGCCTAACCCGTCCTTCGAGGTGGTTCCGATGAATGGCCTCTCGTATTTTTCCCTGATAAGGCCCATCGCCCACCAACCAATAATGCACACTCGGTGGAAGTTGAGGCATTACTTCTTCGATGAACCAGTGGAACCCTTTACGCTCCACCAGATGTCCTACGCTGCACAAAATGAGGTCGGTATCTGGCACTTCAGAAATACCAAGTAACTCCAGTTGTGCATGGCGGGCTTCCAAGCGGGTAGTCGTTTGGGTAAACCGAGACACGTCTATGCCATTATGCACGATATGGCACTTTTCGGGAGATAGCCCTCGTTCCAAACAGGCCTCCGCAGTGGACGTACTTATAGGAAGAATACCGTCTGCCACCGTAAAGACCTGATGTATCAGCCTTTGATATACAGCAGCCGGCATGGCAACATCGTGTCCATGTACAATAACAAAGGTTTTTACCCCAAGGGAAGCCAATTTGGCATGGATGCGCGTAAGGACAAGGGCTGGAACCATTGACGAGAACAAAATCACCTCAATTTGGTGACGTTCTATGTATCCGGGGAGGTTCCGCCACAGCCCAACCAAGAATTGGACCGTGTTCAATTCGACCCACTTCCAAGACGTTCTAAGGACTTTAGAATGCAACGAAAGGTTAGTTCTTTTTTCCAATACCGCATATAAATCGGTTGCCACCCGCTGCATACCACCTATATTGGCCTCAGGGCGGTCTTGTGGTGGAAAAAGATGCGACACAAATAAAATACGCACAATAACGTGTGGTGAAGGATCAAAGATTGAACAAACCTTTTCTAGGGTCGGGAAAAAGTAATTGATCGTAATAACCGTCTATTTTCCCCAAGATTTCGGGCCAGCTATATAATAAGGCTCGTTCCCGTGCAGCGGCTCCCATTTCTTTCCTGAGCGCATTTTGGGTGATCAAGGTTTCTACACGCTCATAAAACTGATCCACATTGCCAGATAACAGTAGGAAACCTGTTTTATGATCGGTCACCAACTCTTTGCTTCCAGTAGCATCTGCACAAACCGTAGGCAAGCCAGAAGACATGGCTTCTAAGGTTACATTTCCAAAAGTCTCGGTGGTGCTGGGGAACAGGAAAATATCGGATGACGCATACGCCATAGCCAATGCTTCCCCTGCTAAATGTCCTTTAAAAATACTATTGGGTAACTGCTCGCGTAATTCTTCCTCCGCAGGGCCATTCCCTACAATCACACTCTTATGCGCAATGCCCTTAGCCTCCAATTGTTGGACTACCCGCATAAACACATCCAAGCCCTTTTCCCAAACCAACCGACTCACAAACAGCACAACAGGCTCGTTTGGGGCAATTCCATGCGCCAAACGCCATGCTTCCGACCTCTTCTCTGGCGTGAACTGATCTATTTCTACGCCCCTCTCCCAGAGTAATATATTTTTATTGATGCCGTGCTCGCGCAAAACTTCTACCATAGAACTCGATGGTACATACACATGATCGCATTGGTCATAAAACTTTTTCAAATATCGCCACAAACGTTCCACCAACATGTCCATGTGGTAATATGATAAATACGAACTAAAGTGGGTGTGATAGGAAGCAACAACAGGGATACCCAATCTCCTCCCAAGTTTAAGGGCATTACGACCAGGCAGGTCGGGTGTGGCGATATGGATTAACTGTGGCCGAAAGCGTATGACTTCTTGCCTGGCACGCAGAGACATCGGAAAAGCCACTCTATACTCCTGCCGATTGGGAATGGGCATAGGGATAGAGGGGACAGGACGAAATAAACCTGCCGCTTCAATGGGGGGTTTTTCGATGGTTGGGGCAACCACCATCACTTTAGAGCCACGGGCTTCCAAATATCGCACCAAACGGTTCAAGGTCAGAGAAACACCATCTGCCACATGATTGTAGTTTCCAGTAAAGAGGGCAATGCGTTTAGGTCTATGTGGATGCTCCATGCGGGGTCAATACTTTATGTTCGTCTAATACAAAAGGATGCTCCAAAATATTGGGTTACCACTGGTATATTTGTCACAAATAACCCAAGATTCATCAAAAAAACAGTTTTGGCATTTGAAGAATGAACTTTTGATTGCTATGTTGCGATAGATTGTTATCGCTTATTTTTTATGTGCGACACAAACTAATCCCGAAATACTCACTACCAACCACCTCCAACTATGTTACAGTATGCACGTAGCATCAAATTGATGCTGGTCTGTACGGCAATTGTAAGCCTTCTGGTTTTATTGGTATATAATTTTGCCCTCTGACCCTTTACCCGCTTTACAGTTCCCCATTCATAGGCTTTTGGCATTTATGGGTGATCATCTCTTGCTTCAAAAAGCGACCTGTATGACTTTCCGAAATCTCGGAGATTGTCTCTGGTGTTCCTTCCGCCACCAAGGTCCCGCCTTTATCACCGCCTTCCGGACCAATATCTATGACCCAATCTGCACAACGAATAACATCTAAGTTATGTTCGATGACTACAACCGAATGCCCATTTTGGATCAGTACTTGAAACGCATCCAATAGCTTCTGAATATCGTCGAAGTGTAAACCAGTAGTGGGTTCGTCAAATATATACAAAGTATGTTCTTTAGCAGATCTTGCCAAGTAATACGCCAACTTCAGGCGCTGGGCCTCCCCACCGGATATGGTATTGGCTGGTTGCCCTAAAGACAAATACCCTAATCCAATATCTTGCATAACCTTGAGCTTTTTTGCCAAACGCGGCTTATCTGAAAAAAAGACAACCGCTTCATCCACCGTCATCCGAAGTACATCGTCAATATTTTTATCTTTATACCGCACTTCTAAGACATCTTGCTTAAACCGCTTGCCTTTGCAGTTCTCACATGTCAGGTATAAATCGGCCAGAAACTGCATTTCCACCTTCACCACCCCATCGCCCTCACACGTTTCACACCGCCCGCCAGGCACATTAAATGAGAAATAGCCTGCCTTATAGTCGCGTATCTTGGCTTGGTAAGTATCTGCAAAAAGGTTTCGGATATCATCGTATGCCCCCAGATAGGTTACAGGATTGGAACGAGGCGTCCGTCCAATCGGGGATTGATCCACCATTTCTACTTGTCCTATTGTTTCCGAACCATGTATGGCTTCGTGCGCCCCTACTTCTTCCGAAAAACTGTCTTTCAGACGTTTCAGCCCACCATACAAGGTTTGATATACCAAGGTAGATTTGCCTGATCCACTCACTCCAGTAACCACCGTAAAAATGCTAAGCGGGAAGCGAACGGTAAGGTTCTTCAGGTTATTGGCCCGCGCTCCCTCTAAAGTAAGTATCCGCGTAGGATCCACAGGTCGTCTTTTTACGGGAGTGGGAATACTTTTTTTACCAGAAAGGTAAGCCCCTGTCAACGAGTCCGCGTTTTGGATAACCTCCTCATAGGCTCCTGTCGCCACAATTTCTCCTCCAAACCTGCCCGCACCAGGCCCTATATCTACAATATGGTCTGCCCGCGCCATCATCTCTTTGTCATGTTCTACCACCAATACCGTATTTCCGATATCGCGTAGATGTTCCAAAATCCGGATTAACCGATCGGTATCACGCGGGTGTAACCCAATACTGGGTTCATCCAAAACATAGAGCGACCCCACCAACGATGAACCAAGCGATGTCGCGAGATTAATGCGTTGACTTTCCCCGCCAGAAAGGGTTTGCGACAGGCGGTTTAGGGTCAGGTATTCCAGCCCTACTTCATTCAAGTACTGGAGACGTTTTAAGATTTCCTCCATTACCCTTCCAGCCACTCCTTGTTCGAAGGCCGTGAGGCGTAACCCAGAAAACCAATCATGCGCTTCTCGGATGGTCAAAGCACAAACTTCACCAATGTTTTTACCTTTGGAGGGCGTACCATCATCCACCCGTATATACCGTGCCTCTGCCCGTACCCTATATCCGGTGCAATCAGGACAAGTGGTATATCCCCGGAATCGTGCGTGGTAAATCCGGTAGTGCATTTTATAATTGTTCTTTTCCAGAAATGCAAAAAAAGGTCGTACCCCGATATAAGTCCCATGACCGCTCCAGAGCCATTCTTTTTGCTCGGCGTTTAGTGCTCCATAAGGTATATCTATTGGAAATCGGCATTTCGAGGCCTCTGATAGCAAATCTTGGTAGTAAACCCGCCAAGTCTCGGTATTAAAAGGCGCCAAGGCCCCTTCGCGTATCGTCAGGTTAATATTGGGTACAACCAGATTTTCGTCTATGCCTTGTACACGGCCAAACCCCTGACAAGTAGGACAAGCACCTGTTGGTGAATTGAAGGAAAACAACTGGGGGGTAGGCTCCTGAAATACAATCCCATCACGTTCGAACAACTCCGAAAAAACCCATTGTGCTGTATCTCTAAACCGTTTGACCACACATTGGCCTCCTCCCTCCCGAAAAGCAGCTTCAACCGAGTCTGCAATGCGTGAGAGCAGGGCCTCATCGCCCTTCTGCATAGCCAAACGATCCACCAGTACCAAGAGCCGTTCTTTGGTGGCTTTTACCTGCTCAGGCGGCGTCTCATTGAGGTCTATCAGGGCTTCAGTGGTTCCCTTTTCCGCCTGTTTAGGGGTTGGGAGCATTAAAAACCGAAAAAAACCACGGGCCTGCATTGCCTGAAGTTCCAAGAGCAATGAACCACCTTTACGCTGTGGGAACGGAAAACAAATATAAAACCGAGCGCCATCCTCTAATGTAGTTTCCAACTCATTTGCTACCGAGCGAGGCGAATCTTTTGTTACCACTTCACCACTTATCGGGGAAACCGTCTTTCCTATCCGGGCGAATAGCAAACGCAAATGGTCATAGATTTCCGTAGTTGTGGCAACCGTAGAACGTGGATTTCGGGCTACGGTACGTTGCTCAATGGCGATGGCTGGTGAAAGGCCCGCAATATTATCCACGTCTGGTTTATCCATGCGTTCCAAGAATTGCCGGGCATAAGCGCTCAGGCTTTCGGTATAGCGCCGTTGCCCTTCTGCATAAATGGTATCAAAAGCGAGGGAGGACTTACCAGAGCCGGATGGCCCCGTAAATACAATTAGTTTATTCCGTGGCAGCACCAAGTCCACATTTTTTAAGTTGTGTTGCCGAGCACCCTTGATCACAATGGGTCTGTGTACATCGGCCGTAGGCCGTTTTTCCGATAGAAGTTGAACGGTTTCGGACATTTATGTGGGTTTACAGTTTTAAAATAGGAGTATGGGCAGATGTTTTGAGCAAAGTACGCTATTATCACATGAAAAAACATATGTGCTTATCTGAACTTTGTTTGTACCTCCTATCATGACTGTCTTAGATGATTACCAAAACCTTGGTTCCCTGTTATTGCCTTTAAAATGATCCATTTATTTTTCAGGTAGCCTGATTCCAGTTTACACGATGGCAAGAAGAAGCCCAAGATATTTCTTCTTTAACCGCCAGAGACATCTTCTGTCAACCAAACTTGTGCTTGAGAAGCCACTATTTTTAGGAAAACGGTTTGTGGCGCCATCATTCCGATCCGCATAGCATTAGACGATACAGACATTAGAACGCCTTAAAACAGTTCGTTTTCACAAAAGACACCAATGGGAGGGCCTCAAACCTGCCCCTTTTTTATACCTCAAGGTTTACGTTCGATACGAAATACAGACGACTCGGAATTATGCCTCTCAATACAATTCTATCTTCACCAAACGACCATCTAAGGGTCCATTAACAAGCGGCTTTTTAAATGCGGGCTTCAGACCAATTGCGGAGATAAGTTCGCGGTTACCGCAATAGATATAAGCCGTAGAACCTTTACAATATTGTTTAAGGAAATCGCCGAATGCTTTGTACAAGGCTGCTGTTTCGTGGGTATCTCCCATCCGAATACCATAAGGCGGATTTACCACAATCGTGTGACCATCCAAATTTGGAAGATCACGAAAATCTAAGCAACGCATCTCCACCTTACTGGCTTCTGGCAGACGATTTAGGTTTTCACGCGCTGCACGCAAAACTTTTTGATCTACGTCGCTCCCTCGGATCAAACCTTGTCGAACGGGCTGCATGGCGGCCTCTGCATGTTTACGAACCGTTCCCCAAAGTCGTTTGTCATAATCGGGCAAGTGGGGAATACACCAATGGGGCCGTGGCCACCCGGCAGGCACTTTTCCTGCCACCATCAATGCCTCTGCCAAAAGTGTTCCAGAGCCGCACATGGGGTCATAAAGGGGCATATCACCTTTCCACTCGGCCAATTCAAGAATGGCTGCTGCAACCGTCTCTTGCATGGGTGCAGGTCCGGCAACGCGCCGATACCCACGCCGGTGAAGAGATCCACCAGAAACATCTAAACTGATGATGGCCTTGTTCCGGTCTATATGCAAGTTAAAGGATACATCTGGCGCTTCTTTATCTATGCTTGGCCGCGCTCCGTATTGATCTCTAAACTGATCTACAATCGCGTCTTTCAGTTTTAGGGCTGCGTACTGCGAGTGGTTAATGCGACTATTCCCCACATTTGAAAAAATCAGAAACGTATGGTCGGGCGTCAGAAAATCATCCCATCTAATTCGGGTATGTGCAAATTGGTATAACCCTTCTTCGTTGTGACAGTCGAACGACACCAATGGTGCCAAAATACGCGAGAGCAGACGGGCACTATATGCAATTCGGTAGAGTGCCTCGTTCGTGGCACGAAAATACACGCCCCGATAGGCAGCCTCCACATCAGTTGCTCCCAATTTAACCAATTCACGAATTCCAAGTCCTTCGCTCCCTCCGGCAATTTGGGCAAAAAAACGGCGATTTCTTTCGTATAAATAGGCCACGCAAGCAGAGTTTCGTTAAAACAGGAGGAAAAGGTACAAAAAGCCTTTCATTCCAATACTAAATTCTTGGGTAAGATCCGGTTGAATCTCTACATAGTTTCAACTTAGAACAACCCCACCACTTCACCATTTTCGTTAATATCCACTTGCATATAAGCTGGCTTTGCACCCAAACCGGGCATGGTGCGCATCTCCCCAGCAATAGGATAAATAAAACCAGCTCCAACGGCAGCTCGCACTTCTCGGATCGGGAAGATAAAATCATGCGGCACACCTTTGCGTGTTGGATCATGAGAGAGGCTAAGGTGGGTTTTGGCCACACAAATGGGTAAGTTTCCAAACCCAGCAGCCTCATAGCGTTCTATCTGCTTTCGCGCTTTCTGGTCTAAGGAAATCCCTTTTGCTCCATAGACCTCACGTGCCACGATGGCAATTTTCTCCGCAATTCCCAGCTCCAATGGATACAAATAACGAAAGTTTTTGGGTTGCTCGGCGGCCTTCATCACGGCACGTGCCAACTCTATAGAACCAGTTCCACCTTCTGTAAAATGTGTTGTTGGGACCGCATCTTCGGCACCTGCAGCCAATGCAGCCTCCCGAATAACCGCAATCTCGGCGTCTGAGTCGGCATGAAAACGGTTAATCGCAACAACGACTGGAATACCAAACTTCCGGGCAATCTCGATGTGTCTAATAAGATTCGGCAAACCTTCTCGGAGCAAGGGCAAGTTTTCCTGTGTGTAAGCCAAATCCAAGGGCCTCCCTGCAATCACGGGAGGACCATTCCCGTGTGTTTTCAGAGCACGAACGGTTGCCACTAATACCACTGCATCTGGCACCATGCCGCTTGTCCTACATTTTACATGTACAAATTTTTCCATGCCAATATCGGATCCAAAACCAGACTCCGTAAGCACAAAGTCCGCCAATTTTAAAGCTATGCGATCGGCTAAAATAGATGAGTTCCCGTGTGCCACATTTGCAAATGGCCCAGCATGTACTAAGGCAGGCTGACCTTCTAATGTTTGCATTAGATTAGGCAACAGTGCATCTCGCAACAAGACCGTTACTGCTCCTGCTACTTGTAGGTCTTCAAATGTCAGTGGTAGCCCTGCACGGTTAAGCCCAAAAACAATTCGCGCTACTCGCCGCCTCAGGTCTTGGAGATCGGAGGCAAGAGCAATGATAGCCATTAGCTCGGAGGCAACTGCAATATCAAAACCACCTTCACGCGGAATCCCATCTAACGCCCCTCCCAGCCCTACCGTCAGATGTCGCAACGAACGGTCATTCACATCCACCACACGTGGCCACGTGATATTATATGGATCTATATTTAAGCGCTTCAGCCCTAACTTTTCCAGTGCCGCATCTCCTAAACGGCTTTCGTGGTATAAACGAGCATCAATTGCAGCCGCAGCCAAATTATGCGCCACACTAATGGCATGGATATCACCAGTCAGGTGCAGGTTAAACTCCTCCATCGGTACTACCTGCGCATATCCCCCACCGGCAGCACCACCTTTGATCCCAAACGTAGGACCCATTGAAGGCTGACGAATACAACAAGCGGCTTTATGACCTAATTTGCCCAGT
Source organism: Bacteroidetes bacterium UBA2364 (assembly GCA_002344075.1). Classification (GTDB taxonomy): domain Bacteria; phylum Bacteroidota; class Rhodothermia; order Rhodothermales; family UBA2364; genus UBA2364. The sequence goes on from DDTM01000091.1 coordinate 35,791, forward strand.
GCTTGCGTAAGTCCAATAAGGGTTGTGGTTTTACCCTCGCCCAAGGGTGTAGGCGTGATGGCTGTCACATCTATATATCGCCCGTTTGACCGATCTTTAAACCGCGGGTCTTCCAAAACAGAAAGTTTAATTTTCGCCTTCGTGGTTCCATAGAACTGTAAATCGGAAGGAGAAAGCCCTAAATCGGCGGCTACTTCTTGGATAGGGCGAAGTTTGGCTTGGCGGGAAATGGTTAAATCATTAGGAAAAGAGGATATGTTCATGATGTTCAGAGACGGCTTGTTGAATATGTTGTAGATAGAAGAAAGTAGTCCTTTCTACTCAACTCACTTGTAGGTGCCCTACGCAGCACCTTGTAGGGAATTTGATCGCAATATTGGGCATGAACATGATCAGGATCTGCACGTTTTTCGGCGTATGGAAGTAGTTGCATTCTATTCATCCGCTATTTCTAACACTTCTAAAACACAAAAACCATGTATCACATGTTCAAACCCCATCTTCTGGTAGGCTTCTTGTTTTTATTCTCGGCCTTTACCGAAACATCAAAACCACTACCCATGGCTGATAATAGCGAACCAACGGTTCAGCGTTCACAAAAATTTGCTTCGGTAGTCTTTTTTTATTTTGGCGATAGTAAGTTCACCTCACTTGGACAAGAAACCGTCCAGTTGAAACATGCCATGGAAGGCTACGACCACGTGGTTTTGCTTAAACACGACAATGTCAGTTCTTTCTGGGACCTTTCGGAAAAAGATGAAAAGTTGGCAGATGTCAAAAAAACACCTACCGAGACCAATTTAAAAGACCAACTCAAAGAACTTGCCAGCAAAGGCTATATTATTGACCTTTGGATATTCTCGCACGGTTCTACCAGTGGATTTCGGGCCAGTACCGGAACCTATGGGAGTAATTCCACCTTTTCCACATCCGACATCACTGGTATCCCGTCTTATGCAGGGCGTTCCTCCATGCCCATACGCATGGTTTATACGGTGGCCTGTTATGGCAATACTTGGGCCGACGAGTGGCAATCTATTGGTGCAAAAACGGTGGTTGCGCCTCGGTATGTAAATTTCTACCCGAATCAATTTGAGAAATTTGCGAAAGAATGGAACGACAACGAGACCGTGAAAAGCGCACGCGACGAGGCCGATACAGCCGCTTCCCGTACAGCCAGCCAACTCTACATTTTGGGCGATGCTACAGCGACCAAAAGCCAATGGGGAGGCTGTCCATTTGGAAAAACAGTCTTGGGAGACCATGATTGTGCAAAAGACTACTTCACCGATCAATGGATTGAAAACAGCGAATGGCAAAATGGGCAATCTGGAAAAGACAACATGAACCACTCCTCCACCTATCTGATCAAAGGGGACAGCAACATGAAAAAAACCAAGGTTCCTACGTGGTAATCTTCGGTTCCTACGTGGTAATCCCTTTTTCGGGTTGTATTCTGAAGCCTTTCTTTTGTACTTTGGGCGTTTCTTAGAGAGGCGCCCTTTTCTTTTTACGCCTTTCTGAAACCGAATGACGCCAACAAACGTCCTGATTGCGTTACTTTTTTTACAATCCCACAATACGTTTATGAACCACTTAAAACTTATTCTGGTTGTTCTCGTGGTGCTTTCTTCGGTAATTCCGTCGTTTGCCCAAAACCGAGGTAAAACCAAACCTGGTGATCAGGTTCGGGTGAATGTCCCGAAAGAAACCAGGCCCAAAACAGGCAATAAAACGCCGTCTGTCACCCAAAATCCCGCCTTGGTCAAAAAGTACCAAGCAGTGATTACGCCGGAAATTCTGGCCTCGCACTTATATTTTTATGCATCCGACTTTTTTCAAGGACGCGAAACAACAGCTCCCGGCCAACGGATGGCTGCGGCTTGGCTGGCTTCTCAATACCAACGAATTGGTGTTTTGCCGAAAGGCACTTCCGGAGTAACCGACCCCCGCGATCCACGCGCCTATTTACAACCTTTCAAACTCAGCGAAGAAAAACTAAAATCCTTTAGCCTCTCCGGAATCATTGGTGGCAAAGAGGTGAAAAGCCAATACAGCGCAACCGGACCAGACGGCCAGATTTTTTTACAGATGGGATCGGCAATGGATGCAGAAGGCGGAGTTGTTTTTGCCGGATATGGCATCAAAGAGGAGGGAAAATACGATGATTATGCTGCGCTAAAAGCTGCCAATATTTCTTGGGCTGGTAAATGGCTTTTAATTTTTGACAAAGAGCCGATGAATGGTGACAAAAGCCTGCTTTCGGCGGATGGTAAGCCCACCAAGTGGTCAACCCAATGGTGGAGTAAAATGGCTCCTGCTTTCTCTGGCGGGCAACCGATTGGCTTTCTAATCATTTCAGATCGTCCTGAATTTGGCACTTTTGTACAACAGCAAGCAAATGCCCTAGCAAACAAGGTAGGACAACTCCGGATGCCTGTCGAGGGCCAATCAGGCGGTGGTCGCAGAATCCCACCTTTTGCACAGATTTCTACTGCTTTTGCCAATCAATTGCTCGCCTCTTCCGGAAAAAATGTAGAATCGTTGCGTTCAGAAATCAATACTTCCCTTAAACCCATTGTCTTTGAACTGACCGACACCAAATTAAAGGGCAAGGTTGAAAACCAAACCCGACTGGCCGATACAGAAAATGTGGTAGCCATAATTGAAGGCACAGATCTGAAAGATGAATATGTCATTATTTCCAGCCACTTAGACCACGTCGGCTGGGACCCAACCAAAGAAGGCGACAATATCTTTAATGGGGCGGATGACGACGGGTCTGGGACGGTCACCACGATTGCTATTGCTGAAGCATTTGCACGAGCAGCCGCAGATGGTCACCGTCCGCGTCGCTCTATTATTTTCCTGAATGTGTCGGGGGAAGAAAAAGGCTTGTTTGGTTCCGAATATTTTGCCGATAAAGAACCTGTTGTCCCTCTTGATAAGATCGTAACGAACCTAAACATTGATATGGTCGGAAGATTTGACCCCACTCACCCTGTCAAGGATGAAAAAAACTATGTTTACATCATTGGTTCAAAGCTTATTTCACAAGAGTTACATGATCTAAATGCACAGGTAAACAAACTTACTGGAACCAATTTGGTGCTTTCTGAGCGCTTTAACGACAAAAATGATCCAAACCAGTTTTACCGCCGCTCTGACCATTGGAACTTCGGCAAGCATAAGATCCCATTCATTTTCTTTTTCACCGGAACACATGAAGACTATCATGGTCTTGAAGATGAGCCGGAAAAAATTGAATACAAACGAATGGCCGATATTGGCCGCATGATTTTTGCTACTGCTTGGCAGGTCGCCAATCAGGATGCTCGTCCAGCGGTTTCTGGGACTGGATTTAATTGATCCAATATCTATACATGCAAAGCGGGGCTGTCTCTAAAAAAGGCAGCCTCGTTTTTTTGTGTCGGCTAAAGCCCAAGCCACTGCATAATCGCTTTCATAACAGTCTTTTGCGCCCTTTCATCTGTAATCACTTCGAAAGGAAAACCCAAGAGGACAGTCCTCTCTTTTTCCCCTATGCCCGCACTGATATTGTTTTCGCTATACCGAAGGAGGGTTTTTCCGGCAGGGCTTGCAGGCTCAAGGCCATCAGGAGCCTCGGCAGCATATATTTTGGGATTTCGTATGGTCTCGAAGCGGAAACGGAAGCTAGCAGGAAGGAAACCAGCCTCCACGCTGTGTACATCACCCACTGTCGCGGCATGATCGGTACGCCACGTCATTCGAAGAACATTTTTTGCGAATACCAGATCGGGATGGAAATTGGGCTTCCCTTTTACCAGGTCCGTAGCAAGATAGGAACCCGAAGCAAAGAGTTTTCCCCCTTGCTCTAAATAGATTTCTAAACCCTGCTGGAGTTGCTCAGGGAAAGCCTTAAACATGGATGGGATAGAGGGGCGTATTCCGTTTGGTTTGGGCCAGGGTGTTTCTTTCTCCTCTCCTAATATCAAATCAATGGCTTTGTATGGCAAAAGAAGGGTTCTATCTGCCATAACAGCCTCATCGCTTACCGAATCGAACGAATATCCGGCGGCCAGTAGGGCTTTACCATGAATCCTTGTAAAGTCTTTTGTATTACCTGCAATCGGCTTCCCTTCAAAATCCGCATAACTGGCCCCGTGCCCGGGAGCATCATCGTCACTCCAAACAGAAGATGTTTCGAAGTTAAATTGATCGCCCGTAAACCCATACGTTACCCCGTCTGGCACCCCTTCATCTACCCAATGTGCAAATCCAGACAAATTTCCTTCTTTAAATATATGCGGCGGCGACACACGGTCAAATCCATTTACAACCAAAATTGTTGGGTTCGTATTTTCAAGACGGCCTACCGATAAAACCTCTGTCGGGAAGCCTTCTCCGCCTTCGTTTACACCAGCCACTTTAAACGCATACACCACACCCGTTTCCAATCTGGAAAAACGAAACTTGGTCCCCGTTAACCAGGTTCCATTATCCCATCCTCCGTCATTCTTCCGCATATAGACCACATAACGGTCTGGATTTGCTGTTTTTTCCAGAGGGTCTGTTACTGGTTGCCACGATAACATGGCATCACCACCCACTAATTGTACGCGGAAATGAGATGGGGGCAAAGGCTGGATAATAGGCTCGAAATCATGCTGTCCAGCAATAAATCTCACCATTGATTTGTATATTGCACGACCTACATCAAACCGAAAACGGGGATCTTGGGCAAACTTTTGGTCTTGGAAATTTTGGTGGGAAAGTAGCTCTAAAAGCGCTGCCGGCACATTCGGCCTAAACGCCTCAGAGTAGTCTTTATCCCAAAGCTCGCGGCGCGTCCAAGAGGAATCGTAACGTGCCCGGAGGTCATCTATGAGTTGTGTTTGCAAGATATCGGCAAAGTCTCGGTTAGCAAATCGCGACTGCCCATCCGGAAAAGTAGTGGATCCGCCAGTCGTTTTGCTGGAATAAATCATCAATGTCCCGATCACATTGTCATTTGTCGTAAGTCCTGCATCGGTATGAAACGCCAAAGAAAGGTCTATCGGAATACCCAAGCCTTTTACCGCTCTGTTTTTATTGGGGCCAAACGGCGCACCACGCAGATAATTAACCCACTCGCCTCGGCTTTGAAAGTCGTCACGATAATCATCGTCTTTCGGAGGCGAAACATTATACACCAGCGAATCTGGCATTCCCGCATATTGCAACCAGTATCGTGCCCCTTCCACATATTTGGCACGTCCGCTTACCGTGCCATTTCGCATCATCATTCCAAGCCCGCCACCCAGACGAATCGCATCCGCCGTTACTATTTTCCCAGTCTCATCACTTTGATTGGTGAGTGTGATACGTGCTTTTTGCAGAGAATCGAAGTAGAACGTGCCCAAATATATCCACGTCCCGCCACCTATTTTTTGGTTAACCTCGAATGTTGTTGTACCACCAGTGTGCTCGACAATATATCGTGCATCTTCAACACTTTCTGGTAAAGACTGATATGCCACATAAACGGCATATTCTCCGGAATCAGGCACATCGGACACCCAGATGATGCTGGCCGTTGTCTCTTTTGTGGATGTTGTCATCCGATATGTTCCAAGTTGGAACGGATTGACCCCCTCTGGATAAGGCGGTTGACCCATCGCAAATCCAACACCCCCTCTAAGCCAATTCCCCAATTCCTTATACTCCGATTTTCCGCCTGGCACATTTCGCCAGTTACCATCGTTATCTGCAATTACTTCATTGGGGTTGGGATCTCTTTCCCGAGGTAGAAAAACAGTTGCGCCTGCCTTTTCCAACATCGGAACTAAATAGGGCAACACAAACTGCATCGGCAAGACATCTTCGACCGTCAAAAAACTTCGCGCACGTTGCCACTCCCAACGGTTCAGTTTGTGTTCGTAGTACCAACCATGACTATGCCAAAGGGCAATATTACGATTAAAAAGCCCCTGCTTTGGCGCGTATGCCCTACTTTTATTTCGAACGATTGGGCTTACACGTTGGGTGGTCCGGGGCATGCGTGAAGAATCTTTGGGCGTTTTATTACGATATAGGTTGGGGATTAATTCGTGCAAAGGCAAACCCAGAACCGTTATTTTTACACGAAAATCTGGATAGATTGGTTTTAGGACTGCTTCAAATGCCTCATAAATCCGTTCCACTTGCTCTTCACGAAAGGGCACATACCCCATACCGTCATTCATTTTCAGTTCTATTATCCGATCGGCTTCATAAACCATTAAGGTGTCCATTTTCCATATAGCTGCTCGTTTTGCTAAATTAGGCATTGTCATTATAGATGCAAGCAAAGTTTTTACCGCTTCGGTTGCCACTTGCACACTTGTCTTTGGTACCTCCTGGACAGGTTGCCGGGAATTGATTACTGGCGCATAACCACTCTCGTTTTTAGGGCCTGAACAAGCAGTCCAGGTAAGACACAGTATAAGTGCTAATTTTTGTTTCATTGCTATCTTCCATTAATGGGAAGTACAAAGTACAAAATTGCTCCTCCTGTGGAAAGTATGTACGCCAAGTACCAAAAACAAACCTCGAATCAATCGAGGTTTGTTTTGATGATTGAGAGGTCAATTACATTGCTTGGTACTACTCTCCACTCTCTGATTTCGACTACACCCTGATGTCTGATCTTCATTTTCGCAATTAATAAACGAACGTCCTGCACTTGCAGCCTTTATCCGACTTGCTGGAATGCCATTTTGAGAATAAAAGTTTTTTACCGTAAGTGCCCTTCTCGTTGCTAGGTCGTTCGAAGCTTCCAAATAATCAAAGTATCCAGATGCTTGCACACAAACCGATTTACACCGTTGCAAGAAAGCAACATTGTCCCGCAATGCCGCCATATCTTCCTCGTCTAAAGCAGCACTGTTTTGCGAAAAATGGACGGTTTTCAGGTCTAAACCTATACAAGAACTTTCGCGGATCAGTTCTGGCGAAATTTTTATTGCTTCGGTTTTTATATCTTCTCCACCACAATTTCGCACCTGTAAGGACACATTATAACTCCCGGTCCTAGGATAAGTATAGCGCGGAAATTGTGCAATAGAGGTATTTCCATCTCCAAAATCCCAAATATACTCCATCGGAAGTGTGCCTTCTACTTCGGGCGCAAAACTGACGGTTACGCCATCCCACCCATCTCTCTTTGAACTAATATGACGGATGATCGGTTTTTCACATTGTATCGGTGGCTCCTCTACAACAATTCGCGCAGTACGAGTGTCTGTTCCCCCGCAATTACTTACAGAAAAAGAGACTATATATACACCAGGGCCAGGGAAGCGGTGGTCCGCAACCTTTCCAACCCCCATCCGACCGTCTCCAAAGTCCCATATAATCTCTACGGGCTGCGTAGCTTCGTTGGCTGCACCAATCATGGTTGCCACGCGATTTGCATTCACCTGATTGGGCACATTTAATGCGGTTATTCGTACAGGGGTACAGGAAATCTCTTTAGACAAATTGTATCGCAGTCCTGCCCCAAAAAAACCCAGTATGTCGGAGTTAGACAAATCTCCTCCCACATTCGGATTTCCAGCAGAGCCGAAGTCCCGTCCAAAATCCCCTGAATCTGCGGCTGCGTCCGGAAATGTGGCCTCAATACTGCCTTCAATAAAAACGAAGGCTTGCCTATTCAGCATGTATGACAACCCAATCCCCCCTGTAACCCCAATCCCCGGCTGGAAGACTTTTTTCAGGGTTTGAGGTCGGTAATAATGTCCAAATAGTATATTACCCCCTGCACTAAGGTAAGTTTGTACATCAGCGCCCGGGTTCAAGATTATCCGAGCATTGCTAATCAACTGAAACCGTCGCGTATCCTTTGCCTCCGACACATATTCGTCGGGTTCGATTTTTGGATAATTCCCGATTACGCCGCCCACGGTTATTTCATAGCGATTGCTTAAACGATAACCCGCTTCTAATCCAAACAAATGCCCACGGTCTCTGATGTAGGTACCCCACTGCCCCAAACGGTTATTATCTGTATCTCCTCCGTATGTGGTCCAGCCCAATTTAGTACTCAAAAACAGCCGCTTTTGATCTAATGGCAAGGTAAAAGGTAACTTCAATTTCGGTTGTGCGTGAACAACCACAACCGAAGCCAAACAAATTATGAGGAGCAACAAAGGCAAACCTCGCTTCATATGGATCAATGGTGTACCTATCATCTTTATCGCTATATGACCAAACATGTAGGCATTTGGCCTTTATATCTGGTTTTTATCATGTTGTATATGACATTACCATCTGCTGAGATGGGGCAATTCTTTGTGGGTTTGTTAAAGATACTTAACATAATGACCATATCAAATACATAATGACCATATCAAAACCAAAGCGGGCCAGTAAATTTGATTACTCGCCCGCATTTTCCTTATGTGTAAAGTCAATTCTTATCGTTTAACAGGTATAGATTCTACCCGGCGGTTTCTACGACATCCTTTACCTGGATCCTCTTTATCGCACGATACGGCATCACGTCCTTTTCCTGAAACTCCCAGCCGACTTGCTGGAATACCTTTAGACTGATAGAAGTCGGAAACGGCTTGTGCCCGGCGCTGTGTGATGGTCATCTCATTCGGTTCTAAGTGATCGGCATACCCATTAATCCGAATATTCAAATTTGAACAACCCTTGAGTACATCCACGTTTTCCATTAAGCGGCTTTGCGCATTCGCATCTAATTGCGAGCTACCAAACGCAAAATAAACAGAATTAAGTTCTGTAATGGCATCACATGCATCAACCGCAGATTTTGTAATCTCGATCGTCTGCATCCGGCGGTCTATTCCGGCTGCGTTTTGGGCTTCCAGAATTACAGTGTAAGTTCCAGCAGCACTATATGCGTGGGTAGGTGTAGTTGTATTTGAGGTACTACCGTCTCCAAAATTCCAGCGGTAGGAAATTGGCGCCGTTCCCCTTACCTCAGAGTTAAAACGAATCACTTCCCCTACTTTTGCAGAAGTCATGGAAGGCGTGAGTGACACAATAGAAAGTGAAGGCTGAGTTGTTGGCCCTGTAACCGTAACCGGAAAACTTTCTACATCAGTCCCACCACAATTTGTGGCAGAAAAGGTAATGGTGTAGGTACCCGGTTTTGCAAATTTATGGGTAGCGTTCATCCCCTGTACCACCGTCCCATCCCCAAAATCCCAATAATATTCCGCTGGTAGGCTGGATGTCGTATTTAAAGTGGAGGTAAATTTTCCTTCCTCGTTTAGATTTATGCTGCGTGGTCCATTAATCTGAAGCACATCAATCGGAGAGCAACCCGTCCCACTACCAATTTTCAATTTAGCACCAATCCCATAAAAGCTAAGCCAGTCATGGTCTTGGTCATCTCCCGATGACCCCAATTGTGTTGCATAGTCAGCACCATCTACCGCAATATCCGGAAAAACCAACGCATGGTTGTTTTCCAAGACCACGCTTAACTTATCACTAACCTTTACGTCCACTCCAAACCCACCCGAAGGCCCAAATCCAAGTTTCGTAGATTTTGCAGAAGTCACAATATCCGTTGTCTTGCCAAAAGTCAGATTTCCGCCCAATTGGACAAAGGGGTTAATGCTATTGTCCGGTAAAATATTAAACCGCCCCAATAAATCTAAATGTAGCCGTTTTTCATCACTGATTTTGCCCTGTGAAAATGGGAGAGCAAATGGACCTTCATTAGGCTCAATATTGGGATAATGACCGTATTCGCCAGCCAGCGCCACATCGAAGCGCTTGGTTATAGGCAGTCCTACTTCTATGCGCCCAGAGTAACCTATGGATTTCAGGTAATCTCCAAGTTCAACCAATGATATTTTTTTGTAGTGCGGAATACCATCGGTATCGCCTCCATATACGTTAAGTCCTCCCATTAACTTAACATATAAACTCTTGCCATTTCGTGTTTGTTCTACAACTTGGGTGGCCGACTGCCCCATTGCTCCCCCATGGACTAAGAGGAGTAAAAGGAATGCTTGGCTTATTTTTTTGATGATAGACATGGTGGTTGGTTATTTATGTAAAAGTGTTTTGTTTATAGACAGAATTTGTTTTTAACCGAAGATGTGATGTGCTATTGCATTGAAGGGTTTAAAAAATATTTACGTAAGTATTTATTATTTATATACTTGTCTAAACAAATATAATACTTGTTTAGACAAGTATAAATCCGTGTATTTTCAGCTAATGAGGTGGTTTTCACGATTGATTAATTCAAACAGCCACTATCTTTATTTTTTTAAAGAACTTACCCTAAAACAATAAGTCTTTTTTATGAAGCAACAACAGATCAGAAATATTGCCATCATTGCGCACGTGGATCATGGCAAGACCACCTTGGTAGATGCGATGCTCTGGCAAAGTGGGACGTTTCGGGAAAATCAGGAAGTAGCAGTTCGGGTTATGGACTCTATGGATCTGGAACGGGAAAAGGGCATTACCATAATGGCTAAGAACACCGCCATTCACTACGGAGATTTTAAGATCAATATTGTTGATACCCCAGGACATGCTGATTTTGGCGGAGAGGTAGAAAGAACCCTACGGATGGTGGATGGCGTCTTGCTACTCGTAGATGCTGCCGAAGGCCCTTTACCACAAACCCGGTTCGTACTTCAGAAAGCCTTATCTCTCGGCCTTCCTCCAATTATCGTGATCAATAAAATTGATCGCCAAGACGCTCGACCTCAGGAAGTACTCAATGAGATTTATGACTTGTTTCTGGACTTGGACGCCAACGATGAACAAATAGAGTTTCCATACCTGTATGCAGTTGCTCGCGAAGGCAAATGCACCAACGACCTCGAAAAGCCTTTAACAGATCTCAAACCTTTGTTTGAGACAATTCTTAACCATGTCCCTCCCCCGGCTGGTGATGCAGAGGCCTCTTTTCAGTTTTTGGTCACCAACGTCATTCCCAACGAGTACTTAGGCCCTCTGGCCATTGGACGTGTGATGCAAGGCAGCATCCGGAATAAACAGCGTGTTGCGCTCTGCAAAACCGATGGAACCCAAACGTATATGCAAACCACTGGCCTATTCGATTATGAAGGGCTTAAACACGTTCCAGTAGAGAATGCAGGACCGGGTGACATCATCGCCATTGCAGGGATGTCTGGCATTGGCTTAGGAGATTCTATTGCAGATGCCGAAAATCCACAGCCATTGCCACCTTTGCATGTGGATGAACCAACACTATCTATGGAATTCCGCATCAACGATTCCCCATTTGTAGGACGCGACGGAAAGTTTGTTACCAGCCAACGGTTGCGCGAACGACTTTATCGGGAAGTGGAGACCAACTTGGCCATGAAAATAGAAGACACCGAATCCGCAGATAAATTCATGGTATTTGGCAGAGGCGAACTCCAAATGGCAATTCTGATCGAACAAATGCGTCGTGAAGGGTACGAGTTTGCTGTCGGACAACCGCAAGTATTGGTCAAAATGGTAAAAGGCAGTAAGCATGAACCATTCGAGCAAATTTTGGTGGATGTGGACGAAACGTATAGCGGCGTGGTCATTCAAAAACTGGCACTCCGAAAGGGAACCATGACCAAAATGATTAACCACGGACTCGGACGGGTTCGGATGGAATTTGAAATCCCTAGTAGAGGACTGATAGGCTATCGCACCGAATTTATGACCGACACCAAAGGTACGGGGCTTTTGAACCACTTTTTTTTGGCTTACCGGCCTTGGGCTGGTAACATCGTACACCGCACCACGGGGGCCTTGGTCTCGGACAGAAGTGGTAAAACAACCGCCTATGCCATCTTAGGGTTGCAAGAACGGGGTGAACTATTTGTTGAACCTGCCGAAGACGTTTATAGCGGTATGATAATTGGCGAAAATGCCCGTGATGCCGATTTAGATGTGAACATCACCAAAGAGAAAAAGTTAACAAATATGCGTGCCGCCAGTGCCGACTCATTCGAGAAATTGATTCCACCAAGGAGAATGTCGTTAGAAGAGTTAATTGAATTTATTCGGGACGACGAACTCATCGAAATAACACCAAAATCTCTTCGGTTACGTAAGCGCTATCTCGACATCAATGACCGGAAGCGATACATGAATATGCAGAAGTCAGAACAGTCCTAAGCGAAACCATTTACATAAAAGGGGTTCCAGAATCTTTTCCGGAACCCCTTTCTTTTAAGATGAACCAACTTACATTTATTCTGTCTCTTTCTTATACTGCTCGGTTACTGTGTAAACAATATAGCCCGTTAACCACCCGACCACGCCTTGACGTGCAAAGTACAGCTTTTTTTTGGGTCCTGAAGCAGCCCATTCGTTTACCAATGCTTCAAGCCAGATAGATCCGGAAATTAGCGCTTCTTGTTCAAAAGTTGAGGTGACCCGTCCTACTTCGGTTTTTGCTTTCTCGAAAAGTACGTCATCTTCGATACCAGCCAAGTTCGGATTAGTCAATGACTGGTAATCATTGATGGCCATCTCTTTGAATCTCCGAATGTCAGCAGGTGTCAGCTCCACAAAAAGTTCATTCACCTTATCTGCTTTCAGGTATGTAGCAATAGCCCATACAATTCCACCAGATAGATAAACGTTAGGACGATTTTTTAAAACAGGATGACGATTCACCTCGTCTGCAATTTCAGATTTAAAACGTCCGTCAATCAGCAATTTACCCATATTGCCAAATTCCTGAGGCGATGAATACTGATACTTCTTAATCTCGTTGGTAAACGACTTTGTCCCAAAAGGAAAGGAAATGGGATCAAAGGAATCATTGCCCGTGAAAGCGCCGCCCTTTGTATTCCCACTACCAACATCTAATACTGAAACCGTTTGGAGTTGTCTTGGGGGTACAATGCCTTTGGCCAGATACTGCCCTTCTTGCTCGGGCGTAATGTAATCGAACTTATAACCTGCATTTTTGATGGGAGTCACGATCTGCACTTCGAAGGCGGATTGTTGATTTTTCTTATCCACTTCTTGCTTTAAACCACTACTGACAACCACAAAAATGCGGTCTTTAGGAATTGCATGTTTGGTTTCCGCCTCGTTCAAATACGCCTGAACAGCCGCCAAAGTCGCAGTATTCGATTGCGACGACAATACCATAGGATCCGTATTTTTGGTATTATCATATTTTGTGGCATACTCGTACTGCCCGCGTGCGTTTAAAGAAACGCCAATAAGACTCAGTTTTACGCCTTTAGAACCAATATCTACCCCAGCATACACTTCATCAACTCCTCTGATACCACTCGAAAGTTCACGAACTGCACGAGCACTTACACCCATGTTGATGTTATTGTATAACTCAATTGATTTATTAAAAGCCCGTATAGCTTCTACATTTCTACTGGTGTCTCTATACAAAAGACCCAAATATTCTTGGGCTACTGCTTCCCAATAGGTCGCTTTACGTTGACGGGCATCTTCAAGCCCACGCTTCAGGTAATATTCGGCCTGATCAAATTGGTTGGCTTCCCGCAACGAGTTACCAGCTTTCAGATAGCGCAGGTAGGCATCTGGTAGTTGGGCATATGCAGGCAACATGCCGATCAGAAAGACAAATAGGAGGATTGATATCCGCTTCATAGTTATATAGTGGATTGGTATGTTAAATGTCCTGCATACCCAAGAAGGTTTTCAGGAACAAAGGTAGCTAACATCTTTATGCTAATAAAGTATTTTGCAAATTGCAAGGGTAGGCACTCTTCTAAGATCGTATTTTTTATGTTTACGTTTAGCCGAGGCATATTTTTTCACCCTTATCATTTTTTTTTTAGAACCGATGTCGCTTCTTTGAAAGTTTTCGGGTATATATAAATGTGGTGGTTTAATAGATGACTATGCCTGGTTGACAACCAATGGTTGTTCAGGCAAGCATTTTTAAAGAAGACCCGAAGTCTCCCTGCTTCGGGTTTTCTTTTTATTCCCCCATTCTAAGCAAAAACCCCCTATGCAATGCTCCTTGCTTAGAGGGTTTAAGATTCATGGCTGTAACGCAGATGTGCGCCTATTTACCCGTAAGAATCGCTTTGAAATACTCTCTACGCATCTTAGCAATACCAGCAATAGAAATTCCTTTCGGGCATACCGCCTCACACTCTCCATGATTTGAGCAATCACCAAACCCTTCAACCTTCATCTGATCTACCATCGCTACAACACGACGCTTCCGCTCTGGTTGACCTTGTGGTAACAGAGCCAACTGACTGATTTTAGCTGCGGTAAACAACGAGGCTGACGCATTTGGGCACGCTGCTACACAAGCCCCACACCCGATACAAGCCGCATAATCGAATGCTTCATCTGCCACCTCCTTGCCAATCGGAACCGCATGGGCATCAGGGGCCGATCCTGTCTTTACAGAGACATATCCCCCAGCTTCTTGAATCCGGTCGAATGCCGTACGATCTACCACCAAGTCCCGAACAATCGGGAAGGCTTTTGCACGCCAAGGTTCAATAGTGATAGCGTCACCATCTTTGTAATGACGCATATGCAACTGACACGAAGCCGTGCGTTGTTGCGGTCCGTGCGCCGTTCCATTAATAACAACCCCACAACTACCACAAATACCCTCACGGCAATCGTGGTCAAACTCGACGGGGACTTGTCCTTCCTTCGTAAGCCTTTCGTTCAACACGTCGAGCATTTCGAGGAATGACATGTGGGGATTTACCGTGTCAAGGGTATATTGCTCAAAGTTTCCTTTGGCATTCGGGCCGGATTGTCGCCAAACCCGCAGGTGTATGGTCATGTTATCGTGGCTCATAGCACTTCTTTTTTCTGGGTATCTATAAATATAAAACAGTCTTCAGACAAAACGTCGGTGACGGCATTACTTATAGCTCCGCTGGGTTAGTTTAACGTTTTCGAATACCAAAGATTCTTTGTGGAGGTCTGGTTCAACATGGTCTCCTTTATATTCCCACATCGAGACATAGGCGTAGTCTTCATCATTTCGTAAGGCTTCGCCATCTTCTGTCTGGTATTCCTCCCGGAAGTGTCCTCCACAAGATTCCTCCCGGTATAGGGCATCACGTGCCATCAATTCACCCAGCTCTAAAAAGTCCGCCACCCGGTTTGCAAATTCTAGGCTTTTGTTCATGGTGTTGGCTTCGCCGGGAACATACACATTCTTCCAAAAGTCTTCTCGGAGCGCCTGAATGTCTTTAATTGCTTGTTCCAAGCCTACTTTATTTCTAGACATACCTACCTGGTCCCACATAATCTTACCCAATTCACGGTGGTATTCCAATACAGTTTTTTTGCCTTTGATGTTCAGTAACTTTTGAATACGCTCGCTTGATTCTTTTTCCGCTTCATCAAAAGCCGGATGAGACTCATTAATTGTTTCCAACGGATTACTTGCAATATAGTCCGTCACGGTATAAGGTGCCACAAAGTAACCATCCGCTAAACCTTGCATCAGTGCGCTCGCGCCCAATCGGTTTGCGCCATGATCCGAGAAATTGGCTTCCCCCAATGCAAACAAGCCAGGTACAGTGGTCATCAACGAATAATCTACCCAAAGGCCGCCCATTGTATAGTGTACCGCCGGATAAATACGCATAGGGACTTCATATGGGTTTTCTCCAGTAATCCGCTCGTACATTTCAAACAAGTTACCATACCGCTCTTCGATGGTATGTTTGCCCAAACGCTTGATGGAGTCCGCAAAATCCAAATAAACCGCCAATCCAGTTTCACCAACCCCACGTCCTTCATCACAAACATACTTTGCATTTCGAGAGGCTACGTCGCGAGGTACCAAGTTCCCAAAACTCGGATAACGCCGCTCAAGGAAATAATCTCGGTCTTCCTCCGAAATTTGATTTGGATGTTTCTGACAGTCTTCTTTTTTCTTAGGTACCCAAACACGACCATCATTCCGTAGGGACTCAGACATTAAGGTGAGTTTAGACTGGTAATCTCCGGAAACCGGAATACATGTCGGGTGTATTTGGGTAAAACATGGATTTCCAAAAAGTGCACCTTTTTTATATGCCTTCCAAGCAGCCGTCACGTTCGAGTTTTTTGCATTGGTTGAAAGATAAAAGACATTCCCATAACCGCCAGTACACAATAATACAGCACTACCAGAATGGCGTTCATACTCGCCAGTCACTAAGTTACGGCAAATAATGCCACGCGCTTTCCCATCTATTACTACAACATCCAATATCTCGTGGCGTGCATACATTTGCACCTGACCAGCGTTAATCGTCTTATTTAATGCACCATAAGCACCTAACAACAATTGCTGGCCTGTTTGTCCACGTGCATAAAAGGTACGCGAAAGTTGGGCGCCCCCAAAAGAGCGGTTGTCCAACAAGCCGCCATACTCCCGTGCAAACGGAACACCTTGCGCCACGCATTGGTCTATAATATCCACACTGGTTTCAGCAAGCCGATAGACATTGGCTTCGCGGGCCCGGTAATCGCCACCTTTTACCGTGTCATAGAACAATCGGTAGATAGAGTCCCCATCTCCTGCATAATTTTTAGCAGCATTGATTCCCCCTTGTGCAGCAATGGAATGCGCACGCCGCGCCGAATCCTGAATACAAAAAGCCTTTACGTTATAGCCAAGTTCTGCCAGACTTGCGGCAGCTGCTGCCCCGGCCAAACCAGTTCCGACTACGATAATGGTGTGCTTGCGTTTGTTTGCCGGATTCACAAGCTTCATGTTCTGCTTGAATCGTGTCCACTTCTCTGAGATAGGACCGGCAGGAATACGCGCATCAAATTTCGACATAGCGGTTATTCTATAAGATGAAAGGATTTTCCAGATTTAATTAAGATTAATGCACCATATGCAAATACAACGGTAAGACAAAAAATCCCAAGGCAATTAATACTGCAAAGACCAGTGCCGCAGCATACATTGTATTGGAGAGCCGAGAACTCATTGCCCCTATACTTTGAAAAGCACTCCAAAAGCCATGACGCAGATGGAAGCCCAATAAAACCATCACTCCCATATAGATGGCTACCCAGACAGGATCGGCAAATACATCTACCACCACCTTATACATATCCCGAACAGGCTCAACCCCACCGGGAAGCATGGTATCATAATGCGGCCCGAAACGGAATTGCCAAACGTGCAACACGATAAAGAGCAACAAGACGATACCCGTCCATATCATGCTCTTAGATGCAGGAGACATGCGACTCGGAGCACCGCCCGAAACATGTAGGGCATATCCTTCAGGCCGTGCTCTTTTCTTTTCTTGTGCAATACTGATACCCAAAATAGCATGAAAAAGAACAATCGCAATTAGGCCAATTTCAACGATCAAAACCAATGGGCCTAAACTGTGTAACTTAGCAGTGTAGGCATTTACGGCGTCCCCACCTATAAAAAAGCCCAAATTACCCGCCAGATGCACCACTAAAAACCCCATAAGGCCAATACCGGTAACCCCCGTTATAAACTTGCGGCCTGTCTGAGAACGGTAAAACTTAAGGATTTTGGATTCTGAAACTTGGCTCATGGTATTTCACAATGTTTATGCCCGTTAAAAACAATTAACCAAGTACACCTCTCATGAACTTCTTGTTTGAACACTGCCGATATACCTGTTTTGTATCTCTGTAAATTAAACCATTGGCGAAGCCAAAGGAGGCTTCACCTTTACTATTGAACAAAAATTTAGGTGAAGATACAGACAAAGCAGCGTGAAGATGTGCAACAAATGGTTATATAAAAAAATGACTACAGTGTAAACAAAAAATCCCTTACCTATTTGCAGAATAATTCCTTACATTGGCCCTAAATAATCACTTCTTCTCTCAACGTCATGGTTCAAAGTTCCAATAACCTCATTCTCTTACTGCTTGGTATTCTGGTTGCCATAGCCTTGGGCTTTGTAATGCACTTGCTCGCATCTATTTTGCTGCCGCTTATTATTGCCCTTCTGCTATCAAACTTATTTTCGCCCATTATGCTATATTTCAAGAAGCGAAAATTTCCGGCTTTTATAGGGCTTTTAATGGTTTTGCTGGTATTTGGGTTAATGGTCTCTGTCTTGGGATTGCTGATCTATTCCAGCATTGCTTCTTTTGTAGATGGCATCCGTATCTATCAACCCAAGCTAACCCAACTGGTTGTGGACATGGAGTATCAGCTAAGGCAGATTCTAGGAAACTTTGATATGCGGATTGAAGACATTCCTTGGCAAGACGCTTTGAGCGTCTCATCGGTCGCAGACTCGGTGACATCTGGTGTTGGTTCTTTTTTGCACTTTCTGACCAATACGTTTATTGTCATTTTATACATGATGTTTATTCTCGCAACTTCCGGCCAACTTACCCAAAAAGTAAAGTCGGCCTTTCAGCCAGGATATGCCAATGCTATGGCGGGGATAATAGAAAATATAGACAAGCAGGTCCGACAATATCTTTTTGTAAAGACCCTTATGAGTTTGCTAATGGGCATTGTGACAAGCGTAATCCTTTGGCTCATCGGGTTAGACTTCCCGATTATGTGGGGCTTTATTGCTTTTCTGTTAAACTACATTCCGAATGTCGGTGGAACCATTGCAACTGCTTTGCCCGTCATCTTGGCTATTTTGCAGTTCGATAACTGGGTGCAGCCAATACTGGTATTGACGTTGCCGCTTGCAGCCCACATGATTATCGGTAATGTTTTGGAGCCACGAATTATGGCCAACAGTTTGGACTTGAGCGCGGTTCTCGTGTTGATCTCACTGATTTTTTGGGGATGGTTGTGGGGCATTGGTGGTATGATCCTGGCCGTTCCTCTTACCGCAACTATCAAAATTATTTTCGAGAATATTGTACCGCTACACCCGCTCTCTATCCTAATGAGTGGCGAAATTCCTCTCAAAGAAGAAGTATTGGATAAGATAGAGGAGCAACTTGAACCCATAAGCCTAAAGAGTTAACCTAAAGAGATTATAACCCACATCCGTATTGCCTTGTTTTCTGTAGAAGTTTTTTGCTTAGACATTAAACAGGAAATGGATGACATCACCGTCCTGAACCACATATTCTTTCCCCTCTGCACGAAGTAATCCAGCCTGACGCGCCGCAGACTCAGAGCCGAGTCGCACATAATCTTCATACTTTATGGTTTCGGCACGGATAAAACCGCGCTCAAAATCCGAATGAATAACCCCGGCGGCACCAGGCGCCTTTGTGCCACGTGTAATAGTCCATGCCCGCACTTCCTTCACACCTGCCGTAATATAAGTAATCAATCCTAAAAGATGATAAGCAGCTTTGATCAATCGCTCCAATCCACTATTTTCAAGTCCCATATCTTCTAAAAACATGTTTTTTTCATCGGGCGCTAATTGTGCCAATTGCGACTCAATCTCCGCCGAGACCACCACCACTTCCGATCCTTCCTCTTTCGCCCATGCCTGCACTTCTTCTACATATACATTCCCCGTTAAAATCTCTGACTCAGCAACATTTGCAGCATACAAAATGGGTTTTGCAGAAAGGAGGAAAAAGCTGTCTAAGAGTTCTTTTTCGTGATCGCCCATAAGAGACATGGTACGGACAGACTTTTCATCTAACAAATGGGTCTGCACTCGCTTCAACAGGTCCAGTTCCTGTGCTGCTTTTTTATCTCCAGCCTTTACCGCACGTTGCACACGATCTATTCGCCGTTCAACACTATCCAGATCTTTAAGGATTAATTCTAAGCTGACCACGCCCATATCACGTGTTGGATTCACAGAACCGTTGACATGCACGATATTGGGGTCGTCGAAGCAACGTACCACTTGAATGACTGCATCCACTTCTCGAATATGGGACAAGAACTGATTGCCCAATCCTTCCCCCTTCGAGGCTCCTTCCACCAAGCCCGCAATGTCCACAAACTCGATGGTAGCCGGAACCACCTTCTGCGCCTTCACTAAGCGTTCCAGAGCTTGTAGGCGCACATCCGGAACAGCCACAATACCTACATTCGGTTCTATGGTCGCGAAAGGATAATTCGCTGCAAGCGCAGATTGTTGCGAGGTGAGCGCATTAAAAAGAGTAGATTTACCCACATTTGGAAGCCCTACTATGCCACAACGTAATGCCATCGGAGTTAATTTGGGGTTAATTTAATTTAAACCTATTAATATACTCGGTCTTTAAAGGGCTGGATTGAAATTTCTTGCGAACATCGTTTCGGAAGTACAAAATTCTTCCCTAAATTTAATCCTGTATTATTGTGATACGAAAGTACTTTTAACAAATCATAAATTGGCTATGAAAAAATTTTGCTTTATGCTCTTTCTGGTAGGGCTGATGCTACCGGAGATAGCGACCGCTCAAACAGTGGGGAACTACAACCCACGCCGTGTTTTTCCAAGAAATGCCCAATTTGGCTTAGGCGTATTGCCAGGCTTGGGTGCACAAGCCGGGATAGTCTTTCCGTATGAGATTGTTACGGTAGAGGCAATGGGCCAACTAAATTTTACGCCCGCCTACCGCAATCATGAAACTGCGTTTCATCTTTCTGCTTCTGTAGGTGGTGCCATTCGGGTGCTAAGCCTGATCAATCAGGTGAATGAACCCATTAATCAAAACCTTGATATAGACGTGGGGTTTCGAGTAGGGCCACAACTCAAAATTCCGGCAGACTTAAAATTAAAAGTCGAACCATTTCTTCGGGCAGTTACGCGGCTGAGTAGCGGAAACCAAGCATACTTCGAGGCCGGGACGAACGAGCCTTACTTGCGGATTGGGATGTGGGTACAACTAAACTGATTGGTATTGTTGAACGGTACTTCAAGCCTGTTTCTATAGAGATACAGGCTTTTATATTTAGCCATTTAATGAAATAGGGCTTTCCTGATTGGGTATGGTAATAATCTGGCGTTCGGGTAACCGTATGGCAGAAAGGGTTCCAAACTGGGGGATATAATTAAATACACACCCCGTGTCAATACAAATCAGAGTGGCTTGCATTAAGACGTGGGGCTGAGGCGTATGGCCACAAATAACGGTTTTTTCCCACTCATTAAATTCGGTACGAAGGTGACTTCGTTCCCACAGAAAGATTTCTTGGTCGAACAGGCTGAGATTTTGTGCAACTGTAAAACGTGGTTTGAGTCCACCATGCACAAATAAAAACTCTTCTGCCTCATAATAAAACAACGTATCTTGTATAAAACGGACGTGGTCTTCGGGAATTTTTTCAAATCCTGCACGGCGGTAACTATCCATCGTATCACGCCCGCCATTGGAAAGCCAAAGAGCCTCGATACCGCCATCTAGCGTATCTAGTAACATCTGCTCGTGGTTACCCCGCAAAAAAACGCAATTTTGTGTTTTGCGGTATTCCAGGAGAAATTCTATAACTCCTTTAGAGTCCGGGCCACGGTCTATATAATCCCCGATAAAAACCAGAATATCGTCCTCTCTGGGCGCAATTTCTTTCAACAGGGCTTCCAAAGTAACACGACAGCCATGAACATCACCGATTGCAACGAAACCCATTCTTTACTTGCCTTTCGGGTGCTTAAAACAGTTTGACGGAAAAACAATATACTTCCATTCTGCTACGAAGGGTACACAAAATCAGTTTTTTTATTCTGCCTCATCCACCGACACTTTCTGACGCACCGGATTAGAAGCAGTTATCTCAACCAATCCCCGCCCCGTTTTACTGATTTTGCCAGCCTTGGTTAGATCGCCCAAGATGGCATCCAGAATACCATTGATAAATTTACCACTTTGTGCTGTACTATACTCTTTTGCAACTTCGATGCATTCGTTAATCGTAACCTTGGGTGGAATATCCGGAAAACCAAGCAACTCGGTAATGGCTATACGCATCAGAATGCGATCTATTAGGGCGATCCGCCGTAACTCCCAATTACGTGTATGTTGCTTGATGATCTCGGTTGTCTCTGCATTAGAATCAATCGTTTGCAAGAATAAACTGGTTGCAAAGGCATGTGCAGCCGGATCCAACTCTCGCTTGAGTACCGTCCGAATGATCTCTTGCGCGTCAGATCCGCTGAGTTCAAAGGCATAAAGGGCTTGCATTACCCGTTCGCGTGCTTGTCTTCTGGTACTCATACTACAATTTTCCAATGAATGTATTTAGGTATTTCACCACATCGCAAACTACGATTTATGGAATGAAGGGATGATGGAAAATCAGTGACCTATCAGGTTATATGGATCGGATTTATGGTGTCTAATCAAAAAAGCATCCTCTAAACCTTTATTTCACATGTATTTTTCCGCTTCTCTTCTTACCCGCTGGCGATCATTTCCTATGCTTGTGATCGTTCTTTTGATGGGAGCAGGTATTATGACGGCCCCGTTATTCTCACACGAGGGGTGGTTTTTGAGTACTATTGTGCTTCTCTGTTGGATTTTTGGAATGTCTGTATTACCGGAACGCAAATTGGTTACTCAAAGACCGCTGTTTCGGGGAGTTGGACTGGGGCTACTGTGTTTTGTGTTTGGTGGTTTACGTATGTCTGCGGACTTGAATACCGCCTCCAATGATATTTCACATTTCATTACGGGGCCAACAACATCCGAGCAAACGCTGGTTTATGGGGAAGTTTCAGATTTTCCCGTTCCTTATCGAAGCGGGCTTCGTTTTACACTCAAGGTTTTTGGGGTAGAGCGAAATCGCTACCAAGTGGCTTCTGGAAAAGTACTGGTTTATCTGAAACACCATCCTGAAGGTGGTTTACCCGATTTACAATGGGGTGATCACCTTCAGGTGGCAGGTAGATTAGAGCGTCCAAGACCAAAACGGAATCCCGCAGACTTTGACTTTTCGGCCTATCTGTCCTATAAAAACATTCAGTCCGTCCTCTATGTACGCGAACCACATACCTTATCGCGCACGGGCAATGTAGATGGGTGGCTTCATCGGTCTGTGAATCGTCTTAGGGAAATGATTCGCCATACCATTACGCATTATGCCACTTCTACTGATATGGCTTCTATGCAAAAGGCGTTGCTTATCGGAGACCGTACTGGTCTGCCTGAAAACCTAAAACAGGCTTTCAATAACACAGGATTAACACATTTATTGGCTGTTTCGGGCTTACATGTTTTACTGATCGGTATGGTCTTGTTCAATCTACTACGTCCGCTATTGGGCCGCATCAGAGGGCTTAGCTGGACTGCAATCGAAGTCATCCGTTGCACGGTTACATTTGTGGTATTGATGTTTTTCTTGTGGGTTACAGGTGGTAGTCCTTCGGTCGTTCGTGCTGTTGTTATGGCTGCGGTTTTTCTCTCGGCAACGCTTATACAACGGGAAACCTCTGGGCTGAATAGCTTGGGGGTAGCTATGTTCATCATGTTGTTGCTGCAACCCGGAACTTTGTATGATATTGGTTTTCAGCTTTCATGTGCTGCGGTTGCCGGTATTGTCATTTTTCAACCCTCACTTCAACGAATAACCAAGCATAAGTCTATTCGCCATGATTGGCAGAAGGTAGGCATACAGTCTATTGGTGTTTCTATGGTTGCTACTGCGGCTACAGCACCTGTTCTCCTATATCATTTTGGCCAAGTATCTCTTGCTGGGGTTTGGTTAAACCTTATAGCCATTCCACTATCAGATTTAGCCATCCTTTCCATTTTACTTACGGTTCTTCTCGATTGGTTCGTACCAAGCGTGGCTTCTGTAATGGGAACCACTGCAAGTGGGCTTACGTCCTTGTTTACAGCTTTGGTTTCCGTTAGTGATACCTACTTTGGACACTTTCGCATTCATGGTTTCGTTACAAGTCTTTGGTTGATGTTGAGCCTTCTGATGACACTTTTTATGTTCGCCCAATGGCGTTTCCCAAGAATACGCTACCGCACAGCTATAGGAGCCTTCTTTTTTGCCCTTGTAGGATTTAGCCTTCCTCGAATGTCTTCTGTTTTGAGTCCTCAGCTCAAGGTAACTTTTTTTGATGTTGGGCAAGGAGATGCAGCACTGGTAGAGTTGCCAAATGGAAAAACGCTGTTAATTGATGCAGGAGACCGAAATGACTTCTATGATGCTGGCTTATCCACGATTATTCCACACCTCCGGAAGTTGAACCAAGATCGGTTAGATGCAGTGGTGATTTCACATCCACACCAAGACCATATGGGAGGTTTACCCTCTTTATTGACACAGTTGGATATAGGAGAGGTGTTTACCAATTTACAGCCTTGTCAGTCTAATATTTGTATGGAAGTAGATTCTCTTGCCCTTATGCGAAATACGACCATCAAAGGTTTGCAAAATGGTATGTCTTTACAATTAGACCCTTCTGTTTTTATTGAAGTACTTGCACCTGCTTCTAAACCACTTGCTCACCAAGATGTGAATAGCCATTCCATTGTATTGCGTATTCGCTATGGCACACATCAGTTTTTATTCATGGGCGATGGCACAGCTTTCACTGAATATGGCTTAATCCAGTCCAATCCAATGATACTCGCTTCAGATGTTGTTAAGGTGGGGCATCATGGATCTACTACAAGTAGTACCCCCGAATTTATCCAGCGGGTGATGAAGCCTAATACCAAGGCAGTGGTTAGTGTCGCGGAACGGAACGTTTATGGTCTTCCTAACGAAAATGTTTTGGCACGTTGGCGGTATTTTGGTGCTACAGTTGTGGAAACAAGATCGGAAGGTGCCATTATTTTCATTGCGGACGCAGAAGGGGTGAAACAGGTTCCTTGGCGTTAGTTTTCCACAATTCCTTTTGCTAAATAAAAATAATTATGTTTTTAAAATTTAAATTGTATTAGTTATAGGGGATGGGGATATGTGCATAAGCAAGTTATCCACATGCTGTTGTTTAACTATGTTTATGGCCTCAAAGTGCTTTTCCACATGTTATCCCCATTCCATTTTGCTTTTCCCATGTGTTTTTTTGAGCCTTTTGCCATAAATCCACTTTCCCACATATGTTGATCTTATCACCTAAAACTGTTTTGAACACATTCTCCTACTTCTTTTCCACACGACATTGAATGTGGAAAAGAGTGGATAAGACAATGATAAATGGCCATGTGTCAACACAAGTTTTCTACTTCAGCCTGTAAAGCGGCTTTTCCACGTTTTATCCGCATGGTTTCCGCTGCTTTATCCACAACTTTTTAGGTAATATTCAACGGGCTATCTTAATTGATAGGCGTATAATACACAAGTTGTGGATAATGTGTGTATAAAAGAGTATCATCCATTTCCCTTGCCATTATGCCATGATCTTACACTTTCTTTTTGCTGGAAAAAAAGGGGATAAGCTATTTGTTCTGTGTTCGTAATGACTGGATTGCCTGTGGAAAACCCTGTCTGTTGTATAATTCTTGAGATGGTATTTGCGGAAAAAATAACTCCCCTCTGAGACTGTTCAGATTAGGGAGTTGTTCAAACAAATGTCGGATGTGGTTCCTTAGTTTATTAATGAAGCAATCCTTTATTATTGGAAGGAGGACGTATAAACCGGATCACTCAGCTATGAGGTCTTCATATATTGAGATAACATGAAAGAAAAAAATATAGGTTGCTTCCTACACATCAGAAGAAGCCAAGTCCGGTTTATTTCGTTTTCTCTTTGGTTTTGGTATTTCTATAAGTCCCTTTTCTTTTGCAAATTGGATGCAGGCTTTGATGAATGATAAAAAAAGTGGGTGTGGTGAATTGACATTTGATTGGTACTCCGGATGAAATTGGGCCCCAACAAACCAACGGTGTTCTGGCCATTCTATTATTTCAACCAAGTCTTGTTTGGGATTTATCCCTGAGAAAACCAATCCATTTTCCCGCAGTTTATAACGTAGGTCGTTATTGACTTCATAACGGTGTCGGTGTCGTTCTTGAATGTCGGTTTTGCCATAGGCTTCGTATGCGTTTGTCCCTGCCTCTATGATACAATCGTATAAGCCCAGTCGCATGGTTCCACCTTTTTGGGTGATTTCTTTCTGACTCTCCATCAGATTGATCACTGGGTAAGGTGTATCAGGATCAAACTCGGTAGAGTCTGCCGAGGCCCAGCCACAAACATTACGGGCAAATTCAATGACAGCGCACTGCATTCCCAGGCAAATACCTAAGAAGGGGATATTATGTTCGCGTGCGTAGCGTATAGCCGAGATTTTGCCAGGAATGCCACGCGAACCAAATCCGGGAGCTACCAGTACTCCTGTTAGCCCTTCCATTTTTTCCTCAATGTTTTCAGGTGTAAGGTTTTCTGAGTGAATAAGTTTTAGGTCAATGGCTACTTCGTTTGCTGCACCAGCAAGAACAAAACTCTCGGTGATGGATTTATAGGCATCTTGATGATCCACATATTTACCTACCACTCCTATTTTGACGGTATGCTTGGGATGCTTAAGTCTTTTGAGAAACTGAATCCAACTTCGCATGTCGGGCGTTTTCCGCAGGGCATCATTAAGTCGTAAAATCTCGCAAACGACCTTGTCCAAGCCTTCTTGTTGAAGAAGGAGGGGGACGTCATAGATGGTTCCTGCATCTAATGCTGCAATAACCGCACTTTGTGGCACATTACAAAATAGCGCAATTTTTCTCCGGATACTTTCCTCAATGGGCATTTCCGATCGGCAAACGAGTACATCTGGCTGTATCCCATGTCCCAATAATGTTTTGACGGAATATTGCGTTGGTTTGGTTTTTAGTTCTCCGGCTGCCGATAGATAAGGAACTAGTGTGAGGTGAATATCACAAGTATTGCCACGACCCATTTCAAAACTAAGTTGTCGGATGGCTTCTAAATATGGCTGACTTTCGATATCACCAACCGTTCCACCCACTTCAATCATCACTACGTCGTAATCACCACTGTTGCCCAACTTTGTCATCCAAGATTTGATTTCGTCAATTATGTGAGGAACCACCTGAACAGTCTTTCCCAAATATTCGCCAGCCCGTTCTTTGCGAATGACTTCAGAGTAAATTCTTCCGGTAGAAACACTATTTGCCTGCGACATTGGAATACCAAGATATCGCTCGTAATGCCCCAAATCTAAGTCAGTCTCCGCCCCGTCATTGGTGACATATACCTCTCCATGTTCATAAGGATTCATCGTTCCAGGATCCACATTGATATAGGGGTCGAATTTCTGAATGGTTACCCGCAGGCCACGGGCCTCTAAGAGTCGGCCCAACGAAGCAATTAAAATGCCTTTTCCAAGAGACGATGTTACGCCACCGGTTACAAAAATATACTTGGTTTCCACAAGAGGTTTGGTTTAGTGCGGGGGAGTGGCAAGTAAGAGTTGCCTTCATAAAATAAGGCTTTGTGCCACCTTTTCTTGAATCAATTTGGGGCGAAGATTATAGTCGTGATGGTGCTACCCAAGGAAATTAATCATTTTGTATCGCTCACACATCTTATGATAAAGTCTATTGACCAATCTAATAAAAATGAAAAACAGAAACTCGGACCCGGAAGTAATCAAACAACTTGTAAAAGAGGCCTTAACCGAACTTATAGAAGAAAAGCGGGACATTTTTAATGCCCTGTTCTGCGAAGCTGTCGAACAATACTTTGATTCAAGTCATCAACAATTGGCAGATATATCACAGTTCTCTTTGCCAGAGTTTTATCCCTCAGTTGTGGGGCAAGCATAAAAAAAGGAGGCTCAGCTTAGAACCTCCTTTTTATGAGGGTTACATTTACCCTTTTACCGGACCAATTTTAAAGTTGTGCCAGAATTAATTGTTTGGTTTAGCTGTAATTGGTTCATAATGGCAAGAGTTTCCGGTGTCAAGCTGTTGGAGAGCCGTGCGGGCAGGAAGGTTTGGAAAATGCCGTTTTTGTTTGCCCGTTGCAATAACAACTTAGAAGGTTGGCGGCTTAGTTTTTCCTGATCCCTCAGTGTGGCAAATCCATTCACCACTTGATCAAAGGTGGCACGATGGTTGGCAATGTTGCTTGCAGCGGCAAGGCCCATAAAATTGAAAACATTTCCGCCATATTCTATAAAATAGGAACGAATACCCATTTGGGCCTGCCCGTTCTGATCTACCGTATAAGCATCTACCACTACACCCGGAATACCATTGCTAAGGGTGATGACATTTGAAGAGGTGGTCTTAACCCCTTGCGTATTGACCAATTTTGTGGCAGCCTCACGTGCTGTTTTTTCTGCTGCAAAGGAAAACTTCATCCCTGCATCTTGCTGTGCATTGACCATTTGAACAGCTGAACTTCCATTTTGCAAAACCCAACCCTGTGGTACAGGGAATTGGAACTTCAGGTCTGGGTGGTAAAAAATATTGTTTTCGGTAAAACCCTGCCTGGGGTTTTCTCCGACTGTAATCCCGTCAATTTGTGTAAAGAACGACTGCTGATTTACTTTTGTTAGTGACATGGTTTGTGCATACTTTTGCTCAAGCTGAAGCATGGTTGTTTCTCGTTCTCCAGGATCGGGATGGCTGGACATAAACGCTGGAATTGCCTGACCACTTGATTGCTGAATGCGTTTCAGGGATTGAAAGAACCTTGAGGCTTCTCCTACCTTGTAGCCAGCCATAGCCGCATATTCAACTCCTAATGCGTCGGACTCTCGTTCCGCTTCACGTCCATACGACAGGAGTTTCAGACTGAGACCTGTAGAGAGAACCTGAGCGCCCGTTTCCAGCATGTCTTGCGGTAATCCAGCTGCCGCGCCAATTAACACGCCCAGTATGGTTCCAATCTGTGTTCGTTGCTGCCGCCCCATCTGAATAGAGGTATGTCTTGCAACCACATGTCCAATTTCGTGGCCAAGAACCACGGCCAGTTGTGCCTCGTTGTCTGTATGTGCCAAAAGACCACGGGTTACATAAATGTATCCTCCCGGTAATGCAAACGCATTCACAATAGGGCTATCCAACACCCGAAAGGTAAATGGGGTGTTGCGAATTTCTTCCGATGTCTCTGGCCTGCGTGCATGGCTATATTTAAGAACTTCCTGTCCCAGTTGATTCACGTAGGTTGAAAGTTTCGTGTTTTCATAAAGGCCATATTCTGCGATAATTTCCTGATCGGTTTGTTTGCCTAACTCAACTTCCTGAGCCCACGTGTAGGCATAAGACCGCTTGTTTCCGGTTACAAGGCTTTGATCAACTGCGCCGCAACCTGCAATAAAGGCAATGCTGGCTAAAATGAAGCCCCTAATTATGTTATGGTACTTATTGTTCATGGTATGTATGAGGTTTATGTAAGGGGAAGATATTGATTATGGATTATAACTTTTGTGGTTTATGTGGAAACACTTGTTTGACGTATCTTCAAAAGAAATAACTGTATTAAAGGTCTTATTTTCTACGGCGGTAATGATGCATTGCCCAATTTGTTCCGAACACAATAAATCTAAGAATATTTTCGATCGTTTGGAATCCAGGTCACCAAAAATATCATCCAGCAAAAGAATTGGTTTTTCATTCATATGCTCCGCAAGGTAAAAATATTTTGCCAATTGAAGCATAAGACCAAAGGTACGATGCTGTCCATGAGAGGCGAATCTTCTTATTTCCAATTTGTTCAATAAAAAAATCATTTCATCTCTGTGTGGTCCCACAAGTGAGCGCCCCATCTCTATCTCGCTGTGTTGCAATCTCGTGAGTTTTTTTCTGAAAGCCTGCTCAACCGCTTCTGAATCACCAAATTCAATTGAATCACTAAACTCAATTGTTTGATAACGGATATGAGGAATTTCGCCCACTGCCGAGATTGCGTGATGGGCTTGTTGCAGAAATGGCAAAAAGGTTTGAAAAAAACGGACTCTTTGACGGATAATCCGGCTTCCTGTCTGAATAAGTTCTTCATTCCAAGATATGAGTTGTTCGCTTTGTTTTAATCGTTGCCGCTTTAATTGTAGGAGGAGTGCATTTCGTTGTGCAACAGCCCGCTGATACAACAATAAATCTTGCAGGTATAGGGGCTTCACCTGAGACAATATGTTATTTAAGAATTTTCGTCGTACTTCGGGTCCTTCACTTGTCAAGGCGCGGTCATCTGGCGAGAAAATTACCAAAGGAAACTTTCCGATGACTTGAGAAAGGGTGTTTTGGGGGATCTTATTAATAAAAATGCGTTTGCCCTCACCAGGTACAAAAATCAACTTGGCCTGCATTTGTACGCCATCTTCCCGTATAAACGCTCCCGTGGTTTCAAAAGACGCTGCCCCAAACCGGAGGACATATTGATCTTTTGAGGCTAAAAAACTTTTTGTTAGGCACAAATAATGAATTGCTTCCAGAACGTTGGTCTTTCCCATTCCATTATCTCCATAGAACAGATTGATCTTCGGCCCAAATGTGAAGTGGCTGTCTTCATGGGAACGAAAGTTGTGTAGGTGTATGGTTTCTATTATCATGGCTTTGTCTTGCGCCGAACACTGCTTGCATTAACATGGAAATAAAAGGCGTAAGATATGAAAAGAGCCTTGGTATTGCTTATACCTAAAGGCTCTTTTGGTTTACTTATGGATTCGGAGTTGGAGTAGGTGGAGGTGTGGTATTACCACCGCCGTCACCTCCGGGTGCAGGTGGAGACGTGGTGTTGCCATCGTCATCACTGGTTGTGTCTTCGTCTTTTTTTTCTTCGTCTGCCATCTGTTTACGGGTTTTGTTGTTTTGGAATGTTGGGTATATTATTGCAGTAGAATTACCCACTGATTAGACAAAAAGCCGTGATTAAACATAACCTCTTCGGAAAATTTTTTCTTGTGCTGTTGTTTTCTGTCCTACCCCGATATGTACATGCGGCTGGAAAAGAATCGTGTGCAGTTTTAGACTTGCGTTGGAAATCATTCTATAATATCCATTTTGAACTTTGGGAGAAAACACAACTCGAGACCATATATACTACCTCGCGGGATTTGTATTTCTGTAAAACCTCTAAGGTAGAACAATTTAAGGTGCTGATTACGGGAGCCAGAGCAGCACAAATGGGCGGTAAAGCATACGGGGAAGTGAGTCATCTTTTGAGCCTTGCAAAAAAAACACTCCCATATTTATCGAGAAATGAAGAAGCGATTTGGTTTCGCCTCAATGGAAACCTTGCGTGGAGTAGGTCTAAGTTTGAGGCTGCATGGAATTATGCCCAAGCTTTTTCTCGATTCGATGCCCTTACTTCACCTTACGAGAGGGCTGCAATCGCGCTGAGTATGGCGTTGGTTTTGGAGAATAGTAACAATCCTAAAGATGCACGGAGGTTTTTAGCACTCACTCAGGAACTCTTGAATCATTACAAGGGCAATCCGTCCGAAATTGTCTCCTTGAAATCCCGTCTTCACTCTGTTTTGGTGGATAATTTTATTTTGGAGAAAGTGGATTTAAGAGAAGGGAATATAGAAGAAAATGTGGAGCTAAGAAAACTGATCCAATCCTTAAAAGAAGATATTGTTTTATTGGAAAAAAACAATAAATACGATCAATTAATTAATGTTTACATTGGTATTGGTCAATTACATTCTTATCTAAAGGATTTTAATCTGGCTTATTCTGCTTATGAAGAGGCTCGTCGGATCGCAATGCGGTTACAACAGACAGAAAGGCTTGCATTTGTCTATTACCGAATGGGACAATTTTCGCAACAACAGAACCAAGCCAAACAAGCAATTTTATTTTTTGAAAAAGCGCTTCATTTAGCAAACAGTACCAATAGTCGTTACTTGATTGCACGTATCCTAAATCGTTACGGATTTTCTCTTGAGCAGGCTGGCCGGATTGTGGAAGCCGAAGCTGTTTACAGGCAATACATCTTTGATATTGAGAATACCAGAGTAGATATGGGTATTACGGATTTTGGCAAGACCAATTTTTTGAATAATGAAACCGCAAGTTTTTTAGGACTGGTTAGGATACTAATTCAGACCAAAAGATTTGAGGAGGCTTTATATTGGTTAGATGCAACTCGGGGGCGTTTTTTAGAGAATCTAAATGAATATGGGAACTGGGTAGCGGGCTTACCTGAGAATCAACAGCGCCAACTGAGTGCTATAGAAAGCCGGATCGCCTTCCTTCGTGCAGCAAGTGCTTCACAGAATGACAAACAACAGAGAAATCATATATCGGAATTAAAAACCTTTGTGGAACAGGTTTTACTTCAGTCTAAGGCCAATCGTTTGTGGAAATCTAACCCTAATGCACGGATAAAGAGAGATCAGTATTCCCCTGATTTTTTGAGGCAGTTACAGGCAAAACTCCGTGAACAACATCAGGTGGCGCTCTTTTATTATTTAGATCGAGAGACCGATCCAACAATTCGTAGGACTATTCAATCATATGTTGTGGCGGTTACTCCGGAATCTGTTCATTTTATTCCACTCACGGTTCATGGACAAGAGGTGAGAAACTTGCTTGATTCCTTGTATCGTACAAAAGCGCGTTCTATACATTTCGATCTTCGGATACTTCATCAGCTATATCAGAGGTTATTTGCTCCTGTAGAAAATATAATCGGTGGGTATCAAAGGGTGGTTCTTTTTAAAGATGACCCATTGGTTCGTTTGCCCTTTTCTATGTTAGTTGCTCAGCCGCCTAAAAATAAATTCGATTATGGTCATGCGGATTTTTTAGTTCGTCGGTTTTCGTTCTCTCAGGAATTGTCTGTTATGCTTTATGTAGGACAACCTCATCTTCAGAAGACTCCCACATCATTATCCCACAATCTGGTTTTTGGCCGGAGTCAGTTTGGGAGTGCGGAGCCTCTTGCTCCTTTACCCGGTGTTTACCCAGAAGTGAAGGCTATAAGCAGACTTTTACCGTGGGTGAAAATGGGTTTAGACGGTGGGGCGAAGGAGTTTAATTTTAAGCGAGAAATGGGTAATAGCTATTTAATGCATTTGGCATCCCACACCATCTTGAATGCCGAAAACCCTTTATACACCTTTTTGTCTTTGCGGAAATCCGGAAACAATGATGGAAAACTTTTTCTGTTCGAGCTTTTTTATAACCGACTTCATACGAAACTGGTGACACTAAGTAGTTGCAATTCGGGGGTAGGGGAGCAGATATCTGGAGAAGGGTTTACAGGAATGCAGTATGTACTGCGATCTGCGGGGGTTAAAAGTGTATTAGCAACCAATTGGCCAGCTGCCGATAACGCTTTTCCTAACTTAATGCAGACTTTTTATAGAAGCCTTGAGTCTGGATTGCCGAAGGATCAGGCATTGAGAAATGCTCAGTTACACATTCTACACTCTGGAAGCCGTATAGAGAAAAGCCCTTATTACTGGGCGTCACTCCTTTTGTATGGCGATTCTTCTGCACTTTCTTTTAAACCTGTTTTTACTGCACTATCTCTACAGCATAGTACGGCTTTCCTGTTGTTGATCTTGTTGTTGTTCATCTCTCAGCGGCATTTTCAGCAAAACGCCTATTTAAAAAAATAAGAGATTTGCTTAAAGGGGAATCTTTAATACACAAATAGGTTTTAAAGAACGTCACCAAACAATAAATATTTTGCAAATGAACGCCAACCCAGACCTCTTTTCAACGTTAGAAACCCTTGCAACTGAACAACGCAATCCTGCGTCTGAAAATATTGACACTGAGCCTATTTGGAAAATTCTCGAAATCATAAATACGGAAGACCACTTGGTACCAATAGCCGTTCGACGCGAGATTCCACAGATTGCGCGTTTGGTAGAATGGGTAGAAACTGCCTTTCGTTCGGGCGGTCGGTTGATCTATGTGGGAGCCGGAACAAGTGGCCGGTTGGGTATCTTAGATGCTTCCGAGTGCCCACCTACTTATGGTGTGCCACCAGAATGGGTGGATGCTGTTATTGCTGGTGGTCCTGATGCTGTTTTTCGCTCAAAAGAAGGTGCTGAAGATGTTCCGGAGGATGGAATGCAGGAATTGCGTAATAGATCGGTTTCAGATCGCGATGTTGTGTGTGGAATTGCTGCCAGTGGCCGGACACCGTTTGTTTTTGGAGCCTTAGAATATGCACATCAAGTAGGTGCCAAAACAATTCTGATAACGACTAACCCTCGGCATTCAGAAGATACTTTTATAGATTTGGTAATTTGTCCGATTGTTGGGCCTGAAGTGGTGATGGGTTCTACACGCATGAAGTCTGGAACAGCGCAAAAACTGGTATTAAATATGATCACAACCGCTACGATGATTCGGCTGGGGAAGGTGTATAAGAATATGATGGTGGATCTCCAAATGACAAATGAGAAGCTGATTGAACGCTCCAAGCGCATTGTTATGCTTGCAACTGATGTCTCTTATGATGAAGCACAGGCGGCATTAGAGGCCGCCGACGGACATGTGAAAGTAGCTATCGTGATGATTCTGAACAGGGTTGATCCCAATGAAGCACGCTCGATATTGTTGGAAACGGATGGCTTTGTCAGAAAGTTGGTTCAATAAACATAAACGTGCGGCACATGTTTCACGTGAAACATGTGCGTTGGTGTAGGCTATTTGTTTAAACAGTGTTTCACGTGAAACATGCTAAAGGATAAGCGTTGTGAAAACCCTGTCTCTCTTATTGGACAAGATAGATTCAACTTTACAGGTTGAAAAGATAAAAAACCACTTACTGGCGGGGGGGGAGAGGGTTTTAGAAGCTCAGCCCCTGTTACTAAAAGGCGTTTCTGGGTCCTTGGATGCGTTTTTGGTTGCTTCTGTTTTGCGAAAAGAAGCACTTGTGATTTGTGTGCTGCCATCATATGAGATGGCTTCATATCTCTATTCTGATTTGTCGCAAATTTTGGGCAGCAAAAATGAAGAACATTTGTTGCTGTTTGGTGCAACAGATCAACATCCCTATGACGTGGAGCAAGTAGCCGACAATCAACGTTTGGTGCAACGATCGGAAGTGCTTCAGCGTTTAAGTAAAGGCTTTAAGGGTGTATTGGTAGCCAGTGCAGATGCCCTCGCAGAGATGGTCCCATTGCCAGAAACCTTCGAAAAAGCCTCTATGTCTTTGAGTATAGGAGAGATATTGGGGCCTGAGTTGTTGATAGAGCTACTGATGGAACAAGGATTTGAATTGGTAACGTATGTGCAACATCCAGGAGAAATTGCCCGAAGAGGTGGAATAGTAGATGTCTTTTCTTATGTAGGGAATTATCCGGTTCGATTTGAATTTTTTGGAGACGAGTTAGACACCATCAGAGAATTTGACCCATCTAATCAGCGTTCGGTCAGCCGGTTGACACAAGTAACGATTGTGCCGAATCTTCGGCAAGTCCAAAAAGGCGCACATACTTCTTTGCTTAAGCACTTGCATAGAGACGCCGTTGTCTTTATTCGGGATTTGTTGCATGTGGAAGAAACTGCAAATAAACTTTTTGGACGAGCAGTAGAAGTGTTCAAAAGGAAAGGCGAGCAGGGAGACTTGTTATTGCCTGATGAATTGTATTTGGATGGCAAGCATTTGGTGGAGGAAATGAAGTCCTTCCGACAAATCCACTATGGAAGTTTTATTGGGCTGGGCCATAAGCCCTATATTGAAATTGCTTTCAGAACGCAACCCCCACCAGATTTTAATGGTAAAATCCATTTTGTGCGTAAAAAAGTAGCCGCCAATCACGAAAAAGGTTGGCAAACGCTTCTATTATGTGATAGCAGAGGACAGGAAATACGACTTAGGGAATTGTTAGATCCTTATGTTTCTCCGGAACGTCTTGGTGCCAGAAGTTGGCACCAAGACGACGACGAGCAAGAGGCTTCCGAAGAAAAAGGACTTCGGTTTATGCTGGCTTCTTTAGCAGAAGGGTTTGAGTGGCATGAGATTGGAATAGCGCTTTATACTGATCATCAGATTTTTAACCGGTATCATCGCCCAACGGTCAGGAAGCAAAAACAGCGGTATGGCGGATTTAGTCTCCGAGAATTGATAAACTTAACACCTGGAGACTTTGTAACGCATATTGATTATGGAATTGGGAAATATGAAGGGCTTCAAAAAATCGAGGTAAGGGGAAAACAACAGGAGGTGGTTCGGTTGGTGTTCAGGGATAGCGATGTCTTGTATGTAAACATAAATGCCCTTTATAAACTGCATCGCTATACCGGTAAAGAAGGCCATCAGCCCAAATTGTCGAAACTGGGTACTGGAGAATGGGAACGCACCAGAAACAGCACCAAGAAAAAAGTTAAAGACATTGCCCGTGACTTGATAAAGCTATACGCCGAGCGTAAAAAAGCCAAAGGGTTTGGGTTCTCGTCAGACTCGGTTTGGTCACGGGAGCTGGAGGCTTCTTTTGAGTTTGAGGACACACCAGACCAAGCCAAAACATGGGATGAAGTACGGGCAGATATGGAAAAGGGCATCCCTATGGATCGTTTGGTTTGTGGTGATGTGGGATTTGGAAAGACCGAAATAGCCGTTCGTGCGGCATTTAAGGCGGTTCAAGATGGTAAACAAGTGGCTGTTTTAGTGCCAACTACCATTCTTGCGGCCCAGCACCATAAAACATTTACAGAACGTTTGGCACAATTTCCGGTGACGATAGAAGTGATGTCTCGGTTTCAGACCGAAACTCAGATTAAAGAAACATTGAAGCGCTTGAAAGAACGTAAAGTGGATATTGTGATTGGAACACATCGGATTGCAGCCAAGCGTATGGATATTCCAACCTTAGGCTTGCTGGTCATTGATGAGGAGCAGCGGTTTGGCGTGGCGGTTAAAGAGCGCTTGCGCCAAATGCGGGCCAACGTGGATACCCTAACGCTTACGGCAACCCCGATTCCGCGAACACTCCAGTTCTCGTTAATGGGAGCACGGGATTTGTCTTACATCAATACGCCGCCGCCAAACCGTCAGCCTATCCAAACGGAAATTCATAGTTTTGATAAAAACCTGATTCGAGATGCCATTCTGTATGAGACAGGCCGAGGAGGTCAGGTGTTTTTTATTCATAACCGTGTGCAGTCAATCGAGGAAATGGCAACTACCTTGCGCCAACTGGTACCTGGAGTACGCATAAAAACTGCGCATGGTCAAATGGATAGTGAGCGTCTGGAAAAAGAAATGATGGACTTTATGCAACGGAAATATGAGGTCTTAGTAAGTACCAATATTGTCGAAAGCGGCTTGGATATTTCCAATGCCAATACGATCATCATCAACCATGCAGAGCGATTTGGTCTTGCAGAGCTGCATCAGCTAAGAGGTCGGGTAGGTCGTTCTAACCGGAAGGCTTTTTGTTATCTATTGGTACAAAACATTAAATCTATGACAAAAGAAGCCAAACAAAGGCTTCAGGCCATCGAGCAATTCTCTGAACTTGGAAGCGGGTTAAATGTTGCGATGCGCGATTTGGATATTCGCGGAGCTGGAGATCTATTAGGAGGGGAGCAAAGTGGATTTATTGCCGATGTGGGATATGAAACGTATCAGCGGATTCTGGAAGAGGCTATTCTAGAACTTAAGGCGGAGGAATTCGGTGATCTTTTTGAACAAGCCAATCTACCACCCAAGCCGTTAACTGAGACCGTCGTTGATTTGGACGTAGATGCCTATATCCCGGACTATTATGTCGAGGATCGGGTAGAACGTCTTAACCTTTATCGGGCGTTGAGTGAATGCAAAGATGCAAAACGGTTGTTCGAGATTCGAGAGGAATGGCAGGACCGATTTGGACCTATTCCGATGGAGGCACAAAATCTGCTTTTAGTTATAGAGCTCAAAGTACAAGTAGAACCGCTACGTTTGCCAAAAGTACAGTTCAAAAACCAAAGACTTTTCCTTACCATGCCTTCTAATGAGGATTCTTTTTTCTATCAAAATATATTTAAAAATATCCTTGAAAGAGTAGTAAAAATTGGTAAGCGATATGTGCTTAAAGACACCGAAGGTAAACTAAGAATCATTATTCAGGAAATTCCAAATTTGGAAGAGGTTGTAAGGGTTGTCCGGAAAATTTTATAGCAGAAATTAATTATCCAAATCTACATGTGATAAAGCGCAACTTAACATTATAAAAATACTGGCCCAAGGGCTTAGGTGTAAATTGTCAAACTGTTATTTTTTCAGAAACATAAAAAAACATGTTTGGATTAGAACCTGCCTTGTTCATTCTGCTCATCGTTTGTTTGGCTTGTGCTTTTGCCTTTGAATTTGTAAATGGCTTTCATGATACAGCCAATGCTGTAGCAACCGTGATATATACCAAGTCTTTACGTCCATGGACAGCCGTTATTTGGTCCGGTATCTGTAATTTTACGGGTGTATTTATCGGTGGAATTGGGGTTGCAATGGGGATTATCAACCTGTTACCTGCCGAGGCCTTGGTAGCTACCCATGCCGGAGAAGGAATTGCAATGGTGATGGCCTTGCTGCTCTCTGCCATAATTTGGAACTTGGGAACGTGGTATTTTGGTATTCCGGCCTCTAGCTCTCATACACTCATCGGATCTATTTTAGGTGTAGGGATTGCCTTTATGCTCATGGGAAATGAAGCTGGTGTTAACTGGAAGAAAGCGGAAGAGACAGGATTGGCCCTGCTCATTTCACCTTTGTTTGGCTTTATTTGTGCAATGGGCTTGGTCTTTATGGTGAAAAAGCTGATTAAAGACCCGCGTCTGTTCGCCGAAGAAGCCTCGGAGGACCCACCTCCACTTTGGATCCGACTGGTGTTGATTGCAACATGTACAGGGGTAAGTTTGTCGCATGGCTCAAATGACGGTCAAAAAGGCGTTGGATTGGTGATGCTCATTCTCATTCTGATTATACCTGCTCATTATGCACTGGATCATTCAAAGAACCTGATGACCATGCAACCGACCGTTGAACAATTGGAGCAAAAACTTACGGCTATTTCGGAGTCTGCGGTATCAGGCGTTGAAGGCAAAAAAGTGTTAGAAAAATCCAAAGCCAAAATTTCCGACCTGAAAGTGGTTTTGTCAGAATCTAAAGCTGCTGGCTTTATCCCGGAAAAAGAACACGTTCGGGTTCGTGCAGACATTACAAAGACCAGTAAAGACTTGGAAAAGGCATTAGAGGGCGGGAAAATAGTCCTTTCGAGTCAGGGGGCTGAAAGTATAAAAGCGGATTTAAAAAAACTAAAAACTTATACCGATTATGCGCCGTTTTGGGTGATCTTTGGAATTTCTCTCTCCCTTGGTGTTGGGACAATGGTTGGGTGGAAACGAATTGTAGTGACGATCGGAGAACGGATTGGGAAAACGCACCTTACTTATGCACAAGGCGCTTCTGCGGAACTCATGGCTTTTAGTACCATTTTTGCAGCAACCTATTTAGGACTTCCTGTAAGTACCACCCATGTTTTGTCATCAGGGGTTGCTGGAACAATGGTCGCACATGGTGGCCTACGAAATCTGCAAGTTGGAACCATCCGAAATATTCTGTCGGCATGGGTGCTCACCTTGCCCGTAACCATGCTTCTCGCAGGGTGTCTATTTTGGTTGTTTAGTACATTATTTGTGAACTGAATAAATACAAAATCTTCCATTGAAAGCCCCACTTTGCTGAATTGGGGCTTTTTTCGATTAACGAAATACAAAAATAGAGTATCAATAAACTGTTAATCAGGCAAGAACGTTTAAGGAACCCAAAGTGAGACAACTCGCATTGGGTTGAAACTTCCACACTGATTGGTTGTTTGCGTATGGCAGAAGTAAAACCCCTTTTGGGGTGATTAACTACTCGAACCATCCATATTTATGATTCAGATACATCCCTTGAATGACCGTTTTGTAACGGAAATACAACTTCATGCCAGTAATCCAAAGGTGGCAGC
This sequence comes from Bacteroidetes bacterium UBA2364, assembly GCA_002344075.1. Lineage (GTDB taxonomy): Bacteria > Bacteroidota > Rhodothermia > Rhodothermales > UBA2364 > UBA2364. The sequence continues at coordinate 75,463 of DDTM01000091.1, forward strand.
GATGACCTATTTGCCAGAGCCTTATCCTGAAGATGGGGCACAAGTGTTTGTGGGCTTGTTTGTACCATTGCTTGAACAAGGCGTAGAATTTCCCTATATGATTTTGGAGAACGACCATTTTGTTGGGATGACGGGGATTACTCGGGTAGATTTTTCCACCATGACAGGCGAAGTAGGATACTGGTTGGGTGAACCGTTCTGGGGTAAAGGGATGGCAAGCCGTGCATTGGCCCTGACAACTGAAATGGGGTTTATGATTGTGGGGTTGGAAAAAATCTTAGGGATTGTACTTTCCCGCCATTTAGCCTCGATGCGGGTATTAGAAAAAGTGGGGTACGAATGTACTGGAACCATCATCGAAAGCGTGCCGAAATTCAAGGGGGAAACGTCGGTAGTATATGAAATGGAAAAAAAACGCTGGCAACAGGTGCGGTCAAGTAATATCCGTCGAATGGGTTTTCCTCCCAATGGCTTCAGCCTTGAAGAAGATTAAAACTGCTTTATACCCGATTTTAAAGCCCGCAACGCGCCCACCCACCAATCGGCATCGCGGGTGATTTCGCGAATGGTAACCTCCGAGAAGCGTGGTAAGAGGGTGATCAGGAAGTCGGGAATTTTTTGCCATTGATCAGCCAGCACTAGTTGCGTCAAATCTTGGGCTGCAGTACGGCTCCATCGCCATTTTTCACGCATGTCTTCGGCCTTTTTCCAATAGTTCCGGTCGTCCCAAGCCTGTACACTCTCGTTGATGGTTTCGTAAATGCCCCGGAGGTTAAAGACCAAAAAAGCGGTCATATCTTTCGCCTCATCGTCAAAAGAGGGCTTGGTGGCCAATAGGCGAATGACTTCGGCACAGGAGCGGATGTGGATTTGACGTAGTTTTGCAGAATCAGTCGTGCCGACACGTTTAAGAGCCATATTTTTTTGACCAGAAAATAAGGGCAAAATGTAAAACGTCAAGGGCGCGTAAGGCCAAAAAAATACGGTTCTCAGACAATTTATTGCCATATAACCTTTAGTGATGCGATCTATTGTGTCTGCTTAAGTCATGCCTTCGGGTGTTGATGCATGGTGCTCTGATTAGTTTTTTCAAAATTAGGCGATCTTGCGTTCGAATAATGTTGCCTCCCAATCGTAAATATTACGAACTCCTCAAGGTACTTTTTTGTTTGTTTTGAAGATCTTTCCTCATGGCAAAGGTGTGCGCTAAGGGCTTTGTTGGTTGGGCATCTAAAGTAGCTTGTTGAAAAGATGAAGGGTATCCAGAATTATACGTTCAAATAAGATCTTATTATCTGCAATTTGGGTTTTGTTAGATAAGTTTAAACACCAGCATCGTCATGTCGTCGCGTTGGCCGGCTGCTCCGACAAAAGATTGCACTTGTTCTTGCAAGAACTGAATTAATTCTACGGGTGGTTTTTGGGCATATTGACCCACCAATTCTGCCAATTGTTGATCGCCAAAAATGGTTTTTTGCTCATTAACAGCCTCCGAGAAACCGTCAGTATATAAAACAATGGTGTCTCCGGTACGCAACGAGATGGTTTGTGTCTCTATCAGGGCGTCAAATTTGGGACCAGAAGTCATACCTATGGCTATCCCGTTTGGTCGGAGGCTTTCGGCAATTTGGCTATTGGAGCGCTTAAGCAAGGTTGGATTATGTCCGGCACGGGCAAATGTAAAGGTATGTTTTTCAAGATCAAGAATGCCATATACAACAGATACAAAGATACCCGGACGAGCATTTCGTCTAAAGTGACGGTTCACCCGGCAAAGCACTTCAGCAGGATCATTGATTTCCATCATCAAGGTTTGAAGCATTCCTTTGATGAGTGTCATGTAAAAAGCGGCCTGAATGCCTTTTCCACTGACATCGCCAATGGCGATTCCCATTCGGTGCTCGTCCAACTGGATTACTTCATAATAATCGCCGCCAGTTTCGTGTGCTGCTTTGCATAAAGCCGCCAGTGCGACGCCCGGCATTTCCGGCATGTTGTTGGGCAGAAAAGATTGTTGTACCTCGTGGGCAATTTCCAGTTCGCGTTCTACCCGCTTTTGGTTTGCCATCTCGAGTAAATAAGCTGGGGTTCCGGTAGGCAATGCCGTATCTGTGCGCCCTTTTAACAGGGCCAAAACCCCATAGAGCAACAAGAAAACCACGAACGAAACAAAGAAAAGAAATTCCGTTCGGTCGGGGGCTGCAATAGCAAGCCAGTTTGGAGTTAATAATTCTGCTGTTAGAAAAAGCACATAGGCCAAAAAAATTGTTAGGAGGTCATAATGCCAAAAGGCCCAAGAAGTGGCAAGCGAAAATAACAGAAAAAGGAGAAAGTTGTGGTAGAGCGGGAAGATTGGCCCTGCGAAAAGGGGGATGGTTGAGAGGATCAGGCCCATCAGGAGAAACCACCAAAAGGTGGTTACACGGGGTTTTAGCCAACTTCCCACGCCTGCATAAAGCAATTGCAAGAACAAAACGCCATTGAATGTAGCATAAAAAAGGGCATATAAAAATGGACTAAAAACTTGATTGGTTAAAAACTGATCTGGGTTTGCCCCGCCAAAAACCATTAAGGCTCCTGAGAAAAACCACCAATAAAGCCCGGAAAGTCCCAATAAGACCGCTGCTACAGCAATAGCTTGCAGAACGGTACGACCAATAATGGCATTAAAGACATAAAGCCGTCGGATCAATTGTAAAGAGCGGAGTTTTTCCGGCCAAACGGCATACATCATTGAGTCGGTTGCACCCGAAATCATGAACATCAGCAATGCACCCGCTCCACCGCCGAAGAAAATCCCTAGGAAAATGCTTAAGCGTGCCTCGGTTGGGAGCGCCGGATTGGTGGCATCGTGCCAAAGGGTAATGGCCAGCATTGCGGTTAAAGCACCTCCGACAAATAAACCATCGCGGATGGCAGATTGGATATCAAGGATGCGGGCGGAAATCCGCCTAAAAAACACAAAGAGGTAGAAAAGGGTAAGACCAATCGCTATAATGCCAAAAATCAACGTAATGGGGGCGGTTCCGTCTCGAAGATTAGGAACCGACCTGTGCGGGTTGGTGGGTAAAAACGTGGTTCGGATGCTGAGCAATTGCGCATTTTGCGTCAGTCGGACGGAGGTTCTTTGTGAGAGGCCATTAAACGGTACTTTAGATGAAAACTGAAGATGAGCCACCGAATTTCGTACCCAGAGGGAATCCAGTTGTAGTGAAATCCCCTTGTTGACGGTTGTACTGAGGTACGCCTGCGCAAGTGTCATGGCTGCCGCCGCATCCAATGGCTGTGGTTCGCCAGCCAACAAACGAGGGAGGTCTATCTCGGAAGTTGCGCTTGCAATCGTCCGTGTTAGTGTCTCGCCTGTTAATGTGTCGGGAATAGAGAAATAGAAAAGCGGGCGATTGGTCGCTTCTTCCTTCCCTTCGAGCCGCGCCATCAGAATACGGCGTTGGTCTGAGGTTAGGGCATGTTGTTGTTGACGAATCCGCTTGAGTGCACTGATCAATCCTGCATCACTACCTTTAACGACTTCTAATCCTTGTGCTTCTTGTCGTAGCCCCCAAATATGCCCTGATTGTGTAAGAAAAACCTCCGCTAAAGGGCTTCGGATCTGGTTCTCACTTGATCTACGGAACGAAACCCGCCAGTAATAAGCCGGAAATCGTTCGTTAAAAGGGCGTTGACGTAAAAGTGTAACACTTTCATTTCGTCCTTTTTCCCATTGGATCAGGGATAACAAGGTGGTGTTGCGTCGGAATTCTGCGGTGGGCGTAAATCCAGTAGTGCTAAATCCTGCCTGCTTCAAAAAAGTTTGCGCCCGTTGAATAGCCCCGCCTTCTCCTAAGTGCCAATCTGCGATAGCATCAGGGTGGGTACGGGGTATTGTAATCAAAAAAACGCATATGCCTGCCAACGCCCCAAACAAAAGGAAGAGGTCTTTGAGAAATAGCCGATGGCCAAAAAACGGAAGGAGAAAGGACTTTAGGCGCATAACTAAAAGACCATAAGAGGAAGCCAAAAGTTACGTATCAAACCACGTTGTGAGATGCGTAACCGGGAGCGCCTATCCAAGGCGATCCTTAAAAGTTTCGTAGCCATAACTGCGAAGTAATTCAAAATAATTGTCTTCATGCCAAACACCAATAGATGGTAAATGAACTCCATTAAATGTTGTAGTTTTAACCATTGTATAGTGCATCATGTCGTCAAAAACCACGCGATCTCCAATATCTAATGGTTCGTCGAAAGAATAATCGCCCATAAAATCACCCGCAAGACATGTCATGCCACCAAAACGATAGGTAGGCTTCCCTTGGATGGGTTCTTGGTAGGCATGATGAATTCGGGGTTTATAGGGCATTTCAAGCGTATCGGGCATATGGGCAGCAAAGGAAACATCCAGCATTGCAACCTGTATCCCTTGGGAGTCGAAAATGTCTTGCACCGTAGAGAGTAGGTAGCCCGTTTGCCAGCCAATGGCCGAACCGGGTTCGAGGATAACTTCTACCTGATACCGTTCTTGGAAACTTCGGATGAGTGCAATCAGGTGATCGGGGTTGTAATCCCTGCGGGTAATGAGGTGACCGCCGCCAAAATTTACCCATTTGGCTTGATGTAGCAGGTGACCGAATTGGGCTTCTACATGAACCAAAGTACGCTCTAATGTGTAAGAATCTTTTTCACAAAGGGTATGAAAATGTAGTCCTTCAATACCTTTGGGTAGGGTTTCTCCAAAATGGTCTGCCGTAATACCCAGTCGGGAGCCGGGGACGCAAGGGTTGTACATTTCGGTCTCTACCTCAGAGTATTGCGGATTGATACGAATGCCGCATGATATTTTGTTGAGGGTCTCTTTTTCGTATGCAGTCACACGGTTTTTAAACCGCTCCCATTGATTAAGGGTATTAAATGTAAGATGACATGCATACGAGAGCATTTCTTCAAACTCGGCATCTAAATAAATAGGTGCATAAACATGGGCAAGTGTTTTCATTTCTTCCACACAAAGACGCGCCTCGTGCAGTGATGAGGCTGTCGCACCATCTAAATATTGACGTACCATCGGAAAAGTGCTGTACAGGGAAAAGCCTTTAAGGGCTAAAATGAGGGTACAACCCGACTGTTCCTTCACGTAGTGCAGTTTCTCTAAATTCCGGCGAAGTAGGCGTTCTTCCATGATAAAACATGGAGATGGGAGCTTGGTAAAGTCAACGGTTGTTGGGACAATGGTTTTTTCGACAGGTAATACGGTCATGGATTGTGGGGGAGTAAAATGGGAGCGAATGGCAAAGAATACGGCAATATTAAACCGGAAAAGGCGAAAAAAAGGGGGATTTGAAACCCATGTATCTTGATCAAACATCTAAAACCAAAACATGTGGCTTTTACACAAAATATGCAGGTTTTTGGTATCTGACGTATTAGATTATCCTCCTACATTTGGCAAATTATGCATTAAGCGTGCCAAAAAAGCCAAATATTCATCTTGTTGCAAATAATACCGCAATGGCATCATATCCTTTTTCTGAAATCGAAATTAAATGGCAGTCTTACTGGCAAACCCACAAAACTTTTCGCACGCCCGAAGAGGTGGATACCAGTAAGCCCAAGTATTACGTCTTAGACATGTTTCCGTACCCTTCTGGGGCTGGATTGCATGTGGGGCATCCAGAAGGATATACAGCAACCGATATCACCGCCCGATACAAGCGAATGAAAGGTTTTAATGTGTTACATCCTATGGGTTGGGATGCATTTGGTCTACCTGCCGAGCAATATGCCATCAAAACAGGGACACATCCCGTCGCTACTACTGCGCAAAACATCACCCGCTTCCGTAAACAATTACAGAGCCTTGGTTTTTCGTATGATTGGGAGCGGGAGGTGGATACAACTGATCCGAAGTATTATCGTTGGACGCAATGGATTTTTGCCAAACTCTACGAAGCAGGCTTGGCTTATGTGGCCGAAGTGCCCGTGAACTGGTGCGAAGCATTAGGAACGGTACTATCTAATGAAGAAGTGGTTGATGGAAAGTCGGAAGTAGGTGGCTTTCCTGTAGTACGCCGTCCGATGAAACAGTGGATGATGAAAATAACGGCGTATGCAGAGCGTTTGTTGGAAGACTTGGATACCTTAGATTGGCCAGAGAGCCTAAAAACCATGCAGCGTAACTGGATTGGGCGTTCGGAAGGTGCCGAGTTCGAGTTTGTCGTGGAGGGGCACGATGCCGCCATTCGGGTCTATTCCACCAGACCGGATACCATTTTTGGCGCAACATTTATGGTTTTGGCGCCAGAACATCCGTTGGTGGTGCAAATTATGACGCCAGACCAAAAAAATGCGGTACAAGCCTATCGTGAAGCCGCAGCCCGGAAATCTGATTTAGAGCGGACAGAACTGGCAAAAGAAAAAACAGGCGTTTGGACCGGAGCCTATGCCATTAATCCGGCCAATGAAGAGCGAATCCCTATCTGGATTGCCGATTATGTGTTGGCAACCTATGGAACGGGGGCCATTATGGCCGTTCCGGCACAAGACGAACGAGACTGGGAGTTTGCCGAATTATTCGGTTTACCCATCGTTCGGACAGTCCAGCCTCCCGCAAATTTTAAAGGCATGGCATATTTGGGTGATGGACCAGCCATTAACTCCGGCTTCTTGAATGGATTGGATGTAAAAGAAGCCAAGGCCAAGGCCATTCAATGGGTCGAGGAAATGGGCATTGGTACCAAAAAAACAAACTTCAAACTCCGAGATTGGCTCTTTAGCCGTCAACGATATTGGGGCGAGCCTTTCCCGATTATTTATGTGGAGGGTGAACCCAAACTGATTCCGCTGAACGAGTTGCCTCTGGTTTTGCCAGAAATGGAAGACTTTAAGCCTTCTGGAACGCCCGAAGGTCCGCTCTCTAAAGCAACCGAATGGGTGCATACTACCGATCCGGAAACCGGAAAACCCGCCATTCGGGAAACCAACACCATGCCTCAGTGGGCCGGATCGTGCTGGTATTACCTTCGGTACATAGATGTGGCAAACGAACATGTGTTGGCAGATATAGATAAACTCCGCTACTGGCTTCCGGTTGATTTGTATGTTGGAGGAGCCGAGCATGCCGTACTACACTTGTTGTATGCACGCTTTTGGCACAAAGTTTTATATGATCTGGGTGTAGTTCCCACCAAAGAGCCATTCCAGAAACTTGTTAACCAAGGCATGATCTTGGGCGAGAATAATCAGAAAATGTCTAAGAGCCGAGGGAATGTCATCAACCCGGATGATATTGTGCAAGAGTATGGCGCCGATTCTTTGCGCCTCTATGAGATGTTTATGGGGCCGTTAGAACAAATGAAGCCTTGGAGTATGAATGGGGTGGCTGGTGTTCATCGCTTTCTAAATCGGGCATGGCGGCTGTTGGTGGACGAAAAATCCGGTGAGGTATTGGTCTCGGAAGATGAACCCACCGATGTACAGTGGAAGGAAATCCATCGCTTGATCAAAAAAGTGGGCGAGGACATCGAGGCCATGCGGTACAATACCGCCATTGCTGCTATGATGGAGTTTGTGAATGTGGCTTTGCAATGGGAAAATCGGCCACGTAATGTCATGGAGCCATTTGCTTTGGTGCTTAGCCCTTATGCGCCACACTTGGCAGAAGAACTTTGGCGCAAGATGGGGCACGCGGATACACTGGCCTATGAACCTTGGCCGGAATACAACGAGACATATCTACAGGAAAATACCGTAGAGATTGCCGTTCAGATAAATGGTAAACTCCGTGCTACCATGACTATTCCGGTGGAGGCCCCAAAAGATGAAGTATTGACCCTTGCGAAGGTACAACCCAATGTACAACTGCATTTAGAAGGTAAAACCATTCGTAAGGAAATATATGTACATGGGAAAATTGTTAATATTGTGGCGAATTGATGATGAGCGAATATAGAGACACAGTAAAAAAATCGCCTCTTCCGGACTTGGAAAGAGGCGATTTTATCGAGTGCTAAATCGTGTATAAAACGAAGAGGACTTACTTATCGGAGAATAGATCGTCACTCAGGGTAGGATTGACGGAAATTTCATCATATTTAACTTTAATGGTCATTTCGTTGCCACCCATGTTTTGAACGATTTTTATTTCACTGACAAACAAAAGACCATCTTTATCCATCCGGTTTACAAAATACTGAGTAGAGGTTCCGTTTTCCGACTCCACTTTATTGGCAAGGCAAAGCAAGGACGTTTTGTCGTAATAACGGGTGTGTGTGTTATCTTTTTTGGTATAAGTAAGTACATAAACGGCCTGGTTGTCCAATGTCCCCTCAGCAAAAGTATAGGTAGTCTCGGTATCATTGAGCAAATTTTTCTCGGGACTGGCATTTTTTTCAATATTTGCCTCGTCGTTTGGGATTTCTTGGCGTCCAGAAAAGCTGTGGTCCATCCATGCTTTTTCGGGCGTTACCACATTCTTAATAGACATCATTCCCATTGGGGTACCAATTTCTTGGGAAACAACCGAATGTGTAGGGAATTTATTGGCTTGGCTAATGGTGCCATCCAAGTCACCAATTTCGGTACCTATAATGGTAAGGGTTCCCTGACGGGTTAGCGTTAGTACATTTTCCCACTTGGTTCCACCACTTTTGTTGTAGGCTGCTTCAAGTAAAGACTTTGCATCGGTGACAGCAACATCTTGTGCAAAAGCGGCAGAAGCACCAAGTACAAAACTAAGAAGGAAAAAGGTGAAAATTTTTTTCATGGGTTTAAATAAGAGTTTAGGGTAGTTGTCCGGTAATGATGTAACTTAGCAATAACCGGAAGTTAATAGGAGAAACTACGGCCTTATTTGGGAAAAGGTTACATGAAGGCATATAAAAAATGAGGCAATCATGAAAACAATGCTGGAGCTCTGGATGAATAATGTGGGAATGGTCTGGGGATTGATGACTCTTGTATGGGTGTTAAGCCTGATTCGGCGGGATTCTGGCATTGTGGATGTCTTTTGGGGGCTTGGCTTTTTGATGCTTTCTCTGTATACCTTTTGGTGGGAATCGGTGGGGATTCCACGCCAATTTGTATTCATGGGCATGGTACTGGTTTGGTCTATCCGATTGGCAGCGCATATTTTTTTTAGGGGTTTACGGAAGCCCGAAGACTGGCGATATGCCCAGTGGCGGTCTGCACAAGCCCGTGAATGGTGGTGGAAAAGTTATCTGAAGGTTTTTATGTTGCAAGGGGTCATAATGTTGATATTGTTTCCCGCGATGATGGTAGTTTTGGTTACCCCTACCCCAGATGACTGGACTGTCTGGGATACTGTTGGGAGTGTATTGTGGGGGTTAGGATTGGTATTTGAGTGGGTAGCCGACGAGCAGTTGCGGAGGTGGAAAAAAAATCCCGAAAATAGTGGGCAGGTCATGGAGGGTGGCTTGTGGCGATACTCTCGACATCCGAACTATTTTGGAGAAGCGGTACTTTGGTGGGGGTACGGATGTTTCGCGGTTGCGGTAGGCGGGTGGTGGACGTTATATGTACCACTTATAATGACATATTTATTGGTTAAGGTGTCTGGTGTCGCCATGTTGGAGACCGGGTTAAAGACGCGAAAATTGGCATATCAAGGGTATATACAACGTACTTCGGCGTTTATTCCTTGGATACCCAAAAAAAAACAAAAACCAATGATAGGGAAAACGGAATAAGTGCATGAAAACATTGGGAGTAACAGGTGGAATTGGAGCGGGAAAGACCACCGTTTGTAAAATCTTAGAGAAACGAGGCGCACTCATTTTTTATGCGGATGTAGAGGCCAAACGGATTCAGGTGGAAGACGGCGAGGCGCGTGCTGAAATTCTTCGGCTGTTTGGACCAGCGAGTTATCTACCAGACGGGAGTCTAAATAGGGTTTTTTTGGCTCAGCAGGTTTTTTCGGATACTTCTAAAATGCGCTTGTTGAATGGTACTGTACATCCAAGGGTGAGAAAAGCCTTACTGGATAAAAAGGAATATGCCAAGAAGGCTGGATACCCGCTCTTGGTATATGAGGCAGCCCTGATTTTTGAAACAGGTGGCGAAGACGTGGTGGATGCCGTTTTGGTGGTGGATGCTCCAATCTTCGATCGGATTCAAAGGGTACAAGCGCGGGATGGTAGTACTATGGAGCAAGTAAAATCCCGAATACAAAACCAACTTTCGTCGGATGAAATGCGCCGTCGTGCCGATTTTATAATCGAAAACAAAGGCAATCCTGTAGATTTAGAAGAAAAAGTACTTCTGTTTTGGAAACAATTTGTGGAATAATAACCTTATGTTACCTGTAACTACTCTCCTGAATGGCCTTGCACATAAATGCACGAGTTTGTTCTGCTACTAGATTTGCCCGAATAGCCGGGTCGGGGCTAAAAGAGACCAATGGATGAACGGTTGCCGTTTTGCGATGTCGGTCTTTGGCCAAGCGCCACATTGCGGTGTACATGCTTTCGGAGTCTGACAACCAACGGCAAACATCAGGATGGCTATATTGGATGATTACCGGTAAGTAAGGTAAGTTACTCTCTACGGCCAACTTAAAAGCGCCTAATTTAAAAGGCAATAAATTTTGCTCTTCCTGATTGTTTATCGCCCCTTCCGGAAAAATGACCAAAGCGGGCAAGGGTGTTTCGTGTAACTTCTCAGAGACTTTTTTCTTGGCTGCTGCCAGCGATTTCCTGTCTGAGCGATTCACAAAAACCGTATCTATCGCAAAGGCAATCCAGCCAATGAATGGAATGGTTTTGACCCCATGATTGGCCAGAAACCGTACTGGCGAAACCGAGAAAAGAGTGGTAATGTCGCCATAAGAAAGATGATTTGGTAATATTAAGCCCTTATGCTGTTGAATTTTTACCGAGTCGGTGCAGACAACCTGAATTCCAAAAAGCCACGACGTAATCCGTGACATCCACATTGGTACCCACGCAGCCAAGCGAATGCCTTTGTATCGGAACGGCACGAGTGCCAATAACAGAATGACCAGCATTCCGGTGGCTAAAACCACAATCAATATGGTGCAGCGTAGGATGGCTAATAGCATGTTGTGAGGGCTTGTTGGCGTTTGGATTCTTTGTCTTGACGGTACACCGCCATGTTCGGAATATACTCAAAGACTTTCGTAAGCGTACCTTACTAAAATAAAATCTTCGTTGGCTCTCTGTCACGTTTTAAATTTGACTATGTGACTTACGATGTACTGGTATAAATCACATCACTTAATCTTGCGCCCATTTATGGTAAATGGGTGTACTGCAATATACCAGTAGCATTTGCTATTTGGTACTATATCGTTCCTTAGAAAAGAAGTAGGTGGCCCCGCCTAAACAGATCATCAAAACCCCTCCAATGCTTTCTTTTGGTCTATCTTGTATGATGAAAATCAGGACGGCACAACTGAACAATACATAGGCCCATTGAAGATATGGACGGAGTGGACTATGGAAGTGACCTTCGGTACGCTTGGTGCGGAGTAAACTGGCAACGGCCAGAGTTCCCATTAGTTGCAATACAAAAGAAGTATAAAGCAAGACTTCCTCTAAGGTTCCAGAAAACAATAAGATAAGCGTAAGCCCTGTTTGTAACCAGAGCGCCCGAACAGGTACATGAGCCCCATTGTTAGAGCGCAGAAACTGCCATAAACCATGTTGTTGTGCCATCATATGGGTAATGCGTGAACCAATCCAGATATAAGAACTCATCGTGGCAATGAGCTGAACGGCAATCCCTAAACTGACCCAGCTTGCTCCAGTGTTTCCCAAAATATTTTGAATAGCAATCAAAGCCACTTCGCTTTTACCCGTTAATTGATCCATGCGAGCAAACTGTAAAAACACAAGTTGTAGCGCGATATAAACAATCGTGACAATTAAGGTACCTGTTAGCAAGGCTTTGGGTAAATTTTTCTGAGACTGGTCAATTTCGCCTACAATATAAGCGGCGGCATTCCAACCCGTATAAGCATAGGTGACATAAAGTAGCGAAACCGCAAAACCCGTCGAAAAAACTTCGGGTTGGATCGGTGTAGAAAAATTAATGGCGTGGTTGGGTACATCACCAAAGAAAAAGGGCAGGGCTAATAAAATGCCAATAAACAACGCTTTAACGATGGTTGTGAGCAATTGGAACCGACTACTATGTTTAATGCTAATCGAGTGCATCGTACTAAGACCCAAAATCAAGGTCACCGATAAATAACGGGTATAAGGCACACCCAAAGGCTTGAGATAATCTTCCATCGCAATTGCAGCAATGGCGACCGGTGCAGAAAACCCCGCTACCAATGAAGTCCATCCTGATAAATAACCGAAAAACGGATGAAATGCCTCCGAAATAAAAATATAGTCTCCGCCTGAACGCTTATGATACGTACCAAGTTCAGCAAAAGTAAAAGCCCCAATCAAGGCCAAAACCCCGCCAATCAACCAGAGTAAGACAATGCTAATGGTGTTTTGTACGTTCGCCAATTGAAAGCCCAAACTGGTAAAAACGCCTGTCCCAATCATATTGGAAACTACCAATGCGGCGGCTGTGATCCAGCCAATCTTTGCGATCTCTGGTTGTTTCATATGTTTCCATTCTTTGTAAAAATAGCCTTGCCCCAGTCTGCTAGAGTAAGCCGAGGTAAGGCCATTTCATCGTGGTGTCGGTTTAGGCTATGGCTTAACCATACACAATGAAACACACCTGTCGTTCTGATTTGAACAGGGGTGTACTTGAATACCCTAAAATATGAATTTTCATAAATTTATTCGTCGGGATAAACACGCAACAGGTGGTTTGTACTCGTCGTGAAGGCCGAGAGACCTGTCGCCACTTTAGCGCGGTGTGTTTGGATATGGCCAAACAGGAAGCGATTGCGGGGTACCTCACCAAAATCCGCAACAGGGCTTTAAAATTACTTATTCACAGTCGTCAGTCAAATTTTTTTCACAGGTACTGCCGTGTTTGTCTTTTAACTGATAAATGGCTGTAAAAACGCTTTTTTAAATTAAGCCATTCAAGGGTTGAAGTTAGAGCATAAATGAATTAGCTTGAATTTTTGCTTCTTCCATCCTTAACCCCGTATTCTCATATGAAAAAGACAACCGAGACACGTCGGGATTTTATCCAGAAATTTGCTGGTGCTGCCATTGCTTTTACGGGTGCTCCGGCCTTCCTGTCTGCCAAAGAACAGGTCTTGTGTCGTAGTCATCCGGACAAATACAGCCTGAATGACCAAGTACAAATTGCGCTGATTGGAGCTGGTGGAATGGGTGTGGCAGATGCCATGACCGCCTTGCAAGTGCCGGGAGTGAAAATAGTGGCTGCCTGCGATCTCTACGATGGCCGCCTAACCGACGCCAAGCGGCGTTGGGGGAATGACCTTATGGTTACAAAGGATTACCGTCAGGTTTTGGAACGCAGCGATGTAGATGCCGTCATTGTTGGTACGCCAGATCATTGGCACAAACAAATCTCGGTGGATGCCATGAACAAGGGCAAACATGTTTATTGCGAAAAACCAATGGTACACAGTATTGGCGAAGGACCTGCGGTTATTGAAGCACAAAAACGCACCCGAAAAGCCTTTCAGGTGGGTAGTCAAGGCATGAGTTCGCTTGGAAACGAAAAGGCGAGAGAACTTTTTCGCGCTGGTGCAATCGGACAATTGATCTATGCCGAGGGGTACTGGGCACGCAATTCCCCCGTTGGTGCGTGGCAATACGCCATTCCGACCGATGCTTCTCCACAAACGGTGGATTGGGATCGCTATTTGGCCAATACCAACAAGCGTTCTTTTGATCCATTGCGGTTTTTTCGTTGGCGGAACTATCGGGACTATGGTACGGGTGTATCGGGTGATCTTTTTGTTCACTTGTTTTCCAGTTTGCATTTTGTCATTTCGTCTAACGGCCCCAATAAAATTATGGCAACAGGTGGTCTTCGCTATTGGAAAGATGGGCGGGAAGTGCCGGATGTACTACTCGGCATGTTCGATTATCCCGAAACACCCCAACATGCGGCCTTTAACCTTTCGCTTCGGGTAAACTTTGTGGATGGTACATCGGGGAGTACCTATTTGCGGCTCGTTGGTTCGGAAGGGGCGATGGATGTGACTTGGGATGATGTAGTCCTTCGGAAAAACCTTGCAAGCGATCCTCAGGATACCTTTATGCAACTTAAAGGGAATGAAATAGACCGTGTTTTGGGCGACCGAAAAAAAATGCTCCCGCCTCGCGAACAAAAATATCAGGTGGAAGAAGGGTATAAGGGCGCGCATTACGACCATTTCCTAAACTGGATGCGTGGCATACGGCTGGGGGAAACGGTCGTAGAGGATGCGGTTTTTGGGTATCGGGCCTGCGCCCCCGCCCTACTCTGTAACGATAGCTATTTTGGTGAAAAACCCGTTCGTTGGGATCCGGAAAACATGAAAGTCTTGGGCTAAGGCCATCTTTTTACCTTGTTATTAATCTCCCTTTAAACCATGAAACACACTTTTTTATTTAGCGGTCTTCTGATCGGACTATTCCACTTCGCTGCTTGCTCTGGAACTACTAAGATGCCTAACAAACTCAGTAAATCCGAAGAAAAGGCGGGTTGGCAATTACTCTTCGATGGAAAAACCATGCAGGGCTGGCGTACCTATGGGGCTACCGGAACCCGTGGATGGGCTGTTCAGAATGGAGAAATGGTGGCGCTGGGGCAGGCGGGCCACGAAGGAGTCGCCAATGATATTGTTACGGAACAAGAGTTTGAAAACTTTGATTTGGTTTTAGAGTGGAAAATCTCGAAGGGCGGGAACAGTGGTGTCTTTTTTAATGTGGTGGAGGACAAACGTTACAAAGCCGTCTATGAAACAGGACCGGAATACCAGTTAATAGACGATGTGGGGTTTCCTCAAAAATTAGAAGATTGGCAAACCAGTGCCGCCAATTATGCCATGCACCCGCCAGTGGTCAAAGCCTTTAACTCCGTTGGAGAATGGAATCAGACCCGGATTGTGGTGAATCAGGGGCATGTAACCCATTGGCTCAATGGTAAAAAAACGGTGGAATATCAAATGTGGACACCAGAATGGGAACGAATGGTAACAGCAGGCAAATGGAAAAATTTTCCAGGTTATGGCCGTGCAAAAAAAGGCAAGATTGCACTTCAGGATCATGGAAATCAAATTTGGTTTAAAAATATTAAAATCAAATCCTTATGATAAAGTATTGTGCGTTATTGGTCACGCCTTTTATACTTGCTGGATGTACAGGACTCCGTAAAAATCTGCAAGACATTACGCTCTTTAATGGCCGTGATTTAAAAGGGTGGGTGGTTTATGGTAGCGAAAAATGGTATGTAGAGAACGGTGAGTTGATCTCGGAAAGTGGGCCAGACAAACAATATGGCTATTTGGCTACTGAAAAGTCTTATCGAGATTTTGACCTAACAGCAGAATTTAAACAAGAGGCCAATGGCAATAGCGGTGTTTTCTTCCGCTCCTCCATCAAAGGGGTGAAAATCACAGGATGGCAGGCGGAAGTTGCCCCATTGGGGCAACACACAGGAGGGATTTACGAGTCGTATGGGCGGGGCTGGCTGGTTCAACCAGTGCCCGAAAAAGAACAGGCCCTTAAAGTGGAGATGTGGAATACCTTGCGTATTCGGGTGGTGGGTAACCAAGTGACCACATGGCTGAATGGAACCGAGATGGTCTCGATTCAGGATGAGAAAATTGGGGCCGCTGATGGCCAAATTGCATTGCAAATACATGACGGTGGTGGTATCAAAATTCGTTGGCGAAACCTGATGTTGACGCCATTAACACGGCCTTTACCTTAGTGCAAAGTGTTATTTTCCATAAGAATTTAGCGCCTTGTATCAGGTAAAAACCGTGCTCGAATGAAGGCACAAAAAGGTTTTAGGGTTGCGCATTAAATCGGTTAATTTTTCGGAACAAAGTGTACAGGTAAGCCTTGTACAAAATAATCAGTACTTGGACTTGGCATCCGGCTTCAGTTTGTCTATAGACGATGCACCGATGATTTAGGCGTCGGAATGGTGTATTCTGCCTTATCTTTCCATTTCATTTTCTGTCATACTTTTTCTTAAGTCGTTATGAAGTACCAACATTCTTTATGGTGGATGGTTTTGTTGTTGGCCATCAACCCTGTATTACATGCCCAGAATACAAATGGCCAAAAAACGGTTCGGGTGGTTTATTTAGTACCTGCGGATCGAACGCCAAAGGAATTGTACCGCAAGTCTATCGAAAAAGCCATCAAGGAGGTAAGAACTTGGTATTATACCACCACTGGGATGACCTTTACGCTCTCTAAACCCATCGTAGAAATCAAACGTAGCGAAAAACCCGCAGACTGGTTTGATAATACGCCCGATCAGATATGGAATGGTCAGTACCGAAATCTATGGTTTACGGGTAATACCAGAACGGAGATGGAAAGCATTTATGGAGAAGAGTACAATAATCCACGTTATACCTGGGTAGTGTATGTGGATGCCAAGGGGCAAACCGGAACAGGTGGCGGCGGACGAGCTACTTTGCCGGAACATGACGTACTGGGGGTGAGTGGGTTAAGTAAGGACCAACCTTACATTGGACGGTGGTACGGCGGCTTGGCGCACGAAGTAGGTCATGCGTTTGGCTTGGTTCATGCCGTTACCGATCAGTCGAATGCTTTAATGATGTATGGTTATACCCTTTACCCAAAGTCCACACTTACCCTTCAAGATATACTTATTTTAGATAATTCTCCTTTCATGAATGTTCGAAATACACGAAAAAAAGCGTTTAGTGCAAAATATCATCATGAAGGCGGCTGGTTTCTGAAGCAGGGCACAACATGGACAGAAACCGATAAAAACGGATTACCAAGCTATACGTTTCAGCAGACCTCTCAAGGCAAGATATTTTATGTAATCGAAGATCGCTCCCGAAATATGCAACTCCGAATTCCTGTTTCTGGAGGAACTTCCTTTTGGCGTACAGATGGGCAATGGAATCCTTTATATACCCTGAAGTTGCAGTAGCAAACACGGACTAAAAATGCCTTGCATGGTCGAATAATGCAAGGCATTTTTGGTTGAAGGGCGATTGGCCTTACGCCGTTCGAACCCACTTGATCAGGTCGCGCATGGAAGGCTTTTTGCCATAGCTCAAAACCCCAATCCGGTAAATACGAGCACTCACCCAAATGGCTCCGATGAAGGTAAAGACGAGCAATACAAATGCTACTGCTGGTTCCCAAAAAGGAACGTCGGTGGCGGCAATACGTGCTGGCATCAGAATGGGAGAGAAAAACGGAATCATGGAAAGGATCATGGCCGTTGTGCCATCTGGATTCATGATTACGGTATTGATAAACAACATCGGAATGATGATCAGAAATGTGATGGGCATCATTAGTTGTTGTGCATCTTGTGGTGACTCTACCGCCGAGCCAACGGCCGCAAAATAACTGGCATACAGTAGGTACCCACCCACAAAAAACAACACAAACCAGATAAATAACATGGGCGAGAGTTCTGGAATGGCAAATCCTGCACTATCCAAAACCTGCTGTTGCGAGGCCGTATCCGGTAAATTCATCTTGGTCGGATCAAAAAAGAGGAGCAGTAAAGGCCCCATGGCGGTGGTCATGGCCATAGAGACGGCGCTCCATGCCAACATTTGCACCAAGCCCAGTGCGCCCATACCCAAGACCTTGCCCATCAACAACTCGAATGGGCGAACGGACGATATGAGCACCTCCATCACGCGGTTCAGTTTTTCCTCGATTACGCTTTGCATCACCAAAGAACCATAGATAAACATCATCATATATATTAGAAAAGCCACTGCAAAAGCGATCCCCGTCAGAGCGCCCGTGGTGTCTGCTTTTTCGCCGGAAGCGGTGATTTCCTTCATTTCGAGGCGTGTATTCGCTGCAAAAATGGCCTTCACGTTGTCTGGAATATTGGCTTGCTTTAGCCGTGCTTCCCTAATCGCATCCTCGATGGCACTTTGTAGCTGGATTTGTTTGTTGATCCCTCCACCTCCGCCAGAGAAATACGTTAGTTTGGCATCGCCCTTGAGTGCATCGGACGGGATAAACAAATAACCGTCTAATTTGCCTTCCAGAACCTGTTTGCGCAAGGTTTCTTCGGTTGTTTGTGCCAAAGTCAGGGTGTAGGATTGTGGTAATTTTAGCAATGCGGCGACCACGCCCGTTTCATCTTTTATGGCTATCTTTTGGGCACTATCTTCCTCTATCCCAAGAGAGACGCTATAGATGGTTAAGCCGAGAAAAACCACCAATCCAAATGGAGCCAACAAGGTAGAGAGAATAAACCCTTTGGATTTGATGCGCTGCATAAACTCGCGTAGAAATACCAATTTTATTTTCATGATGCAACAAAGTTTGAGGTGGAAGGTGGCGTGTCTGAGGCAACAGTGCGGATAAAAATCTCGTTTAATGATGGCTCCATGAGTTCATAGCGGATAATAGCGACGCCAGCACCGATGGCCATTTGGAGTATTTTTTGTGCTTGTGCTTCTTGTGCAATCACCAACTCGGCGCGGTTTCTGGTGCGTGCTTTTACCGAAATACCATGAAGGCCGCCTGCTTGAGTAATCCATTCGTCCGAACCTTCAAACTCTACCTCTACAGTATTGCGCCCAAATGAGCGTTTTATCTCGCGAAGAGAACCTGTAAGGACGGCCTTTCCGTGGGCAATCAGGCATATATCGTCACACATTTGCTCCACTTGTTCCATTCGGTGAGAGGCAAACAATATGGTTTTCCCGATATTTTTTAACTCCAGAATCACCTCCCGGAGTAATTCGGCATTCACCGGGTCTAAGCCGGAAAAAGGCTCGTCCAAGATAATCAAATCTGGGTTGTGGGCAATGGTGGAAATAAACTGCACCTTTTGCTGCATCCCTTTAGAAAGCTCTTCGGTTTTTTTATTGGCCCAATCTGAAGCTCCAAACCGTTCTAACCAATACCGGACTTGCTTGCGTGCCTCGCTAGGGGAAAGACCCTTCAGTTCGGCCATAAAGATTAGTTGTTCACCAATTTTCATCTTTTTGTATAAGCCCCGTTCTTCGGGCATATACCCCATTCGGTCTTGGCTCCATGTCCCCACAGGTTTTCCTTGAAAAAGTACACGGCCTTCATCGGGCGTGGTAATATAGGTAATCATACGGATTGAGGTGGTTTTTCCTGCGCCGTTTGGCCCCAATAAGCCAAATAAACGACCCGAGGCCACCGAGAAAGAAATGTCATTCACGGCCAAGGTTCGGTCGTACCGTTTCGTAACACCCTCAATTTGTAATACAGGCATAAGCAAAATTGTTTAATGGGAGGAAAATCAATGGTTCGATGGCTTGTATGAGAAGTTACGATTTTTAGGAAAAAAAATCTTTCTAAAAGGTTATGTTTTTCGATGCTGATGTTTCATGTTGGAAATGCTATACATAACCCCCAAGCCTTTAAAAAACATGAAAACGGCCCTTTCTTTTCTGCTCTTCTTCGTCTCGTTTGCTCAGGCACAAAACTGGATACACACCTCTATCGGTCTCTATTCCGGTCATATTTCGGATTTGGTTTCTCTCCCTAATGGACGGATTTTTGCGGCAACCACAACTGCGGGTATATTCGCCTCGGAAGATGGGGGCAACTCATGGAAAGCGCTCAATCGGCAGTTGGGCAATCGTTGGGTTCAACAATTAGACACCGACACAAAAGGCGTTCTATGGGCCAGAACAGGCGAGGAGGACGATCCGGTCTGGTACACCTTAGATGCCAGTTCTAATGTGTGGCAAGAGGTGAAGGATGTCCAAACGCCCCTATTTAAAACAAAAAATCCGGCCTTTCTCTCCGATGGGCTGGGGCTTCGGGTGAATAATGGCTACTTGCAACACTCGGCAAATGGCGGCCAAACCTGGCAAAGCATTAATCGTCCGGAAGGATATATGGTCGTGAGTGCGGTCATTGCGACCAATGGCGCTTGGTTGGCCGGAACTCCAAACGGCTTGTGGCGCTCGACAGACCTCGGTCAAACGTGGCAAAAAGCCCAACTTACGGCTTTTGAGAGCCATGCCTTTTTACTTGACATCGATGGAAGTTTGCTCTTAATAAGCCCTACCGATGGCATGTGGCAAAGTAAAAACGAAGGCCGTACTTGGGTGGTTGCCGCTCCCACAACCACGCCTTTTGTAGAGATACAAAATGGTACATGGATAGCTGCCGAGCCGGGTGTTTTTCGCACCTCCACCAACCGTGGTCAAACGTGGCAAAACAAAACCGCATTTCATGCAACAGTAACTGCATTCTCTGTGACGCAAGACCGTTGGGTGGTGGGAACGCTGGGCAAAGGATTGTGGATTTCCGAAGACGGCGGGCTGAGCGGAAAAACCTTTGCTTTCGGGCAGACGGTGACCGCACTTGCACAATCTGGTGCAACCTTATTAGTGGCATGGCAAGAAGGTGGGGTAATGCGCTCTGGCGATGGTGGAAAAACGTGGCAAATCATAACAACACCCTTCCGACTGGTACACGAGTTGAAATGGATTGGTGAAACGCAAGTGCTGGCGCATACCAGTCGTGGAACGTACTACTCGGAAGATGCGGGCGAGAGTTGGAAAACGGCTAACTATCCTACTGGACCCTTGGATGCAGGGAATTTTTACGCCGCACCCAGTGGTCAGGTATTTGCCATAAATAAAGATTTTATATGGACTTCCACTGATAGAGGTGCAACGTGGACTACCCTTGCCCCTAATGCGATTGGCGCAACCGCTTTGGTATTAAACAAAGATGGCTATCTCTTGGCTGGAACAGAAACCGATGGGGTTTATCGCCTTGATCGTGCAGTCTCGGTTGCAAACGAGGCTGAAGGATTGCCACAAACTCGTCATCTTAAAGGCAATTTCCCCAATCCGTTCCATTCAGAAACCACCATCCAGTACCAACTCTCTAAAAGCGAGCATGTCCGGCTTCAAGTATTTGATATACAAGGCCGCTTGCGGGTAACCTTACAAGATGGACTAAGCCCAGCCGGACAACACGCCTTGCGTCTTTCCGCCGATAGCCTGCCAAGTGGAACATATGTTCTGGTACTCCAAACGCCACAATCGCGGCAAACGCAAAACCTGACAGTGGTGCGTTAACCTCTTAAGTGGCTTAGGTTAACCGTTGAAGGCTCGAACCATCTCGGAGATACCGGAGCGTATCATGGCGATGGCAATCGCCGCCAAAAACAGGCTCACAACTTTGGCAATGGCCTTTGTGGTTCCGGTCCCCAGGTAATGCAGCAACCGTGGGCCAAAATAAAAAACGACCAAAACAATCAGCAAGTTGGCCACCATAGCAAATAAAGTTGGTCCGTATCCAAAGGATTGTTGCGAAACCATGATGGTGGTAATGGCGCTAGGCCCCATGACCAACGGAATGCCCAACGGAACCACCCCTACGGTATAATCGGCTTCGTCTTTAGGATTGCGTCGCTGAAAATCGCTAAACAACAAGTCGTTGATGCTCAAGACCAATAAAATGATCCCGCCACCCACTTGCAAATCATGTAATTGGATGCCCAGAACGCGAAAAATCATATTACCGGAAAACAGAATCAGGAACGCTAAAATAAACGCTGCCAAAATGGCCTCCAATGCCAATTTATTACGGTTGTGGGTGTCCATCCCTCGTGTGATTCCCACAAAAAGCGGCAATATCCCGATGACATCTATGGCCACAAAGAGGGGTAAGAAGGCTTTGATAAACGGTTGAAAATCCATGACGGTATAAATGGGTTAGGGTTTTAGGGTAATGACAATGCAAATTTTACGCCAATTGGCGCGCTACCCATCGTTCTATCATGGCACTTCCAGCGATGTATCCGGATGTCCAGGCGTGTTGAAAGTTAAAGCCACCCGTCAAGGCATCTACATCCAGTACTTCTCCGGCAAAATACAATCCGGGAAACCGCTTGCTTTCCATGGTACGGAAGTCCACCTCGGATAAACGCACGCCTCCGCACGTTACGAATTCGTCTTTGTTGGTAGATTTTCCTGAGACCTCAAACTGCGCCTTCACACATTGTTGGGCCAAGCGTTGCAAGTGTTTTTTGGAGGCCTCTGCCCACCGAATGGTATCGCATTGTGCGGCCCCGGTAAGGCTTTGCCAAAGTCTGGTAGGAAGGCCCCAGAGTGGTATTGTGCCAATATTTTTTCGTGGATGTAAGGTTCGCTGTTGTTCAAAGAGCGAAAGGACTTCGTTTTCGGTGGCCTTGCCCATAAAGTTAATTTCTATCGTAAAGCGGTAATGGACATCGTTTAGTAAGCGTGCGCCCCATGCCGAAAGCCGTAGAATACCCGGCCCGGATAGCCCCCAATGCGTCACCAAGAGCGGACCTTCGGCTTGTAGCTTAGTCCCCACAACCCGAATCGTGGTGAAGGGAACCGTGATACCGGCTAAACCAGCCAGTCGTGTATCGTGGGTATTAAAGGTAAATAAAGATGGAATGGGTGGCTCGATGGTATGTCCCAGATCGGCTAACTGTTGCCAAATTGTGGCATTACTGCCTGTAGCGATCAATACTTTTGCGGCATTAATAACTTGCCCGTCCGAGGTGGTTACTCGCCAGCCAGCGATATTCAAAGGCGTAAGTTTGCGAAGCCCGCACTTGGTTTTTACCACCACGCCCGCCTTTTTTGCGGCTTCGGTTAGACATTGGATAATGGTCTCGGACGAGTCGGTAGCGGGAAACATGCGCCCATCGGCCTCTGTCTTGAGTGCTACCCCACGTTCGGCAAACCACGTGACGGTATGCCGAGGATTAAACCGACTAAAAGAACCTATAAGTGACTTTCCACCCCGAGGATAATAACTGGTTAATGCCTTGGGTTCGAAACAATGATGGGTTACGTTGCATCGCCCACCACCGGAAATTCGCACTTTGCCTAAAACATCGGACGCACGCTCCAATATCCAAACGTTCGCGTCTGGGTTCGATGTCGCTGCTTGGATGGCCGCAAAAAAGCCAGCGGCCCCACCGCCAATAACCAAAATATCGGGGTGAATCATTTTATGCGCGGCTTCTGTTGTGTAGATTTCTATTAGTATCTGCGCCTTCGATGAGCACTTCTTCGTCGGGAAGCGAGATACGAGGGGATTCTGACAGGGTTTCTGGATTTGTGGTTCGTGTTGGTGTATCGGCTTCTATCATCCGGCTGAATTCATTGAGCAAAATCTCACCTTTTGTCGGTTGCCGATTGCTTTGCACAACTGCTAATCGTTGAATTAAATACCCGATAAATAGGGTTAGAAATCCAAATAACCAACCCGAAATCCCAGCATCGGAGGCGGCATCTCCTATTATTCCAGTCAAGATAAAGATGAAGATAGTACTAAATACCAGGCCCAATTGTAATCCATAACGCTCTTCTCGGAGGCGAATCCGGGTGCGACCATTTTTAGAGGTGATGCTCATGGCGGCTATTTCGTTATGATCGGAAGCATAAATCCAATCGCGGGTATTGCCTACCCGTTCCACACGGCCTTGGTCTTTGTAGGTGAATCGCAATTTGTGTACCATTTCTTCCCATAAATCCTCACTTACATCTCCTTCCACCATTTTCTCTTGTGTCGTTTGTAGAGGGGCACCCCAGAGGTGGATCTTTTTTTGTGCGTCCTTTGCGTCTTGTTTTTGGAGTGCTTCCTCCAAAAATTGGGGCTGGATGCCCATTTCTTCTGCTAGTTTGCGCAATTCCTGTTCGGTAAGGCCATATCCGCTTTGTGCGTCATTTGCTTGCTGAAGTGCATACGCCTTTTGAATGAGCGCTCCCGTTTCTTTTTCGGTATAAAGCCGTTCTTTCATGTTGTTGCTATGGGTTTCTGAAAGATAATGGGATTAATATCCAGTCGCAAGAGTGGATGAGCAAGGCTTGGGGAATAATTCCTGCCATTCGTTTTGCACTCCCTCCAATCAAGTACGGCAAATGGCTTCGGACTGATGTAGGGTCAATTCATTTTTTCTTGTTTTGCTTAAGAAGCCAACAATGATAGCGACTGCCGCCGTCTGATAAGAATATACCCAACCATAAAGGTGTAGTTCTCATCTACTCCTCATATGCATACCGATAACGGATAGAGAGGTTTTGGGGCGAAAGGAAGAGGGTTTGGGAGAGTAACGTAAAGCGGGCCTCGATGGGAAGCCAGATACCCGCAACAGGTTGAAGCAAAAGTGTGCCGAAAGATTGTTCAGCAAAAATAAAATTCTGTATAGTGCGTTTTATTTCTACCCCCACTAATTTTTGATCTTGTTGGGTAATAAAATAGCGCAGTTGGGTGATTTCGGGTGCCGTGTGGTTGTTTGGATGAGCGGCCATTTCAAAAACGTGTACGGTTCCGAAAGGCAAATTACGGTCTTCTAATTGGCGGAACAGGTATTTTTCCCAGAACTGAGCCGATTTCATGGCGTTTGGATCTGGTAAGAAAAGTTCAGGAAAGGTCGTATCGGTGGTAGGGATTTCTTCTGTATTTTCAGGTTTAAACAGACCACTTTGGATGGCTGAGAGCACGACAGGTGGTTGTTTTGGGACGAGTCTCAGCGTCCTGACTTGCCTTCCCGTTTCGGCTCCGGATGTATCCAATACACGCAAGTCCACTTCTGATTGGTGTTTTTTGTGTACAACCCGCTCGAATGCTTTCCGAAAGTCGTCGGTTTTCATGGTTTGTAACTGAGCAATGACTGTTTTCCGGACACTCGTATCTTCTGTAAAGGGCAATTCCTGATCGTTCTTTGCTTGCTTGCAGCCGATCAGTATTACGGTCAAAAGGCTACTCAAAAAGAGGAATTTTATACTTCGCATGGATTTTGGAACTTATTTTTCTTCATAACGATGGTTTGCCGAAATGGTTCACCTGTGGTTGTTCTAAAGGATACGAATGGCGGTGTAGGCATTTTCCGATCCCTCTTCATGCCCAAGCCCTATAATCCGGATATAGCGGACGGTTGTTGGGGGGAAGGAAAAAGCTTGTAGGCCAGTTTGTGGATTACTTTGACTTTTCTTCAATATTCGCCAGTGTTTTCCGTCTTCTGAAGCCAATATCCGGAAAGCATACCGACGCGCTGTGGCCAAATGAAAAGCGATATGTACCGATGAAACAAGACGAGGCCGCTTGAAATCTGCCTCAATCCATGAATCAAGTGCAGAAGATTGCCAAAAAGTTGTCGGAAGGTCGTCGGTTACGGCCGAGATGGGATGGTCTTTGGGGTCTGAATTGGCAAACCAAGTGGTAGTTTGATAATCCAACAGGCGGATGTTTCGCCAACGTACTTTCAAGCCTTTTTTGGTGACATCGCTACCAATACCATGGACTTGCAGACCGATAAAACCGCTTAGGGTAAGGCCGTCGGCCAAATCTGCAACAGGAACCCCGTTGACCCATGTCCGGATACGGTTCCCAATAACTGCTATCCGGTAGTGGTTCCATTTGTTGTTGTGGAAAGCCTGCTGAGCCTTTGGCTTGTTTTTTAGGTCATACATCCACAAACGGCGGTTTTCATCATATATACCACCACTCCAAGCTCGTTTAGAAGGATCTACCTCAACTTGATACCCATGCACCATGCCATTTAGATAGTCGGGGAAGGTATTGCTCCTGATCTGAATGCCAGAGTTGAGTAGGGTATCCACTTTCAATTCTAATTCTAATACAAAATCTCCATAACGCTCGTTGGTGACCAGAAACGTATTAGGCGTATTCAGTGCTGTTTCCCCAATAATTTCGCCATTTTCAACTTGGAATGTGGCTTCCCCGCCCAAAATATGCCAACCTTTTAATGTTTTCCCGTCAAAAAGTTTGCGCCATCGGGGCCGAGCAATGGTCTTTTTGTGATGTCTTGGTGTAAGCGAAGAAATATGGTACGTCCGGAGCGGCTGTATCACGCCAATTTGTCGTGGGTTGGGTGGTATTGCCCTGAGTTCTTGTTCAGAATAGGGTTGGTTGTGTCTTTGCGTCTCCGCACGGAGTTGGATCAGGTCTTTTGCCCAGATAGCTCCTGCTTTATGCCCCCAACTATTCCGGATAAAGGTAAGTATGCCTGCAATGGCTTCGTTATTCACTTCGATGTTCTCGCGAAATCCAGGCATAGGTGTATTAAAGGCGTATGTTTTTCTTTGGACGGTAATGGCTCCAGCAAGACCATCCAAGACGATGCGACCCAGAACACGGGAATCGCCCGATACCCACTCGGATCCGGCTAAAGGTGGTGCTAAGTTTTTGATACCATTACCCGAAGCGCCATGACAGGTAGCACAATATTTGGTATAATTTCCTTTTCCAGCTGCAAAAAGGCTACGTTCCGGCTTGCTTAGGTGTTGCAAAGCGGCTTCGGACGATTGGCGGGATTTTTCGATTGCTTCACGGAGGGCGTTTTTTACAGAAGTGGGTACACGATGACCCAGAAAGCGCAGGGTGGTCGCTTCGAGGCCTGTCATATTGGTAATCAGGGCATCTATAAGTACGGGAAAAGTATCTGCTTCGGCGAGAATCGGGTATATTCCATTCAGTACGGCAATATTGTTGCGGGCATGGGCAGTCATGGCTGCCACCCAACTGGCTTTTTGTCGCACACTTACCGATTTGTCTGGAGGATGGTTCTTCAACCAAGACAAAGCTGCCGCATGTTGATCCCTTTCCGCCCATCGGGCCATTTGGTGTAAGATAGCTTCTCGAATAAAGCCCTCTGGTGCGGTCTGCCAAACGCGGTCTAAGTGCTCCACAGAATGTGCCTTTAGTCCTTCCAAAGTCCAGAGAGCATGGAGTTTTGTAAGCGGCGTCCCTACTAATGAACTTTGAATTAATAAAGGAATGGCCGTTGGATCGCCATGCTCCACCAAGAGCCGTTGGGCCGTGTCGCGCCACCAACCATTGGGGTGGGAAAGGGTCGTCACCAAGTGTTTTACCGTAGCCGTCCGAAGTTGAGGTGTTTTCCCCAATGGCTTGTTTTTATGACGGATGCGGAAGATACGCCCCATTCCGGTTGGTTGATCAAATCGGTATTGTTGGATGTGATTCCGCAGGTAGGGCGTCATGTAAGTCGCATGTTGGATGATCCCACTGTGCATATCCACAAAAAACAAGGATCCATCTGGGGCGGTATGGGCATTTACGGGGCGGAATCTTTCGTCGGTGGCGGTTAAAAATTCTTTTCCAGTATCAAAAGCACCTTGTGGTTGGTCTTGCTCCTCTCGCAACCGGATGTGTTTAATAAGATAGCCAACAGGTTCCATGACAAAAGCATGGCCCCGATACGCTATAGGAAACTGATCACCCCGATAAATGACGGGGCCACAGGCGCTGGTTACATTCTGGAGTTTTCCGGTAGCATCCAATACGCCTTTTTCGTATCCTCGGTTCACACCTCGTGTTTGACGGCGTGGGAAAACTGAGTTTGCCACCAATTGCAGGTTATAAACGGCATTGGATTTTGGGACATGGTGTGGGTTTGTCGGAAAAACGGCTGGTAGATAGGCATCACCAAGGAGTGTGGTACTATTGTTGTTGTAAAATAGTCGCCCATAATCATCTTGACTAATGCCCCATTGTCCCCTAAAAACAGCTTCTTCGCGTAGCCATCCGCTTTCATATTGGCGATACCGGACTTCTCCTTTGGCACTGTAAATCCAATTGTCCATTGCGCGGAGCAAGCCATTGGGTTGGTGTTCTACATTTCCGGTATTAGCATAGGTGCTATCTATCAGGACTCTTTGCCCTGGTTTGTCGTTTTGAACGGGCACAAACCAAAGGTTAGGAGGCTCGGCAAGAAGAATACCACCTTTTACAAACGATAAGGCACGCGGTTGTACCAAGCCCTTCATAAATGTTTTTCCCGATTCAAAGAAACCGTCACCATTCTTATCCTGCAAAATACTAATTCGCCCGACCGCCTTGTTTTCGTTGGTTCCATTGATGTTGGGCATGTATCCGCGCATTTCCACGACCCACATCCGTCCATTTTCGTCGAAATTTAGGGCAACGGGTGAAGATATTTGAGGCTCAGCGGCCACCAACTCCACTTGAAATCCTTCTTCCACCTGAAAATCGCGTATGGCTTCATCCGGCGTGAGAATTGGAACGGGAGTGTCTGCTTTTTTACATCCAAAAATGGAAATTACGAAAAAGAAAAGAGTGAGGCTGAGGCGCATGATTATAGTTTTTTTGAACGAAACTCCGTAAGATACGCGCTCGCAAGGGTTACACAAGCGGTTCTTGTTCTGAATCTTGAAGGTACGTGACGTGTGGAAATCCTTCGCTTAATGCTGGGTCAACGATGTTTCCGGAAACCCACATAAGTTTTGATACGTTAAAAAATAAAATCTTTATCCTACTACCCAAACCCTATTTCCTTACCCAATCTTTCAAACGTATGTCCATTCCTCTTTCACCCGAAAGGTACGCAGAATCCTTGGCGCAATTGCCCGGTTGGCGACTCGAAGACCGTGCCCTAAAAAAAACCTTTCATTTTACAAATTTCCGTACCGCTATATCTGCGATGGTACGTCTTTCCTTCGAGGCAGAGGCGCTCAACCATCATCCTGAATGGCTCAATGTCTGGAATCGGGTGGAGATTACCCTTCGCACACATGATGCAGGGAATCAGGTGACGGATTTAGACCTGACATTAGCCCACAAAATCGAAGCTGCACTGTCTGAATTTGGATGAGGCAATGGCTTAAAAAGATTGTACTCCCTCCCAATAGCACCGTATCGGCTGTCCTTGCTCTTGGCTGTGGGATTCGTTTCGTTTGGTTGTTTTTTTTAAGGTCGAAGACGGGTAGTTACCGAAAATCCTTTGAGATATTGGTTTTACGATACGTACAATCTGGCAGATGCCAATAAAGCCTTTGTGGCAATGTCGCCTACCTTTTTGAATAGTTTTAATGTCCTTCATGGATTCTTCTCGATGTGTTTGGTGGTTTATGAAACCCCATTCCTCATTTTGGAAGGTTCTAGGCGGGCATTAGAATCCATAAGATGCAGATTTGATTTCAAAAGCCGTTTAGCCCTTTGTATATTCTATGCTTTCTGTGGTTTCAAAATGAGTTGCATGGCCTACCATGCGCATCAGCGAAACCGTTTATCTCCGAATATTTGCATAACAACATGAGTTTTTTTGATTTGCAGGCAGCGAACGCGCAAGTGGCCCAAGAAAGTCACTTTGTGGATACGTTATTAGAAAGTGTTCACCGTGTGGTCGTGGGGCAACAATATATGATAGAGCGCCTCTTAATTGGGTTATTGGCCGATGGTCATGTTCTCCTCGAAGGCGTTCCCGGACTGGCGAAAACACTCACCGTGAGTACGCTTGCCAAAGCCATTGGTACGAAATTCCAGCGGATACAGTTTACGCCTGATTTATTGCCTGCCGACCTGATTGGGACATTGGTGTATAACCAAAAAGTGGGTGATTTCTTTATAAAACAAGGTCCCATTTTTGCCAATATCGTACTGGCAGATGAAATCAACCGGACGCCCGCTAAGGTGCAGTCTGCCCTACTAGAGGCCATGCAAGAGCGTCAGGTAACCATTGGAGAAACCACTTTTCAGTTGGAACAGCCTTTTTTGGTACTGGCCACTCAAAACCCAATTGAACAAGAGGGTACTTATCCGCTTCCCGAAGCACAAGTAGATAGGTTTATGATGAAGATAAAGGTGGGTTACCCTACGCGAACCGAGGAACTGGAAATCATGCGCCGAATGGCCCGAACCGGAGAAAAAGAGAATATCCAGCCTGTAGTACATGCCGAACAAATTATGCGGGCACGTCGGGTGATTAATGGTTTGTACATAGATGAAAAGGTGGAGCAATATATTGTGGACTTGGTGATGGCTACCCGCGAACCGCTTCGGTATCGTCTGCGTGATATAGAGCAATACATAGACTTCGGGGCTTCGCCGCGTGCCACCATTAACCTCAACCTTGCAGCTCGTGCCCATGCTTTCCTCCGCCACCGGGCTTACGTAACCCCAGAAGACGTACGTGCTATTGCAATGGATGTATTGCGTCATCGCGTTATAACAGGGTACGAGGCCGAAGCCGAGGAAGTAACTCCGGAAATGGTCATCCAAAAAATATTAGACACCATCGAGGTCCCCTGATGCCCATGATCCGTCCTTCTCGTATCCTGAAAAAATCTTCCATTACGGTCGCTTTTCTTATTAAACAGCTTCAGGAATTGCGTGGCGGAGGCTTGGAACTAATTACTGTTTCGGGTGCTGGTGCAGCAGAGAATCAGATTTCGCAACCCATTTCCAATCGCCCTGGCTTGGTATTGAGTGGGTTTACGGCTAAGTTCTCCGATCAACGGGTACAGATTTTGGGTAATACAGAGTGCTATTATTTGGAAAGCTTATCACCAAAGGCACGTAAAAAAGCCTTTCAGACGCTCATTTCGTTTCCTATACCGTGTCTTTTCCTGACGGATGACAACCGGATGTCTGATGAGTTGGTGTGGGAGGCGGCGCAAAAAAATATTCCGATCTTTCGAACGCCCAAGCCAACAGCAGCATTTGTATCGGTCTTACACGACTTTCTGGCAGATCAATTTGCAGAACAGCAAACCGTACATGGCTCCTTGATGGATGTATATGGCATTGGGCTATTGCTAACTGGTAAAAGTGGCATTGGTAAAAGTGAGGTGGCGTTGGATCTAATTGAGCGAGGGCATCGCTTGGTTGCAGATGACGTGGTAGTGCTGACACACCGCGAAGGAAATGTGCTTATTGGTTCAGGAACCGATTTGGTGCAGCATCTTATGGAAATCCGTGGCTTAGGCCTGATTGATGTGCGTGCTATGTTTGGGGTGCGGGCCATCCGGTTTCATAAACGGGTGGAAGTGGTGGTGGACTTGCAAACGTGGGATCCGGAGAAAGAGTACACTCGTCTGGGGATGGTAGATGAACACAAGGCATTTTTAGACGTCTCGTTGCCGCTCGTTAAACTGCCCATCATTCCCGGAAAAAACATGACCGTCTTGTGTGAAGTCATTGCGATGAACCACCTCCTGCGATATTACGGCTACGATCCTGCTGTTGTGTTTCAGGAACGCTTACAAGAACGTATCCGCCAGAAAGGCCCGGACGCCACGAGAGGGATTGAGTATTTTGGACATGATTTTGAATAAATGCAATGACTAAAAAGGTAACGCAATAATGATTTTGGCTATAGCGATATTTTTTATAAAGTGTACTTTTTATCAGTATATAAAAATATTTCTTTAATAGTAATGTATAAATTATATTAGGATATGCTTGATTATGACAAAAATACCATTCACCTCTACCTTCCGATCACGTGGTGGTGATTGGCTCATTGGTCAAGGTCTTATATTTGTACTTTATGTATGGGTACTCTTTAGGCCGTTTTATCGAGGGACGTATGTACTGGATGCCGGGTGGTTGTCGTTTGTGGGGGTTTTTTGTACACTTTTTGGCATTTTTATGGGCATCTCGGCGTTTTGGGCATTGGGTAAAAGCCTAACGGCCTTTCCGGCACCCGTGGAAAATGGTCGTTTGGTGTCTCACGGTGTCTATAATTGGGTTCGTCACCCCATCTATGGTTCCATTATCCTTTCTGGTTTGGGTGTGGCTTTCTGGGTTCAAAATCTTGAAGCAGCCCTTGTGGTGGTGGTGCTACTGATGTTCTTTCGGATGAAGTCTGCCAGCGAAGAGGTATTCCTAGAGCAAAAATATCCTGAATATGCGGCCTATCGCCTCAAAATCCGTCACCGGATGATCCCGTTTTTATGGTAGATTCTGCGTCTAAACGTCATAATTTATCTACGAACGGTTGGGCTATTTCTTAATTGAGGCGTTTACAGATAAATCATTATTGGCCCTGTCTGCCCAAATACTTTTTTGTCCGTTATCCTAAGTCTTTAGATTTGCGAAACTTCTAAGAAAGCGTGAGTTTAAGAATTAGGAGGAATTTGGTTGCATCAAATTAGGTGGGAAGGCGTTCATGTACGACTTACACGCAACTTGTAACCCTTTCGAGCAGCAACATGGGCTTCAGTACGCATCAGCACAAGCAAAAGCTAAGGAGTCAGAAGATGGCACGCACCTTCGACGTTCCTGTTTTCTACAAAAGCACCGTTATTTCCACTGTAAAAGAGGTGCAAAAAGTGATGGATCCGCGCAAGCGCGATCTGAGGCCCGCTGTTTTAGACTATGGTCCGATCCGTTTTAAAATTGCTCGCCACTTTGGATTTTGTTTCGGTGTGGAACAAGCGGTGGATATTGCATACCGTGCGATAGAAGAAAATAAAGAAAAGCAGATTTTTTTGCTGTCGGAGATGATTCACAACCAACAGGTGAACGAAGATTTAAAGGCACGAGGGGTACGGTTTTTACGCTCTACGACAGGTGAACAACTGATTCCCTTCGAATCACTTACACCGCATGATATTGTCATCATTCCTGCATTTGGTGCCTCATTAGAGGTGGAACAAGCACTACAAAAAAAGGGCGTGGATGTGCAGCAGTATGATACCACCTGCCCGTTTGTCATGAAAGTTTGGAAGCGGAGTGCCCAGATCGGGCAAAGTGGATTTACCATAGTGGTACATGGCAAGCGATACCACGAAGAAACGCGAGCAACCTTCTCGCGGGCCAAAGAAACCTCGCCGGTAGTGGTGGTGCGAGATCTCGAAGAAGCACAGTTGCTGGCAGAAGTCATCCGAGGTGAACGCGACACAGACTTTTTCTATCAGGTCTTTGCAGGCCGATATTCCGAAGGGTTCGATCCACAAAAAGACCTTCAAAGCATAGGTGTGGTAAACCAAACTACCATGTTGGCCACAGAGACCCAAGCTATTGTAGATTTACTTCGCCAAGCGGTGGAGGTGCGATATGGTGCAGAATCTCTTCATGCTCATTTTGCCGATACAAGTGACACGCTTTGCTATGCTACTAACGAGAACCAAAGTGCAACTCGTGCCTTGATAGACGATGGCGGAGACTTGGCCATTGTGGTGGGGGGGTATAACTCCTCGAACACAAGTCATTTGGTAGAACTATGTGAAGAGGTCATGCCCACCTATTTTATCTCACACGCCGATGAGATTGCCTCGGCCATGGAAATTTCCCATTTTCTATATGCATCAGGTAAGCGTATTCAAACCCGTTCTTGGTTTCCGAACAAACGCCCGTTAGATATTGTATTGACTGCTGGAGCCTCTTGCCCGGACTCGTTGTTGGAAGAAATCCTTCGTAAAATCGTAGGCTGGTTTCCAGATGCCCGCTCCGACGAAGATGTGCTGGAGGGGCTTAAGCACAATTTATTGTCGCTAAACTAAACGGTAGCATTCTTGCAGTGCAAATTTGTACTTGGGTATTGATGGGTGTTTGGGTGTACCTGACTATATCCACCCAAATACAAAACCTAAAAAAGATGCGGTACAAAATGCTATTATGGATTGCTTTAGGGAGTCTTTTCGGTTGTGACTCTTTGGCAAACCCAGATGTAAAGCCTTTTTCTGTAGTTCGTAAAACCCTGTATGTAGGCCCGGAACAGGTGGACTGTGTGGGGGTGGGGCCACAAAAATGTCTGCTCGTTCGCGAAAAAACCACAGAAGAGTGGACGTATTTCTATGATACTATCTTGGGATTCCACTTTCAGCCGGGGTATAGGTACACCTTAGACGTAAAGCGAGAAACCCTTAGATACCTGCCCGAAGATGCAAGTCCTTATGTTTGGACTTTACGCAAGGTGACCAGAAAAGAACCTTTCCAATAATTAGGACTTTGTTTTGTTATAGGAGCGACTCCATGCATGGTTTGTGGAGGTGCTTATTTTTTTGGAACAAGCCCATATAATAATATACAGTTACCTATTGTATAGATGGTCAAAGAATTATCTTGTACACAAGTTAAATCTACTAGTATCAGATCTATATCTTAGTCATCTTATCTATATAAACAATTTTTGTCTTGCTATGAAGTGTTTTTTATCTTTGAATAATTGCTTTTGCAAAATTTGTTAAAAACCCAGAGCCACGTTGTCCTCGTGTTCTGGTTTTGGATAGTCTTGAAAAATGGAAAGCACGTCTGCATAGTCAAGAAAAACTGACCAAGCAAATGCGCCAACTGGTAATTGATGTCACATATCCTAGACTGCCACACGCGAATCACCTTTCTGAGAGTGATAAGAAGCAATTATTAGAGGAGGTGTCCTCTTTTAAAGCACCCCTACCAAGTCAATCCGAATAACCTGCGCGTACTCGATAAGGAGATCCGTAATCTTAAACTACAAGAATTGCTAAATCAGGTTTTTGTGTATGGTTGGTCTGGCTAAACAACGCTTAGGATAGAGAAAACCTACGTATCAAAACTCCAATTTTGGAGTTAGCATGGAATTCCGTCTTCGTCATAACTACTTCAATCTTTCAAGTTTAACTGCCCAAAATTCCACGCTGAATTAATTCATAAAGCAAATTCGAGCCAAGCCAATGTTGTAATTTTGCTATCCCGCCCCTCCCTAAATATTGTTTAATCACTTTACGTTTCGATGTTGTTCAGTACAGTATCGTGACGCACAAAGCCCCCTCTTATGCCAAAGATCAAAAAAATCCTTATCGCAAACCGCGGCGAAATTGCTTGTCGGGTGATTCGTACCTGTAGGGAACTGGGAATACAATCCGTAGCTGTATATAGCGAGCCTGATCGGACGGCGTTGCATGTGCAGATGGCGGACGAAGCCTATTTGATTGGCCCTGCCCCATCCAACCAATCGTATCTGGTAATGGATAAAATTCTGGAAGTGGCACAAGTCTCTGGTGCAGATGCTGTTCACCCCGGTTATGGATTCCTTTCCGAAAATGCAACGTTTGCACGTCGGTGTGCAGAGGAAGGCATCATTTTCATCGGTCCGCCCACCGGAGCCATCGAGGCGATGGGTGATAAAGTTACTTCCCGCTTGTTGATGAAGGAAGCCAATGTACCAATGGCTCCCGGAACCACGGACTCTATTGACGACGTAGAAGAGGCCAAGCAGATTGCCGTTTCTATAGGCTTCCCTGTACTGGTTAAAGCCTCGGCGGGTGGCGGTGGCAAAGGGATGCGCATCGTACACAAGGTGGAGGACTTCGAGAATGCCATGCAATCGGCTCAATCTGAAGCACTTTCTGCTTTTGGTGATGGTCGAGTATATGTAGAGAAATACATTGTAGAGCCGCGCCACATCGAGTTTCAGGTATTGGCAGACCAGCACGGGAATGTGGTTCACCTCTTCGAGCGGGAATGCTCCATCCAGCGCCGTCACCAAAAAGTGGTAGAAGAAGCACCTTCCTCTATTCTAACGCCAGAAATGCGGGCGCAAATGGGAGAAGCAGCCATTAAAACGGCCAAAGCGTGTGGTTATGTAGGTACAGGGACCGTAGAGTTCTTGGTGGACAAAAACCGCAATTTCTACTTCATGGAAATGAACACCCGTCTCCAGGTAGAACATCCGGTCTCGGAGATGATCACCGGAATAGATTTGGTGGCCGAGCAAATCCGGGTGGCCGAGGGCGAAGAACTGGGCTATACACAAGAAGATTTGCACATTAATGGTCATGCCATCGAGTGCCGTGTTTATGCAGAAGACCCCACAAATAATTTCTTGCCAGATCCTGGGCACTTAGATCGTCACCAGCCACCGAGCGGTCCAAACGTACGGGTGGATGCAGGGATTGCGGAAGGGATGGACGTACAGATTTACTACGATCCGATGATCTCCAAACTCTGTACATGGGGCAAAACCCGCGCCGCTGCCATCCGGGCAATGCGTCGTGCCTTGCGTGAATATGAAATCGTGGGGGTTCAAACCACTATTCCATTCTGCCAGTTTGTAATGCAGCACGAGGCCTTTACCTCTGGAAACTTTGATACACACTTTGTGCCGCTTTATTTTACACCCAAAGAATTGGCATTGGATGATGCCGGAATGGACGAGGCCGCTGCTGTAGCTGCTGTTCTGATGCGAAGGGCTGGACAAGGGGTGGCCGGGAAAGAAAAATCCGCAACCGCTACCACCACCAGTACCACCGGAGCATCTATCTTTATAGATGCCTTCGTTTCGCCTTGGGCGCTACGCCGCAAACAATAAAAAAACAATACCAAGATTCCTTGTGAAACTCCGAATTCATTGCAGGATTCGGAGTTTTTTTGAGGTACACAAATCTGAATTGGGGTGCATTTCAACAATGCCAATACTCATATTACGCACATAGACTAATAGCGACTACGATAGACGGTAGTGGAAAACAGTAGTTG
>DDTM01000021.1 GCA_002344075.1 Bacteroidetes bacterium UBA2364
TTTGAAAATGTCCAGTAGTATGCACATTGAAACATATAAAAATTACCAAACTTGACGACAACCTAAAACTACAAATTAAAAAGTGGTTGACACAAATTACTCAAGATAGTTAGATATTTTGCTATGATTAGTATTAAAAGGGTTGTAAAAGAAGATGATTTTGCGAAAATCATACAAGACATAAAAAACGCAACTTGGGTCGAAGCCTCTGAAATAGATTTTGACAATTACACAGTTGCCGAACTTTTTGACTTCGTTTCCAAAGAGACTAATATTCTTTGTGTCGCTTATTATGATGGTTCTTTTGCGGGCATGGCTTTTGGCTATTTGCTTAAAAAAGTGTACGGAGATAAATGGATATATTTAGATGAAATTGACGTATGCAAAAACCACCAAAGAAAAGGCGTTGCGTCCGAACTTATGAAATACTTCTTTATTTTTGGAAAAGAGGAAGAATGCAGTGAATTGTGGCTAGGTATAGAACGCAACAATATTCCGGCACAACGATTATATTTATCATTAAAGCCAACTGAAGTAGAAGATGTTATTGGCTATTATTTTAATTTAGAGAATGAAAATTGACAATTTAAAACCTTTTAACGGACAACATGGCGAAACAACAGCGACTGGAACTTTGCTTCGACAACTTGGCATTGAACTTTCCGAACCAATTCTATTTGGACTTGGCGGAGATAAAGATATTTTGGAGGAAAATTGACTATAAATTTGCAAAACACTGGGGGTATGCAAAGATCGAAAAATGCGCTGAACAGAAATATGAGCGACAAGTGTAGCGAATCCAACACTGCAACCAGTCGTACCGCTTAACACCTGCGCTCATATCAGTCGTAAATTAGAATTTCATTACACGCCAAAGCATGGTTCATGGCAGAAATAGCGTTTTCCGCATTTTCTCGTTAATGCTTAGCGCGTCGGATTGGTGTGATGGAGCATCTTGCGCAAGATGCGGTTACTTGGCAAGATAAGCGAAATCAAGAAGCAATCAAGATTGGTTGGTCATTCACCACAGATGTAGCAAGAGCAAAGTTCAAAAACAGATATCAAAACTGCTCAGAAAATAGTCTTATGTATTAAAACGTCAGAATGGTACTTATGTAATTCCCATTAAATCCTGTTTTTTTATAGGTTCTAAGCAAGCGCTACTACCCCAATAAATCTTGCAAAATCTGATTATGGTGTACGCCTGAGTCGGCTTCGTTCATAATCTCGTGACCCATTCGGTCGCGCTTGGTGCGCAGGTATTGCTCATTGACTTCATTAGGAGGGATCTCGATGGGCACACGCTCTATGATTTCCAAGCCATAGCCCGAGAGTGCAATACGTTTGGTGGGGTTATTGGTGATCAGCCGCAGTTTGCTCACTCCGAGGTTGCGCAGAATCTGGCAGCCAATACCATAGTCACGCTGGTCCATCTTGAACCCAAGCGCCAAGTTGGCTTCTACCGTATCCATTCCTTGCTCCTGAAGTTGATACGCCCGAAGTTTGTTAATCAATCCGATTCCGCGCCCCTCCTGCTTCATGTAGAGTACGACCCCTTTTCCTTCGGCCTCGATCATGCGCAGTGCTGTGGCGAGTTGGTCTCCGCAATCACAACGCATAGAGCCAAAAATATCTCCGGTTACACATTGAGAATGGACCCGCACCAAAACAGGCTCACCTTCGTCCCAAGTACCTTTCACAATTGCAAGGTGGTTATCACCCGTAAGCCGTTCTTCATACGCAACCATAGTGAAGTGCCCAAAGCGTGTAGGCATATCCACCTCAATGACCC
The DNA here is from genome assembly GCA_002344075.1 of Bacteroidetes bacterium UBA2364. Lineage (GTDB taxonomy): Bacteria > Bacteroidota > Rhodothermia > Rhodothermales > UBA2364 > UBA2364. The sequence goes on from DDTM01000021.1 coordinate 1,793, forward strand.
TACTCACTAACTTCTCCTGCTTCATCCGATAGGCAATTAAGTCTTTGATGGTGATGATTTTCATTCCGAATTGTGACGCCAAATCCATTAGCTGTGGAACACGGGCCATAGTCCCGTCTTCATTTAGGATTTCCACAATAACCCCCGCCGGATATAAGCCTGCCATGCGGACCAAATCCACTGCAGCTTCAGTATGTCCAGCACGCCGCAAGACACCACCCTCTACTGCTCGTAACGGAAAAATGTGCCCTGGTCGGCCAAAGTCTGCAGGCCGTACTTTGGCATCAGTCAGGGCCTTAACGGTTGCATACCGGTCATACGCCGAGATCCCAGTAGTAGTACCTGCGAGTTTATAGTCTATTGAAATGGTAAAAGGCGTTTCGTGAATGGCCGTATTGTCTGTCACCATGAGGTCCAGTTCCAATTCTGTCGCTCGTTGACGAGTAATGGGTGCACAAATGAGGCCTCGGCCATATGTGGCCATAAAATTGATCAACTCTGGGGTCATTTTTTCAGCGGCCCCCAAGAAATCGCCCTCATTTTCGCGGTCTTCGTCGTCCACCACAATCACCAATCTCCCTGCGCGAATGTCTTCGATGGCTTCCGGAATGGTATGGAACCGATGGTTGGTCTGCATATACACTCAAAAAAAACAACAGGGCGATCCGCAAAGATGGCCCTGTCTGGGTGAGATCAATTTTTTGATTTACCGACTACGTCTTGAACAGCGTTTTTGGCAATCCGTACTTTAACATTGGTATCTATCTGAACCATTACATGGCTCTCGGCTACTTCGGTTACTTTACCGAAGATGCCCCCTACAGTGAGGACCTCGTCCCCTTTTTGAAGGGCATTGATTTGTTCTTTCCGCTCTTTTTCTTTCTTTTGCTGTGGTCGCAAAATTAGAAAATAAAAGACCAGCATGATTAATACCAGCGGTAAAAACGACATAAAAGGGTTGTTCGGATCCATAATGTGTAGGGGAATAAAAGTGGAAAAGGGTTAAGTAAAACAGCGATTGAACGCTTCATGCGCACTATGTGTTCGAGGGTAGCCATGAAGTTACGGTTTGTTTTGGCGACAATGCGTGAGGGCATTTTGAAAACCGTTCCAAAGTTTCAGGCTCAAGCCATGAGCAAACGAAGGTAGAACATCGGGGAGATAAGTTGTTTCCGTTGGTCATGATCGTCAAACATGCAGGAAATGGTATCGGCAATCCGGGGATCCCGCGAGGCTTTTGCAATAACCGTATTGAGCAGCCACTTCCAATTGGTCAGGCGCTGCATCCAATGACTCAAGCGTAGCTCATCGGTGAGAATGCTGAGAACTTCGGTTTCGTAACCAGACAGAAAAGCAGCGTCGTATCGTTGGGTATCTGTTGCCTTTTTCGCCCAAATAGCTGCCTGCTCGCCACTCACCATGGCATTTCCTATGCCCTCGCCAGTAAAAGGGTCTATTAAACTGGCGGCATCTCCTAGTAGTAACCAGCCATCTCCGGCCATTGTACGTGGACGCGACCCCAGTGGCAACCCCCATCCTTTTACGGGGCCTATCGCCTCGGCATGGGTAAACCGATCCCGAAAGCGTGGATGGGTAATCAGGTCGTCTAACATGGTTTTTAATTTTACTTTCCGTTTCTTGATTTCGGTGCTTAACATGCCAACGCCCACATTGGCCTCCCCATTGGGCATCGGGAATATCCAGAAATAGCCGGGAACGGCCTCATCCACAAAGTGCAATTCAACATGGTTTTGCGGATGAAACCCCGTCACCCCTTTGTAGTACACCCTGAGTCCTCCGCAATAATGGGCCTCATCCAATTGGTTAATACCAAGTTTTTTGGCCACGACCGAGTAGGCCCCATCGGCACCAATCACCAAGGGTGCGAAAGCCTGCCTTTCAGCCCCATCGGCGTATTTGGCCGTAACACCTGTTATGGTGCCCTTTTCCTGTAAAAAACCCGTAAAGGTCGTTTGTAGCCAGATGGTAGCTCCGGCTTCTTGTGCTTGTTCAAATACCAAGGCGTCAAAAAATTCGCGTCGGCAAATATAGCCCGGTGCCACAGGCTTATTAAGCTCTTTGGTAAACGGAATAGACACCTGATCGCCGTAAGGACCGCTGAAGGTTACTCCCCAAGATGGTAAACTGGTGCTATTTTGCAATGCCTCCGTCATGCCCAACCGTTTGATGACCGACATACTTTTTCCAGAAATGGCATCGCCACAGATTTTGTCGCGGGGGAAGAGGTCTTTGTCTATGAGTAAAACGCGCAACCCTGCACGGGCGGCAAATGTAGCAGCCGTACTGCCTCCCGGCCCGGCACCAACAATGATACAGTCGAAAAAATTCATAAAAGGGATATAGGGATGATGATTGAATAGGAGTCAAGGGGCCAAAAGCGCATCAACTTCTCGCGAGAGCAAGGCCACCACGTCGTCATGCGGATGAAAACCACGATGAATAAATGCAATCTCGCCTTTGGGTGATAACATGATGGTGGTTGGAAGGCCTGCAACCCGAAAATGCGCCGAGGTTTTTCGGTCTATATCATAATAGTTGGGATACCGAATGCCGAGTTGTTGTAAAAAGGCCTCGGCTTCTTCTGGGATTTCCGAATTATTGATTGCAACAAAAGCTACTTTGGGATGCTGTTGATAGCGTTCATAGAAATGTTGCAATTGCGGCATAATCCGCACACATGGACTACACCAAGAGGCCCAAAAATCCAAGATCACCACTTTTCCACGAAGACTTGGAATGTTTATGGATTCACCTGAAGAAGACCTGAGTTTGAGGTGTGACAACGCTCCGGGTAAGGTACACGAAGAACTGCCCAAAATCAGAACCGCCCACCACCATCCAAGTAATCCCTTAAACATGGCGTTCGGCGTGGTACGACGACCGCACGAGCGGGCCGCTTTCTACATGACCAAGGCCCAATGCCTCGCCCACTTCCTTATACCACCGAAATTTTTCTGGATGAACGAAGGCTTCTACGGGCAGGTGCATTTTGGTAGGTTGTAGATATTGCCCAATTGTCATCACATCCAACCCAACGGCTACCAAGTCTTTCATCAGCGCGACCACTTCCTCGTCGGTTTCTCCGAGTCCCACCATAATGCCACTCTTCGTCCGGAGGCCAGCCTCCTTAGATCGCCTTAGCACCTCTAAAGAACGCTGATAATTGGCCTGCGGACGTACTCGGCGGTATAACCGTGGTACTGTTTCCATGTTGTGGTTCATTAATTCTGGCCGTGCATCAATCACCACTTGCAGCGCATCCCACAGCCCCCGAAAATCAGGGATCAGTACCTCGACGGTACAACCAGGCTGGTACTCACGAATCAGTCGGATCGTTTCGGAGAAGATGGGTGCGCCCCCGTCTTTTCGGTCGTCTCGGTTGATGCTGGTCACGACAGCATGTCTTAAGCCCATGAGTTTAGTCGCTTCGGCCACCCGTCGCGGTTCGTCATAATCCAATTCATATTGCAATGCCCTGCCTGTTTTCACAGCACAGAAACCACAACTCCGGGTACAAATATCTCCCAAAATCATAAATGTAGCGGTTCCGGCACTCCAACATTCGCCCATATTGGGGCAGCGGGCACTCTTACAAACCGTGTGCAGGCTATGGTCCTCGATGATCTGATTGACGTTATTGAAGGTTTGACCATAAGGCAACCGTACCCGCAACCAATCAGGTCGTTTGCCCTGCACATTTTCCACTAACGGTTTTTGAATCACCGGTAGTTCAATCATATCCAGTCCATCTCCTATGGATGGCGGGGGGGCTTGGGGAAAAGTTTTTGGCATTTTATTGCAATTGGGTCAAAAAAACAATCCAGTTTTACGATCAATATAAGAAATGATCCGACAGGGGTGTTTCTTCATGTACGAAGTTCGTATCTTATCTACGATCCAATTGTCATTTTTTTCTTCAAATGGTTTGCGAAGCTTTTTGGGTATTCACCCAGTGACGACCTTGCCTTTCACCGCTTCCATGATCGCCACGGGCGCAATCATGCCGCAAACCTTTATCTTAACGTCCCCTTTAACGTTGGCTTCCGGCTGGTTGTGTCCGGGCTGTTTCTTTAAACAGTCATCTTTCCCCTTATACCTTAATCCGGAGCACACCTATGGTTCATTCTGTATCCCCCATATTCCCCGCAGAAGATGTACACAGCACACTACATCGCCACATGTTGGCAGACGGTATGCCAATGGTCTTAGACATGTCGCGAAGTCAGGGTTTGTACATCTATGATAAACTTACCCATAAACGATATATAGATTATTTTACCTTCTTCGCCTCAGTGCCATTTGGGCTTAATCCTCCAGCGTTTCGGGAAGACCAAGACTTTTTAGACCGCTTGATGGATGCCGCGTTAAACAAAGTCTCGAACTCGGATCTGTATACGGAGCATATGGCCCGTTTTGTGGATACGTTCTCACGGGTAGGTATTCCGGAGTACCTACCCAATCTGTTCATGATTTCGGGAGGTGCGCTCGCCGTCGAAAATGCCTTAAAGGCCGCCTTCGATTGGAAGGTGCGGAAAAATTTTGCCAAAGGATACCGCTCCGAACGAGGGCACAAGATTATCTACTTCGAGCAGGCATTCCATGGGCGTAGTGGTTATACCATGACGCTCACCAATACCGATCCTAATAAGGTGGCCCTTTTCCCTAAGTTCGACTGGTGTCGAGTGGTTTCTCCGCACGCCAATGAACTACCCACAAAAGGCAACTTGGAAGAGGTCATCGCACGTGAGAAAACGGCTATTGCACAAATTAAGCGCCACTTTGCAGATAATCCCGATGATATAGCAGCCATCATTATCGAACCCATTCAGGCAGAAGGCGGGGACAATCACTTCCGACCGGAATTCCTACAAGCCTTGCGTGATCTGGCGGATGAAAACGAGGCGCTCCTGATCTTTGATGAAGTACAGACCGGTGTAGGGCTTACAGGCACATTTTGGATGCACGAACAAACCAGTGTGAAACCAGATATTTTGGTATTCGGTAAAAAAATGCAGGTTTGTGGTATTTTGGCCGGAGATCGGGTACGCGAGGTGCCGGAAAATGTATTTGAGAAACATAGTCGCATCAATTCCACTTGGGGAGGTAGCTTGGTAGATATGGTGCGCTCCGAAAAAGCACTTGAAGTCATCGAACAAAAAAACCTATTGCAAAATGTCCGACAGATGGGTAGCCTGCTTATGAAAGAAATTCGAGAATTGGCAGATACCTTTGACGAAGTTGAAAACCCGCGTGGCTTGGGGCTGATGTGTGCTTTCGATCTACCCTCTACTGAAATTCGCGAAAAATTCAGGCATCTTTGTTACGATAATGGCCTTCTTATATTAGGGTGTGGTACACGTACTGTGCGCTTCAGAACAGCCCTAACATTAGATGAAAACGGCATTTCAGAAGGCATGGGCCTCATTCGGCACACACTTTCTCAACTGTTTGACAAGTAAAATACTTCGCAAATAAGGCGGAACCTTTTTTCGCTTTTCGGCTTAAGAAAATTTTTGTACACCCAAGTTCGGATTGTATTTATCTGATTTGGATTGTAATTTCATTATAATTTATTGTAGCTATCGCCAAGTTCTTACGCGAGATTAGGCGATTCACACCCGCCTACTATTGAAATGAGCAATAACCGTGCTTACCACCTCCGGTCTGGTAAATGGAAAACCGTCGCCCTTAACTTCGGACTGTTGCCCCGCCGGATCACCATAGAAATTAACGCCACGCGGCCCGTAAAGTGGCGGCGGCTTGCCCTTATACCCGGTTTAGGATCTTTCAATGCACAGAAAAAGACCTTCCTCTTTTGGGGTATTTTACAGCTCAAATGCTACGAGAACCGCACCGCAACGGTTTATACCACGGGTGAACGCAAGACCTACGAAAATTACGATGTGGATAATGCGGTTGTTCCTAACAATCCGGATGCTTCTTCGCGTCGAACAAAAAAGCGTTCATCGTATAACAATCAGGATCATTATAGTAGCCTTTTTGTGGTTGTGAGCTTCTTAGAGTGGTTGATTTGAGTGGCTATTTGTATTGATTAGAATAAAAAACGGCTTCTTCTGTTCAGGAAGGAGCCGTTTTTTGAGTGCACCCGGCATAGACGGGATACGTGCGGCGGAACTGTATGCCTATTTGGTTGGGCATTGGCAAGAATTGCAACATTCGGTGATGGACGGGACGTACCGCCCCGAAGCGGTGAGGCGGGTAGAGATACCGAAGCCGGACGGAGGCGTGAGACAGTTGGGGATACCGACCGTATGGACGCAGGCGCGGCTTCGGATGTGCATCTGGAAACAATGGAAACGGGTACGCACACGGATAGCGGCACTGCGGAAACTGGGGTCAGTGAACAAAAATCCTATGAATGGGGCAATACCCGCAAAGAATATTGGCGCATCGCCCACAGCCAAGTCTCAGGTGGTTAAGATTTTACATTAATTTTTTTGCATAGCGCAATATTTTTCTTTTAAGACACGGTCTTTTAGGCCTAATTGCTCTGCAAGTGCAATATCTGCGCATCCACTTGCGACATCCCCATATTCTAATTTCGCAATGGCCCGATCTAAGATGGCCTCTGGATAGTTAGGTCGAAGCGTTAACACCTTGGTATAATCGGAGATGGCTTCTGTATATGCCTTTCTTTGTGTTTGAATATTGGCACGGGCATAAAAATAGTCAGGATAATCGCCTGCGAACGAAATGGCGCGATTCAGATCATGCAAAGCCTCCTCTAAGGCCCCTTGTTTTAGGCGTAATTCTCCCCTTAGGTGGTAGGCACGGGAGAAAGTCGAATCTTTTTTCAGGGCTTCGTTAAATGCTGCCAATGCACCAACTTCATTCCCTTCAAAAAGTTTTTCCATTCCCCGTTCACATAATTGCGCGGCCAATTCGTATGGTTGAGGGGTTTTGTTGATGGTGCTGGGCTGTCTGGTCTGTCCCCAGACGGTTATACAACAACCGTGAAAGGCCAGTATAATCGGTAAAAGGGTTTTCATTATCCATAGATGTTTAGTCGAGAAGGCTGCCTAATATAAATCGGAACCGATCTTAATTGCACAAGCAAAAAAAGGAGATTTTTTACAATCTCTCATAAGAAAACTTGATTCTGAGCGATGTCTGAACAATATCGCGATATCCGCCTTCGCACTTACCAAAGAGGGGTGAGTAACATGCCTATAGACAGTTCTGGTATTGAGTACTAAACCAATCTTTGTGATGTGAAATATTCAAATAGAAAAGGTTTACAATAAAACGAATTTGCTCAATAATTCGTATGCGGCCCAAACCAAACCCCATTCCTCATATGAAACCCAAACCGATTCGCAGGCCTATTGTCGCCGTCATTGGTGCTGGATTTGGCGGCCTCGCCGTTGTACGCGCTTTGAGAAACGCCCCCGTAGAAGTCCGCCTCATTGACCAGAATAATTACCACACCTTCCAACCATTATTATATCAGGTTGCAACGGCTGGTTTGGAGCCTGAAAGCATCGGAAGAAGTATCCGGAGTATGCTCCAGCGGCAGAAGAATGTAGATTTTATGTTGGGCAAAGTGATTGCCGTGAACCGATCTGATAAGAAAATTACTTTGGAAACAGGATTCACGTGTTCATACGATTATTTGGTTTTAGCAGCAGGAGCAACCAATAATTTTTTTGGCATTCCGGGTGTGGCGGAACATGCTTTTACCCTTAAAACCATGCAAGACGCGATGGTACTGCGCAGTCATGTCTTATCCGTTTTTGAAGAAGCAAATCTTTATGCCGATCGGTACGATGATGGCTTGTTGCATTTTGTGGTTGTTGGGGGAGGGCCTACCGGAGTAGAAATGGCGGGTGCGCTTGTTGAGTTGTTTGAAATGGTATTGAAAAAAGATTTTCCCCACTTGCCTATTCACCGTGCAAAAGTATCACTGATCGAGGCTAGTTCGCATTTGTTGAATGCGTTTAATGAACGATATCGCAACTATACTGTAGCAGAACTGAAACGACGGGGCGTTCAAGTTTATAAAGGGACCAAGGTGGTGAGTGTATCGTCCAATGACGTGTTACTACACACGGGGGAGCGCCTTCCAACAGCAACCCTTATCTGGGCTGCAGGCATTCGGGTTAATCCACTTGCAGATTTGATGGGCGTAAAACAAGGTGCTGCTGGGCGCATAGAGGTGCGGCCCGACTTAAGCCTTCCTGATGATCCAAATGTATTTGTGATTGGGGATATGGCCGCCAGCACCGATGAAAACGGGAACCTGCATCCACAATTGGCTCCAAATGCCATTCAGGCGGGGAAACATGTGGCCTTACAACTGAACGCATTGATACATCATCTCCCAACCCAGCCTTATCGGTACTTTGACAAAGGCATCATGGCCACCATTGGTCGTAATGCTGCTGTTGCAGAAACGCCTTGGGGTTTTCGAGCAAAAGGTTTTGGCGCTTGGCTGGCTTGGCTTTTTGTTCACCTGATGTACTTGGTAGGGTTTCGTAATCGCTTGCTGGTTTTTTTTGATTGGTTATGGAACTATATTTCTTATGATCGCAGTGCACGGATGATTTTTCCGGATCCCTTCCGGAGTCGTCCTGCTTCTTCTGATATAATTACCCTTTCCGACGAAAAGAAAACCCCGTTCGCCCTTGAGAAGGAGTGGGTACGATGAAGTCAAATCTACGGGCGGACTACTTTCGGTTTATTGAAAAATAGCCCGCCTTTATAAGTTACTTCTGCCCTGAGGCGTAGCATCATTTACGGCTTTTTAGGGGCAGGTATCTCAATCATCTGTAAAAGTTGTGCCTCATCTAAGACTACGATTTGCAATTTTTGCGCTTTCTCCAATTTGGATCCTGCATTTTCCCCAGCCACCAGAAAATGGGTCTTTTTGCTCACACTATCGGTAACTTTTCCGCCTGCTTGTTGGATGCGTTGTGCGGCCTCGGTTCGTCCCATCGTTGGCAACGTACCCGTAATGACAAAGGTTTTTCCGCTAAGCGGTAAATCGGTAGTAATGGTTTTTTGCGCTTCCTCCGGCATTCGTTCGGTTCGAACCCCGGCTTCTTTCAATGCTTGTACCAATGCAATATTTTGAGGCGTAGAGCTCCATGATACGATACTTTCAGCAATTTTAGGGCCGATGCCTTCAATGGTCTGTAGGTCCTCTACGGTAGTCACCAAGAGCTTTTCTAAGGATTCAATGTAGGGAACCAAGAGTTGTCCCGTGGTTTGGCCGACAAAGCGGATGCCAAGTGCCCAGATAAGACGGGCTAAACTACGATTTTTGGATGCCTCTATACCGTCTAATAGGTTTTGTGCTTTTTTTTCGGCAAAGGCCGGAAGGGCCAATAGATCATCTTTCTTAAGGTGGTACAGATCCGGTAACGCTTTCACTAATCCTTTTTCTACCAAAAGAGCGGCCATTTTTCCACCAAGTCCTTCAATATCCATGGCCTCTCGCCCTGTAAAATGCTCTATGGCTGCTGTTAGCTGTTCGGGTGTGTTGGTAAGCGTGGTGTAATAGTCTGCCTCGCCTTCATACCGTTGAACTGGCAGACCGGCAGCCGTACAAGCGTCTTTAAAATTCCACGCTTGCTCTGTACCAGTACGTGCTTCTACAATTGCTTGAACCACTTGAGGAATGACATCTCCGGCCCGCTTGATCAGAACCATGTCTCCAATCCGGATGTCTCGGCTAACGATATAGTCTTCATTGTGTAAAGTTGCTCGCGAAACCACCACTCCACCTACCGAGACGGGCGTTAGGAGTGCGACAGGCTTTACCACGCCTGTTCGGCCAATGCTCAACTCAATGTTTTCGAGGCGTGTGGTTACTTCCAAAGAGGGGAATTTATAGGCCACAGCCCACCGAGGCGCATTAGAGACAAAGCCAAGTGCTTGTTGATGATCAAAACGATTAATTTTAATTACCAAGCCATCAATCTCATAGTCTAAGGATTCGCGTTGGTTTGTCCATTTCTTAATCAGATCCACAACAGCATCCAAATCTGAATATCGTGCTTTGTGCGGATTCACCGGAAAACCCCAAGCCTCCAATTGCTCCTCCATTTCGAAGAGTCCATCGGGCAACTCGCCGGAAACAGGTCCGATTCCGTAACAAAAGAAGCTAAGAGGTCTCTTAGCAGTCATTTTGGAGTCTAATTGTCGAAGACTACCTGCAGCACCGTTTCGCGGGTTGGCAATCGGAGGTTTTTGTTCGGCACGAAGTCGTTCATTATACGTCTGAAAATCGGATTTACGCATATAAATCTCACCCCGCACCTCAATACGGTCGGGAATAGGAGGTGGATTTTTATCTTCGGAAACTGGGATTTGGAGCGGAATGCTGCGAATGGTCCGTATATTTTCCGTCACATTCTCTCCTGTCTGTCCATCTCCTCGTGTGGCCCCCATTACCAAACGCCCCTTTTCATAGGTCAGGGCAATGGCCAAGCCATCAATTTTTAACTCCACCAGCAATTCGGGTTGTGTTTCGCCAAAAATGGGCAGCAAACCTTTTATGCAACGGTCGTACCAAGCCCGTAAATCGCCCTCCGAGAATACGTTTCCGAGGCTAAGTAACGGTTGTGGATGTTGGTGTTTCTGAAACCCGTCTAAAACCGCTCCGCCCACGCGCTGAGTCGGCGAATCCAGTGTTTTGAGTGCTGGGAAATGCGCTTCAATAGACTGTAACGCCCTAAACAAGCGGTCATACTCTGCATCTGCAATGACGGGTTGATCCAACACATAATACCGATGGCTATGTGCATGCAAAACTATTGCCAATGTATGGGCCAATTGTGCGGCTTCGTCACGAGAAAGACCATGAATATCTGTTTCGGAAATCCGATGGAGTATGGAATAGGTTAAAGCAAGATTTTCCATTTGTTGAAAATAAAAAGCGCAGAACAAAGTTGCTCTACGCTTGATATGGTTGATTTCTTTGGATTTATTGCCCGATCAGTTTTGCAATCATATCGCGGCTAAGTGTCGCAACCTGAAGCGAATCGGCACCGGGGATGGTAAAGGCTTTTCCTTGTACGATAATACGTGCATTTCGGAGTCCTCCTTCAAGTTTAAGCGACTGCTTCACATATAGTGGTTGATTTTTAATCTTCACATTCAAAGTGTCTCCCAGTTCCACCCATACCGGAAAACGTGGTTTGGCATCTGGAGTCAGCTTCATGCCCGAAATCGGCTTATCTACAGATAAAATCGAAACCATGAAACTATCCGGAAGCACTGTGCCGTTTGTAGAAGGCTTAGAGGTGTTGGAATCAATATCGGTATTTGTATTGGGGCTGGTCGTCGGTTCTTGGGTTGTATTGGCTGCATTTGAGTCCGCCAAAAGGCTTTCGCTTCCGGCTGATTTCCATTCGCTATAAATAAACCATACAAACACGCCCAAAACCGCCAAAATTGCAATTGGAACCAAAATTTTAAACCAGTTGATGCCATCTGAGTCCGATTCTAAATTCCGGATGGGGGGCGCAGAGGGGCGAATACCACGGGTGTCATCAAAAACAATCGGTTGGGTCTTGGGAACCACACTACTCGCTGTTTCAGGCTCCTTAGGTGGAGGAGGTGGAATGGCTAATTTTACCGGATTCGCTGGCTCCTGGGCTTCGGGTGAAAAGCTTTTCGACTCGGATGCTTCTGGGGAAGAGGCTATTGAAGGAACTTCGCTGGGTTTGGGATTTGATAGGGGGCTTGGTGTATCAGTGGGTACAACAAGTGACGTTTCTATGGGTTCCTCTTTTTCGGCACGCGCCTTCGAGGGCTTGCGGGCTTTTGTAGAAGCAACTTTTTCCTCTATGGGTTTGGTTGGTGTTTCCGTCAAGGTCTTTAAGGGTACTGCGGGAACAGGGTCCGTTTTTGGTGTTGCTTTGGGAGTTGGTGCAGACCGAATTACCACGGACTCCGGGTTGATGAAACCTTTGAGTGCGCCCGAATATTGGCCCTGTAACATTTCTTCCAAACTTGATACCGCTACTTCTTTGGGGATGTTCAGCGCTTCGGCCAAGGTTCGAACAAATGCCTTCAGATAAACGGTATTAAACCGAGGGTGCCCCAAAAGAGCACTTCGTTCAAATTCTTCCAAAATGTCGACTGTCACCAAGGTGGTACGGCTCAACTCCGCGATGGAGATTTTCCGGGACTCACGTATGCGCCGGAAGTCGTCGGCGAATACATTTCCGGTGATATTATCCGGTTGATCCATATTCAACAGGGTCTGGTAAAAAATAAGGAGGGTTTGGGGATGCGCATTTAACGTCAATATAAAATAAAAAAAGCTCGGCCCCAAAAAACAAGACCGAGTCATTTTTTTATTTATGTCGGGAAGACAGGATTTGAACCTGCGACCCCCAGCACCCCATGCTGGTGCGCTACCGGACTGCGCTACTTCCCGTAAGCAAGACCTGTAAAATACGGAATAAAGCGGGTCTTAGCAAGGTGTTCTTGTGCTTTGACGCTGATTTCATGTGCAGCCTTGTCACTTGGATCAGTGAATATTGCCCCAAACTCGGATGGATTCTTCCACGTCGCGCACCATTTGGTCGGTTCCAATATATACAGGGGTTCGCTGATGCAGCATTTTGGGTTGAATTTCCAGAATTCGACGATGGCCATCGGTTGCCCGTCCGCCTGCCTGCTCGATGAGAAAGGCCATAGGATTGGCCTCGTACATCAGACGGAGCTTACCTGCGGGGCTACGGGTATCGGCAGGATAAATATAAACCCCACCCTTAATCAGATTGCGGTGAAAGTCTGCCACAAATGAACCGATATAACGTGAAATATAGGGCCGTGTGCCATCGGGGGCTTCTTCCTGAACCCATTTTATGTATTTTTTAAGTCCCAATGGCCAAGAATGATAGTTTCCTTCATTAATCGAGTATATTTTTCCTGTCTCCGGAACCCGCATATTGGGATGAGACAAGATGAATTCGCCGATTGAAGGATCTAAAGTAAAGCCATTGACGCCACTGCCGGTGGTATATACCAACATCACCGATGAACCATATAAGATATAACCTGCCGCCACCTGATTGATGCCCGGCTGAAGGGCATGTTCCAACTCTGGGCTTTCGACTCCTTCAGGCAGGCGGAAGATGCTGAAAATGGTCCCGATNNCCGCTGGCCGGACGAAGTGGGATGGCTTCGGCATGTTCTTCCGAGCCGATCATACAGCATTCACCGCCGCGCTCCAGTGCCTTGACAAATTCTTGATGAGCAAGCCGATCTAACTTTTGCTGAATTTCGCCCTGAACGTTGGTTTCGCCAGAGGCTCCGAGAATATCCACCAATCCGGCACGGCGAACATCCCGCTGTACAATCTTCGCAGCAATGCTGATGTCGCGGATAAGGCGCGAAAAAGCCCCTGTAGAACCAGTGACAGCATCCTGACGATCTACAATAAACTGTTCAAGGGTCAAGAGACGAGTGTTTGACATATAAATATAGAAATTAGAGAAACATAGATCACCAGAAGCGCTTCCGGAAATTTTTAAATAGATTACAGCACTTGCGGCTATGTCTTGGTCAAGATTTGGACAAAATGGCGTGTATTTTGTGCAACATTTTCTGGAAGATCCTTTAAATCTGACTTAAGCCGAACTAAATCCTGTGGCGTATCTACATCGTACCACTTTGGCAGAATGGAGAGTGACGCTTCTGTTGTTTCGATTCGTGCAAGGGTTTGTTTGAAGACATCTGGATGGCTATAGTGCATCAACTTAAAGACTTCTGGGTACCATTCGTTCATACCCAGAAGATAATACCCTCCGTCTTCGCTGGGCCCAATCACCATACTATACCGCTCGTTTAGTGCTTCGAAGGCCATTTCTAGAAAATCATCCGGTAGCGTGGGATGGTCGGTCCCCACAATAACAATACGTTCGTATCCAGCCTTAAAGGTTTCGAGAAAGGCCATGAGCATCCGCTCGCCGAGGCCAGATCCTGTTTGGGTAAATACCGCTGCTTGTTCAGGTATCCATTCGCTTTCAGGTTTCACAGGTGGGGCCACATACAGGCGCAGGTCTGCATCTATTTTCTGATATTGAGACCAAGCATCCTTCAGGAACGCGGCATAAAGCATTGCGGCTTCTTCGGGCGTAAGCAGGGTCGTTAAACGGGTTTTGACCGCTCCGGGGATTGGTTCTTTGGCAAAAACAAGAAGGGCTGCACGCAAAATAAATGAGGCTAGGTGCTTGTAAAATAAGTTAAGGCCTTGTTTAAGGTGGTAGGCCATGCACCGGAAAGGGCGAATGCTTCGGCGGACTCCTCGAAGTGGATGGCCCAACCCGAATACTCGTCTTGGTCATAAATTACGTTATGCCACAAGCCTACCAAAATGCCATTCAGATTTTTTGTTATCTCCAGCCATGCCTTTGTTCTGTCGAGGGCCTCAGGGGGTGTGAGTGCCCTATATTGCATCAAGGTGGTGTCGTGCAAGCATAACGGGATTTCCCATACGGTCGTGGGCTTGTTGTTTAGGTGGTCATAAAGAAGAAATGGAAAGCAAGTGCCATTTCGAAATCCATCGCGATCTACAAAACTAAGCCCGGCATCCAATACAAAGCCATTCACTTGTTGAATATTTGGAGTCTGGTAGGCATCCCATCGTAGATAGTGTTGCCGGACGCTCGTGTTTTTGTGAGGCGCATGTTTCCGTAGATATTCGGCCTCCCTGCGGAAGAAATCCGGATGGGCATGACTAAAGTACGCTGGATGTAACCCGATCTCGTGTCCGTTTTCGTGGAGTTTTTTGAATAACGTTTGGACAAAAGGCGAATGAAGCGGATAAAAATGGTCTTCGGGTGCATTTACACCAGCCTTGAAGAACCAAGTTGCCTTTAAATTGTGTTGATGATCTACGGCCAAAAGTCGTTCAAGACCCCATTGGTAGCCGTCTATCTGTTCAAGAAAGGGCTTTATAGGACGTTTTTCCTTCCACCAGCGCCGGAGTGTCCACTTATAAAGATGGTCTATGTCGTGCGTCATACAAACGGCAAATGGATGTCCCTGCCAACTGGGCACATCTACTGATAGCCCCATATGCTGGAGTTTTTCCCGGATCGCGAGCCTGTAATAATCCACAAAAGGTAAAGGTTCCTCGCCCCATTTTGCCTGAAACGACGATTCATACCGAAAGCGCCCGTGTGCATCGCGTTCCTTTATAAGACGGGTTTGTACATCTGCCAACCAGAAAAAGGTAGAGGCAACCCAATCAGCACCATGTTTATTGGTATATACGACCGGAATTTGCCTATCCTGAATCCACACATAACTGTGACAGGGGCGGTCATTATCCGGCCATATATACGGTATGTGTATCGTTTTATCGTCAGTGGGCAACAACGGGCCATAATAGATCCGTCTGGTTGCCTGTTCATTCGTAAATGTGGGCGTCAGGCCCAGTGGCTTGAGTAGCATCTCAAAGGCATACACCGCTTGTGATTTGCGATTTTCCGGAATGTCTAAATGGACAGGAATGGCTTGCATCGTGTAATCTTACGAAAATTCCAAAGGCAGGCGAACCGTTTTTTGAAAGAAGTTGTACTTTACCCAAGGTCATAAATTACATCATTCACTCCCCAAATACCTTTATTCTACATGTTGATTCGTATCGTGCGGATGACTTTTCGTCCAGAAACCGTCCCTAACTTTCTGACACTCTTTAAGGAAATCTTTCCCGTGATTCGGAATATGCCAGGTTGTCGCCATCTGGAATTATGGCAAGATGCCGATTTGCCAGAGGTCTTCAGTACGTTTAGTCATTGGGAGGCTGCTGAAGACTTGGAGCGGTACCGGCAGAGCGAATATTTCAAGGCTACATGGGCGCGAACAAAAGTTTTATTTGATGCACCACCACTGGCTTGGAGCCAGGCGAAGGTCTTTCCAGTTGATTTGGAAGATGAAAGCGCTTAACTTTCTCGGAACTATGCACGGATTTTGGGGTATTAGCATTCCGCCATTTACAATACCGGCACCTGTAATATACCTCAGTTAATAAAAAATAATGGTTGGTATGGAATTTGCTTCATCAGATGCACAGATCCAGAGCCAAGAGGGCTTGTATCCTTACCTGATGCCCTTGATTTTTTGGCTTTCGCTTGCAATTGCTCTTGTCGCCATTCTGGTGTTTCTCAAGTTGGGATTGTGGGGCTTTCCGGCGCTAATAGCAGCTTTGTTTATTCAGATTTGGGTACTGGCCACCAATGAAATGTCTGGGTTTCCTAAGAGCCGAGACGGCATATTTAGGGCACAATTCCGGAAAAGACATTTTTTGGTGCTCACCTTAATGTTGGTCTTGTTGTTTTTTCTTTGCATTATGGCGCTTATGGGAAATTAAGCGATGCTATTGGCGCGTTTTTTGATCAAAGTCGTTACCAGATAGTCCATTGGGTTGTCTTAATGACATAAGAAGCATTTCCTCTTTTCTACCGACGTAACGGAGTGTGTATGCACGAACAAACCGCTTCACTAGTTCAACAGATTCATGAGCGCCTGGTGGTTGCTGCACGGCGACTCACCTTTGCAAACGTTCTTTATGGACTGCTTTTTTTGGTAGCCATAGGTGGGAGCATTTGGCTATTGCTTACGGGTTTAGAAGCTTGGTTATGGCTGCCTACGGGGCTTCGTTCTGCGTTGTTTTTTCTGTTTTGCTTCGCACTACTGGGCGGTATAGGCTGGTTTTTGGTTCGGCCATTGGTCTCGCGTCCAAGCGAAGAAGCGGTTGCAAAACGCATTGGTGAACGATTTCCGGAGGTTTCGGATCGCCTCACCAATTTGCTTCACCTCTCCACAGGGCGTCACTCTCAGACCCCCAATCCGCTCTTGAATGCCGCCGTGGCACGATTGAGCAACGAAGTATCCTTGATTCCATTTGAACGGGTGGAAAACTTTAGCCAGCCGAAGAACTTCAGTAAGTGGCTGTTGGTGCCCTTGTTCACCTTTGGCCTGTTTATTGGTTTGGCGCCACAATCGTTCTTATCGGCAACAGAACGCCTTCTTGCGCCGGGTAAAACCTTCGAACCACCGGCATTGTTCAGGTTTGTGGTTGAACCGGGCAATACCAAAGTAGTGAAAGGGGCTTCTCTTCCAATGAATGCACGTACATATGGTGCAATCATGCCCATTCAGGCTACTTTAGAAATGGGTTTAAAAGACGAAGAACATACGGATAAAATCCCACTTTCGGCCAATGCAGAGGGGCACTTTAAGCATCAACTGACCAATATTCGCCAAACCACCCGGTATCGTATGGTGTCGGATGGGATTGCCAGCCCATGGTACACGATCGAAGTTTTAGAACGTCCTGCTGTCCGAAGCCTAAATGTTTCTATCAATCCTCCTTCTTATTCTGGGCTTGGTGGTCAACGTCTCGATAATAATGTAGGGGATGTGGTCGGCTTACCGGGTACGTTGGTCAACATACGCATACAGCTCAACCAGTCAGATATTACCGAAGCCAATCTGCTTTTTGATGATGGGGAACACCTTCCACTCACAATTAATGGAGAGGAGGCATATGGTGCTTTCAATATCCGAAAAGATGGAAATTATCAGATCTTATTGCGTAACACACACCAAATAACCAATGAAAATACCATTACGTATGTGATTTCTACAATGCGAGATGCTCCGCCCAGTGTGGTGATTACCGAGCCTTCGGATAATCAAACCATGAGTGAGTCTCAACGGGAATTGGTGGTGGGACGGGTAACAGATGATTATGGATTTTCTAAAGCTGCGCTGTGCTGGCGATTGGCCGAGCGCATAGAAGGACAAACCATGCCGGAAAGCCGCTGTATTGGGTTGGGGATTAAAGGCCGCGAACTGGATCAGGAATTGGCTTATGAATGGTTGATTCCTGAAGCAACAGGGTTGGATTTGCGCGAAGGGGATGTCCTTGAATACTTCATACAAGTCTGGGACAATAATACCGTTGCAGGGTATCAAACGGCTCGTAGTGCCATCTTTACACTCCGAATTCCATCCCTTACACAACAATACAAGGAGTTGGAAGAGAAATCCGATAACATCGAGGATCAAATGCGGAATATGCAAAATGAGTCCTCGGACATGAACCAAATGTTCAACGAACTCCAGCAACAACTTCGGCAAAAACAAGCCCCCGAATGGAACGATGAGCGCAATCTGCAACGATTAATGGAAAATAAGCAGCAGATGGAAAACCGCGCCCAAGAACTCAAAGACCAGATACAAGAACTGAACGACCAAATGCAGGAGCAAAATCTGGTGAATGAAAAGACCTTGGAGATGTTCAGAGAACTGGAACGTATTGCCGAAGAAATCAAAACACCAGCCCTTCAGGAAGCCCTTCGACGGCTTCAAGAGGCCATGCGCCAGATGAATCCACAACAGATGGAACGGGCTATGCAGGAGTATAAAAACGCAGAACAACAGATGCGCCAACGGCTCGAACGACTTAAAGAATTGTATAAACAGCTCAAAGCCAATGCCAAATTGGACGAATTGGCCAATAAAGCCGAACAAATGGCCGACAAGCAGGAGCAACTCTCCGAGAAAATTAATGAAATGCAAAAAGATGGCAAAATGGACGCCAAAGAACAGGCCGACCTAAACCAAATGGCCGAGCAGCAACAACGGAATGCGCAGGAAATGAAGGAGATGGAGGCGCAAATGGGCGAACTGAACAAAGACATGCAAGAAATGAAAAATGGACCGAAAGAAGAAATGAAAGAAATGAACAGTGAAGCCCAACAGGATAAACTCTCCAATAAAATGGAGCAGAATAAAGAGCAGATGAAAGACCAGAAAATGCAGCAGGCCAAGCAAGGACAACAACAAATGAAGCAACGTCTGATGCAAATGGCCCAACAAATGCGTTCGATGCAGGAGCAACAACAACAACAACAAGTGCAACTCAATGTGGAGGCGCTACGTCGTGTTTTAGATGATGTACTTACTCTTTCGCAAGAGCAAGAATCTTTGCGGAACACCACGGGGCGTCTGCAAGGAGATAATCCCCGCCTACGTCGTATTGCCCAACAACAATCAGAACTGCGGGATGGCCTGAAAATCGTTTCTGATACGTTGCTCACGCTCTCTAAACGCATCCCCAAGATGAATGCCAAGATTCAGACCGAAGCCACACGTGCCCAAGGAGAAATGAGTTTGGCGGTGGGTATGGCAACGGAGCGGCAGGTGGGCATGGCTTCTGGTAACCAAAAAGCAGCAATGACCCATCTTAATGAACTGGCCCTCTTGCTTTCGGAACTGCTGAGCCAAATGCAAGCCCAAGCGGGCCCAGGATCCATGTCTATGCAGCAAATGATGGATATGCTTCAGCAAATGTCTAACCAACAACAACGGTTGAATCAGCAAATACAACAGTTGTTAAATGAGATGCAGGGCGACCGTATGAGCCAAAGCCAACAAGAGCGTGCCAGTCAAATATCGCAACAGCAACAAGCCATAAAACGGCAATTAGAGAAAATGATGCAAAATCCAGAGTTTAATCAGAAAGTCTTGGGAGATATGAAACGTGTTTCCGACGATATGGACGAAACCATCCGGGAACTCAAAAATCGTAACATCACACGGCAAACAACCTATCGGCAAAACCAGATTTTATCGCGGCTTTTGGAGGCCACCCGGTCACTTAATACCCGTGGACGCGAGGAAAAACGCCAAAGTGAGCGTGCCAAAGAACGAAACCAATCATCACCTATGCAGCTAAAGCCCCAAGATCGTGCCACGCAAATCCGACGCGACCTTATTCGGGCCATCGAAACTGGATATGCTCCCGATTATGAGCGCCTCATTCGGAAGTACTTTGAATTGATGCAACAGGGGAAATAAGATCCGAAATATCACCTCAGAAGGCTGCGTTAGCAGCCTTTTTTGTCTCTAATCAAGCGGCCTTCTTGGTATGATTATGGGGGTTTTTTCTTTAAACCCATAAACTCAGCGGACAAAATTTCCTGCCGGAGCAGCCGATGGTAGTAGAGAAAGCGCGAATATTTAATTAGGAAACGACATACTGTCTTTGCTCTGTTTGATGACCATGGTTATAATTTTTCTGATGTACCCTCGTTGTTTCGAACAAAAAAAGCCTCCGAACGATACCATTCGGAGGCACAAGTGCGGACGGCTCCGCCTGAGACCGTGCGCACCTAAAAGGGTGCAAAAGGGTTAATGATCAAATGCCGTTAGGCTAATGGAACCAACGCCAGTACGTGCCTCAATCAATGGCCCCCCACCATTAAGCTCTGTTCTGATCGTTCCTGTATCGTTTTGCTGGGTCGCAATTTCTGAAGAGACCTCGACTTCTGAGCCTTTGAGGTCTAAGATAGCACCGAATGACTCTGGAACTGATATTTCGATGTCACCGGTTTCGGTATCTAAAGAAGCACCACTACATTCGTGCAGCCGAACCTCCACATCGCCAGCTTCACTAATGGCTTCTAATTTACCAAACATGTGCTGGATAGAAATATTTCCGGCTTGGGTTTTGATTTCGGTGGTACCTTTTACTTCACGAACGGCAATATCGCCTGCTTCTGAACGAATAGAAATTTGATTGGCATGGAGTTGATCGGCCTCGATGCTTCCGGCAGCACTGTGAATGTCTAAGCGGTGAAACGCTTTTACCACGCCCAAGTTAATATCTCCAGCATTGGTATCTATCCGAACGTTCCCAGTCAAATTTCCGGTAGAAATGTCTCCGGCTTCTGTCTGAATTTCGATGGTGTTCCCACTGATGGACTCGGTAGAAATATCGCCTGCATCACTGCTTAGGCGCACCTCACCGACGAGAGCTTGTGTAGAGATGTCGCCAATTCCGGTTCTGATATGAACGTTAAACGATTTGGGGATCCGTAGAATTACCCGAATATTGGCATTTCCGCTGGGGTCGTCTTCCCAAGTGCTCCAATGACGGTCTTTTTGTGAGAATACCCGCACGAGCGAACCTTCTTGAGTGACGTTAAACATCAGTCGGTCGAAAAAGGCTTTGGCTTTCCGGCTATCATGGGAAGCCATTTTAAATTCTATATGGGCCTTGTTTCGTTCGGAGGTTTCGATTCGCACATCACCGATAGGAATATCTACCTGAAGACTCTGGCCATCTTGTACACCAAAAGTACGGGAAAACATGGTTTGATAGGCCGATTCGGGGAAATCCGTTTTGTCCAATATGGAATAATGTGCCGAGTGAAAGCCAGCGCTGCGTGGGCAGTGTCGCCGTTTTTCCTGATAATGTTTAGACTTCTGGTGGTTGATTTGGTAGGCGCCAATGCCGATCAGGCCAAAGCCAAGCGCCAGAATCAGGAGTCGTTTGCGCACGTCCATAACGGCTCTCCGGTTAAGAATGTGTGAAAGGAAATAGGATTAATAGGTAACGAAGGAGGATGCCGTTTTGTTACATGAAATCAAAAAATAATTTCTTGCTCAGGCCTGTTTGGGTTCTAATAATGCCTTCATACGTAGAGATAAGCGTGACATATTTTCGGAATCTTATCCTGTCCGGTAGGGCAAAATTCCTATTTTATACAAAAGGTCAATGCCCGCGAAAGTCGTGCATTTTCTTGGTGTACTGAAAAACAGGAGGTAAGGCATGATAGAAAATTTAATCACCCTTGATGTTGGAAATACGGCTATTAAAGCCGCTTTATTTAGGCCCAGCATATTTGAAGAACTTTTTCGGTTGCCTACCGATCTTAAACGTGTTAAAGTAGAAGTATTTCAGAAACACGCCCCATTAAAACCAGATCTCTTGGCACATCTGGAAGTGGCCTATGTAAGTGTAGTTCCTACAGTGGATACGGTCCTTCAAACGGAAATAAACAAGTGGACGGGAAAACAGGCCCTTCAGTTAACAACTGACTTACCCTCACCATTGCAAATGGCGTATCATACACCCCGTACACTGGGTGCGGATCGGTTGGCAGGTGCTATCGGAGGCTGGATGCGGTATGGATCGATAGGGACTGGTCTGCTTGTGATTGATGCCGGAACAGCCGTGAATTACGAAGTGGTCTCTCCGGATGGATGTTATTTGGGAGGGGCGATTGCGCCTGGGGTGGAACTCATGTTGCGGGCATTGGCACGCGGAACGGCACAATTGCCGCAGGTGGAACCCATGTGGCCGGATCGGGCCATTGGACGATCTACCCAAGAATGCTTACAAGCCGGCGTTGTATTTATGTTGGCCGATGCTGTTTCTGGCCTGATCCGTCGGGTTGCTTGGGAATTGTCTGCCCCATTATGTGTGGTTTCGACGGGCGGTTGGGGACACTTGTTACGGGCTGAACTGCCAGAAGTGCATCACCATCATCCTACTTTGGTACATGAAGGTATTCGTGCTTGGCTACAACACCTGAAGGTAGCCTGATATTTTCACCACGAGCTATCGGCCAAATAAGCGACGATCCACCATCGTAAAATCTTGAACAACCTGAATGACATGAGGTGCTATTATATCGGATGTTGTAACAGACGAAGTGGCCACCACCACACACCGCATACCAGCCCGTTGCGCCGCCTGAATGCCGGCTGGGGCATCTTCAAACACGACACAATGTGCAGGGTCACAATTTAATCGTTTGGAAACAGTAAGAAAAACCTCCGGATTGGGTTTACCCAAGAGAACATCATCTGCGGTAACCACAACGTCGAATGTGTCTTGCAGGTGTAAACCATTCAGCACAAAAGAGACATTAATGGGTGGAGCCGATGTAGCCAGTGCAAGACGAAGACCCCAATGACGGGCTTCTTCCAGCATTTCATAAAGTCCGGCGACGGCTGATAAGTGATCTCCATACACTGTTCGGTATAATAATTCTTTTTCCTCGCCCAATGTGGCAACATCCTCGTTACTCAGATTGGCCCCCAAATAGTACCGTAATATTTCAGGGTTTGTTTTTCCTGACGATACATGATGAAAATCTTCGGCGGTTTGGGCAACGCCATGTTTGGCCAAAATGGATAGCCATACTTCAATGTGAACTGCCATGTTGTCCACAATAGTGCCATCCATATCAAAAATAAGGGTCTCGGTCATAGGCATTCTGATTTTCTTCGATCTAAAGGGGTGCTCTATTTGCGGTACAAACTAAGGCTTATCAAAGATAGCCGTTTTCCACACAATGTATTTTCATCTGAAGACAACTCGTGGGAAAAACAAAAAGCCTTGTACACAGAACGCATACAAAGGCTTTTTGGACATTCAGAGGCGGTTTTATAGCTGGAATACCGCCCGAAACTCAATCTTCAGTTCATCTTTAGCTTCTACCATCATGAAAGAGGGCTTCTCTACACTAAAAGCGGTGAGGCTTATCTCCGTTTTCCCTTGTACATAAATCTTATTATCCTTCGTCCAAGTTTTAGCCGTAAAACTGACGGGCTTTGTAATACCGTGAAAAGTCAGATTACCTTTGATGTTTAGGTTTTCTCCATTGGTACGAACTTCGTTGCTGGTGAAGGTAATACGAGGGAACTTAAGACCCTCCACAACTTCGAGCATGTGAGAATCACGGCTGCCATTTCCAGAGTCGAACGAACGGACGGGAGCAGCAATGGCGGTGCTGACAAATGATTTCGTGGTGGTGTTATACCGCAATACCCCCGAAAGATCACTACTTTTCCCCACAACCACATGCATTGGATGGGTGAGGGTATATTGAATGTAGGATTCCTTTTTAAGGATGCCCAGGTTACTTTGCGCTTGTATAGCAAAGGGAAAAAAGAGCAAAAAGAAGAGGATAAAACTTTTCATGGTCATGGTTTTAGTTTAAATTGCTCATATATATGATATGGTAATCAAGAAGTTCGGATAATTCAGAATTTCATAACAATCATCGCGCCCCAAAGCGCCCCGGCAGTTGTATATCCTACCACCCGATGAAGGTCTCGGCGGCCATTTTGTAGCATTTTCTCGCCAAAAAGACCGTTTGCAATCATTCCTGTTCCGTGTACGTAGGCCAAAATGCGGTGTACTTTGATGTTGCTCAGCTTTCTGCCTTCAACCAATAAGGGCGGTGGAGAAAGCAGGGACAACGCACCTGTTATGGTATAACTTGTGGCCATTGCCAGCTCAACGCCTTTGTGGATATTCCCACTCCATTCCCCGTCATAAGATTTTTGTCCGGCAATAGCGGTCCCCAGCATTAATGCAGAGGTAACATATCCGGCCACCTGATGGGTCTTAAGCATTTTTCGACGGAGGCGAAGTTCGCGTTGTCGGTCTTCGGTTGTTAAAGGAAAGATTCCTGTTTTGCGCATAAGCCCGTTTTCACGCCAAAGCCATCGTTTGGTGATGCTCATCTCTTCCGGAAGTAACGGTGTTGCATCTTGGCTACTGTCTAAAAGAGCAAGTAGGCTGTCTGCATCTTGCGAAACAGCAAATAAAGGAAATAAGGTACTGATGGCTACTAAAACAAATGTTTTCATAAGAGCGTAACGGTGAGGGTATTGCCGCTTTTAGTAATTGCGAGTGTGGTAAGGTTTTTTTGCGCGACTCCGGTTTTTGTGCCAGTGGTGGAGAATGTCCAGCCATGATGGACGCAGCGAATTTGGCTGCCATCGAAACTGGTTACAGGGTTCCCTTCATGTGGACAAACATTGGAAAATGCCCGAAAGGTACCGCCATCATTGATGACAATTGCTTTGGCATTGTTCGACATCAGGAAGCCTTTGTCGGCATTCAATGCGGTCACAATCGTCAGATCTATGCTCATGGTTTTTCCGCTGATGGTAATTCCATCTGTGGGTTCTTCTGTGGTATCGCAGCCAGCTACATTGATGCCATAGGCCGCAAGTCCAAAAGCGGCCAGTACGCTACAAGAGTCCTTTAAAAAGGCACGTCGGGTTTTGGAGGTTTCGTTCATGTTTTGATTTATAGGTTTAAATGAAAAGAATTAGTGTTTTACAAATGGCTTAAGGGTGGTATGTTGGTTGTCTTCAGCCCGAATCAGATAATAGCCACGTGGCCAGTTTTGGGTATTGATTTCAATCAATTGGGTTTGTGCCGAAGCAAATACTTGTCGTCCGTTAAGGTCGAATACCCGCAGTACCACAGGGCGGGCACTTAAAATCTGCACATTTCCGGCACCTGGATTGGGGAAGACCTGAAGCGAAAATACGTCTCTTGGGGTCTCTCTCTCCGTTGATGTCAAGGATTTTTCCCTTAACATTAGGGTCGCTTTTGCCGTCATATCCCCATTGGTTCCTCCATTACCATTCACTGCAAGGACGTTGCCGTAGAATGTAACTGTTCCGGTTCCTGCTTGTGGCGCCTGCCATTTTGCAAAATATGTTTTTACGCTATTCGCAAGTCTTTGCGTTTGTTCCACATACGTTCGGTTGTTTAGCGCAATAATTCGGGCTGCATTCATCGGCAAAGAAAACTGCCCGACACTTTCTAAATTGTCGTTTCTAATTGCGGTCATTTGGAAACCAAAGCCAGCGGGATTTATGGTCGTGCTTGCAGACATTTTCACGTCATAAGCCGTTCCTGGTGTGTACTCGGTAACAAGATTGGAAGTCCCGCTTTCATAAAGTCCAATAACCGCCTGTACGCCATAGTTCGTACCTTGAGCATGGCAGTTGTTACAAGAATATTCGGTACTTCCTCCAGGTAAGGGTGCACTGGTTGTTTGGGCACCTTCTTTGGCAGGCCCATTTGGGTAAGCCGCAATCAGTACGAATACTGGCAAGATCCAAAATAACATCCACTTTTTCATCATTGATAGGCGTGTTTGAGTGTGAAGAAAACATAGGTCCATGTAGGACGTTTGTTGATTAGAGAAAAATTAGATACGCATTGAGGCCAAAGCCGTTCCATAGTTTTATCGTTTCGATTTTGGCATACGGATAGACGATGAAGGCATTATATTATCTGGAAATTGAAAAGGGTTCTTGTTTTGGGCACCCAACTTTATCGCCAAGCACACCTGTACCAAAATGAAGTTAATGACCATTTTGTTCTTAGGCCTTTCGACCATTTTTTGTCGTGCCCAAATTGCTCCACAGGCTTTAAAAAGCAAACCCGAATCAGAAAAGAAGGAAACATTGGAGGAGGATCTGACGGATCCAGCGCGAGGCGATAGTCCTAAAATACAGGGAAAAGACCAGAAGCCGGGTCGAAAAGCCGTATTGGCCACCTTGCCAGATGCTAAAAATTATTTTGGTGGCGAAACAGGGGCCGCTGTGGATAATGTTTCTTTTTCACTTTCCAAAAATGGCGCCACGCTTTTTGCCGAATTCCTGAGCGATTATCTATTTTTGGGCAAGACCTTAGGATATGGCCGGATCGGGTTTGGGGCATTGGTGAATACCGGACAAGACTCTACCAAAACCACTATGGCCCAATTTCTGAGTGGGGGCGGAAATGGTATGATGTACCTCTATGTACCGATTGCTACCAAGAGCGCCTTCCACGAACACTACGAAATGGCCCGTGTTTCTTTCGTCTTTCTGCCACGAGTTGGGCTTGATATTCCGGCCCTTAACGCTGCCATTGCAAATCCGGGCTATAATGCAGATATCGGTTTCGAGGCGCAAGGATTATTGCTTTCTGTCTCCAAAACCTTTCAGTTCTTTGCCCAAGCTCGGTTTTCAGGGGTTTTGGGATCGGATGATTTTTACCGGCATTTAGGGTTGACAAGCAAGCAATTTCACCCGTTTGCTTCTGGTCGTTGGACGTTTGGTGTGGATCTGAATAGCCTGATTCGGATATCTGTGACCAACGCATTTTTAGAACCCACAAGAAGTCAGAAAAGCCCTGTTATTTTGTCCGTACAACTCATTAACCGACGTCGCTAACGGCCAAAGTTGAGATCCATTCCTCCTTGGATGAGGAATGGATTCCACGTCTTAGTAAGTTCTTCTTGATACTCATATGGGTTTGTACCTAAACGATCCGAAGTCTTGACTTGGCCAAAAATACCCACGCGGTCGTTTCCTAGTTTTTAAGGTAAAAGCTGGCTCGATGTGGATAAATGAACCCCCTTTTTCTACTGGAGTACAATAACTGTTCAAGACGGGGTCGCAGTTTTGTTGAGCATCTCCTGCCGTAATTTGGACCACTTCAAGACTCAAAGTAGTCCTTGCGATTAGATCAGACAAAAGACCATAATTTTTCCATCTCACCCAATACATTGGAGGAGTAAACGTATGGGTTAAACTGGGCTGGACAAACAGCCGACGCAAAGGAATCTGTTTATGGTAAATCCTCCTCGTATCACCATCAATTTCAGCCAGGCTAAAAGTTTTTAAATTTCCGAGACCACCACCACCCCAAACCGCCATCCGAACGGAGGGAGACAAAGGGATGTTATAAGCGCCAACCGCAGTTTCCAACCGCTTGCTAACCCCAAACTCAGTGTCAAGTACCCAAAACTCAACTGTTCCTTTGTTGTAATGCGCATGTAGATTGACCGCAAGGTCGTTGGTTATGGCGCTGCTTATTTGAAGATTTTGTGTGTCCACCATGATATCCCAATCACCTGCTTTTTCTAAGTGTGGGACCACGGCTGTTCCGGGTATATAGGTATTTACACAGCCACTCACGAAAAAGGACAGCATAAATAAGGCAGGTGCTATAGGATGAGATGAGATGATTTTTATGGCAAAAATGGTTGGTTATGATGGGATAATCAATATAATACTTTTTTGTTCCTTGCTAAAGTAGTAAAGTTAATGTATGTTAAAGCCTGACTCCCTTCACCTAAATCATAAGCTTATGAACCGGAGACGTTTCCTTAAACAAAGTGCATGGGCTATTCCAGCACTTGCCATTCCAGAGTGGATATTATCCGATCCTTATCGACCACTTCCGATGAACACCTTGCCCTTTACACCTGTTCGGATTCGAGGAGCAGTGCAAAGTAATGGCAAAGGCATTCCCCATGTAGCTGTAACGGATGGCATATCGGTAGTTACCACCGATGCAAAGGGGACCTTCACCTTGATTTCCACTTCTAATCAGCCTTTCGTATATGTCAGTATTCCGGCGGGGTATAAAATCCCCCAGAATGCAACGGGAACTGCACGGTTTTATCAGCCCATCCGGTCGGATAATAAAGGTGAGATGACGGCCCTGTTTACACTACAACCAGAAGATGTTTCGCAAGAAAGTCATCGCTTTTTGGCACTGGGCGATGTTCAGACCCAAAATAAATACGAAACGGCACGTTTTCTGAACGAGACCATACCAGACATTCAACAAACGCTTAATACCGGAATGGCTGCCTTTGGTGTTTCGGTGGGTGACATCATGTTTGACGATCTATCGCTTTATCCTGATTATGAAGCAGGCGTTCAAAAAACAGGGATTCCGTTTTTTCAGGTGATGGGTAACCACGATTTGGATTTTGATGGATTCACGGACGAGTCCTCTACCCGTACATTTACCCGTCATTTTGGCCCCACATATTATTCATTTAATCGTGGCGCCGTGCATTATGTGGTTTTGGAAGATGTGATGTGGGTGAAAAGTGGTTATTTGGGATACATTCACCAAGAGCAATTAACTTGGTTGGAACAAGACTTGGCTTTGGTGGACAAGGGGCGTCCGGTTGTTGTGTTCTGGCATATTCCGGCTCTTTCCACACAATATGCCCGCGACGGCGAATCTCGGCCTAATATCGCCAACTGTGTTACCAACCGAGAAGCCATTTACCGCTTGCTTAAGCCCTACCAAACACACGTCATTTCTGGGCATACCCACGAACACGAACATGTGTATGAAGGAGGCGTGCATGAACATATTTTAGCGACGGTGTGTGGTGCATGGTGGAGCGGCGATATTTGTTCGGATGGCGCTCCCAATGGCTATGCAGTCTTTGAGGCCAATGGCGAGTCTTTATCGTGGCGATACAAAGCGACAGGGCAAGCAGATGACTATCAGTTACGGCTGTACAAAGCGGGGAGTGAGCCTCAGGCCCCAGATGAGTTGGTCGCCAATGTCTGGGATTGGAATCCGAATTGGCAGGTAGCTTGGTATGAAGACGGGATCCGAAAGGGCTTGATGTCGCGTCGCCTCGGATACGATCCCTTGGCGGTTGAGCAAATGTTAGGCAACCAAAAACCGTCTCGGCGGACGTGGGCAGAACCCAATCGGACGCACCATTTGTTTTATGCACCTGCTCCAGCAAAAGGGAGCAATGTTATCGTTGAGGCCATTGATCCGTTTGGGCGAACATATCGCTCAACCCTTTGATGTTGGATAAGGCCCACAGAACAAAATGCCTTTGGTCTGTAAACCGAAGGCGTTTTGTGCAAGCCTTATAAATTGGGCTATGGAAGGATATAGGCTGTTTTTACCAAATCTACAATGGTAGCTTCTTCAGGTAAAAACAAACGCATCCGATCTGCGGTTAAACTCAGTATCTGGATAAACCACTTTGGCTGATATTGGGGGCCGGGCTCCATATGCAGGCTATTGATGGCGATTTTGTACCGATGAATCCGCGCATTACGGATATGCCCGCTTGCGTCTTTGTTGTAGAGGGAAAGGGTGCTGTCTCGAAAAAAAACTGCCACAAACGGCGTTTCGATCGCATTAATGATGCGGCTCACCTCTCTGCTACTATCCTCTATGACCCAACGCCGAAATGCCCGGCTTGCACGCCGATTCAGATCGTCCAGTTCGGCATCAAATCCGTAATACCGCTTGGCTCGTTCGGCTTTTATCTGCTGGTAAACTTGGATGGCTTGTGGTATAGGATTCTGTTTTTTATCTACTTGTGTGCCTTGCTCAGAATAAGAGATAACTTCCCAACGGCCAATGAGCCATTCAGGGTTGGGTGTTGGACTAGGTTGGGCTGGGCTGGTGGTCGCGGATATGAACCATCCAAACACAAAGAAGAGGTGTTTCGGTGACATCTGAAATGAGGTTTTATGGAAAAATAAAAATACAACGGCGTTATATTTTCACGAAAGTCCCCATAGGAAGTTCCAAAAGGAACTATCATTGTTAAGTGGCTATGCAACTTCCATTTGGTGCGTTTCAAAACTTCCCAAAGTACCTCGTGAATACCTCTTTCACATTTTATGCGGCCTATTGGATTTTCGTATGATGTCGCCCCTACGGGGCTTTTTTTATGCACGTCACCAGTTCCCCAACGGCAGGCAAAGATGCCTTTTACATCCTACCTAATCTAAGTGTGTCGTAATGTCTATGGGCATTTTTGAAATGCACCCGCTTCCGTTTGTCCGAAAAAAATAGTACACCTCAATATTTAAGTACTTAAAAACTAATTACATTGTATTTGATCTTAAACCGTAATTGAATGGTGTGTCGGACCTTTACAACCTTGCCTTCATGCATTCCTGGTTTCCATTTTGGCATGGCTTTTACCAACCTAATCCCCTCTTCGTCGCATCCTCCTCCAATGCCTTTTACTACCTCAATATCCGAAATAGATCCATTCTCAGTTACAACAAACTGAACAAAAACAGTACCTTGAATTCCTTTTTCGTGTGCCTTTTGTGGATATTTGATGTGTTCAATGAGGTATGCGTTCAACGCAGCTAATCCACCCGGAAACTCTGGTGGTGTATCTACAAAAGCCCTGACCTGTTCTTGGCTTGGAGGAACTCCCGATCCAAGTGGCAGATCTGAAGGCGTTGCTTGGAGGGAAATCCCTTTATCTAAGGCTTCTTCTGTGGTCAGATCTAAATAGGCCTCGTCTGTGAAGGTTACTCGGATAGGCTTGACGTTTTGAGGATGGTAAGTAATCGTTTTAATTGTCTTGATTTTGCCCTCCAAAACCATTGTTTTTACAGTATCGGAAGGTATAATGGGGATGGGGATGGCATGGAGTGCTGTCATGACGTGGTGGTGGGAACCTGTTGCAACAGCCATTCCGGTAGAAAATACCAAGAACAAAAGACTCCACCCAACATAAGAATTTCGATAGGTATAAAATTGTTTTATCATAACTTCACTTTCATGATTTAAATGGTCTATGACGAAAGTACTTGGAACACAAGTAAAATTATTTATATGGCTTTTCAGAATCAGAGTAGTTTTTACTGAAATATACAAATACGAGATTCTATCGAAAGTATTAAATTTCATTGTTCCAAAAAAGTTTCTACCCAAAGTTCTTTGAAAAAACGGCATAAGACTTTGTACATCGTCTTATGCCGTTTCACAATATCCTATCGTTTTTACGATAGTTTAAAAAGTACCTGAACAGTGTATCGGACTTTGACGGGTGTTCCTTCATGAGAACCGGGCGTCCATGATGGCATTTCTTTCACCAAGCGGAGTGCTTCTTCGTCGCATCCTCCGCCAATACCCCGCACTACCTTTGCATCCTCAATATGTCCTTCCTTATTCACTACAAACTGAATAAAAACAGCGCCTTCAATACCTGCACGTTGTGCTTCGGTGGGGTATTTCAGATGAGTCGTAAGGTATGTCCTTAGGCCGTTCGCACCACCCGGAAATTGGGCATGCACGTCCACAAACGTCCACACATTATCTTTGTCTGGCGTTGTATCTGATTTCGATTTGTGGTCTTCCGGATTTGCAACCTTATAATTCAAAGGCTTTTCTATCCATTTGCCATTCGGCGGTGGTGGTGGCGGTGGTGGTGGTGGTGGGAGCAGAATCCCCTTCGATAATGCTTCGTCCGAGGTCATGTCCAAAAAAGTTTTGTCTGTAAACGTTACTCGAATTGGTTTTGGGTTTTTCGGGTGGACACTTACTGTTTTGATGGCTTTTATTTTCCGCTCTACCATCATGGTCTTAACTGTGTCGCGTGAGGCTATAGGTGTGCCATCTGGCTTTATAATTGTCATGGGGCGCTCAAAAAAACCTGTTGCGGCAGTGAGTCCACTAGCAAAGATTAAAAGCAACAGACTCCACCAGAGATGGGAATGTCGGTATGAATAGGTTTGTTTTTTCATGGTTTGAACCCTTCTTTTGAGTTGATGAAATTGCGGCGAGGCCATCGCGGAAAGCAATGGATTCGTTCGCTCGGATTCGCTTGCAAGCAATTTGTATAATAATTGGGCATAAGTTTGCCGAGACACCCCAGGCCCAGACAAAACCTCGGCGTCGCAGGTAGCTTCGCGGGCAAACATAATTTCTTGGTGGCAATGCTTGACCAACGGATGCCAACCCAATACCAACAAAAGGCATTCTTCCAAAAAACGCCACAACACATCCACTCGGCGGATATGTACCAGTTCGTGGTGGATCGCCATTGTGCGTGCATGGCTGGGCGGCAATAGCGCCGGCGGGAACACCAAAACAGGGCTAAAGATGCCAAAAGTGAATGGGGAAAAGGACATTGGGGCCGTAAACAGCCGAACATCACGGCGGATACCCATCTGTGTACTCCGATTTTGTACCTCGGCGATGAATTCGGGGGTGTTTACCAGAGAAAGTAAGTTGCGCAATGCCCGCAAATCTTGCCATGAAGCCCAGAGTTGTCTGCCAGACCTCAAGCCACGTAGAACCACCAAAATCCATAACACCAAAGGAATCAGGTATAGTTGTCGTGCCGTGAGTATGGGGGCATTTGAGGATGATTCCGGCACTCCGAATGCTCCTTGTAGCAGTTCAAATCCCACCAATCTTGAACTGGCTTCTACCTCCCAAACGGGCAACCAACCCCAATTTGCCCACATTACGCCAAATGGCAACGACCAAAAAACCGCCAAACGAACCGCAAGTATGTGACGCGGCGCATCCACCTGAAGAAGGATGCGGTCTATGATCCAGGCAAAGGCACTCCAAACGCCAATCGGTAGCCAAAAGGCAAACAAAAACCTCGCCCCAGCGTCTTGCAGGGCCTCTAATGTGGTTTCCATGATGCTTCTGTTTTTGGGTTATGAAACCGTTAATCCGGATCTTCGTCTATTGCGGCAATCATTGCCCGAATTTCGGCCTTTTCCGATTCACTGAGGCGCTCATGCCCCACCAGCGTTTGTACTAAGGCCACCGACGAACCTTTAAAAACCTTGTCCAATAAATTCTCTAACATTCCGCCGCGTACTTCTTCGGGGGTTCTGATGGCAGAATAGATGTACGTTATGCCTTCCGTGCGGTATTGCAAATATTCTTTTCGGGCTAAGTTTTTCATGGTGGTCATGATGGTCGTATAGGCGGTTTTACGCTGACGCAAGATGCACTCGTGTACTTGGCCTACGGTTGCCTCGCCCAATTCCCAAACGATTTGGAGCACTTCCATTTCGGTTGTGCCTAAAGGATCAATTGGTTTTCTCATAATTATCGTACTATTATTTTAGTAGTTGATAATCTACGAAAGGTAAAACGGTTTGTCAAGAGAGATACTAAAATAATAGTTGGAAGGAGGGTGCACGAGGTTCCCAAGCCCATCCGGTTGGATTTTGACGGATTGCCCTTCTATGGTAAAAGTTGGCTTGGTCTTAAGGCAGAGATGGTTTAAATTAAAAGCCTCTTTCCCATAATAATGTTAAAGCAAACGGGCATACGCCGAAGCCGTGAGCGCATCCCCACCTCCATAACTTCATCTTATATCTTTCATTAAAACTCTCATGCCCTTTTATCAAAACCTTCATCCAGAACGCGACCAGACAGACAAACGAATTGTGGAAAATCTGATTCGCCTGCGAGGTGCTTTGCGCAAGACCGATATTCCGGGCCGTTCTTTGAACGACACACTCTTGGTAGCCACGTGGAATCTACGCGATTTTGACAAACCCTCTTTCGGGTTCCGGTCCAAAGAAGCATTTTATTACATTGCCGAAATCATTGCACGATTCGATTTGGTGGCCATTCAAGAGGTCTATAAAGATTTGACGGCACTTAATGAGGTGATGCGGATTTTGGGAAGCGACTGGGATTATATTTTTACCGATGCCACCGAAGGTGCGCAAGGCAATGGCGAGTGCATTGCATTTGTGTTTGATAAGCGAAAGGTGGTTTTTGGGGGCTTGGCTGGAGAATTGGTAATACCGCCAGAAGACAACAAGCTCGTGCCGCAATTTTGGCGGACGCCCCTTATCTGTGGCTTTCGTGCTGGCTGGGCCAAGTTTATGATCTGCTCCGTCCATATCCTGTGGGGCAAGACCCAAGGAAGCAAGCCACCACCAGAGCGCATCGAAGAAATTACACGATTGGCCCAATTCCTGAAAAAACGTACCGAAGACAAAACCGCATGGGCCAGAAAACTGATTCTCTTGGGGGATTTCAATATTGGCAAGCATGGAGATGCAACCTATAAACCTCTTGAAGAGGCGGGATTTATTGTCCCCGAACACCTAAAGGAGGTTTATACCAATATTACACGCGACAAGCAATACGACCAAATTCTGTTTAGGCAACTGGAAGACTCTTTAGAATTTATTAAGGGTGGTACTTTTGATTACTTCGAACATGTGTTTCGGGAAGAGGATGAGCCCGCTTATGCAGCCGAAATTGAAGCATACCGTTCAAAAAGAACCAAATCTGAACCCAACGACAATCCGGAAACAAGCGAATCTGAGGATAAAAAACGATTGGCCTACTATAGGAAATGGCGTACCTATCAAATGTCCGATCATTTACCACTTTGGGTGGCGTTCCGGATTGACTTTTCGGATGAATACCTCGAACGAAAACTAAAACCCCAAACACCTACTTAATGGCCCGTGATGATCTTGACAACACGATTCTTGCCTGCGGAAAAGGCCATGATTGGGTTGAATCTTGATTCCACCCAACGTATTTTCTACGACAAAACCTGACTGGCCATGTCCGAAAAAAAGAAAAAACCCAAAAAACCAACGATTGGAACCTTGCTCATCTCAGAGCCAATGATGACTGACCCCAACTTCCGACGTTCTATTGTGCTTGTCTGCGACCATAACGAAGATGGGACTTTTGGTTTGGTATTAAATGATACCTTACCTCATATGCTCTCGGAGGTGTTGGACTACAACAGCAACTTTGATACATCGCTCCGGTTGGGTGGACCATGTGAACCACAGACCCTGCATGTACTCCATGCGTATGACGATTTACCAGAATCGCAATGGATTGCCGATGGTCTCTACTGGGGAGCCAATTTTGAAGAATTGGAAAGGCGGTTGGCTTTAGGAACACTTCAGCCCGAAAAAGTAGCCTTTTTCCTTGGATATTCTGGATGGAGTGCCGGACAATTGGAAAGTGAAATTCGGCAAAAGGATTGGTTTATTACCACAGTTAAGCCGGATTGGGTCTTTGCAGGCGTCGGTACGCAGGCCTGGCGACAAGCCTTGCGCCAAATGGGAGGGACTTTCGGCATTTTGGCCAACTTTCCGGATGATCCAAGGCTGAATTAGCCCTCTGGAAGTAGGATATTTGGGGAAAATATTCTCTCTGTTACACAAACTGCATGATTCAATAGTATCTTTTTAAGTTTTTAAAAGACGTTCCCTCGAAAAGTAAAATTAAGATAATGAACAAAATTAAGTATTTGTTTTTTCTACTTGTCCTGTTTGTACTTCCAGCCTGCCAAGACGATCCCGTCAAAAAGTATGAGGGACGAAATCCTAAAGCAGGGATCTTTTTAGAGCAAGGAAAAGACTTGATGCTCAAAAACGATACCTACATGGATGCCGAAACCGGAAAACCCTATACTGGCGAAATCAAAGGCGCCATTCCCCAAGATGTAACCCAGCGAATGGACGCTAAAATGAAAAATGGGAAATTTGAAGGCGAGTATAAGGTCTATTTTACCGAAAATGGTAAAGAGTTCCTCCGGCTAAAACGAACTTATAAAAATGGGATCGAAGTAGGTACCACTACAAAATATTACTCTGATGGCAAAGTCCTTGCAGAATTCAAATATAATGACCAAGGGAAACTAATATGTAGCGTGAACTACGACAAAGCCGGAAAAAAGACCTTCAATAACTGCATAAACTAACCGGTACGTTGCGTACTTCTCGCGAATTCGTGATAGGATGCGTGTTCCACATTTGCATTTTGAGTGCACTTGACGTAATATATCGGTGATGTATTGGATTCAAGGCGTCAGTGAGACAGGAGTAGTGTATGCCCTTTTCTTGTTGAGGTACTTTTGCATTTATACATCGTTTTTAAAATGACCCTTAACAATACCAATAACCTAATCCTTAACAATCACTCTAACTAACAGTAATCTGAAGAGGTATGATGATGAAAAAAACCTTCTCGAAAGTACTGGCAGTCGTAGCAGTGGGTTTACTGGGCTTTAGCGCCGCTTTTGCCCAGACAGGACAACCTTTCAGTGCCATTTTAACGTTGGATACCAACGGTAACGGCAAAATTGATAAGGTCGTTCTTATAAACTCAGGCTCCGTAGGAAGCTCCTTCCAAGCGGGTACTGCCCCCAACTATGACGGGTTCTCCGTTGCTGGCTACACCTTCTCTGATGCCGCCCCAACACTTGGCGACTTTGAAGGCGATCCTGCAACGATGCCCTATGCTGATGCCCTGCGTTCTGCCGGCGTAACTGGCCTTTCCATTGCAGGTGCTGGCTATCAAGACGTCTTCTTGTCGGTTACCGAAAAAGCTTCGTTCGACGGCGATGCCAAACCACAAGTAACGTACAATGCCAACACCGGTCAATTGGCTATGATTGGCGGTGGAACCAAAGTAGGTCAGGTCGAAACCTTCACCCTCGATGAGCAAGATGGTGTATTTGTATCGTTTGCGTCTGCTTGTACAGCGGATGCCGATTCAGATGGCCGGATTGACCAAGTGAAAATTACGCTGAATGGCCCGATTGCGACGACGGGCTTTGCAGCTGGCGCCTTTGCGGATGTGACGGCTGCACCAGCACCTCCTCACAGTGTGAGTGGCGGTGGAATTGCCAATGATGGTGGTGTAGGGGTAGTTACCCTCAACATCAACGAAGTCTATCCACAAGCATGGACAGGTGAAGCCCTCACGATGACCTATACCGCTGGTAATATTACCGATCAAGGTGGCTTGCGTCTTCTGAACAACTTCCGTGCTCCAGGTGCTATTCCTGCTCCTACCAACTTTGCCGTAAAAGACTGTGTGGCACCGTTTGTAACTTCTGCAGAAACAAATGACACCAACGTAGCAGGTGGTACCGCAGGGGCTACCCATATCGCAGGTTCGCCTAATATGCAAGGAAATGGTAAAATTGACACCTATACCGTTACCTACTCGGAAGTTGTAACCCTTCCGGCATTGGCTGACTTTAAAACTGCAACCTCCATCTCGGATGCGTTCTATGGCGCTTATACCGTTGCTTCTTTTGGTGCAAACACCTTGGAATCTGGCCCTCATGCCAACTTGGCAAGCCGCTACACCAAAAGTGTTTTGAACCTGACGGAAAAATCAACCCCGGATACCGATGCAACGCCAAGTTTTACATACACCAATCAGACAACAGCTTCCAAGCGAATTGTGGATGCCGTAAACCTTGAATTGGCAAAAGGAGGCAACACCGAAGCTTCTTCAACTGCTTCCAGCGTAACCTTCCCTGGTGATGATGATGCTCCGCCTGCAATGGTTGATATCTGCGCTTTGGATACCAACAAAGACGGTTACATTGATGCGTTGGAGTTTCTCTATTCCGAGAAATTAGGCAATAATTTAGGTCTTTACTTGAATGCCAAAGCCAGTGCCGCAGCGGTACGTACCGATGAAGCCACAAAAGGTAATGCCAAATGGAGCCAAAACAACTTCTTGGCACGCACCAATGATGGAACAAATCCAATTGCGATTGATCACGCATTTACACAAGCTCGTCCGGACAACCGTACCATACGCGTATTCTTGATGGGGTTTGATAAGTCTGTATTGACCGATGCTGCCGGAACCAACTTAGGTTATACGAAGGCAGATGCAACAGGTGAAGCTGCTACCTATCATACGGATTATATGCCACAAAGCCGCTATTTGGCTGATGGAAACTCAGAAGACATTGGCGACCGCGATCCGGTACAAACCAACCAAGCGGTTCCGGATGGCTTCCCTGCTCCTGGTCGTGAACTGTGGCTCCGTAATGCAACAGACAAAGCCGCTCCAGTTGCTATGTATGCTGGTACGGTGGACCAAAATGCCAACGGTAAGTTGGATGGTTATTACATCATCTTCTCCGAGCCAGTGGATGGCGCAACCGTAGGCGCACAAGGTACAGTTACCCCTGCATTCTCGGTAGATGGCTATGGAACGGTTTCTGTAAACGTTGACCATCCAAAAGATGTAAACGACAACGACAACGTGGTGTTTGTATCCTATGCCGAAGGCAGTGCATATGATACTGGTGCCGTTCCGGCGATTTCATCGGGATCTTCCATCAACCTTGATCTTCTCTTGACAATGGTTGACTCTCCAGACTTACCACAACGTGGTGGTCAGGTTCGTGTTAAATATGATGGAAACGCTCCGATGACAATTGAAGGTACATTCTCCAACTTGGCTACTTCTTTCACGAAGCTGATGTTGGAAGATGCTGCAAACGCTGCCAATAACAAAGACATCACTGCTTCCGTAACAGGTGTTGCAGCCGTTAATGGCCGTGGTGGTTCTATCTTTGCGACAGTTCCCGTAGACGCTGCTTTAAAAACAGCACTTCAGAACGGTACTGTTTCCCTCAAAGTTTACGGAACAGGTACGCCTGCTCCGGTTGAATTGTCGGTTGCTTTGACAGGAACCAACATCAAAGACTTTGCTGGAAACGCAATGGTCTCCGTAAGTGATGCCATGAATAATACGTTGAACCACAAGAGCGGTACACCAGCTGTTCTGGATCGCCTCTATGATGATGCAGAGCCTGTACTTGTTCGCGCCGTTGGTCAAGTGGGCTTCAAGCGCATTCGTGTAACATTCTCTGAAACCGTACGTGAAGTAGGTGCTGCTGAAAGCAACTTCACCTATAGCAATGATGGTACACCTCCGGGAACCCCAACCCCAACCCATGCATCTGCTTATGGCGGTGGTGCTATTACCTTTACCGCTGGTGCAACATCATTTACGATTGATAATGCGACCAATAATAACCTAATCAAGTATGACGTATTGGGTGATGTATTGGGTATTGTACGTGCAAACATCACGGTCAATAACAACTATATTTCGGATATGGCTGGTGTAACCGCTGTTTCTGGACGTAGTGCAACGGTTACCATTGCTAACACCCTGAATATCCCGAACCTCCCAACGGACCGCTATGGCGCAACCCCGACGGTAGCGAAGGCTTCTGGTGCTGCTGTAGTAACAGCCATGCAAATTACAGGTGCTGGTCAGGGTGGAAACCCAATCTGGGGAACCGCTGCTTCCAGCAACGATCGTAAGGGCAATATTACCAATGGTATTGACATCTCGATCAATGATCCGGATGCACCGAAAGTAGTTGCCGCTTGGACTTTAGACCGCAACTCAGACGGTAAAGTGGATCTCATCCTAGTTAAGTTGGACGAAGAAATTGACGACAATACCGTTGATGCTTCTAAGTTCACGGTTGCAGGTTATACGGTCAATAGCTTCATCAAACCAGCTACTGCTGGTGGTGCAAACGACCCACGTACCTACTATTGGTCCGATGGTGCCGAAAATACGGGTACCACAATGAACCAAGTGGATCAACTCCAAGATGAATGGGTTGCTCTTGATGTAGCGAAAACAGGGGGTGCAGCAGAAGGTGATACGGATGCTAAGCCACAAGTTACCAATGCTGCTGGTGCGGTTTCTGACTTCAACTCGAACCAGATCGCTGCCAACAGCACAGGTGTTGCTTCTATGGACTATGCTGGTCCAGCAATTGTGAAGGCTGACATCATCGGCCCGAACACCTTTGTGGTTAATTTCTCGGAAAACGTTGCTGTAGCTTCCGTAAATAATGGTGATATCGGAATAAGTGTGAACAACCTTGGATTGCCATTCGCAACCGATCTGATTGCTACCAATGTTTCTGGTCGTACCGTTACATTCACAACGTACCCCATTAACCTCTTTATGATTGCGCCAGCAAATAAATTGGAATTGGGTTTGATGGACATCAACGTCGTAAAAGACTTGAACGGAACGGCACGCTTCAACCTGCAAAACGTAAATGATGCTGCTCCAACCAATGCCTTAGATGGCCCAAACAACGGTGTCATTACGGCAAATGATCTTGTACGCACGATTTCTCCGATCACCGCTTGTGGTGCAACTGGCCCGGCTCTTGTGGCTGGAACCAATGGTGCAGTGGTATCTGGCGAGATCTGCCGCTCGACGAACGATCCATTCCATCCGAGTTATCAGTTCGGCGCAACCAAAGTTGCCCGTTATGAAATCTACATGACGAAAGGTGGTGTAACCACGTTGGTTGCCCAATTTGCTCCGCCTTCAACTGGTTCGAATGGAACAACTGGGACGGACAAATTCTCGGTAACGTTTGCTGTTGCTCCGACCAGTGGAACGGTTACATTTGGTGTAGCAGTGGTTGGCGAAAACATGACAAAAGACGATGGTGTACGTGAAGCAGGTAACAACTACACGCTTGCTACTGGCGCTGCTTCCAATATGGTTGCATGGGGTACCGTTAATATGACGGACGATGTGCCTCCAGCCAACGTTGGCAAAGACCTCTCTATTGTTGACGGTGATGCTGGTAAGCAATTGGTTGCTTCCTTCACCTCTTCCGATCATGGCCGCTTTGAAACCTATGGACCTGCATTCGGAACAACCGTTGGCAACACAGTAACGGTTTATAAAGTTACCGAATACAAGGTATATGACGCAGCTGGTACGCTTGTCGCAACAGTTCCTGCAACGCAAGCAACCGTGACAGGCAGCAAGGTGTCTATCACCTTCGAAGCGCCTTCTTATGGTGCAGGTAACTACACCGTCAAAGCTTCCGACGGCATCAATGTTTCAGAAGGCTCTAACGTTGCAGGTGGTGCAGCCATCGGCGGTACCGTTCCTGGTGATGCCAACGGTGACGGCAAAGTGAACGTTCAAGATTTGGCTGTCTTTGCTCAAACCTACGGTGCAACCGCCGGAAGTGGTAACTACACCAAATCATTCGACTTCGACAACAACGGCTCAATCGGTTTGGCCGACTATGCCCGCTTTGCGAAACTCTTCGGCACAGGTGCTGCACTCGGCAAAACCGAGCAACTCCCTGCAACTTCTGCGAAGTTGAGTGTTGAAGTAAAAGGCAACCTTGCTTATGTTCGTGCCAATGGCTTGACCAACGTACAAGGCTTCCAATTTGACATCGCGGTTGATGGTGGCGAAGTTGTTAAGGTACAAGATGGTGCTGCATTCAAAGGCAACAGCCTCTCGGTAGCTTCTGGTAATACTTATGCTGTTGCTTCTACCGCAGGTGCCGTTGAAAATGGCGTAATCGCAGTAATCGAACTCAGCGCGAAAGCGAAGAGCGTAAAACTCAGCGATATCATCGTAGTTGAAGCCAGTGCTGCTAAAGGTGCAGACGAGGTAATGGGTGTTGGTATCCCAAGCGAATTCGCTTTGGATCAAAACTATCCGAACCCGTTCAACCCCACAACGGCCATTCGCTTCAGCTTGCCTGAAAACGCTAATGTTAAACTCCAAATCTTCGACATGACAGGCCGCCTCGTTAAAACGTTGGTTGCTGGTCAAGTTGAGGCTGGTGTACACACCATGACTTGGAATGCGACCGACAACGCGGGCGCTCCGGTTGCAAGTGGTGTTTACCTCTATCGCATCCAAGCAGGTAACTTCGTGAAGGTCAATAAAATGACCCTTCTGAAATAAGCCTGATATCAGGTTCAGACCAAGAAAGGGGGAGGGTGACCAAACCCTTCCCCTTTTAAGGTTTTGAAATCCCTTAGCGTATTCCAAGACAAACCATGCAAATTATTGAATTACCAATTGATTATTGAAATGATCTGATGTGTAAATCAAAGCATGAAACCGGGATAGAACCAAAAACAAGGATAGAGGAAAAAAATGAAATTGATCAAGATTCACGTATATGCATTGGCGCTTTTTGCTTTGGTTGGAATCAGCCGTGCGCAGGTCGGAGGCTCTATTGACTTTGATTTGAAAGCGGGCGATCAAGGTTTAAAAAGCGTTGAAGGTAACCTCAAAGGTGGGGACATCCACAATGTTGAGGTACATGCTTCAAATGTGACCAATGCCATTGCATTCGAGATCAAGGTATCGTTCGACAATACGTTTTTCACCTACACCGCGCAAACAATTGGTCTGAAAGGGACGAAGTCTAATCAGGCTAATCTATTGACGCAAAATGGTGGTACGATTTTTAACGGTGCTGGTCTCGAAACAATTACAACGAGTGGAACCAAAACAACGATTACCCTTTCGGTTGCATTGAGCGGTGCAAGTCAAACCAGCAATTCGGTAACGGGTGGTGGATTTTTGGCAAACATTCCTTTAAGCATTAACAATGGGGTTGCAACCGGAAAGTCCGGAACGGTTACTTTAGAAGAACTGACCATTTTGGACAAAGCCTTTGCGGCTAGTACGGTAAGTCCGGCAGTTAGCGGGACGGTGAAAGTCAATGGTGCTCCGACCCAGACCTCGATCACCAATCCTGCGAATGGTGCTCAGGTAACGGTAGCAGGTCAGCCGACCGATACGATTTCACCAACGTGGTCCGCTTCTACGGATCCAGATGGAAAGGCTGTTTCCTATACTTGGCAACTGGCCACAGATGCAGCATTTACGACTGTCTTAAATTCAGCGACCACAACCGATACCAAAGTAACACTTACCCTCAAGCAAGTGGATGATATCCTCGCTGCTGCTGGGGTTGCAAAAGGTGGAAAAGTAACGGTTTATCACCGTGCGAATGCATCTGATGGTGTAAACACCACATTGGGAACTGCAGCAACTGTTGAGTTAACTCGTGGCGTTGTGAATGCACGTCCATCTGCGGTTGCTGGTCTTATTCCAACGAATGACGCCACTCATGTGGTAGAAGGTGCTCCGACTGGTACCTTGGCTGTTTCTTGGAATGCTGCAACCGATGCAGAAAATGATGCTTTAAAATATACATGGCAACTTTCTACGGACCCGACCTTTCCGTTAGGCAATGCTACGTATGTAAAAGATGCTGGTTCAGCTACGAATTTTTCTATCACTACTGGTGATCTGAATGCATTGTTGAAAAACACCTTTAAAATTGCTGGTGGTGCTACCGCAACGTTCTACCATCGTGTACTGGTAAGTGATGGGGTGAATTCGGCAGTGGCCAGCAGTGCGAATAAAGTGAACTTCAAGCGTGGGCCTGTAACGGCAAGCGAAAGTGAAGTGGAACTTCCTGCTGAATTCGCAGTTAAAGGTAACTATCCGAACCCGTTTAATCCTTCAACCAAGATCAGTTTTGACTTACCCGGCAATGCCTTAGTTGGTATTCAGGTATATGACATTCAGGGACGCCTCGTGATGGAGATGCCTAAAGTAGCTTTCCAAGGCGGTGCAAATCAAACCATGAACGTCAATGCTGCATCTTTGCAATCAGGGACTTACCTCTACCGTGTTACAGCCGAATTAACCACTGGCAAAGTTACACAAATAGGCCGGATGACCCTGTTAAAGTAAGTAGATGGTTCGTTTAAACTTTGGAAATCATCATCTCATGCTTCATCAGTCCGTTTGGTGAGGTATTGTTAAAGGGGCCTCCTAATGCAGAAGCGTTGGGGGGCTATTTTTTTGAGAAATTTATTAGCTGCCTGCAATAATTCCATCTGCAATCAAATGTTCCAATTGCGTTGGTCCTACTCCTAATGATTTTAATATTTCAAACGTATTCTCGCCAATGGTGGGTGGCTGATGTCTCAGTCCAAATGTTTGAGATCCATATTCAAAAGGTAAACGTGGTAGGTTTGCTGAAAGGTTGTGAGGGAGAAGGGTGTGTAGCATACCGTCTCCAGCATTTAGGTGCGGGTCTAAAAAAAGGTCTTCTGTTGTGTTGACAGGAGCAAAAGGCAAATCAAAGCGGGCGCATTTCTCCAGAATTTCGCTCTTGGTCAGATTGGAAATTAAGTGGGTAATCTCCGTGAAGAACCAAGGTGAATCCAAACGTTTGTGATTGGTATTTAAGTCCTCGTTTTGGAACCAATCTTCCTTGTCGAAAGCCTTGCAAAATCGTTCCCAGTGTTTTTCGGAAATAATGGCTAAAAAAACCATTTGATCATCTGCTGTACGGAAAGAATTATAGACACTCCATGCATTGGTACGAGCAGGCATGGGTGGCATAGGTTGTTGTGAGATGGCCGAAGCGGCCATAAACTGTCCCATCATGTACACCGCTGATTCGAAAAGGGCGCTTTTAACATGCTTTCCTGTGCCCGTCTTTTGTCTTTCGTAGAGCGCCAATAAAGTACCCATTGCGGCAAACATACCACCGGCAATATCCACAACCGAAATTCCCGCTCGAAGTGGTTGCCCAGGAGGGCCTGTCATGTAGGCAATTCCACTCATCATCTGAATCATTTCATCCATGGCTTGCCGGTTTTCGTAGGGTCCAGACAGGAAGCCTTTAAGTTCGGTATAGACCAAGCGGCTGTTGATTGCAGCGGTTTCAGAATAACCATAACCTAAGCGATTCATGGTCCCAGGGCCGAAGTTTTCTACCAATGCGTCTGCTTTTTTTATAAGGGCATACACAATTTCTTTGCCAGCAGGATGCTTAATATCTATGGCTAAGCTTTTTTTGTTTCGGCTATAAAAGGGGAAATAGCCAGCGCCCATTCCGCTTAGATACCGGGTACTATTCCCGTGCGGTGGTTCGATATGGATAACCTCTGCGCCCATATCCGCTAATATTTGCGAACAGGCGGGCCCCATAATGACATGGGTAAAATCTAAGATTAAAATGCCTGAAAGAGGGAGTTTGGTCGTCATT
This sequence comes from Bacteroidetes bacterium UBA2364, assembly GCA_002344075.1. Taxonomy (GTDB): domain Bacteria; phylum Bacteroidota; class Rhodothermia; order Rhodothermales; family UBA2364; genus UBA2364. Next base: position 46,630 of record DDTM01000021.1, read on the forward strand.
ATTTTACCTGCTTAAAGTTAGTCCAAGATATTAAAGGATTGTTTTGCCGTAAAGGAAAATGGCGTAAACAATAAAGGCTGCTCCTTGGTTTAGAACAGCCTTATAAAGCGACTTCTATCGCGTTTAAGCAGGCTTATTGGGCATTTGGGTTCCCAGATGCATTTTCGGAGCACCATTACCGCTTATTCCAGCATGGAAAGGCTCGGCCGTTTCAATAACTTTAAATCCTCCCACAACCCGATTCGCGATGGAGGAAAAGGCATTGTACATTACTGGAGCCACATATAGGGTGAGGAAAATTGAAAAAATGGAGCCACTGATCAGGGCCACGTTCATTGGGAGCCAAAATTGACCGTTTTCGGAGCCAAACTGAAAGCCCGGATCGGCATGGGTGAAAAGACCCACAAAATCAATATTTAAGCCGAAAACCAAGGGGAATAATCCAATAACCGAGGTGATGATGGTCAGAAAGATAGGGCGGGTTCGGATAACACCAGCCTCAATGATCGCCTCAAGGGAAGTTTCACCTTCTTCTTCTCGTTTTAGGGCGAAGTCAATCAGAACGATGGTATGATTGACTACGAGTCCCGATAAACTAATCAAGGCGATAAAGGTCATTAATCCGAACGGAGATCTCGTAAGAATAAGTCCAAGCATGACACCAATGAGGGAAAGACCCATACCGATCATGATGACCAATGGGCCTCTGATATTTCTGAATTCCATGACCAGAAGAAGAAATATCAGGGCAATCCCCATAAAAAGGGCGATAGAGAGAAAGCCGAAACTTTCTTGTTGATCTTTATTCTCTCCGGTAAAATTCAAGACATACCCTTTTTTGACCTTATAATCGGCCAAAAAAGCCGTGACTTTGCCCAAAACCTCGGGTCCGCTATAGCCAGGAGCGGCATCACCAGAAACGGTTACCACTCTGCGGCCATCTAATCGTGTAATAGAGCCTAGTCCAGCGCCTACTTCGAGCGTGGCAACGGCTGAGAGCGGTAGTTGGCGGCGGTTGTTGGGATTTCCACCCACGTTAACTGGCAGGGTTAGGTTTTGGATGCTTTCAAGGGCATTTCGGTCTTCGGGGCGGAGCCTGACGGTGATGTCATACTCATCTTCGCCATCTCGGAATTTGCTGGCCTCGGTACCATTGATTGCACTCCGAATGGTACTTGCAATCTGACCTGTTGATAATTTGTATTGTTGTGCCCGTTCGCGGTCTATCTTAACACGTACTTCTGGGCGTCCCGAATTAAGGTTATCCCGTACATCTACCAAGCCATCAATTTGTTTTTTCTCGGCGGCACGACTTAGTTTGAACTTCAGATCATGGCTAATCCGGACAATCTCGTTAAAATCCGGCCCAGAAACTTCTATATTGACAGGTGCACCCGTAGGTGGTCCGTTGCTGGGAGCGGTAAACTTGAGCAGTGCACCGGGAATACTTCTGACCACATCACGAAGTTTTGTAAGGGTGTTCTTTGAGGATTCTCCGCGGTCTCCATAATCTACCATATTAATGGTGACGAATGAGTTTTGGGGGCTTCCACCGCCTCCGAAAAAGGATTCTTGCCCGCCGGCGGTGCCTACGCCTGTTTGATAGTTCTTTATGTTTTCGGCAACAAGAGGATCGTTACCGATCAGGCGTTCAATTTTAGTTTCCGCCTTTTGTGCCATTTTATTACTGGTCTGCACATTGGTACCAATTCCACCTTGAAGGTTTACGGTCACTTGGCGGGGATCGGTAGAGGGGAAAAATGCGACACCTGTTGGCGCAATCGCATACACCATAAAGATTCCAAAGAACAATCCAAAGGTCAGGTTTAAGACAATGGCACGGTTATCCGTAAGAATCAGTGGTCGCCCAGATTTGAAAATAAGTCCAATAATGCCAAAGATGAGCATTAAAATGGGAGCGACAGAGAGGGATAAGGCAGTTCTTAATAATTGTACACTTGCATCAGGTTTCTCAAAATCAGTACGAAACCAAGCAATTAGAAATACCACCAACATGGCAATTGCCGTTTTCCAACTGAGCGCAATGGTCGCTTTTCCACCTCGAATCATGACCTCGAAGGTGTGGAAAAATATTCCCAAAACCCCAATTGTAAAAATGACTCCGGCGGGCAACATGAAAACCACTTGTGCGAGGGTAAACCCCCCATATGCTGGTTCACCGATTGAAAGTAAGGAACCTACAATAAGTAAAATAAACCCTAAAGTAAAACTAGTTAAGGTAAAAGTGTTACGTAAGAGGGCATACCTTACCTGATAATCCCGCTGCATCATGAGTTCAAGCCATTCTTTGTACTTTACCAAGTATCGTGGGAACTGCTTGTTGATAATAAAATCGCTTACGGGAACCAAGAAATAACGGGTAAAGGCAAAAAGTACCAAGGATAGACCGATTAAGACCGGGACAGTTACCCAATTAATAATGAGCATTAGTATCGTCAAAGAGGCAATGGCGATGTAGGTAACATAATTGATCCATTTGGGTGGAATGGCTTTTGGTTCATTGTCTAAGCGAACCAAATAAGCGGTGATCACCGGATTCATAACCAAGGCAACAAACAACGACGTAGAGAGCGTGATAATGAGGGTTAGGGGCAGATAACTCATGAATTTGCCGATCACACCTGGCCAAAACAACATGGGGAAAAAAGCCGCAAGTGTGGTAAGGGTGGCATAGATAACCGGTCCGGTTACTTCACGGGTTGCCAGACGAGCGGCCTCAAATTTTTCGTACCCCATTTCTCGAAAGCGGTAAATGTTCTCCACCACCACAATTGCATTGTCCGCTAAGAGACCTAAGGCAATGATAAGGCTAAAGAGGACGATAAAGTTGAGGGTCAGCCCCATGACTTGGAAAACGGCAAAACTCATGAGCATGGAAAGCGGAATCGAAATGGCGACCAGCATAGAGGCACGAATCCCCAAGAAAAAGACCAAGGCCATCACTACAAAGAAAATCCCTGCCACCAGATTATTTTGAAGTTCTTCCACCAAATTTCGGACGAACTCGGAGTTGTCGCCGGTATAAACCACAAATGTACCATTGGGCAGATTTGCGGTTTTAATTTTCTCTTTCAGGCCATCTACCGTCTCAATAATGTTAGCGCCGGAACGCTTTTTGACTTGCAACGAGATTACCTGTAAGGGTTTTCCATCTTTCGATTTTACGGTTCCGCCCGCGCCACTTTCGTCAGGGTGAACAATGCGAAGTCGGGAGTAGGTGGTACGGTCTTTAAAGCCGTAGGTCACGTCGGCTACATCGCGCAAGTAAATTGGTGATGGGCGGGCAATGGGGCCTTGTGGTTCAGGGACTTTAACAATTAGGTTTGCTAATTGTGCTTCACTCTTCATTTCGCCATTTACGCGAACAAGGTAGTTGAGACGATCTACGTCCACCGATCCACCCGGAATGGTTAGGTTCTCTCCCTGAATAGCACCCGCCACATCCTGAAAGGTAAGGTTATAGGATTGAAGTTTTGCGAGGTCCACATTAATTTGCATTTCCCGCTCTAAGGCGCCAATCAATTCAACTTCCAAGACACCTGGCACGCCTTCAAATTCGTCTTTTAGTTTGTCTGCAACATCTTTTAATTTAGACAAGGAATACCCTGCGGCGAGGTTCACGGTTATAACCGGTAATTCCGAGATATTAATTTCTCGAACAATAGGCTCTTGAATGTCGGAAGGTAACTTGGATTTTGCGATATTTACTCGATCGCGCACTTTTTGGTAGGCATCTTCGATGGGCACATTGGGTTCAAATTGGATATTGACCGATGTTACCCCTTCGCCGGAGGTGGAGCGTAGTTCCTTGATTCCGCTGATGCTTTGTATTTCACGTTCCAATGGTTGTGAAACCAATGCTTCCATATCGTCGGGGCTTACACCCGGATACACAACCGTAACAAAAATATTAGGGATTTTTATAGAGGGTTGGGCTTCTTTAGGAACGGAGAAATAAGCATAGAAGCCCCAAATGGTAAGCAAAACCGTTAACACGAGAACGGTAATACGGTTTTTAACGGCCCAGTCTGCAATCATTGTATGTTAAGGATTATCAGTGAGGAAAAAGAGCATTTCGGGTGCTTAACCCTTAACGACTTCTAATAGGTCACCTTCCGAAACGTTGTTTTGTCCGTTAGTGACGACTTCATCGCCTGCTTGAATACCAGAAAACACCACCGTTTTACCCTCTTGAGACGGTCCGATGGAGATACTGACCCGTTTGGCTACTTTTTTCCGGCCTTCGGGTTTGGCAATAAAAACACTTGTACCTTCTTCGTCGCGCATGATGGCCGTTTCCGGAATCACAATCACGTTTCCGATGGTTTCGTTATTGATAAAGATTTGGGCTGTCATTTGTGGCTTCAACAAACCATCTGGATTGGCCACCTGAATTTCGATGGGGAAAGTACGGCTGGTGGGATTGACGTTGGTCCCGACGAAACTGATAGTGCCAACCGTTTCTTGGTTTCCGAGTGTAGGGAACCGGACAAAGGCATTCGTTCCAAGTTTTACGGTTGCAGCATATTTTTCTGACACGCCGCCGGTTATCTTTACATTTCCTGCATTCACGATTTGGACGATCGGTGATCCCGGAGCAGCTGTAGATCCGGTCTCAGCCAGTTTTCGTTCTATTTTCCCGGAAAATGGTGCAACAACGCGGGTGTTAGACAATTGCTTCTGTGCAAGCGAGATGGCTGCTTGTGTTTGTGCCTTCCCTGCATTGGTTTGGTTTACGACGGCTTTCGCTGCGGCGAGTCGGGTTTTGACCCCCTCGAATTCGATGGCGGAAATGATGGAGTCGCGGTACAGGGGTTCTTGTCTGCGGAAGGCATCCTCGGCCAGTCGGAGTTGTGCTTCAGCATTGGCTACTGCGGCTTCGGCAGCACTTAACGCGGCCTTGGCTTGAGACAAAGAGGCTTCGGCTACGGCAGGATCCACAATGGCGACGGTTTCTCCGGCGGATACGTACTTACCTACCGGAGCAACGTACTGCAAAATGCCTGCACTCAACGCCGAAACGGTTACATCGTTCGAGGTCTCGACAACGCCCGGAATTTGAATCATGTTGTCGAAATTTCCAGCACCAGCCAATAGGGTTTCTACCGGAATCATGGCAGAAGCCAGTTCTGTGCTATTTTCAGCATTAGAGGCCGGTTTATTCCCTTGGTTGCAGGCCGAAAAAACGAAGGCCAGCATCAACAAAACGGGAAGCAAAACGACGTATTGAAAGTGTTTCATGTTAGGGTTTGGTTTGGGTAATGATGGACCTTTGGGAATTATCCGGTTATTGTACTTTATAAAACTTATTGACATAATTCCAGATACCGCCAGTGCGTGCCGGGGCAAATTCCGGAATCTTCGATTCCACAAAAGGTAATTTACCCATCGCGGTTTGGAGGCTATTTTTTGCATTGAGGTAGTCGAAGATTGCCACAACATATGCCAATTTACTCTGGTCTAAGAGTTCGGAGGCTTGACGTTCTTCCAACTGGTTTCCAACACCTTCTCTAAGGCGGGTGGAGGTGATTCTGTAGTTTTCTTCGGCACGGGCAATATTTTGCCGCTGACTTGTTATGCGTTCGGAGGCTGAAGAAAGAGATAAAAAGGCTTGCTCTACTTCCAACCGAATGCTTTCTTGTAATTGCACCTCTTGAATTTTTGCACGTTCTATGGATAATTGGTTGCGTTGTCGTTGGTATTTTCTGGTTCCCCCATCATAAAGGCTCCACGAAACCTGCAATCCAATTGTGATATTGGGATCCCAATACCCGTCGCTGAAAATACGGTTGCGCTCTTTTGTGAACTTAAACGGATCGTTGGTGTCCTGTACCGAGTAGGTACGGTTACTGGGAACACGTCCCAGATATGAAATATTTGAAAATGCGCTCACAATGGGTTTGCCCAATGCTGTCGTAACACCTTTCTGAATTTCCTGAAGGACAATGTTTTTTTGGGCCTGCACCAAATCCGGACGGTTGTTCATGGCCACATCAAGGGCCGCACGTAAATTTAGGCCATCGGTCTCGTTTGCCTTTTCCGTCATCTCTTCCCACGAGGCCTTGATATCAATTTCGGTCTCCATAGGTAGTCCAAGCAGGAGTTTTAGACCGGAAAGGGCCAATCCAGCATTATTGGCGGCAACAATTTTTTGTGCATTTAGGTTGCCCAATTCCACTTCGGCAGAAAGGCGCTGAAAACGTGGCGCAAGACCTTGTTGGACAGTTTTGCCTACATCGCGAGTGGTCTCGGCAAGACGTTCCATACTGTTCTGAAGGACGGAAACCTGTTCGCGTGCCAGCATCACCCGATAAAACGCGCTTCGGATCTGGCTTACTATTTGTTGTTGTTGGCGCAAAAAGCCGGAAGCTGTAATAGACTGAAGCACTCGTGTTGCACGTAGCCCTTCTCCAATTGCGGCATTATACAACGTCTGACTGATGGCAATATTGCCCGTAAAGTTGTTTTCTACGGCAAAAGGGTTTGCACTGCTATTGGTTGGGATACCGGCAGCGGTTTGGCCCTCGGCGATCCTGCGGTAGTACTCTTGGAGGGTGATTGGCACGGTGCTGTCGTCGTTGTCCGTTCGGGCTTGCTCATTATAGCCCAGCCAGCCAATTTGCCCCAAGCCCGTAAAAATGTTGCCCGCACTCGAACCCGCAAACGGATTCGAACTAAGCAAGTTGCGTTGGTAATTGCCAGAAAGGTTGATTCTCGGATAAAGGTTGCTAAAACCTTCTTCTACCTGAGAATTTACCTCGGATTGACCAAGCGCAGCCGAACGCAGCAAGTAGTTATTAACTAAGCCAATCTGAATGGCTTCGTCGAGGGTCATAAGGGCTTTTCGAGGGCTTGGATTAGCAGATTGTGCTGCCAATAATCCGGGTGTCAGTAAGAGAAGGGCGATAAGGTAACGGTGAAAAAAACGCATATTGTTTCTTAAATAGACCGTGGGAGTGCTACTGTGGAGCAAGGTTTTTGGGAAATTCCATGTAACAAAAGCAAACAAAGCCATTCTTGGGCATCGGTTGCGGGGTTTATCTGGGTGGGGGTACAAGACAAGGGCGGGTTGTGCAAAAAAGCGTCATACATGATGTAGCCATGTAAATTGCCAAATATCATGTGGGTTAGGGCTTCTGCATGAAAAGGCCGGACTTCACCGCGCTGCATGGCTTCTTCTAAAAAACCAGAAAAACGTGAAATCGTTTTGGCTTTTAACGACAAAACCAGTTCTTTTAACGCATCCTCATCCGAGAGCATCAGACGGTTTAGGACTTTTACCACTAAGCGAAAATGGTCTTTTTCTTGGTGGTAATGGTCTAAATAAGCGCGAATAAATGCTCGAAAAGTTTGCTCAAAGGATAGTTGTTGTTCGCTGGATTGGAGAATTACATTTTCAACTAATTGAAATTCCTCTTTCGCGAGATCCTGAACAATAGTACGCAACATTTCTTCTTTTCCTTTAGGGAAATAGAGGTATAGGGTTCCTTTAGCAAACTCGGCGCGTTGGGCAATCTCTTCTATCGAAGCCCGTTCATATCCCTTTTCAGCAAATACTCGAATCCCCGCCTGGAGTATCTCGCGTCGGCGGTTCAATCGTTCTCTTTCCTTACGGGAAATGGGTTCCATAACAAATGTTGTTTTTTGGGGTGTGATAGCCTAAGAACGGAAAATACTTTTCATGGTTTCTATGCAGGTTGATCTTGTAGGTCAATTCATGAATGCACTATTCATCTTATGACCCAGTAAATTAAATTTCTAACTTTGTCAGGTGCTTGGGTCAATCTTTATTTGATTAGAAAAAAAGGCTTTCTTACGAGCAAATGCGGAAAATCGTTTGAAATGCTTCTGCCGCTGTAAGCCCCACCTGAGATCCCCAGCGGGTGGCAATACTACGAAGTGCATGTTCGGAGCGAGGATGGGGGAATGGGCGCATTTCGGGTGCATAGCACTGCATCGCGGCTATTTTAACATCCAGAAAAGTGGAGATGTCCACAAAGGTGTCTGGCTGAAAGACCGGAGAGAACTTACCAAAAGCATATTCGGTGGAGGAAGGGACCTCATACGCATACAGTGTTTGTACAGAGCAACCTTGAAGAGGACGGCAAGCGGTTAGGGTGGCACGAAAAGTAACGACATGGTCTAAGTTTAGGTCACCTCCATGTTGTGTATAGACCATTTCTGGTTGTTTCTCTTCGATTACATTTGTCAGAAGTTTTACAATGTTTAAAAAAGGCAAGGTATCAAAGCGTTGGTCTGGCAGTTTCAAGCCCTGAACGGAAGTAATACTAAGGAGCTTAGCTGCTTTATGACTTGCAGCGGCCAAAAAGTCAACAAGTTGCGGGGGGGCATCTTCGCGGCGGTCGAAGCGGGAGGTTGCACCCTCACCCAAAATACAAACATGTACCGTATCACCATTTTTGATATGGCGGGCGATGGTTCCACCACAGCCTAAAACTTCGTCGTCTGGATGCGCGGCAATAACAAGGATATTCATTAGGAACGAAGGTAGTTTAATAGGCCATTAGGCCCCAAGTGGAGCAAAAAATCCAATGCTGAGCGGGGGGGAAAGGTTGGGTTGGGATAGTTGGATGGCGTAGAAGGTGAAAAATGGTGCCATTCCACCTTAATTCTCGATGCTTCAAAATGGTTAATGGGTAAATAGCTTTTGCCCAACGGGCCGGATAGATAGGTGGTTGCGCCTGCTTTTTGGCATAATTCTAAAACCAATGCTCCTTTTGTTTGGGATGGTGAAAGTTCCGACGAAAAAAGAAGAGGCGTTTTTAGTGACAATGCCTCGGCAATTATTTGGGAACTTGCCAAACAAATGGTCCGAAAATCGGGCCATTGTGTGTGGTAAAATTCATCGAGTTCCTGTTCGAAATTCTTCCAAAAACAAGTGTGGTAATACTGGTGCTGTAGTGTGCGCCAGTGCTTGATTTTCCAGTTTTGGCGTTCATCTACCTCAATTTGGTTGATGGGTAGGTTTCCAAAGCGTCCCTTGGTTTTGACTGGAATTGTGAGCCACTGCCAAGAATCACCACATCGGATTCGGTTGCGGTTTATAAACCATGACTTCTCGAACTGGACATGATCCAAGACAATATGTACATCGGACTTGAGGATCCGGTCGAAATAACCAAGCCAGGGCCAATATCCCGGTTGTGCAATCGAAACGACCATGCTTAGGTGTGCGCCTCCAACCCATTGCTATTCAGGAATTCTACCACGTTTTTGACTTTTTGTGTGGCCTCTTTATGACAAACCAAAAGGGCATCTGGTGTATTGACTACAATAGTATCGTGCATTCCGACAACCGCCACCAATTTGTCACCTGCAAAAACCAAATTTCGGGTAGCGTCTTCACATACCACTTTACCTCGGAGGGCGTTTCCATGCTGGTCTTTATCATTCAGATCATAAACCGCACGCCAGTCCCCCACATCGTTCCAACCAAAATTCCCGGGAACCACAAAGACCTTCTCGGCGGGTTCCATAATGCCATAGTCCACAGATATTTTAGGGCTGGACTTAAATGCTTGGAAGACCATTTCGTTGCTGACCGATTGGGTGTCGCGGATGGGTTGAAAAGCCTCGGCGAGGTCGGGCATGTGTTTTTGAATTTCGGAGAGGATGGTGTCTGCACGCCAAACAAACATGCCGGAGTTCCATAAGAATTCCCCCGTAGCCAAAAAACGTTCGGCGGTTTCGATGTCTGGCTTTTCGGCGAAGGCTTTTACCGGACATGCAACCAATCCGTCTTCATCAGCTTCATAGGTTTCAGTATGGAACTGGATATAACCATATCCTATTTCGGGATGCGTAGGTTCAATGCCAATTGTTACCAAACTACCAGGCTCCTGTGCTTGTGTAATGGCAGTTCTGAGCACTTGCTGAAAGCGCCGAACATTAGCGATTAAGTGGTCTGCAGGCAACACGATCATGGTTGCGTTCGGGTCTTTCTTATACAACTCGGCAGCCGCCCATGCGATACAAGGAGCTGTATTTCGGCTCATCGGCTCGCCCAATATGTTTTCCATCGGCAGGACGGGTAATTGTAACTGGGTGAGGGTTTTATATTGTTCGTTTGTTACGACTATACAGTTTTCTGGAGCAACTAAGCCCGCCAGCCTTCCGAGTGTGGCCTGTATCATGGTGCCGCTTCCGAATACATCTAAGAACTGTTTGGGCTTGGCCTGACGGCTATGAGGCCAGAAACGGGTTCCAACGCCGCCTGCCATAATGACGGCAAATAGAGATTTAGAGGGTTGTTCCATAAATGTTGATTTGTAGTTCGATAAAACTGATCGTAATATACAACGAATCGTTGTCAAATTAATCTACAAGTATGCGCCTTGCGCTGATTGGGATGGCCTCGGAGCCTCATTTCCGGAAATGGCTGCCTGCATTGTCCGAACAGGGGGTTGAGGTACATCTTATTAGTTATCACGCCCTTGAGCAACCCATTAAAGGGGTGACGTATCATCAAGTTACACCGCCTTTTGTATCCAGAACAAGGTTCTGGTCCTATCATCTGTCGTCGGTAGCTCCTTTTAAGGCGATTCTAAACGAAATTCACCCAGATGTTCTTATGGGTTCTTTTGCTACACATTACGGTTGGATTGCGGCTCGGACAGGCTTTTCTCCGTTGGTACTAATGACATGGACACGTGATATAACTGTGCATCCATTCCAAGGGTTGTTGCAAAAATACTACCGCCATATTGTTTCTCGCATCATGAGCCAAGCAAACCTGGTGGTAACCGATGGCCCTGCTTTGGCAGATCTGGCCCGGAAACTTTTTCCAGAATATGCTCCCAAGATTCAATCGCTATTATGGGGAATTCGCCTTTCTGATTATATATCTCCACTAGAGGATGTGAAAGAACTCCGAAAAAAATGGGGTATCCCCGAAGGAAAAATGGTACTCACAAGTGGCAGGGGGGTATATTTTTATTATCAGCCACAGGTTTTCTTGCCAGCAATGTTGCAATTGCTTGGCGAACGGGAGGATGTTTTTGTTATCGTTCTAACATTGGGACAAGAACGAACGCCACAAACGGACCTTCTGCTCAATCAATTGGCTATGCACCCGCGTGCATTGGTGGTTCAAACACGGTTACCGCTTGAGGAAGTCAGGGAGATTTGGGCAATTTCAGATTTTATGCTCTCTTGTCCGGAATATGATGGCGTTTCGGAGGCGGTGCTCGAATGCTTGGTGGCGGGAGCAATCCCACTGCTGAATGAGATCCCAAGTAATTGTAAATTGTTAGAAATTGGCGTAAGCGCTTTCATGTTAAAGGATCAATCTGTATCTTCCCTGTCTTTGGGGATAAATCAGAGTTTAAATACGCCACCTTCTGTTGTCGCATCCATGAAAGCCGAAAACCGTGAATTTGTTCACCAACATGCTTCAGTTGAGACCACCGCCCAAACCTTTACGCGCATGTTGTGTCAATTGACATCAGGTAGGTTACTAAAACATGAAGCATAAATCAATATGACTCATCAAAACGAACGGCATTGCCTCATAACAGGCGGTGCGGGCTTTATTGGTTCGCACCTTGCCGAGGCTTTACTTAAAGAAGGTTGCGCTGTTACAGTTGTGGACAACTTGACAACCGGGCGCCAAGCCAATTTAGCAAAAGCACTTTCGCATCCCAATTTTCGATTTGTAAAATTAGATGTTGCCAATCGTGAATTAATGGCCCCTTTGGTTGCCCAAAGCACCGAAGTATATCATTTGGCTTCGTATGTTGGGGTTCGCCTTGCTGCATACCCCTCCAGTTCCCATATTCTCAATAACTTACGGGCAATAGATAACATGCTGGACCTGGTCACCCATTACCGGACCAAGTTCCAACTTAGTTCTACCTCCGAGGTATATGGCAAGGCAATGGACGTGCAAAATGGTCAGGTTACAAGCCTGAAAGAAGATACGGATCGGATCTATGGCCCCACCAATATACACCGCTGGTCTTATTCGGGCATAAAGGCGATAGAAGAGTTTCTGACGCTCGCCAAATACCATGAAGAAGGAATAAATGCCGTTATTGTTAGGCTGTTTAATGTCGTTGGGCCACGCCAGATTGGACAAAATGGCATGGTTATTCCGCGTTTTATTCAACAAGCCCTACAAGGTGAACCGATCACTGTCTATGGGGATGGCGCCCAGCAGCGGTGCTTTTCATATATTGGGGACGTGGTTAGGTGCATGATAGACCTGATGAAAACGCCCGGAGCGTCTGGCGAAATATTTAATATTGGCAACCATATTCCGGTTAGTATATTAGAATTGGCGCATAAAATTAAAGAATTTACAGGAAGTCGTTCGGAGATTGTACTCGTACCGATCGAAAAGGCGTTTGGTACTTCGTTCGAGGATGTCTTGCTGCGGATTCCAAATGTAGATAAGCTCAAAAAACAACTGGGCTATCATCCTACAACAGGATTAGACCAAGTTTTAATAGAACTTATTGAAGAAGCTGAAAAGATGATCCACCCATATAGCGTAAGACATTGAGCGAACAAGCCTTTATCCCCTACAGTTGCCAGCAAATCACGCAAGAGGACATAGAGGCCGTCCAAGAGGCTTTAGCATCGGCGTTTATCTCGCAAGGCCCTGTTCTGGGAAGATTCGAGGCGGACTTTGCAAAAAAGGTGGAAGCACAATTTGCCGTTGGATACAGTTCTGGAACGGCGGCATTGCACGGTCTCTGCATGGCCGTTGGCTTAAAAGAAGGAGACGAGGTTGTCGTTCCGGCACTCACCTTTGCGGGAACTTCAAATGCCATTCTATACACCGGAGCTAAGCCCGTATTTGCAGATATTGATCCTATATCCCTTTGCTTGGCGCCACAGTCGGTGAAGGCTTGTTTATCACCCAGAACCCGCGCTATTCTTACCGTGGACTTTGCGGGCCATCCAAGTCCTTATCGCGAGTTACGCGAACTGGCAGACTGCCATCAGGTTCTTCTGCTCTCGGATGCCGCGCACGCACCCGGAGGGCGTTATTTGGGTAAGGCCATTGGTAGTGATTTGGCAGACATGACCGCCTTCAGTTTTAATCCCGTCAAAAATATCTCGACAGCAGAAGGGGGAATGGTAACCACCAATCATCCTGAATATGCTACCAAGTTACAAATGGCACGTACTCATGGTATGACCAGAGACGAGGATTTATTGGTTTTCCCATCGGAAGGTGGTTGGTATTATGAGCAACAGTTTTTGGGATTTAATTATAAATTAAGTGAATTGGGTGCAGCCTTGGGTGTTCAACAACTAAAAAGGCTGGATATTTATAACAACCGAAGAAGAGAAATTGCAACACTTTATACAGAACAATTAAGTGATTTACCGCTCATACTCCCAAACGATTCCCCGAACGGATTTCACACCCGCCACCTATATCCCATTCGATTGAGGGAGGATGCAAAAATAGAGCGGGCGAATCTTTTTAAGGAGCTACAAAGTCAAAAAATTGGGGTTCAAGTACATTATATTCCTGTACCTTATCATCCCTATTATCGTGGATTGGGATATCAGATGGAGCAATTACCAGAAACGGAAAAATATTATCGTTCTGCAATAAGTATTCCATTACATGCAGGTCTAAAAGAAATTGAAATAGAGCGAGTTATTAGGACCATCCGTTCATGCCTTTAAGTTCAGAAATACGTGTTGTACACCTGACAACCGTACACCGTTTACGAGATCCACGTATTTTTTATAAACAAATCCCCACGCTCCAGTCCGCTGGATACGAGGTGTTTTTGATGGCACAACATCCACAAGATGAAGTTGTTGAAGGTGTCCAAGTAATAGGGCTAACTCCCACTCAAGGGCGTTTATCGCGGATGTTACTTTGGAAGGAGGCGTGTCAAAAAATAAAAAAACTTCGTCCACATATTGTTCATTTCCACGACCCAGAACTAATCTTACTTGCATTTTGGATTAAAAAAAGATTGAAGTGTAAGGTTGTTTATGATATTCATGAAGATTATCTTATGAAGAATAAATTTCCTGAAAATCATATAGTTCGTTTACTAGAGAAGATAGGTTTTAACATTTTTGATGCTTTAATAATTGCTAATGAGGAATATATCAATTTTTTAGGTTCATATTTTGAAAAAGTTTTTTTGGTAGATAATTTTCCTTTAATCATGCATGATGAAAACAAGAATATAAAATGTCATAAACAAGAAAATGTAATCCGGTTACTCTATGCAGGGGTCTTAGGAAAACAACGTGGCTTGGAGTTTTTGGTGTCGCTTACCATGGAAATAAAGCGGAGGAAATTACCATGGAAAATGGTTTGGGCAGGCATGTGCATCAATCAAACAGAGCGGGAGGCCGCCGACGAGCAAATTAAGGATGTAGTGGAGGAGGGCATTCTGGAATTGCATGGCTGGCATACCTACCTGCCTTATGATAAAATTTCAGTTGAAGTAGATCAGGCATTTGTGGGCTTGTGTTTGATGGAACCCCATGCATGGTGGCCCATTCCCACGAAGTTTTATGAGTATGCTACTTCGGGGTTACCACTCATTTGTACAGATACGCCCGTTTGGCGGGATTGGGTTGAAGCCCACAGCTTGGGGGCGGTAGTCCCATATGGCGATCCAGAAGCGGTCATTAGGTTGGTTCAAGAATGGCTGGATGATCCCAATAAATATGCTAACATATCAGAAAAAGCAGAAAAAGCCGGAAAGCAATTTACTTGGTCAACTGCCGGAGCGGTCTTGCTTGCGGCTTATCGCCGCCTTGAAGGAGAAATATCTTCGCTAAGCAACGGCCAATAGGGCATCTTGATGTAACATTTGTGAGATTCTATTAATTTTTAGGGGCCAAATCATACCAAAGATGGGCATAGCAAGGTCGTCAACACTTGCAAACAAAAGGGCTTGTTTCTGTATGCGGAAGACGTGAAATAAACAAACTACCGTAATAATGAATGAGTTGAGACTCACCTTCGAGGCCACAATTAGAACCCTATGTTCATAAAAGTGCGTGAGATTGTACTTGGTTTGGTGAATTTTTTTAAAAAAAGGGTGATATAATATCACCCTTTACGTAAGCAATGGATTATTGTCCGCCGCGTCTTCCACCGCCTTGTCCGCGCATTTCTTGTAGCATTTCCCGATATTTGGTCATTTGTTGTTCCGTTAACACTTTGGAAAGTGCCGTATTGGTTTTTTCCCTCATTTCTTGAAAGGCTTCGCGCATCCCCGGACCCCCAAAGCCATTTTTCATGAGTGTCCAGCGCTCTAAGGCTGCATTTTTCAGAATGTTTTGGCAGGCCGTTGCTTGTTCGGGAGTTAGGGCTAAGTTGGTTTTCATTTGTTCGGCCTGTTCGAGGGCACGTTGAACCACGGTCGCGGAGTCGGGTGGGGCACCCCCACCACGTTGTGCATAGGTTATTGGTGCGAGTAAAAGCATGAATAGGAAGAGTCGTTTTTTCATCGTCGTTGTGGATTGGTGAATGTGAGACGGAGGTTGGGTAAAATACGAATAAACAAATTGTAAAATCATGTCGGAATGGTGTCAAAAAAAGCCGCCTATCGGGGAATAGACGGCTTTGAGAATCGTGATGTGGAGGTTGTTAGTTGCGCACTTGTACCCGCACGCCTTCGGAATGACTGGCAAATTCCGGGGCATACATACATTGTATGCTCGTGATGCCCGTCGAGAAGTCGCCTGCATGGGTTACGCGCAGGGCGTATTCAAATACATAAGTTCCCGGATTCATCCAGCCGATGAAGAAATTGGTGGCGGCATCGCGGGTGGATTCATAATATCCCAATCCATCTTGATAGCGGTAGCCACTTATCACATTTTCCGGCTCGAATCCAGCGGCCCGCATGTCTTTCAAGTGTACGTATTCCATCGCCCGATCTACGCGGAGTACCAGTCGCACCTTGATCCTGTCTCCGGCCTTAAGCGGGGTGTTTGTGGTGATAGGTGCAAGGGTAGGGCCGTTGGGCGTATTGCGCTCCACCGATAGGATTCTTTCCAATTTGAGCGGGGTAGCCGCTGGTGTGATTTTATCCAACTGCTCAAAGTACTGCCAATACACCGCACCCCATGCGGCGCTTGTTCCGGTTTTATTTACCGTAATCTTGCCCATTTCAGGTTTGATTTCGGTTGCAGGAATCGTCGTTTTGAAGTACCCTGTTCCAGCTTGGGAGCGAATAGTGGGATCGGTTTGTGGATCAAGGACTTTGCTTCCTATGGTAATTTTCGCGTTTTGCTGTTGTGCCAAAAGGTCGGTTCCGCGCAGGAGTAAAGCATAAACCGCATTGGCTGTAGCGGTTGTGGTTTTCCAATCCTGTGTTTGTTTTTGTTTGAGCAACCAGAGTTTTAGGTCTTCTACGGCTTGCGCATCATTGGCTACTTTGTGAAAAACCTCGATCATCAAGGCGTGTGTCTCGATGGGCGCTTGATACCACCAATAACCGGATTCACCCTTCCAATACATGCCCATTTCTTTGTTGTTGATACTTCGTTCTCTTAGAGATACCACCACTTTATTCGGGACTTCGGTCTCGCCGTAGTTGTGTAGGCCAATGGCGATCATCCCTTGCATATAAGGCGACTTGGCCAACCAATGTTTTTTTGCCTGATCAAAGAAGTAGTCAAAGGCTTCTTTTTGTTTACTATTCATTTCTATGTTGCGGAAATTACCACGGGCATATAAATGATAGATTTGGAAATAGCTCAGGTTGTCGTTTTTCAGGTTTCCATTTTGTACAATCCAAGCATAGTCTTTGCGGTTTTGTTCGTCTAAGTATTGTACGGCGCGTGCCACCATATCTTTTGCCTCGGTACTCATGGCGTCATAAACCCCCAGTTGTTTGAGGCGGGCAAAACCGGAGACGATGTGTTGTGTGACCCATTGGCTTGGCTCCATACCTTTGAACCACGGCCATGCACCATTAGAAAGTTGCATTTCGCGTAACTTTCGCATGGTTCCTTCCAATTCGCTGGCCATACGTGCGGTATCGAACAGTAATCCAATTCGTTTTTTCCGTTCTTGCTCGTCGTTTGACTGGAAGACCCACGGAGTTTCTTCTAAGAGAACCGACTTAAGCTCTTGGTTTTTTTCCAGATTTGATAGGAAGGTTTCTTTGTCGGTGGTTTGCCATTGACGGAAAATTTCCTGAATTTTAGGTTGTTTGGCCACAATATGGCTGGCAATGGCATTGGCGTAGAATCGTGTGAAGGTTTGTTCGGCGCATTCATATGGGTACTCCATCATGTAAGGAATGGCTTGTACTGCATACCAAATGGGATTGGGCGTAAACTCTACTGTGAGCGATTGATGCCGCAACGTGGTGGAAGTGTTGTTCAGGAGTTTATTGAAAGTAAAGCGGGTTTCTCCAGCATTTCGGACGGGAAGCGGCAAAGATTCGGTGACCAACATCCGATTGGTTAGGACAGGCAAGGCGGCCTCTTCGCCATCGGTGAAAGTACCTGCTTTGGCAACCACGCGGTATGTGATGGCCGAGATGCCTTCCGGAACCTTAAGCGACCACGCGAGGAGGGCATTGCCTTGTTTTTTGGCTGTAAAGTCCACTTGAGGTTTGGAATTACCAAATTTGGCATCAATGGGCTGATTGGTAAGTGCATCAAACAGGAAGAGCTGTGCCTGCCCATTCAAGTCTTGTTCGGAGAGGTTGTCCACTTTGGCAGTAAAAGTGATGGTGTCGTTTTCGCGGAAGAAACGGGGGGCGTTTGGTGTAACCATCAAGTCTTTTTGCGTAACCACAGACTCGCGGATTTGTCCGGTACTGAGGTCTTTGGTGTGGGCAAAACCGAGGAGATTCCACCGTGTGAGGGCTTCCGGCATGGTAAAGACCAGCACCACCTCGCCCGCCTCGTTGGTACGGAGTTGGGGCAAGAAGAAGGCGGTTTCGTTTAAATTGGTACGGGCTTTTACTTCACCAAGATCATTTTTGGGCTTTCCGCCGGAGGGTTCATTTGGTGCATTAGATTGGCCAGCGGGCGGTGGCGGTGGGGCGGCTTCATCCGCCACTTCAGCAGAGGCCATATCTCTTGCGGCCATCGAGGCCGAGGCCGGCATATGAGGGACTGCTTTGGCAAAAAATATTCCATCGCGGTTTCTACGACCGCCGCCATTGTATTCCATTTCTTCAAGTGCCCAAGTCAGTTTATACGACATCTTAATGCCTTTATCTGCCGCAAGCAAGACGGGGGTGAGTGCAGTTGTGTATTGGACATGCCAGACCCGTACTACATATGCACCTGGCTTGAGGTTACTGAATGCAAATTGGCCTTTTGCATCCGTATTGGTCGTGAATTCCGTGTTTTCGAGGCTCACGACTGCGTTTGGGATGGCTTTTTTACCTGCATTATCATAAACCATACCGGTGATGGTTCCAGCCGCTGCGGTTCCGCTCACGGCATTCATGAAGTTCGGCCAATCGGTCAGGCTGTTTTCGTCTTCAAACTGGAGTTTATCATAGGTACGTTGTGGTACTGATTCTGCTGGATCTGTTTTCGACCAAGCGAGATGGGCTGTACCAAAGAGGGCAGTCCCCCAAGCCATTCTGGGTGCGGTGTAGTTCCAGAGGCTCATCCACCATCCATGTCCTCGAAATTCATCAAGGGAGGCATCATACATAGCAGCCACCATTTCGGCAGCCACGGCCTCGCCTTTCGATCCGGTAATTCTGAGTCGCCACTCCTCTGCCTGTCCAGGATACAATTTATTTCGGAACGTCTCGAAGGCCAACTTAAGGTCTTTGTTGGAGAATGGGACATTGATGGTATGGGTTTCTGTATAAGTCCGGTTGTCGCGGATGGCCGAGAGGTGGTATCCCAAATTGCCTCTGTGTTCCTCCTTGATTGGGATAGACTTCAATACTTGCTGACCATCTAATGTAATCACATCCGAAGAGATGATCTTGCCTTTGTGTTCTATCTCGAAAAGTACACGGGTTTTCTTGGTCGAGCCGATGAGAAATGTGGCATTTTCGCCGGGCTGCGCTGTTGTTTTGATCGGACGATGCCAGAATGGTTGCGGTAGAGCGAGTGTTTTAGCGGTTTCGTCATAGAGCGTAACGATCTGGCGTGTTTCTATGGGGCGGCCTTGTGGATCATTAGCGGTCAAAGCAATCAGGTAAGTACCCGGTTGTAGTTGTACCGATGATAGGTCTAATGGCGTATTTTTACCTGTATCAAAAGGTAAATTTACTATCACTTGATCTGTTTTCCAGTTTCGTTTTTCCAATTCGCCGCCGTATGGGTCGTTTGGAAGGAGTTTCCGAAACTCGGTCTCGGTCAGGGCTTGAACATCGGGTATATCCCCCGAAATTCTGGCTCGGAGCGTTCTATCGGGTGATTTTAGGCGAGAAATCGAAACTTGCCCAATGGTTGAGACGGCTTGTCCATTGAGGTTTTGGGTTCTGATAACGAGTTTCTTTAAGTCGTTAATAGATTGTATTTCCTGAAGATCAGCATTTAGGGTGATGGATTTGTAACCAACCCGCACATCGGTTTCGTTGCGGTGGTTTTCGCCTGTAATGTCCGTTACATTGGCCTCGATGTTATAGACAAAAATAGGCTCGGTTTTAGGGTCTTGTGTTGGATCCGGGCGGGCTTTGAAGCGAATGACAAAGTTGCCATCTGCATCGGTTTTGCCTTCGCCCTGTGCAATTTCGATAGGCGGGGCAGGGTTCCACCAATAGCGCCACCAACTCCATGGCGGCAACTCGGCGCGACGTGTAATTCGGTAAGAAACCGAGGCATCACTTAGGTTGGCTCCGGCAAAGGACTTGGCGCTAACCGTAACCGCCACTTCTTCGTCTAAGGCGGGTGTACCTTCTATGGGTTTAAACGCTACTTCAAATCGTGGACGTTTGTACTCCTCTACCGATAGATATGTGCTGCCATGCTCGGTTTGGAGTCGGAATTGCCCTGTTAGAACGCCTGTAGGTAAAATGAATTCCCCTGAGATGGTGCCGAAAGCATTGGTGGTTTGCTTAACTTCCGACACCTTTTCGTTGTTGGCATTAAAAAGCTGAACGGTTACTTCCTGATCTGCTACAACCATCCAATTGTTCTCTTTTTTGGAGGAAATTTGGATGGCTTTGAAATACACTTTCTGACCGGGACGATAAATGCTCCGATCCGTGAAAAGGTGGGTGCGTAGAATAGTCCCTTGTTCCACAGGATTGTTCTGGTAATACGGATAATAGCGGTATTGTGCATTTTCGAATACCACTTGGCCTTGATAGGTGTAGCGCAAATAATACCGATTTTCGTAGTTAGAGCGCTCTTGTGGAATAGTGAGGTGTCCGTTTGCATCAGACTTATGGGTGCCCACCAACGTACCCGATTTGTTGTCGCGGGCAACACGGAATCGGGCGACTTCTACACCTACAAGCGGCAAGCCAGTTGTTCGGTGCAAGAACCGAAGTTGGATATTTTTCTCGGAATCTCGGCGATTGAGGGCAATGTCCGAGACGGTGATTAAAGCGGTTCCATCACGATCCGAGGCGTCTGAAAAGTCTTCGGTTGATGAGACGAGTAGCATGTACAGTC
This sequence comes from Bacteroidetes bacterium UBA2364, assembly GCA_002344075.1. GTDB lineage: Bacteria > Bacteroidota > Rhodothermia > Rhodothermales > UBA2364 > UBA2364. The sequence goes on from DDTM01000021.1 coordinate 67,216, forward strand.
CAGCCGGCAGTTTCGGGAAGGCTACCTCGGTGATATGGCTTTGCATGTCGCCGTCATCCGGTAATTTCTGGCTTGCAAAGGCCGTTCCGCTTTGTTTACGGGCTTTGTTCGCGAAGCGGTTATATACCTCATAATCTGCCTGAATGCGCATCCATTGATCGGTTGGTACGGGTACTGCCTTCAGAAAAGCCCGCTTGGCATTCATGAATGTGACACTTGCCGGAAAATACTGGTGCGGTTCTGTAAATTCCGGTAAAGTAAGTTGGATGGTGCGAGCGGTTAACTCGGATTTTAACCCTGTACAAGCCAAAGCGGCACGGCTTTTCGGGAATTGACCGGCCACCTTATCACAAATAACCAACGCATCTTTTTTCTTCCATTTATGTGTTTGTGTCGGATCTTTGGCTTTGTATGTATTACCTTGATTTTTATAGAGTTGTGCCAATTCCCAGTATGCTTCTGCAACGGCCTCTTGCTTATAGTTTCGAATAAGGGTATTTAGGGCACTCTCATACTGGCTGTCTTTCTCCGCCGAGACGGCGTGCAAGTACACGAACACCAGACGATTTACCTCCAAGTCTATCAATGCGGAGGGATCGTTGTTTTTAAGATGGAAGCGGGTAAGGTCTTGCCACAACCGTAGGGCATCCGCTCCAAGCGCCTCCTCGGCAAGGGGAGTTAGTTGTACGAACTTAGATGCTGGGGCAAACCATTGGGCATCGCGGATAGCAAACCGTTCTTTCGGGTCGGATAGTCCCGCTTCTGTATTAGTAAAAAATGCAAGGGCGCGATGGGCAATAAAATCATAGAGGGTAGGGCGTGCGTTGGGATTGCCTTGCCGATAGACCACTGCATTCAGAATGCCAATTGGCAGTTGTTGTAGGGCCGTTGGATTGGCAACGGAGACCCGGAAATGGGCTTTTGCCTCATTTAGGATTTTGCGTAAGTCCCATGTTTCTATATCATTATCTTTAATACCCTCGGTAGTAGTCCGATTCATAAACCGCCACCGATTTTGCTGGTAATAATTCCAGATCATCTCGGCGTAGATCGAATGTAGGATGGGCTTCAGGTTGGGTAAGCCGTTTTCAATTTCGCCGCGCACCTCGTTCATAGCGTCGTTAAAGGTTTTCTCCTCGAGCGATTGAACAAAATGAGAGCGGAACATCAGCCCTTTTACAAATTCTGCCGTATTTCCCTCCGATTTGGCGTGGTCGGTAATGGTTTTGGCCAGATCGTATGCCGAGCGGTATTGGCCGTTTTCTAAAAATTGTTCGGCATTTTGCCAATTTTCGCGATAAAAATCGTTGGGTTTTGGTTGTGCCATGGTGTTGATTGCTGAGACAAAAAAGCCCAAGAAGAGACAAGTTAGAATTCTCATGGTGTTGTAGTTTTAGAATAGATTCCGGTTTCTATGAGTCGAAGGGCGCAAATCCGGAACGCCTGAAGTTACGGAAAAATTGCAATTGTTTTACGTCTTATACAAACGGTGATCAAAGTTTAAAGAGAATTGCTCTGCCCGATCTTTACACATAGACAACAATTTTACCTGATGAGTACCAATCGGGGTTGCAGATTGGCGTATTTTGTGAAATGTTTTTTCTTGTCTCCTTCTCGACGATTTGGAAAGTCGTTATTGCTATCTACGCTCAAAGCGTTGTTCGAGGGCTGGAATTCGTTTTTTGAGGGACCTTGGATTTATGATAAATGGGACTGGGCACAACAATATCCGGTTGTACGCATCCGCCTGTTTGACGATCAAGCCGGTAATAGTAGCATGGTCAATATGAGATTGACTATCCGGAGGTGCGTCAGGCGGTGTATTTACACGTGTTGGGCTGGTTTTAGGTCGGTGTGCGTGCAGATCTTTCGAGCCTGGTGGTTCGTATGGCCCGTTATTTCGAACAGGATGCGTTAGCGGTGTAGATAAACGGCTGGAAAAGCAAAATTATAAGTAAGTAACAAAATAAAAGAGGTTTTGATGCGGACAATATTGCATTACATAGGAGAAATTAGAGAATTTCTAAACGATAAAACAGATGGAACAGCGGGAAAGGTGAGTAACGCAGTGCTGAAGAGATTGCTCATGGAGGCTTATAATAGTTTACCTTTTTTACTGCCGCTACGCCTCATTATTACAGCCGAGCAATTTGCAGATTATTTAATCGAAAAGAAAGAAGACCTGTTCAATGAGAGTCCGTCTAAAAAACGTAGAACTACCAGAAAGACAAGTACTTCCAAAACTACCCGCAGGAAAAGCACTACGACTAAAACAGGGCGAACCCGTAAACCGACCACGCAACGTGCTTCCCCATCAAGACGTTCTCCTGCATCAGCCTCAAGGCAGAGGGCATCAACCCGACGGAGCAGTAAGACAGCGCCCCAAGTGCGTACAGTCCGACGTCGAAGTGGCATAGCGGCTTAGTTTTTCAAATTTATCGTGGGGGCGAGCCCTAAAATTTTTGTGAGGCGTTTCAATTAAAAACATTTCTCTATGTCTAAAAGAATCTTGCTCTTTACAGGGAAAGGCGGGGTTGGTAAAACAACCTGTGCAGCCGCAACGGCTCTCCAAACGGCTTTGGAGGGCAAAAAAACGCTTGTTTTATCTTCTGATCCGGCACATAGTCTGGCGGATGCTTTAGATGTAAAATTAGGCCCCGAACCCGTATTGGTGACCCAAAACCTATGGGCACAAGAAGTTGATTTGTATTACTCCATGCAAAAATATTGGCAAAATCTGCGCCATATGTTGTTGGTATTGTTCAAATGGCAAGGGGTTCAGGATGTGGCTGCCGAGGAACTGGCTTCTCTTCCCGGAATGGCAGAGGCTTCCACGTTGTTGTGGTTAGACCAATTTTACACATCGGATGATTTTGAGGTGATTGTGGTGGATTCCGCGCCAACTGGAGAAACCCTTACCTTGCTCAGTTTGCCACAAGTGACACAGTGGTGGTTGACCAAAGCCTTTCCGTTCCAGCGATCTGCAGTTCAGTTGTTTGGAAAGGCCGTGAATACCTTTACAGGTGTACCGCTTGATAAAGGAGTAGAGGAATTAGACGCGATGTTTGGGAAATTAGAGCGCGTCCAAAAAATTCTGGCCAATCCAACCGTGACCAGTATGCGGATTGTGGCCAATCCAGAGCGCATGGTGATCAACGAGGCGCGCCGAGCTTATACCTATCTTCAATTATATGGTTATGGTGTAGATGCGGTTTTAGTAAACCGTGTTCTACCCGATACCACCGACCCTGCTTGGGGTAAATATTTGTCTGCCCAGAAAAAATACCTTGAAGAAATTGAGAATAGCTTTTCTCCATTGCCCATTTTAAACGTTCCGCACCTTGGAGAAGAGGTTTTTGGTTTAGAAAGGCTACAAAAAATTGGAACCTTGTTGTATAAAAGTGAATCCCCAACCAAGGTTTTTTTCTCCGAGACAACCTATCGCGTGGTGAATGTGGAGGCCGGTTATCGCTTGGAGATCCGGTTACCTGCTTCCGATACCGAAGTCAATGTTCAACAATTTGGAGACCAATTGGTGATTCAGGCGGGGCATCAGCGTCGAAATTATCTGCTTCCACAGTTTCTGGGTTATTATAAAATGAAGCATTGGCAGTCTCAAGATGGGTGGCTCAAGGTTGTTTTTGCGGAGTAAATTGTGGTGATGCCAAAGAAAAGCCCCGGCCTATAAAGAGCGGGGCTTGGCGATAATAGTAGGTCTAAGTTATTGATTTTCAGGAAGTAGAACGAACCGCGCCACATTGTCTTTTTTCAGGTAACGACGTGCGGCGGTTTGGATGTCGGCGGATGTCATAGACTGGTACAAATCCTTAGACCCTGTAAGGATCGTGCCCAGATCTTCTTTTAATTCGTCTTTGCGCATTATTTGCGACATCCAGAAGCGGTTTTCTTTTAGGTTCGTTTCCAAGTCGCGGTAATAGCCTTCTTTGACTTTGGTAAGTATTTCATCGGATACGCCCTTCGTTTGAACTTCTTCAATAACCCGCCACATGGCCGAATAGAGTTCGTCGGCACGTGCAGGATCACTGGCGTAGCTCACGCTAAAGGTATAGAGTGGCAGGGGTTCTAATACGGCAATTCCCGAAGCGTTGGCGTAATAAGATCCGCTCAAGGCTTCACGAAGTTCCTCGCGCAACCGGATTTCAATGGCTTTACCTAATGCACTAAGGTGTACGCGGTTGTTGCGAGACCATTCAAAAGGTCCAGTAAACTGGATTTCACTACTACTCTTGGGTTCTTTGCCTTTGAGTACCTTTTTTTCGATGACTCCTGTCGGTGGGCGAATACCCATGTCTTTCGCTTCTTCGGTTGTGGTTGTTGTGGGTAAACTGGCCAGATATCGTGCGATCATGGGTTTTATTTTTTCCACCTCAAAATTTCCGACGAAGTAGAATGAAAAATCGCCCGCATTGCCAAAGCGTTCACGATAAATTGCCAACGCCCGATCAGCATTTAATTCTTCCACTTTGAAAGATGAAAATGGACGAACTCTGGGGTGATAGCGTGACATTGTGACCGAGATGGTGTCTTGGAATACATAGTCTGGTGCTGCAAAAAAGCCTTTAAACATTTGGAATTGGCTTTTAAACATGTTGAGTGAGGCTTCATCCAAACGTGGTTGGGTAAAACGCAAATGGATAAGTTGGAACAGGGTCTCAAGATCTTTAGGGGATGCCATACCCGTCAGCCCCTCACTCCTGTCGCCTATGTACGACCCTACGCGGGCTACTTTACCGGATAATTTTTTCTGCAATTCGATCATGCTGAAATTACCAATGCCGGCCATTGCCATCACCTGATTGCCAAGCTCAACCGAGGCGTAGTCTGCATCGGAGACCAGAGAAGTACCACCGGGGCTGGTTGCTGAAAAAAGTACTTCGTCGTTCTTGAAATTGGTGGGCTTAAGAGTCACCATTGCGCCGTTCGAGAGGGTAAGACGGGTGATACCGGTGCTGGCTTCGGTCTCCGCTTTGGTGATGGCGCCACTTATAGGAAGTTGGGGCAACAACTCAGATGTGGCTGCCGAGTCCGTGTAAGGCGTAATATCCTTCCCTTTCATCTTGTTCAGTACCGAGAACAGTTCTGATTCTGTGGGCAGTGGGTTGTTTTCGTCTTCTTTTCCGGTTACGTTTAGAACCCGGTTTTGGTCGGTCATATACCGTACTGCAAACTGATTGACCTCCTCCAACTTAATCGCTGGAAGGGCTTGTTTTACATATTCATACTCCCAAGAAATGCCCGGTGCGGGTTCATTTTCCAAGAAATGCCGTACATATTCATTCGCGAAAGCATTGGATTCTGTTTTGTCTTTTTCATTAAAATTGTTTTCATAACTCCGCAATAAATTTGCCTTCTCACGTTCAAATTCGCTGGGCAAGAAGCCGTGACGACGGATACGTTCGGCCTCGGTGAGGAGTACCTCCAAGGCATTGCTCATTTTGCCTTCAGGAACAATAGCGCTTAGTTGAAATGCATCCTTGGTACGGACAAAAGAACCATACCCACCTCCTGCAAAGGCAAAAGGAGGATTCGGTTTGGTCGCAATTTCCTGTAGGCGTGTGCTGAGCATACTGCTCCAAAGTTGGGATATCAGGCCCTCGCGGTAGGCTAAGCGGGAATTCGGATTCGTGGCGGGATGTTTGAAGATGATCCCGATTTGTCTAAACTCGGCTTCGGGGTCACTCACAATAGAAACCAGTGTTTCCGGGTGGTTGGGTACATCAAAATACTTTCGTGAGGCTTTTTTGGATGGGTTTTTGAGTGTTCCGAAAAGACGACGAATGTCCTTTTCCATTTTGACGGGGTCCACATCACCCACAACTACAACAGCCATCAAGTCTGGGCGGTACCAATCTTTATAGAACTGTACTAAGCGGTCGTGCTTAAAGTTTTCGATGATTTCAGGTTTTCCTATAGGCAGGCGCTTGGCATATTGTGAGTTTTTGAGAAGGACAGGAAATTGTTTGTCTCGGATTCGTTCTTGAGCGCCTAAACCAAGCCGCCATTCCTCGATAACCACCCCACGTTCTTTATCCACTTCTGTAGGGTCAAGGGAGATATTTCCGGCCCATTCGCGCAAAACGTCCACGCCTTTATCAACCAAGCCAGGTTTGTCGGTAGGAACTTTGAGCATATATACGGTTTCATCGAAGCTGGTATAGGCATTCAGATCCGCACCAAAATTCACTCCAATGGATTCTAAGAAATTGACTAAATCTTGTTTCTTATATTTTTTAGTGCCATTAAAAGCCATGTGTTCTAACAAGTGCGCAAGGCCCTGCTGGTCATCGGATTCCAGAATGGAACCTGCATTTAGGGCAAGGCGCAATTCGACACGGTTTTCAGGCTTGTTGTTTTTTCGGATGTAGTAGATGAGGCCATTAGGTAATTTACCAGTACGGATATTAGGATCCATCGGGATCCTATCGGTTGGAACCTGCACCTGTTGCTGATCCCCTGGTTTGTTTTTGGGCTTTTGGGCATGGACCTCTGTTGCGCCTGTTATGAACAATAAAAGGGCGAGATAGCCCCAAATTTTCTTGATCATGGTATGATATTGCATATAATGGTGAATAAGGATTTGGGAATCTAAAAAGTACTATATGTATGTTATGATCTCGGTAATTGTTTCATGAATACGCTAATATTTTGTGCTATACCTTTGGAGAATACTACCTATTGCCTTGTCCTAATGGGCTTATTGTTTTGTAATGCCCGTTGGCCGTATTGTATTAACACCGCACGTCTCGTTGATCATGCTATTCGCCCTGATAAACTGTTTAAGGTATTATGCGCTCCAATCCAATAATAGGCAAGTAATCAAACATGGCATAAAAAAGCGGCATTGGAGAATCCAAAGCCGCTTTGCGGTATCGTTTAGGATTTAGCCACGTGGTTTTTTAGGCTTTGGCAAGGGTTTATTCTTAGGCTTTGGCGCTGGGTTGGGTTTTGGGCTTTGTTCCATTGAGAGCGCTTTTCTGACTGCTTCAAATGCATTTACATAACCACCTGTTACCGAAATCTCAGGAAGTGTTACCATCTCGTCTTCGGTTCCGGGTTTAATAACCATTTTTTTGGACTTGGTGGCGGTATCCATAATGAGCAATTTTACTTGTGCCGCCGTAAGATGCGGGAAGTAGGAGCGTAAGACAGCAGCAACACCCGAAGTGACGGGAGCAGCCATAGAAGTACCGCTGATTTCTTTGTATTTAGAGCCGGGGATGGTGGCATAGATGTTCACACCCGGTGCAAATACATCAACTTCCGTTTTGCCGAAATTTGAGAAAGAAGCAAGGGCATTTGCCCCGCCTTCCCAGTTAGATGCCCCCACTTCAATCATGTTCTTGGGACGGCGGGAGCGGTCTTTCGAGTCGTCTGGGCCAAACCAATCAACCGGAAAGTTTGGGGTTTCGTCAATATTTGCACCGTCATTTCCCGCTGCATGGACAATAAGCACGTCTTTGGATTCGGCGTATTGAATGGCCTTGTCCACCACTTCTTTTTGAGGCGAGAAGCCCTTTCCAAAGCTCATATTAATAATACTGGCGCCATTATCGACAGCATAATAAATGGCATTTGCGATGTCTTTGTCGCGTTCATCGCCATTGGGGACAGCACGCAGAACCATGATTCTGACGTTATCCGCCACGCCTTTAGTACCGAGGTTGTTGGTACGGTCTGCGGCGATAATACCAGCCACGTGTGTGCCGTGTTCGGCATCTGGGCCTTGATAGTCGTTATTACCATAACCGCGTTCATTCAGGTTGTTGGGGTCGTCTCCGACAATGCTTCGAGGATCAAACTCTAAATTGTAAAAGTAATTGGCACGTTCATTAAAATAGTCATAGCCCTCTTGAAGGTCTGCATCAATAAAGGCTTGCATTTCATCAACCGTTTTATACTCTTTTCCCGCGCCAGCTAAGTTTTCGACGATGTTCTGTCCTATAGTCACAAATTGTTTGTCTTTTGCTTCCGGTTTAAGGGCCAAGACGTTTTCGGGCGTAGGGGCTTTATTGCCCAAGAGCCGTTTCAATGTGGACATCGTGTTCGACACCATTGTCTTGGTCATCTCAATTTGGGACAGTTGGCTTTGTGCTTCTGTACGTTCGGTATTAATCTCGGACTTGGCTGCGGCATATCGTTCACAATCAGCCTTGTCTTTTCCCTGAAGGCTGGCCACGTCTGCCTTCTCACACTTCCCCTTCAATGCAACCACAAAGCGGGTGATCTCGCCCGTGTCAAAGCTTACGTTGCGTCCATCTTTCCCACCCAGAAAACTCCAGCCATGTATATCATCCACATAGCCATTTTCATCGTCATCTTTACCGTTTCCGGGGATTTCTTTCGCATTGACCCAGAGTACAGACTTTAAATCTTCGTGGTTCACGTCCACACCGGAGTCTATAACAGCCACCACAACTGTTTTGCCAGTGCGGCCTTTTAGTAATTCTTGATACATTCGTTCGGTGGATACACCAGGTACTTTATCCGTTTCGGGGTCTAAATTGTACCAATTGGTTGGTGCTTGGGCCTGAACTGATCCTCCTGCAAACAACACGAGCAAGCATAATGAGTGGAAATATTTTTTCATAAGACGCGAATAGAATAGTTATAAAAAGAAACGGTAGGACGCAGCGTAACCGTTTAAGTTTCTTTCCCAGCGGAATTTCGGCGGTTTCATAATTGGCGGAAACTTCAAGCCCCGTCTCACCGGAATCGGCTACAATGGTCTTTTGTTCTGTGTGCAAACGCCCAAAGGTTTTGCGGTATTGTATTGGCGGCAGAATGTTTCTTTTGTAGAAAGAAAAAAATTATTGTAAGATAAATGTAAACAAGTATTAATACGATGCAATTATTCCCTGCACATGCTCTAAAGGGTGAAGTTTGGCTACCAGCGGACAAGTCTGTTTCGCAGCGAGCAGCCCTTTTTGCGGCCCTTGGAGAAGGGGTTTCCACCCTCCACGGCTATGCTACAGCCGCAGATCCACAGTCTATGCTTTCTTGTATCCGGCAATTGGGTATAAAAATAGAAAACACGCCCGATGGGGCCATTCTGGTACATGGTAAAGGGTTGAGTGGGTTTGAAAAACCGGATAACCCGTTGGATTGTGGCAATTCTGGTACGGCAATGCGGTTTTTGGCGGGCGTTTTGGCAGGACAACCATTCGATTCGATACTGATAGGGGATGCGTCACTGTCCCGTCGTCCGATGGCACGAGTGGCCAATCCGCTGAGAGAAATGGGTGCTTCAATTGAATTGACGGACGGTCATGCCCCTATTTTTATCAAGGGGAATCCGGCATTGCGCGGAATTCGCTATGAAATGCCTGTGGCTTCGGCTCAGGTTAAAAGTTGTGTTTTGTTGGCGGGATTATTTGCTGAGGGCCAGACAGAAGTTGTGGAAAAAGTGCCCACCCGTGATCACACCGAGCGTATGCTGGGTATCCAGAACAATCATGGCCGGCTGAAGGTAGAAGGCGGGCGGCCTATTTTGGCGCAAGCATACCATATTCCCCGTGATTTCTCGGCAGCCGCGTTTTTTATGGTCGCTGCTTCCATTGTACCTAGCAGCGAGTTACGCCTGCCACAAGTGGGGTTAAACCCGTCTAGAACCGGATTGTTGGACGTTTTGCGGCAAATGGGGGCAGATATTGTTTTGGAAAACGAGCGCCAAACGAGTGGCGAACCCGTTGCCGATATGCGGATTCGCACGGCTAAGCTACGGGGAGTTTCGCTCGATGGGGCCGTTATTGCCAATATAATAGACGAAATTCCAATTCTTGCCGTAGCTGCGACACAAGCCGAGGGGATCACTGAAATTCGTGGGGCCGAAGAATTGCGTGTAAAAGAAACAGATCGGATTGCGGCTATGGTCACAAACCTTCGCAAATTGGGAGCCAAAGTAGAAGAATGGCCAGATGGGATGCGCATAACTGGTGGATATAAACTCAAAGGTACGACCGTGGAGGCTTTTCTTGATCACCGCATCGCGATGAGCATGGGTATTGCTGCCTTTGTTGCCGACGGACCCACAGAGATTTTAGAAGCCCATCATGCTGCTGTCTCGTTCCCCGATTTTTGGGATCAACTTGCACACATACGAAAATAATACGGTCATGTACAGTCCACGCTTGTCTTTCTGGTTGTTTATTCTTTGCTTCCTTTGTCTTGGGCCACAAGGAATGCAGGCACAAGGTCGGGTCGTGGTGAGTGGCTATGTCTCGGATGCGGATTCCGGTGAGCGGCTGATAGGGGCAAGCGTTTATGTGAAGGCGCTGAAAATAGGAACGGTGAGCAATCGGTATGGTTTTTTTAGCTTGGCGGTTCCGAAGGATTCGCTGGTTTTAGTGATCAGTTTTGTGGGTTACCAAAGCCGATTTTTGGCCATTCATCCGATGGATGCCCTAAAGTTAGATGTAAAGTTAATGCCTGATACCAGCACTGACGAAGTTGAGGTTACCGCACAAGGTCGTTCCGGCGTGGAATCTGCGGAAACAAGTACCATCGAGATTTCGATCCAGCAAATCAAAGCACTTCCTGCATTGATGGGCGAAACGGATGTTATCAAGGCGCTACAACTTATGCCCGGCGTACAGTCTGGTTCAGAGGGCAGCACGGGGTTATATGTACGTGGTGGTGGGCCTGATCAGAACCTCATTCTGGTGGATGACACGCCGGTTTATAATGTCAGCCACTTATTTGGCTTTTTTTCGGTATTCAATTCCGACGCCATCCAATCGGTTACGCTTTCAAAAGGGGGATTTCCTGCGCGGTATGGGGGGCGTTTGTCATCGGTGGTGGATATTACCCTGAAAGAAGGTCATTTACGGGAGTGGAAAACGGAAGGCTCGGTGGGCATTGTAGCCGCAAAATGGGCAGTACAAGGGCCTATTCTACAGGACAAAATGAGCCTTTTTATTTCGGCGCGGCGCACCTATATAGACGCCTTGGCGCGTCCGATACTTAGACGGTTATCCGCCAATGATGCCGATCGGGAAGTGGAAAGTGGCTACTATTTTTATGACCTAAATGCCAAGTGGAATTGGATCCCCTCGTCCAAAGACCGCTTGTTTATAAGTTGGTATAGCGGAAAAGACGCTTTCTATCTCGATCAAAAGCAATTATTTAATCAACGAAGGAATGAAAATCGTCTGCAAGTAGGGATGGATTGGGGAAACGTAGCGGCCTCGTTCCGGTGGAATCATCTATTTAATAACCGATTGTTTGCCAATACAGCCATTACGCTAAGCCAATATGCACTGAAGGCGGAGTATGCCGAGTCGGACTATGCACTCCAGACGCCACAAAACCGTAACGCATATGCAGCACAGTATTCTTCCGGTATTCGAGACTGGCGGCTTAAAACAGACTGGGATTGGTCGGTTCATCCGCGTCATGCTGCTCGGTTTGGTGCAGTGACCACCCGTCATCGCTTTGTTCCTGCCGTAGCCCAAGTTTCGATTCAGGAAGGGGCTTCGTCTCCAATTGAAACGGAATTTAAGCCGCAGGCCGAGAAACTCTTTAGTACGGAAGCTGCTCTATTCGCAGAGGACGACTGGCAGGTCTCGGAAAAACTGCGCATCAATGGCGGCCTACATGTGGCAGGATATTGGGCGGGTAAGCAAGCCTTTTTTTCGATACAACCACGGGTTTCTGGTCGGTTCAAGGTGGGGCGATACGCCCTGAAAGCCTCATTTGCACGGGTTCAGCAGCCTTTGCACTTGTTAACAACCAGTAGTATTGGATTGCCCACCGATTTGTGGCTCCCAGCAACGGCAAAGGTGCCACCATCCGAGGCCACACAATCCGCGCTCGGTATCGTTCGCGAGTGGGTAGGCTGGGAAGCAACGATCGAGGCTTATTATAAACCGATTAAAGGCATTGTGGAGTATAAACCCGGAGCCAACTTTGTAAACCAACCCGCCTTAGACTGGCAGGAAAAGGTGGTAGTGGGCAGTGGACTTTCTCGGGGCATTGAGTTTTTTTTACAAAAAACATCTGGGAAAACAATGGGTTGGGTAGGCTATTCTTTGGCTCGTAGTACTAGGAAGTTTAAAGACTTAAATGAGGGCAAGCCCTTTCCATATCGTTACGACCGCCTACATGATGTGGTCTTGATGCTACACCATAAACTAAATGCCCATATTGAGTTTTCGGGTACTTGGGTTTATGGTACAGGCAATGCCCTTACACTGGCCATCTCGCAGGTAGCTGGCGCAAACAGGCCTTGGGAGGGCAATGGACTTTATACCTATTATGGCAGTAGAAACAGCTACCGGATGTCGCCGTTTCACCGGATGGATGTTGCGGCAAACTTTAATAAAACATTGAAAATAAAAGGTATGAGAAATCTGTCTCGGACCATTTCTACCAGCTTCTACAATGTATATAACCGAAAGAATGCTTTCTTTATCTACGAAGGAGAAGACCCAGTTACCCTCCGGAAATCCTTTCGACAGGCCAGTTTATTCCCGATCATTCCGTCTGTTGCATATGCCTTTCGATTCTGATTAAATGTTTTTTGAAATCAGGAAGTCGGCTTGTTAAGTTCATTTTTTAAAAAAGAAAGTGTATGTGCCACTAGTTCCGGTTGTGGCTTTGGCGGTGCAGTATCATGTAGTAACGCAATGACGGCTTTGTATTGCGCTAAATATACACGACAGTTCCGGCATAAACGCATATGTTGTTCAAATCGCCACTTCAAATCCTCATCAAGGGCGTTTTCTACATAATCGGTTAAAAATTGATGGGCTTCTTTACAGTTCAGATTAATGCCCAGCCAGTATTTAAGTGTTTGTATCATAATGGATTAGTAGGTTTCGGAGGGCATTTCGGGCGCGGTGCAGGCGGACACGTAAATTCCCTTCTGTGATTTCCAGCATCCGGGCCACTTCGTCCATTGGTAGTTCTTCAAGGTCGCGCAAGGTGATGGCAAGGCGGTAGTCCTCTGGTAGCCGTTCGATGGCTTCATATAAAATACGGATTTGCTCCTTTCGGATCAGCCCTCGTTCCGGATTCCAAAGGGGGTATTCTGCTATTGCATGCCCTTGTTCATCAAAACGGGGCTGGAGCACCTCTATATCTGCCTCGTCCATAAGGTCGGTACGGATGGATCTGCGAAGGCTTGCACGTGCCAAATTAATCCCGATCGCACAAAGCCAAGTGGAAAACAACGATTCGCCCCTGAAGTTTTCTACCTTTCGGAGTGCCTGAAGGAAGGTTTCTTGTACCAAATTTTGTACCTCGTCTGGGTCACGTACCAATCGGGCTATACACCGATATAACTTGGGCGTTTCTTCCAGAACCATTTGGGTTAATATCCCTTCGTCTCTCTGGCGGAGCAATTCCAAATAGTTAGGGTTTTCGGTATAGGATTTTGTTACACGCAAAAAAATCAGGGTTAGGGTGGAGGTCGTTTGGGAGTAAACTAACCATAAAATATGCCTCCGAAAAACCAAAAGAAGCCACCGAATGTCGGTGGCTTGGGAGTCTATTTTAGCAAAGTCTAATTAAAATTATGCGTTCATGGATTGGTGTTGACGGATAAACGCTAAGGTCTGGCGGGCAATTCCCTGTGGATCAAGCCCCGCTTCCGCATATAGCTCATTTTGGGTACCATGTTCTACAAATGTATCCGGAAGGCCCAGTCGCAAAACATCGGCTTTATAGCCATGGTCGGACATCCACTCTAATACAGCGCTTCCGGCGCCTCCTTGTATCACGCCATCTTCGATGGTCACCACTACATCAAACATTGTAAAAACCTCCTCCAGCAGCGCCTGATCCAAAGGCTTCACAAACCGTAAGTCATAATGCGCCGCGTCAATACCAGCCTCTTGCAAGTGCTTACGTGCTATGGATACTGACTGCCCGATAGCGCCATAACTCAAAATGGCTACATCGGCGCCGCCTGTCACTTTGCGTCCAGTACCAATGGGTATTTCTACGAAAGGCCCAATGCCCTCGTCGGAGGTTCCACCACGGGGGTATCGGATTGCGTAAGGGCCTTTGGCGTGTAAACTGGCCGAGAACATGAGGTTGCGTAGGTCTTGTGCCTCCATTGGTGCAGCCACCACCATGTTTTGTACGCATCTTAAATACGGAATATCCAAAGCGCCATGGTGCGTGGCACCGTCTGCCCCCACGAGACCGGATCGGTCCATACAGAAGACAACTGGAAGGTCTTGTAGGGCCACGTCATGGATGATCCCGTCGTAGGCGCGTTGTAGAAAACTGGAATAGATGGCCACGAACGGTTTCAAGCCTTGTGTAGCCATTCCGGCGGCTTCAACCACGGCGTGCATCTCCGCAATTCCTACATCGAATGCCCGATGAGGCATCTGTTTCATCATTTTGCTCAAGCCTGTTCCGCTGGGCATTGCCGCCGTAATCCCCACTATTTTAGGATCTTGTTTGGCCAACTCAAGGATGGCGTCCCCAAAGACATCTTGCCAGTTGGGTATCTTACGTTTTCCAGGATCCGGTTTAACCAAAGATTCGCCCGTGAGTTTGTCGAAGGGTGAACTTTGGGCGTGCCACTTCAGTTGGTCTTGTTCGGCGGGTGCAAAACCCTTGCCTTTAACCGTCATACAGTGGAGCAGGATAGGGCCTTTAAGGTCTTTTAGATCGTCTAAAATTTTAGCGAGTTGGACCACGTCGTGGCCATCCACAGGACCAAAATAGCGAAAGCCGAGGGCCTCAAAAAGGCCTCCGGGTGTGAGTGCGGCTTTCATGCCGTTTTCAATGCGTCCGATAAAGCGCTGCATGGTTCCGCCTCCTTTTCCTTTCATTCTTTCGAGAAAGTCCCAAACCTCATCGCGGAGGGTATTCCAGCCTTTTCCGGCGGTAATCTCGGCTAAGTATTCGTTTAAAGCGCCCACATTGGGGTCTATGGACATCCGGTTGTCGTTCAAGATGACAAGCAGATCCGATTTAGCCGTTCCCGCATTATTCAGCCCTTCAAACGCCAAACCGCCTGTCATAGAGCCGTCGCCAATAATCGCCACTACTTTTTGGTCTGTCTCGGTAATGTCACGGGCTTTAGCCATGCCGAGTGCAGCCGAGATGGAGGTGGACGCATGACCTACACCAAATGTGTCGTACTCCGACTCTGACCTTTTGGGGAAGCCCGAAATGCCTTGGTATTTACGGTTGGTGTGGAAGACATCTCTTCGGCCAGTGAGAATTTTATGTCCATAGGCTTGATGTCCAACATCCCACACAATCTGATCTTTTGGGGTTCGATAAACATAATGAAGCGCGACGGTGAGTTCTACCACGCCAAGGGAAGCCGCAAAGTGCCCCCCATGTACCGAAATGATGTCTATGATGTATTCCCGCAATTCCTCGGCCACTTGGGGCAATTTTTCGACGGGCAGTGCTCGCAAGATATGCGGAAAATCAATTTGGGTAAGTAGGGGGCCAGGAGTATGGGTAATTTGGGGTTCGTTCATAAAGTTGAGGGATGGACTTCGGAAGGTTGAAGCGATAGTTTTTCGATACGCAATTGGGCCTCCTGTAAGCGGGCTTCGCAAAAGTGTGCTAATGACAAGCCTTCTTCGTATAGCGACAAGGCTTCTTCTAGTGGAACCGGTTGCTCTAAGGTGCGCACGATTTGTTCTAAAGATTGGATCGCTTCGCTAAAGGTGTGTTCGGACAATCGTTGGGACATAGCTTGTCGGGGTAATCATTGGCTTGGGAAGGCAGCGCGAGTGGCGTTTTTGATAGGAGGCATTCCGCAAAAACATGGGCGATAAAACGAATGCCAACAAGATTTGTTCACCGTGCGCGGTACTTCTTGTGTAAAAAATACAGAAAATTGCGCCATTAAAGCGAAGCGTTTCCTTTCTGATAGATCAATTTCGGATAAAGTCTGGGAGAAAGCAAGTGTGGCACTGGTCTTGGTCTATACAAAACCACCTTTTAACGATCTTGTGACACCTCGTTAACCACAACCGCTACCGATCCATCCAGAAACCGTAAGGTGAGAAGTTGTTGAGGATGGGTTTCGTTGGCCCTCAAGAGTAGCGTTTGGTCCCTAAAGACTTGTACATAGCCCCGTTTTAGTGGCGCGTTCGGGTCGAGTTGCTGTAATTGTCCTTCTCTAAGTTGGAGGGAGGTTCGGGCCTGTTGTACCTGAAGTTGAGTGGTACGCAATAATTGCCGTTTGATTTCTATGAGGCGGCGCAATTGTTCTTCCAACATCATACGCGGACGGTTTAGTGCATATGATCCGCGAAGGTTTCGTAAACGCTCTTGTTCCACTTCCAATTTGCGTAAGGTACGATTTTTAATCGTGTATCTAAGATTGGCAATAATCTGTAATACTTCACGCTGGTCCGGCGTTGCGAGTTCTGCCGCATTGGAAGGAGTTGCTGCACGCACATCGGCCACAAAATCAGCGATGGTCACATCTGTTTCATGCCCAACCGCACTGATAATAGGGATGGTGCTGTGATAGATGGCCCGTGCTACCACTTCTTCATTAAATGCCCAAAGATCCTCGATACTCCCACCGCCGCGTCCAATAAGCAAGACGTCTATTGGATCGCTTTGGGCATTAAATTGATAGATCGCCCGTGCAATTTCTTCGGCGGCCCCCGGTCCTTGCACCATTACCGGAATAAGCAATACGTGCACCATCGGAAAACGGTATTGGATCACCCGCAAAATGTCTTGGATGGCTGCACCAGTCTCGCTGGTAATGACCCCAATTCTTTGCGGATATCGGGGTAGTTTTTGTTTTTTATGTGTGGAAAAAAGGCCCTCTGCGGCTAATTTCTGTTTCAGTGCCTCGAAGGCCAGGTTGAGGTCCCCTTCACCTGCCGGACGCATGGATTTTACAACAAAAGAATAGGTGCCGCGTGGTGGATAGAGGGAGAGTGCTCCATGGGCCAGCACTTTCATCCCGTCGCGTGGGGTGAAAAATAAATATTTACGGTTAAACTGCCATAGTGCACAGGAAATCTGGGATTGATGATCCTTTAGACTAAAATATAAATGACCGGACGTATGTGCTTTAAAATTAGAAACCTCACCCTCTACCCATAAATCGGAAAAGGTGTCCTCGACCACATCTTTGAGTGCACCGTTTAGGTCGGATACGGAAATGATGGTATGTTTGGGCATGATTTATCCAAATTCTTTCAGTATGGTGGCAACACTTCCGGCGTATGACGATCCAAACAACAACAAATGATTGAGCAAGTGATAGAGATTGTAAATAGCACGCCGTTCGGAAAATCCAGCTTCCAATGGCCAGATTTCATTATATGCGGTATAAAATACGGGCGAAAAACCACCAAACAAGGCTGTCATGGCAAGGTCGGCTTCTCGGTGACCATAATATACCGCTGGATCTATCAGAGCCGGGCCATTTCGGCTAAAGTACACATTACCGTGCCATAAGTCACCGTGCAGGAGCGAAGCGTCTGGCCTTGTCGGTAGGATTTGCGGCAGGGCATTACACAAAGCGTAAAAGGCACTTTCCCAATTTGCCGACCATCGGTCTGCACGACGACAACGCTCCGCCATCGCTTGTAGGCGCTGTTCGGCAAAAAAAGAAGGCCACGTTTCGTGCCATTCATTGTGCTGTGGCGTCCGACCAATAAAGTTTTGCATCGGATAACCATACCCCAATGCCTGTTCAGGGTTGATTGCTTGATGTAATTGCGCCAAGCCTCGTCCCAGTGCTGCATGGTCTGATGGGGATGGCGGTATGGATGCTAACCACTCAAGTACCAAAAATCCGGATCCCCAAGCCTTTACTTTAGGGATTACCAATCCCGATTTTGCCCCGCGTAAGGCTGATAAGCCATTTGCCTCACACGCAAACGTGTTGGATATATCTGTAAGGCCAGTTTTGGCAAAATACGTCTCTTGGGCAGTGTGTACGCGCCAAGCCTCTGCGGTATCGCCGCCAGATATCGAGGAAAACGATAGAACAGGTTCCGTCAATGCCGATGAAAGGTGTTTTATTTGTTGAGGGTGCATAAATGGGTAACTTGTAAGGCTTATCCGAAAGGTATTTCTTGAACCCTGTAATCGCTTAAGTGTTGATTTTTTTAAAAAAAACTGTTTCAAGGCAAAAACGTGTGATGTGGCGTGTCGGTAATTGGTATTAATTGCTGGACACGAGACCTCTTTATATACGACAGGGCATGGATGAATGCTTAAAATAATAAAGCCTTTGCGTACTTTCTGCCAAAGCCATTAGAAAAGGGTTGAAATGCCCCCATCGGAATGACCACTATACCCTAAACTATATTACAAGAACCTACTTAACACATTTTGCGGCGCTATTTTCGTGGTTCCTCGCCAGAATGTGGCTATATGGAAGGCCGGAGACAAATAACCAAAAAAACAGATTCGGAAGCCCTTCCTCCATCAAGAATTATCGAAGTGTCGGTTATAATGCGTGCTATTTTTGGTGCAGACTTTTTCTTATTCACAGACCTTATTAATTGCTATGCTCACCCTCGATCTTTCCAATATTTCCCCGTTTTTGCCACCAGGGCAAACCCTCTCCGATTTTCAGCCGGTATTAGAAGCCGCACAAACGGCTTTAGTAACCAAAAATGGCGCCGGCAATAACTTCTTAGGCTGGCGAGACCTACTCACTACGCCCAATGTATCGCTTTTAGACGAAGTGGCTGCGGTTGCCGCCGAAATTCGGGAACGTGCCGATGTCTTGCTTTGTGTAGGAATTGGTGGCTCTTATCTGGGTGCTAAAGCCGTTATAGATGCGCTCTCGCCCTATTTTAAGCGCTCAGGGCCGGAAATTCTATTTGCAGGACACCACATGAGCGGGGCCTATCTTCGCGAGTTGTTGCAATCCTTAGAAGGGAAATCGGTGTATGTGAATGTGATCTCCAAATCTGGAACTACCTTAGAACCCGCATTGGCTTTTCGGTTTTTATTGGATTGGATGGATGAACGCTTTGCCGATGCCAATGAACGCATTATTGCCACCACCGACCCCGCGTCTGGTGCATTGAATCAATTACGCAATAGTCGAGGATTCCGTAAATTTGTCATTCCGCCCGATGTGGGGGGACGCTTTTCTGTACTAACGCCTGTTGGTTTATTGCCCATTGCCGCCGCTGGTATTGACGTCCACGCTTTGTTTGAAGGCGCACGCACCGAGTGTGAACGACTAAGCACCTCAGAAAATAATCCGGCCTTGCAATATGCCGCTGTCCGCTTTTGGTTGCACGAAGCCGGATACAAAACAGACGTACTCTCGGTGTTTGAACCCAAACTATACCCGATTGGTGCTTGGTGGCAACAACTTTACGGCGAGAGTGAGGGCAAAGAGGGAAAAGGACTTTTTCCAGTGGCGATGCAGTTCTCGACCGATCTGCACTCACTGGGGCAATACATGCAGGACGGGCAAAGGGTGGTGGCCGAAACGTTTCTGATGGTGCACGACGATCAGGGCGATATTTCCGCACCCTTGTTGGCAGGCGACCTCGACAAATTGAACTACTTGGTTGGGAAGCCCTATACCGAGATAAACCGAAAAGCGTATGAAGGAACCCGACAGGCCCATACCGAGGGTGGTGTACCTAATATGACCCTCTGGATGGATGCGATTACCCCGCAAACACTGGGCGAACTGATTTATTTCTTTGAACATGGTGTGGCTATTGGGGGGTACTTGCTGGGCATTAATCCATTTGATCAGCCCGGAGTGGAAGCCTACAAGAAAGAAATGTTCCGGCTTTTAGGCAAACCATAATCATCAGTTCATAACATCCACGTTTCATCCGCATGG
>DDTM01000040.1 GCA_002344075.1 Bacteroidetes bacterium UBA2364
TTTTAAGCGTTAAAAAAAATCATAAGAGTGATAAATAAATATCTGACTCAAAGGTTTGGTAATATTGATTTTAAATAAAACAATTTCATATAAATCATAACATATTTTATGCTTATGCACGCAAAAGAATTTCTTTGGGAATTACTTCAAACGCCAAGCCCTTCGGGCTTTGAAGCGCCCGGCCAACGGGTTTGGGCACAATACACGCGCACATTCGCCGATCAGGTAGAGAACGATGCCTATGGTAATACTTGGGCCATCATGAAGGGAATGTCTTCGCAGCCTACGGTGATGCTGGAAGCCCATGCAGACGAAATTGGGTTTATGATCCACCACATCACATCCGATGGCCTGCTTTATGTACGGCGGGTAGGTGGGACAGATCATGCCATTGCACGTGGAAAACGGGTTGTTTTTGCAGGTGATTTGGGAGAGGTCGTGGGTGTTGTGGGCAATACAGCCATTCATATTCGGGATCGTGAAGGCGAGAAAGTACCCAAAATGCATGATTTATGGGTAGATATTGGGGCAGATACCAAAGAAGAAGCCGAAGCCCGTGGATTACGGATTGGGCAGGTAGGTGTTTATGTAGATGGGCCTTTAGAATTGACCCCCAATCGTATCATTGGGCGTGCCCTTGATAACCGGATTGGAGGGTACATCATTGCAGAGGCCATCCGACGGCTTCAGATGGGGCAAAAGCCCACCGCAACGGTATATGCCCTCAATGCCGTACAAGAAGAAATTGGTGGTAATGGCGCTAAAATGGCTGCCTATCGGCTATATCCCACTGTTGCTTTGGTAGTGGATGTATGCCATGCCACCGATACACCGGGAATCAATTCCTTGGAACATGGTGAAGTGAAATTGGGTGCTGGTCCCACGCTCTCGCATGGTGGGGCAAACCATCCGTTGGTGGTGGAACGTCTTATGGAGGTCGCACAATCGGAAGAAATCACGGTACAACACGAGGCTATCTCTCGTTATACAGGAACCGACACCGATGATATTTTTGTGGCCCAATCTGGTATTCCGAGCGCCCTCATTTCCTTGCCTATGCGTTACATGCACTCCACCATCGAAATGATAGACATACGTGATGTAGAAAATATCATCCGGCTAATGGTTGGGTTTGTTCAGTCGGTAAAGTCAGAAGATCGTTTTGTAATCAAAATCTAACCTTTGGTGCTGCACCCTTTTGGTCGGTTGGCGTACAGGGTTGAACACTTTTGAATCAACCTTAACCGGAGGCAGAATGAAACGTATTTTGGTGATCATCATTTTATTGGGATTTGTACAAGCGGCATGGAGCCAAAACCTGCAACACGGTAGTGGTGGCTGGTACACCTATGTAGGTAACTATCGTTTGAATGGCGATTGGGGCTTACACTTTGATTCGCAAATTCGGCTCAAAAACCTGACCGGAGCCATGCAACAATGGAAAAATCGCGTTGCCATAAACCATCAGATACGCTCCAACCGAACAGCCAGTGCAGGCTATGCTTTTGCAATCTTAGGAGGAGAAAAACGGCGATATGAGCATCGTATTTATCAGCAGTGGATTCGTCGTGCGCCTTTGGGGAAAGCGGATGTGGCCCATCGCTTGCGGCTGGAAGAACGCTGGATAGACAGCGCTTTTCAGTTGCGCACCCGTTATTCGGTTCGGGCGACACATAAATTGAACCAGAAAGGCAATTGGTATATGGCGATGGGTAATGAATACCACTTTAGGCTTTCGGAAGGAAAAACGGATCAAAACCGTGCCAATTTTGGCATTGGACACAAAGTTGGGCCCAAACTATCGTTAGAGACAACGTATATTAACCAATGGATTCCCGGAAAAACCCAGAACCAAATGAACCATGTGGTACAATTATCTGTCTTAACACACCTGACATTAGACTGGGATTAAAATAAAAGCGAGCCAATGTCTGCAAAAATGTGCCCACAAATATCCGTGGTCAGTCCAGTATATAATGCCGAAAAAATCGTGGCGAAATTGGTTACGGAATTAGAGGGCGTTTTGCAGGAAATGGCGGTTTCGTATGAAATTGTTTTGGTGGATGACCGAAGTCCAGATAGAGCATGGCAAGAAATGAAGCGGTTGGCGGGTGAATGCCAATATGTGCGTTGCATCCGCCTAAGCCGCAATTTTGGTCAGCACCCAGCGATTATGGCGGGCCTAAAGGCTGCTAAAGGGGAATGGGTTGTGGTGATGGATTGTGATTTACAAGATCGTCCGGCGGAAATTCCTCGGTTGCTCCAAAAAGCAAAGGAAGGATTTCAGGTCGTGCAGGCAAAGCGCCAAAACCGCTCGGATTCATGGCTGAAGAAAGCTTCTTCCTATATGTTTTCTAAAGTATATGGTTTTTTCACAGATACCCGGTACGATCACGAAATCGCTAATTTTGGTATCTACCACCGTAAAGTTATCGAGTCCGTTTTAATGCTTGGAGATTCGATTAAATTCTTTCCGCTTTTTGTGAATTGGGTTGGATACGAAAAGACCACTATTGCCGTAGAACATGGAGGGAGAGCCGAAGGAAAGTCTGCATATTCTTTTGGTAAGTTGATCGAATTAGCATTTAATACCATTGTGTCTTTTTCTAATAAACCATTGAAGTTGATGGTTAAATTCGGATTGTCTATATCGCTGTTTGCTTTCTTTATTGGGCTATATTATATCTTTCAGAAGATAACCGGCGAAATCGTGGTTATTGGCTATGCTTCAATGATGGTTTCAATTTGGTTTTTTTCAGGAATTATCATTACTACGATTGGCGTTGTAGGTATTTACCTTGGGAAAATATTTGACCAAACCAAGTCTCGACCTATTTATGTCATAGATGAGGAGTTGTGATGATTCGTAAATTGGAATGGGACAGTGCTTTTTTTGGAATCGAAATTGGAGTATATGAATCTGGAGAAATCAATTACTCCAATCAATACGATTTGATGATCACCAAAAGTCATCTTCCTGGTGCTTTCTTTTTACAAGGTTATGAGATGGCGATGCAGGAAGAAAAGCGTATCTATGAAAAGGAATTATGCCATATTCCATCAATAGCGTCCGAGGTTCAGTTTTTTTCTTTGTCCGGCCTTGAAGCGAGAGACTTGTACCCTTTAGCGTTTGAAGCCGGAAAATTCAGTCGTTTTCGTTTGGATCCACATTTTGGTGAAGATGCTTTCCGTCGCTTGTATCGCCGTTGGGTAGAGGCGTCTATTAATGGTACATTTGCGGATGCCGTTTTTGTTCTGGTGCAAAAAGAAGCACTTAGAGGATTTGTTACCGTTAAAATAAAGGAAAAAATAGGATATATTGGCTTGATTGCATCCGATCCGTGCCACCAACACCAAGGTGTGGGCTCTACGTTATTGGTGTATGCCGAGCAATGGGCGATGATGGCGGGCGCTCAACGGATGAAAATCCCAACGCAGGCAATGAATCGGGGCGCTTGTGTCTTTTATGAAAAAAAGGGATATCTGCTTGCAGAACGTTCCTATATCTCGCACTATTGGAGACTAAAGAAAACATAAGTTATGCCATTGTTACACGATGACTATATTGAAGTTATTTCTAATTATTCATTGGAAAAATGGAAACCTTTAATGGATTTTATTAATGTATTAGAGTTAAAATATTCGACAAATAAACAGTATTCAAAAAATATTTTCCAAACTCATTCTGTTGAGTTAAGGCAATTTTTAGATATTGTTCATCATCAAATACCTATTATGATCGTTTTTGATTGGGGAAATTGGACGGAAGGAAAAAAAATATTACAAAGCATGGATACAGATTTGTCTTCTCTTTCAGTACCAAATTTGTGTAAGTTGATTACAGTTTTGGTGCGTGCAGATCGATTCAATGAAGGTTTATTACAGTCTTCGTTAGAGAATGGGTTGATTCTTAAGTTATTAAAAGCCATACAGTCAAGGCTGGCATTTTAACCATTAATATCTTTAAAATGGAAAAGATTCCCTTTAATAAACCTTATCTGACAGGCAAGGAAACACAGTATATTCAAGATGCAGTTAATTGTGGAAAAATTAGCGGAAATGGTAAATATACCCAGATGTGTCATCGGTTTTTTGAAGAACATTATGGCTTTGGTAAATGCTTATTAACCACTTCTTGTACCGATGCCCTCGAAATGGCCGCCTTGTTGTTAGATATTCAACCCGGCGACGAAGTAATTTTACCATCTTATACATTCGTTTCGACGGCAAACGCCTTCATACTTCGTGGGGCAAAATTGGTTTTTGCAGACTCAAGACCAGATCATCCTGGAATAGAAGAATCCCAACTAAAAGCACTGATAAATTCTCGTACAAAAGCCATCATTGTAGTACATTACGCCGGAGTAGCCTGTGACATGGAAAAGGTGATGGCGCTCGCCAATGAATTTGGGCTGTATGTGGTTGAAGATGCAGCCCAGGCCATAGACAGTTTTTATACCTTTTCAAGTGGCAAAAAAGCTGCTTTGGGTAGTATCGGTCATTTGGCTGCTTTTTCCTTTCATGAAACCAAAAACATCATTTCGGGCGAAGGCGGTATGTTGGTCGTAAATGACCCCAGATTTGTACAACGTGCCGAAATAATATGGGAAAAAGGTACCAATCGTGCGGCATTCTTTAGGGGAGAAGTGGATAAATATGGTTGGATAGATGTGGGTTCTTCATTTTTACCCTCAGAAATTGTGGCAGCATTCTTATTTGCCCAATTAGAACATTTAACGTGTATTCAAGAGAAAAGAAAAAAAATATGGATACAGTATTTTGAGGGGTTGAGATCTGTGGAAGGGGAGGGGATCCGTTTGCCGTCTATTCCACATTATGCCACCAATAATGCCCATATGTTTTACATGGTGGCCCAAAGTGGGCTTCAACGCCAAAAAATCATAGAGGCATTAGGTGCTAAAGGATTTCATGCAGTTTTTCATTATCTTTCCCTTCATAGAAGCCCATACTATGCCCCAAAGCATGATGGCCGTAACCTACCAAACACCGATTTCTATACCGATTGCCTAATTCGTTTGCCCCTATTTTATGAATTAGACGCAATAAGCATAGATCGTATGATTCCAATCATAAGGGCATCTGCACAGATGGGATTGGCTGCATTTTAAAATAATCATCTTGTATAATGCAGCTACGTCTTAGTGTACATTAATGCCTGATGCGCAGTAGAATCTTCTTCGTAGGAACATAAAAAACAAATACTTGATTAAGCGAAACAGACTATTGGATTTTACAAAGTCCAAACCAGAGCAATTGGTATTTCCAAAGGGGTTTGCATTTGGTGCGGCTTCGGCAGCTCACCAAATTGAGGGTGGAACCTGGAACAATAACTGGTCTGCATTCGAAAACTTTATCCGTCCGGATGGGGCGTCGGGCATACGTACCGGCGAAACCTGTGGTTTGGCAGCAGATCATTGGAGTCTTTTCCCCTCAGACGTTTTGTTAATGCAGGACTTGGGCTTGGGGATTTATCGTTTTTCCATCGAATGGAGCCGGATTGAACCACAAGAAGGGCGTTTCGACGACGGGGCCTTAATTACGTATCGTAATTGGTGTAAACAACTCCGAGAAGCCGGGATTCAACCAATGGTAACGCTCCATCATTTTTCGGAACCGATTTGGTTTTCGGAAAAAGGCGGCTTTGAAAAAAAAGAAAATATTGCTTTTTTTGAACAATTTGTACGATTTGTAGTCCCTGCCTTATCGGATTTTGTTGATTATTGGATTACCATTAACGAACCTGAAGTGTTCTCGGTGATGGGCTGGATGTTGGGCGAATTTCCGCCTGGAAAAACCGAACCCCATACGATGGCAATGGTGATGGAAAATATCTTGTTGGCCCATGCCCGTGCCTACCACTTGATTCATGAGTTGGATAAACTTGATGCCGATGGAGATGGGGTGGCATGTCAAGTAAGCATTGCCAAAAATATTCTACTTTTTGATCCCAAATCCAGATGGAATCCGGCAGATCGTTATTTATCCAATCTAATGAACCGTCTATACAACGAGGCGATCTTGGAGGCGCTTCAATCTGGTGTGTTTCAACTGTCTATGCCGGGCCAATTTGACCAGAAGTCGTATTTGCCTGAATTGGCCAATACATTGGATTTTATTGGCTTAAACCATTATACGAGAAGCCTGATCCGTTTTAATCCATTCAAACAGCCTCCTTTCACCATGCACACAGATCCTCGTTTTGAGACGAATGACATGGGATGGGAAATATGGGCACAATCCTTTTATGATGCGTTGATGCTGGTGCGTACCCTGAATTTGCCCATTTGGGTAACAGAAAATGGGATTTGTGATAACGAAACGCCCGATAAAAGACGGGTGGCTTTTTTGGGAGATTCTCTATACGCACTTCAAGAAGCCATTCGCGATGGCGCTGATGTAAGAGGGTATATTCATTGGTCGGTGATGGATAATTTTGAATGGGCGCATGGGTTCCAGCCTCGTTTTGGGCTCTTCCGTGTGGATTACACGAGCCAGTCGCGGACACTCACCGAAGGGGGAAAATTGTATAAATCCGTTATTGAAAAACAAAAAAATGTATCCAGCACTAATTTCCGTGCAGACACTGTTTGAGCACTTGGACGACCCGTACTGGGTGGTTCTGGATGTACGTCATAACCTTTTGAAGCCCGAAGAAGGGCAAAGGCTATTTGAACAAGGGCATATTCCGGGTGCACAATTTGCGGATTTAGACCACGATTTGTCTGGTCCCATAATCAAAGGAAAAACCGGACGCCATCCGTTGCCCAATCCATTCGTACTCGCCGAGAAAATAAGCACTTGGGGTATTGGCGAGGGGATACAAGTGGTGGTCTATGATGCCTTTGGTGGGGCTTTTGCGGCAAGGGCATGGTGGTTGTTACATTGGTTGGGACATCCCAAAGTAGCCGTTTTGGAAGGAGGTTGGCCCGCTTGGTTGGAGGCGGGGCTTCCGACCACGCCCATCGTTCAGGCCAAAAACCGGAGACCCTTTGTTGTACGACGACTTTGCACGGAAATGGTGGCAGGGATAGTGGACGTATGGGCGGCGGCAGATGAAGGGCGGCTTTTAGATGCGCGTACATTTGACCGTTATTGTGGAGAGAATGAAATTATAGACCCAGTAGCAGGGCACATCCCTGGTGCTATTTCTTATCCTTTTATAAATAGCTTTGATTCAAATAAATCAGATAGTGTAAAATATTTCAAAGCCACTCCAACACTCAAAAAGGAATTACAGCACTATAACCATCCCGTTTGCTATTGTGGTTCTGGAGTGACGGCAGCACATTTAGCGCTTTCTTTTGTCTATGCAGGCTTTCCCATGCCGCAGATATACCCCGGTTCGTGGAGCGAGTGGATTACCGATCCTGACCGTGGAGTACAAACAGGACCGCAACCTTGAACTTAATTCAATCTTTATGCTAAAAATTGTCAATCATCCGGTTCTAAAACGGGACCTCACCATTTTAAGGGATAAAAACACCCCGCACGGAATTTTCCGGAAGCTCTTGGCCGACGCCTCGGCGATCTTGGCCTATGAAGCGCTCAGTCATGTTACATTGGCGGAATATCCAGTGGAAACGCCGTTAGAAACCACAACAGGTTATCGGTTTGCACAGGAAATTATCATTGTGCCAATCTTGCGTGCGGGACTTGGGATGGTAGATGGCTTTGTGCGCTTTGTGCCAGAAGCCCGAATTGGCCATGTGGGGGTTTATCGGGACGAAGTAACCCACCACCCCGTAGAATATTACCTAAACTTACCAGATCATTTACCACAAGCCGATGTTTTTATTGTGGATCCAATGCTGGCAACCGGAGGGAGTGCTATTTGGGCTATTCATATGCTAAAGGAAAAGGGGGCAAAAAAGGTGCATCTGGTCAGCTTGGTTGCTGCTCCGGAAGGTGTTCAGGCTGTTGAGGCGGCACATCCTGATGTGGAAATCATTGTGGCGACTTTAGACCGCGTGTTAAATGAAAACAAGTACATCTTACCGGGCTTAGGTGATGCCGGTGATCGAATTTTTGGAACCTAAGGGCCAAATTGTTCAATTTTATGTTGTGATATATGAGGAGAGACCTGTATTTTATTACAAGGTTTTATGAACCTTATACTATCGTTCACCTTTTAATTGTTTGTAACATGAGAAAAAACATCATTATGTCGGTATGGACGGCAATCCTGTTGGGATTTGCTTCGGTTAGTTCTGCACAAGATTCTCCTATTATTGGAGGTGACCAAGATGCACATGGCTGTAATCCATCCGCTGGATACACGTGGTCTGCCCTGAAAAAAACGTGTATTCGTATCTTTGAAGATGGAATAGCTTTAGATCCACAAGCAACTGGTTTGCCAAGTAGCACGAGGGCATTTGTTGTCAAAAAAACTGGAACTGACGTCAAAGTGGAGGTGTTCCTGCCGGATGCTACCAAGGGTACATTATTAAATCGGGTTAAGAAAAACAAAAAAGGATCGGAATGGAAGGGTGGAGGCTTGACCCTTTCTATGACTGGAAAAAGTTATAAGCTATTTAAAAACAAAAAGTTAATATATGCGAGTAGCACGTGATCTGCCTGATAGATTAAACGTTAGCGCTTGCATTCTTGTCCAGCCTTGGTATTTTTTACCGAGGCTTTTTTATTTTAAAGAGGAGAAATATATGCACAGGTTGCTTTTTGTTGGGTGCAGTTCAAAACTTCCCAAAACGTAGAGCGAAACTGTCTTTCACATCCTATTTAATATAGGTGCGTCGTATATGCCATACCTTAGTTTGTTAAAATAGGCCCAGTTTCAGGTGAAAATATAGCTCCGTAGGAACGCTGGTAGTTTAGGATAGTGGGGTGATGCTTATAGGCTTTAAAACAAAAAAAACGCTTTCATTTGACAAAAAAACATTCTATTTTAACACGCTTTGCCGGAGTAGGCCTTATATGCGCACTCCGATATTTTGATGTTCCAAAACAATAAATAGGTATGATGACCCTACATTGGTTAGACCTAACCATCATCTTTCTGTTTCTTGCGGGTACGCTCGGTATTGGTTTTTGGCTGGCCAAGCGGGCGTCGCAGAGTGTAAAAGCATACTTTTTGGCCAGTAACGACCTACCTTGGTATGCGCTGGGTCTTTCCAATGCTTCCGGTATGTTTGATATTTCTGGAACCATGTTTACAGTAGCCATTCTGTTTATTTATGGTCTAAAGAGTGCGTGGATTCCATGGCTTTGGCCTGTTTGGAATCAGATTTTTATGATGGTGTTTTTGGCAGCATGGCTTCGGCGATCGGGAGTGACCACAGGTGCAGAATGGATCACGTTTCGGTTTGGCGAAGGACGTGGGGCACGGTTGGCCCATGGTGTGGTGGTGGTTTTTGCGGTGATAACTGTAATTGCATTTATGGGGTATTTTGTGGAAGGGATTGGGAAATTTGCGGTGACTTTTTTGCACTGGGATTTGTCAATTGCAGCCATTGGTCTATCTAACGAAGATGCATACGCCTTGTTGATTATTGCGATCACAACGATTTATAGCGTAAAAGGTGGTTTTTATAGTGTCGTTGGGACCGAGGTGCTACAATTTGTCATTATGACTATTTCTTGTATTGTGGTAGCGGTCATAGCAATGTGGGTAACCGATCCGGCCTTGTTTGCGGCCAATTTGCCTACTGGCTGGTACGACCTTTGGGTAGGCTGGAGATTGGAATTAGATTGGTCGCAAATTCTTCCTTCTGCCAATGCACAGATTGAGAAAGATGGGTACGGAATGTTTGGGATGTTAATGACCCTCATGATTTTTAAGGGCGTTTGGGCTAGTTTGGCAGGGCCAGTCCCCAGTTATGACATGCAACGGGTACTTTCGGCACGAAGCCCCAGTGATGCGGCTCGGATGTTTGGCTTAACACCTGTTGTTTTGACTTTGCCGCGTTATTTGATGATTGCTGGGTTTGGGGCACTGGCCGTAGCCTTTTTTATTCCAGAACTTGCCAAGATGGGCGATCAGGTGGACTTTGAACAAGTGTTACCCTTTGCCATCAACCAATACATCCCTATTGGGTGGAAAGGGCTTTTGCTTGCTGGTTTATTGGCCGCGTTTATGTCCACCTATTCAGCGTTTTTAAATGCCGGCCCGGCCTATCTGGTCAACGATCTCTATAAAAAGTATATCAATCCAACCGCACCAGAGAAAACCTATGTCCGTATGAGCTATTGGGCAAGTGCCAGTGTGGTCATGGTTGGAATTGCTTTCGGGTTTGTAGGAGGGAGTATTCAGCAAATGACCGAATGGATTGTCGGCTCGCTCTATGGCGGTTATGCCGCTGCAAATGCCCTGAAATGGATCTGGTGGCGTTTTAATGGGTATGGATATTTTTTCGGGATGCTCGCGGGTTTGCTGGGAGTGGTTGTAATTCCACCATTTTTCCCCGATTGGTCTCCGATGGAACAATTTATACCCCTTTTGCTCTTTTCACTCCTTGGCTCAATTGCAGGATGTTTATTAACACCAGAGGACGACCGTGAGGCTGTTAAAAACTTCTACAAAAAAACCCGCCCATGGGGGTTCTGGGAACCCATTCGCAGGGAAGTAATGGCTGAAGATTTGGCATTTCGTCCAAATACTAATTTCCGCCGTGACCTCATTAATGTAGTGGTTGGGATTGCTTGGCAAATGTGTCTCGTGGTTCTCCCTATCTATCTTGTCTTTAAAAATTGGTCCGGATTGGGATGGAGTGTTTTGGTCTTACTGGTAACCTCGGCCTTTCTTTGGTTTAATTGGTGGAAAAAACTGGAGGACTAGTATCTTTGTGGGCTATTCGTTTGCCACACCCCGTAGTCAAAAGTTGCGGGGTGTTTTGGTAATCAGAATAAGCGCAACTGATCCCCGTTTTTTGGGGGTACCTGAAAAAGGTCGGTTCTGGTTTTTGGAAACTTGGTTGAATAGCCGTTCTTGCGATGAGCCACTCGAAAGATATGGCGGACGGTCTCTGCCCAGATTCCTTTTCCCCTCATTCGGTGACCAAATCGGCTGTCACGGAGTTCTTTTCCATGTAAATCTTCTAAGCGGTGTTTGATTTTTTGTGCCCGAAGTGGCAGTTCCTTGTCTAACCATTCTATAAAAAGTTCGCGAACAGTACCGGGTAGTCGAACCATCTGGTAGCCTGCTACCTCCGCGCCATAATCGCGGGCCGCCTTTAAGATTTCCGGAATTTCTTCATGCGTGAGTCCGGGAATGACTGGCGCTACCATCACACCGACGGGAATATCCGCTAATGCCAACGATTCAATGGCTTTCAGGCGTGCCAATGGGCGGGAGGTACGTGGCTCCATCTTGTTGACCAATTCGTCACGTAAGGTGGTAACAGAAAGCATGGTTATTACCAAGTCTTGCTTTGCAAGGTCTTGTAATAGGTCTATATCGCGGGTAATGAGGGCATTTTTGGTAATAATGCCCACCGGATTTCGGAAATCACAAAAAACCGTCAGTAGCTTCCGTGTAATTTGCATGTTTCGCTCTAAAGGCTGGTAACAATCGGTATTGCCAGAGAGTGCAATTTGTTGCGGAATCCAATTTTTGGCTCTAAAAGCCTCTTCCAAGAGTTTGGGCGAGTCTGGTTTGTATAAAATCTTGGTCTCAAAATCCAGTCCTGCAGAGAAGCCTAAATATTCATGAGAGGGTCTTGCATAACAATACACACATCCGTGTTCACATCCTCGATATGGATTAATACCAAATGTGAATGGAATATCAGGACTGTCGTTCTTGGAGAGAATACTTTTTGAGGTATCCAAAAATGTTTCGGTAGTGATTTGGCGCAAGTCTTCTGCCGCTAATGCAGCCGGATCGTATTGAACCCGATGTGTTTCAAAACGGTTTTGAGGATTGTGGGTGGTTGCCCGGCCTCGCCGCCTAGGCATTTCGTCGTGTATGTCCATGAAGTTATATGTTCTACATGTATAATACATATTTGACTTGGTAAAATCAAGTCACCTACGTATCTTTTGATGAAGGGTCGCGTACCAAAGGCTTACATTTTGTTCATCCGTCTTTTGACCGTTTTCCAAGGGCACATGCATAACCTCCGCAAACCCATTACAGCTAAACCGCCCCCTTTGCCCGTTAAAAAACGTCGCTTGGCTTCTGTTACACGCTTGGTCTTCATTGGCTTGTTTGGTCTTGGGCTATTGGTAGGCACAACAGCTTGGCTTACGCGGAGTACAAGCAAACTCATGTATGAAACACCAGAAGCGGTGCCGGAAGCCGAGGCCGCATTGGTATTGGGGACCAGCAATCGGACGCGCTCTGGTGGTGTAAATCTTTACTTCAAATACCGCATGGATGCGGCGGCGGCGTTGTATCTTACGGGCAAAGTTCGGTACCTCTTGCTAAGCGGCGATCATCGCAAAGACAACTACAATGAACCAGGTATGATGCGGAAAGCCCTGCGGGAACGAGGGGTCCCAAATCGGGCGATGAAAGAAGATGGTGCTGGGTTAAGAACTTTAGATTCGGTAGTAAGGGCGCAAAAAGTATTCGGCATTGAGAAAATGGTGATCGTTTCGCAAAGACAACATTTGTTCCGCGCCTTGTATATTGCAAAACATGAAAAAATAATGGCTTATGGCTTGGTGGCTCAAACACCAACAGTTACACGACCCACCTGGATCCGTCAGACTGCACGGGAGGCATTGGCGCGTATTCGGGTCTTTTTAGACCTCTATTTGTGGCGCGAAAAACCCAATCTAAACCGTAATCTTTAGAATTAAAATACATAAAATATGAGTATCCGTACCGAACGGGTAGCAAGGCTAATTCAAAAAGAAGTAGCAGTCTTGCTCCAAACCGATTTTTTCGAGCCCTCGCAGGCAATGACAACTGTTACGCAAGCCCGCGTTACACCTGATTTGTCTATCGCCTATGTCTATATTAGTATCATGGGCGAGGTGGTTGAACGAAAAAACGCCTTTAAACGACTACAAAACATAACCTCCGAAATTCGCCATGCCTTAGCTGCCCGAATTCGTCATCAGGTTCGGGCTATTCCTGAATTGCGTTTGATGCTGGATGAATCGCAGGAACAAGCAATGAAAATGGAACACCTATTTGCGGATTTGCAGAAAGAACGAGAAGAAAAAGGTGAAGTGGTGGTGGATGCCGCTTTGTACCCACATCTGAAGGAAGATTGAGCACCAAAAATGTGCTTTAGCCCCAATAATGATGCATCATCCTTTGCTTATACCCACCGGAATGTTTCCTTCATCATTTTCGGCGGGGATTTTTTTGGTGGATAAACCGAGTGGCTGGACCTCGTTCGACGTGGTAGCCAAGATGCGGCGCATCCTGCGAATCAAGAAAATCGGACATGCGGGCACGCTCGACCCAATGGCTACCGGATTGTTATTGGTGTGTGTTGAACGTGCTGCAACAAGTCAAATTGATATATTTATGGGTATGGAGAAGGAATACACCGGAATATTGCGATTGGGCGAAACAACCGAGAGCTACGACGCCGAGTCGAAAGTCCTTAAAACGGTTTCCGCAGAGCATCTTTCATTAGAAGACGTACAGCAAGCAGGCCTTACTTTTCTGGGAGAAAGTGGGCAACGACCACCCATGTTCTCAGCCATAAAAATAGGGGGCGAGCGCCTGTACAAAAAAGCCCGACGTGGCGAAATGGTGGATATTCCCGAACGAAGAGTCACGATTCATGATTTCGACTTGTTGGAAAAATTGGGTAATGATGTGCAGTTCAGGGTACGGTGTAGCAAAGGAACCTATATCCGCAGTTTGGCACATGATCTGGGCCAAGTGCTGGGAGTTGGGGCGCATCTTACAGCGCTTCGTCGGACGGCAATCGGGGCATTTCGGGTGGAGAATGCTTGGACGATGCCCCAACTGATGCAGCTACAACGTCCGAATATTAGTCAAAACGGCTAAAATCGGGCTTACGTTTTTCAAAAAAGGCTGTTGCTGCTTCCTCGAAAGCTGGGCCTTTTAGCGCTTCCTCAAACGCATCCAATTCGCTTTCGATAACCGCTTTCAAAGCCAAGTTTCGCTTTTCAGGGTTTAATAATCCTTTGGTATCTCGGACGGCATTTCCGGCAAGGCGGGTGAATTGTGTACAAACCTTTTCTGCTTCTTCATAAGTGGTTTCGTCCTGACAAATATGCGTGGCCAAACCCATTTCGTAGGCACGGTCCCCACTAAATGGCGCTCCGGTCATTAGCAAATGTCGTGCGCGGGTGTGCCCAATAATGGAAGGTAGAAGCCAAGAAGACCCAAATTCCGGCAATAATCCTAATTGCGAAAATGGCAACGAAAGCCGGGCATCGTTAGCCACAACAACGGCATCACAGTGCATCAAAACAGTTGTTCCAATCCCTACAGCCAATCCTCGCACAGCAGCAATTAGAGGTTTTTCTACATTAAGTATAGTATAAATAAAGCGTACTGTAGCCGTTTCGCGCAAAGGTGTTCCGGCTTGGGCAAAAAAAGCAAAGTCCATTAGGTCGTTGCCCGATGTGAAGTTCTCGTTACCGCGCAATAAGACTGCGCGTACTTCTGGACGTTTTTGGGCGGCAGCAAGGGCATCCGCCAGATGGCCATACATCTCTTGGGTAAGGGCGTTTTTTCGTTCAGGGCGGTGAATGGAGAGGATCAGTACCCCATTCTCTAAGGATTCTTGGATCATCTTTGAAAGTGGCTTTGGAGTTTTTTTTGGGTTAAAATACGGAAAAAGTGCAAGTTAACCTCGTTAAGTGCTCAAAATCTGATTGGTGGAGAAGGCCAGTGCAATTTTTTTTCCAGACGGATTCAGTACAGTAGCCCGCATATGCAAATAAGATTTACTTTGCTCCAAAACCTCACCATGCACGTCTAAATATGTATCCCTCATGGTAACGGGTCTCAAATAAGTAGTATTAAGTTGAGTTGTAACGCTGGGCGGTGCTACTAAATAGCTCAAAGGGCCTAAGGTGTTGTCTATGGCCGCCACAATAAACCCACCTTGCATCAGGCCAATGGGGTTTTGAAATCGGGGATCATTCGGAAAACGACAGACTAAGATACGGTTTTCGGTAAACGACACGTATTCACCATTCATTTCGGTAAAGCACGGTGGCGGAAGCAACATCTTGCGTTTGGTGCTTTTTTCTTGAAAATGGCTTTCTAAAAGTTCGGCTAAAGAGGGCATAAATCGAAAATTTACCCATTGGGGAATGTGAGTAGGTGAAATAAAGTGCAGAATACCATTTCTGATGACGTAAAATTATGTGAATATATTGAGAAGAACATTTAGTATGTTTTGAGATGTTTAATCGTTTGCCAAGATACACTGGAGGATTGCCACATCTTGCCATTCACCATTCATAAAACCGACCTGTTCCTGAATCCCAATAATCCGATAACCAAACTTTTCATGAAAACGGATGCTACCTTCATTGGAACGCCATATACGTGCAATCAGATGATGAAACCCCAAATGCCGACAAGTATGGATGGTTTTTTTCTGTAAAAAATGCCCTATCCCTTTTCTTGTTGCAGTGGAATCTAAATAGATAGAGGTTTCTGCAGTAAAGCGATAACCTGCTTTGGCGCTCCATAACTTAATGGCCGACCAGCCAAGAACCTCTCCACGATCGGTGACCACAAAATAATGTTCACGGTCTTGGAGGCCGGCGATCAAATTGACAAAGTAATCCGGTGGCTTGGGCGCATCGTCCATGGTGGCATTTTGTGCGTTAATGGCTGAATTATAGATTTCCACCATACGCAAAGCATCATTGGGGATGGCTATCCGAAAATGCAAGTGGCGAGATTCTGGAGGCATACTCCCTCCCTTATTTACGCTTCGGTTTTTTCCCTGTTACCAGTTGGATAAAGCCATTTATTTTGTCGTTTGGGACGGTTACGGCCAAGTTATAATGTTGGATTTTCCAACCTTCAGATGTGAGTACTAACACACCAGAACCTCGACAAACACCCATCCACGTATCCAACAATTCATCCCACCATGCGGTTCTTCCATCCTGACTGATCATGATATGGCGGTTTTTTGGCTTAAAATCCCACGCCGTTTGGCCTTGAAAATACTTCATCCCCCACGCTTCGAATTCCGGTCGCGTCCAACGTTCGGTTTCATCAGTACCCAGATACACCCCGTCTGCGTTCATGCTACCAAAGAAAACATTTTCGTCGGCGGTTGCTGCGGCGCGGTGCCAAGCATCAATAAAGGTATTTAGCGAGGTTTTTAGTGTAGGAAGCAGGTTTTTAGGGTCGTCGCAGTTGGTGCGACTACGAGTGTCTAACAAGAAGAGGATTTTCCAACCATTGTCGGTTTCTACGAATTGCATAGAGTTGTGGCCGCAGTGGCTGAGTTTATCGCCGATATAAAAGGTGTAAGGCATCCAAGCCGTGGCAAGTGATCCATCCATGCGGATATCTACTGCGCCGATGCGTTCGTCCCAAATTTGTGGGTGTGGTTTCCCTACTGCTTCCAGAAAATTACGTGGCGAATCCTCGGTTTGGGCTTGTGGCTTGCCGTTTCGATCCAAGAAAGTAGTACCCATTTTTATTTTTGGGTGGAAGGCGGAGCGCACCATCGTGCTGTCTCCTTTCCTCATGCCATCAAAAAGGGTTTGTATGACTTCCATTACCGCATCTTTGGCGGGTTTTTGTGCATGAAGAGTGGGAACAGAAACCGACATAATAAGGATAATGACAAAAAAATAAAGGATACGCATGAGTTGTAGGGTTCTTGGGTTATCTTAAAAGGCTTTATTCAGTAGCTATTGTTTTATCTTTTCAAGTTAATCGTTGGATTCATGATTGCCAAAACCTTGCGTTATTTTTTTCTCTTTAGTCTCTTCATGGTCTGGGTTTTATTGCTTCCGGTATGGGTTAAGGCCCAATTTGGGGAATTGCTATATCGTCCGAAAGGGCTTAAATACAAGGTACTTAAAACAGATCATTTTGACCTTATCCATTATGAAGGTCAGGAGGAAACAGCACGTCAGGCGGCAACCATTCTCGAAAGTAACCTGCCTGAAACCCAAAAATTAATAGGCAACTATGAATCGTTTCGACTTTCGGTGACCTTAAATGGTTACAACGATGCCTCTAATGGGTTTGTGACCGTCTTGCCATTCCGCTCGGAGGTCGAGGTACCTGCTATACGCGGAAAGTACCTACACCCCGGTACCGAAAATTGGTTGGAAGGGGTTTTGCCCCATGAGTTGGTTCATGCGGTAGAGATTGATCATTATAAGCGCAATACGTTAACAAGACTTTTTCCGGAATGGGCACGTGTCACCAATGCCTTTCGCCCTTCTGGGTTTTTGGAAGGGGTTGCCGTTTATCGAGAAAGTAAATTGCACGATGGTGAAGTGGGTAGGTTAAATCATCCATTTTTTATGATGCAGTATCGTGCGTCAATGGGCAGTCCTTTAGGATGGACGTTGAACCAAGCCATTACGCCCAATTATTACGGTATGCCTTCTGGAAGACATTATTTAGGTGGTGCATATCTGGTTCGGTTCTTCGCAGACGAATTTGGAGATGGGACATATCAGCGATATAGCAAAGCCTTTGCCAAAAGACCTTATTTGGGAACGGCGTATGCCCTATATAAAGCTACGGGAAAATGGCCCTACGAGTTGAACAAAATGTTTCGTGAGCAAGAAATTCAATCCGAACGCCGACGGATTGGAAAACTGGGTGCAATCACCAAACCACAACTTTTTGAGAACCGTATCGGAACTTTCCACAACAATCCTATCTGGATAGACGACAAAACAGTG
This sequence comes from Bacteroidetes bacterium UBA2364, assembly GCA_002344075.1. Taxonomy (GTDB): domain Bacteria; phylum Bacteroidota; class Rhodothermia; order Rhodothermales; family UBA2364; genus UBA2364. Next base: position 17,812 of record DDTM01000040.1, read on the forward strand.
CTTACTTATGGTAGGGGCTATCATAACCGTCCGGGATTTTATCTGACGGACGTTCTGTCTGGGGCGACACGGGTATTGGCTCACGAACAAATCAATGAAGACCATGCGTTCTCATTCGACCCAAACAGCCGTGAAGTGTTGTGGGGAGACTACAATGATGTATTAAATACCCCTACACAGTTCATTTCGGACATCAATAAGTTGATGTTAGACACCGGAAAAAAGAAGCAGATAACGAATCGAAAACGGGTATTTACACCGATTCGTGGCGAGAATGGGGTGCTTTGGGCAACCCAAAATCAAGGTGAATCTTCGGATTGGGTGGAAGTTTTGCCCAACGGAGAGACCAAAACCGTGTGCGCATCGGGCTATGGCCGTATTTTGGAGATTGCGCCTCGTCCGGGCACGGAAGAAGTTTACGTATTGCTCACCGTAAAAGGAGAACAAGGAATTTTTAAGACCAAAATAGCCGAAACTTGTACTTTTGAGCCTGTAGCACTGACTGGAAAAGGGTCTGTTTTTGATCCTTCTTGGAGCCGCGATGGTCGTTGGATGTTGTTCACAGCTGATTCTACGGGTGTTCCAAATGTCTATGCTTGGGATGCAAGAACCAATCAGCACTTTCGTCTGACGAATGCCCCTTATGGGGCGTATGAGGCCGCTTTCTCGCCCGATGGCACCCGGATTGCGTTTGTGTGGTATGGCCGCGAACAAGAAAGCATTGGGCTTTTGCCATTTATTCCGGAAAAACTGAAAGTGGCGCAAGGATTTGCACAAAGCGGAAAGGACAAAAACTGGGCTGAAATGCTTGCACAAGTGCCGATTGACCCATACGAAGGCGGGGTTTTAGTGCCATATAAACCCCTTAATTACTTGAAAAATCTGGTGTCACCAGTTTCTGCCCGTCTGGTGGATAAGGAAAAATCTGGCTTAGGACTACAAGTTACCATGATGGATGTCCTTCAGCAGTTTAAGACAACGGCTTCTGCTCTTTGGCTGGGAAAAAGACCATGGGGCGAAGTTTCTATTGGGACGGCGCGACTCCCTTTCCGACCTACATTTTCGGCCTTTAATCGTCCGGCGTATAGATTGGGCGATGTAGAAGAATTGGGAATGGGTTTGTCACTTACCAAACCACTCATCCGCCAAAGTGGCGTTTTTCCAGTGCAAGCCGATATTGCTCTTTCGGGCTTTCAGCGATGGTTACGTCCGTATGACTTAGGAGGGGATTTTACGGCGAATACGAGGGTTTTAGGTAAATTCTCACTCTATCACAAGGCGCAGGCCAATATCCGCGATTTGCGTCCGAATACCGGAACTATTCTTGCTGTAAATGGCAACTGGGACAAATCAAAAGGGGAAGAAAAGGGATTGTTGTCCTTTGATGTGGCCGCCGATCGTTACATAGGATATGGTAAAGAGCGCAACCGTAGTGGTAAGGTTTCGGTGGTTTATGCTGCATTTAATGAAGCCGATGAACATTTTTTACCTTCGCTTCGTATTCCGGGCTACTCCACAACGCCAATTGGACGACATTTTCTACGGATTGGAGCCGATTACCTCACGCCCGTTTGGTACATTGATCGTGGCATCATGACCTTACCAGTTCATGCGGATGTGCTCTATGCGACGCTCTTTGGCAATTCGGTCATCAATACCACCCAAATGGAAAAAAGGCATACGGCATTTGGGGTAGGTTTGGGGCTTCGATTCCGGATCTTGAGAAATATGGCCTTGGATGTACAGTACAATCTGGTCTATAAAGTACAAGACCAGAACTTTATGGGTGAATTTTATAGCAACTAAAACCTTTCAGGCCAAGATCTATCGGGCAAGCGAGGTTGTGTTTAAATCCGTTATAGGTATGGAAAATAGCCCATCATCCACTCCAAAAGCCGAAAGAAACGCTTTTGAAGGGCCGCAATGGGTGGATTATCTTTTTGCTTGCCTCTTGCCGGTGGTTTGTTTTTTTATGTGGGAAATCTATTTAGACCCCACTTGGCAATCGGGCGATAAAACTTTCATTGGCCTCTTAATGGGGCCCACTTGGTCGTGGTACTTTTGGCCACTACTCCTTGTTGCGGCCATTTCATTGGTAATGGCTGGTGGAAAAATGACAAGCATGCGCTATGGTCTTATCCAAACAGGGCTTTATACAGGCATAGTATTGGGGATTCATTATAGTGTTCTCATGTCCTTATCGTTGTTTAATGACCATAGTTTATTTTGGGTAGTTGGACTTGTATTACAATATGTATTATCTGCTCTTGTGTATGGATTGCTTATAAAGCGTCCAATACTTTTGGGATGGATTGTTGGGGTGTATCTATTGGTTGGGGGGGTGGTGGTTATGGGTGGATATTTTTTTAATGAAAGCACCACTTTGGGCAGCATATTTGTGCCTTTATTGTTTTTTCCGGTTTTGGGTCCAGGACTATATACCCTTGTTTTTATACGTAATTCAGTCGAAATCCGAAAATGGCAACATTCCAACCAGAATCTTTTGGTCTGGTTTTTGGGTTGGTTAGGTTTATATGGTGCTGCGTGGTATTTTACTTGGCAAGCGGCGGTAAAGTTTTATGCCCAATTGCCGGTAGAGCCTCCCGGTGACTGTTATATTGCCTCAGCCGCTGCCAAAGGGCATCGTAAGTGGGTGAAGCATGAAGTGGTTATTTTGCCGAGTGGGAAGCCATTCCTCCTAAACCGCCAACTTCAGGTATTAAAGACCGCCGAGTTGGGTATAAAAGCCCTTTACCCAAAGGGACACCGTGCCATGAGAATGATTTATGATCGTTGCGGGCCGTTTTTGGTACACAACTGGGTATGTCGTTCCAAATGGCATGCAGATTTGGCATATCTTTTCCTTAAACCCGTGGAATGGGCGGCAAACGCCCTCATTAGGTTCCTTTTCCCCGAAATGCGCGTTTCGGACGTTTATTTGGGAAGCAGATCTACCGTTGAAGCATCATCTTTTTCGTGACAATCGCTTGTGGGGTTGCCAAGCGAATCACATATGTGCCATTTGGTAGATCATTAGCTGAAAAGGCAAAACGGTGCGTTCCAATAGCAAGCGGTGCATCCAAAAGAGACCGAATCCGCCGACCCTGCACATCAAAGATTTCTAAACGCACCGATTGTGGGAATGGATTTTCTATCTCAATCGTGCCTTGTTGCTTTATCGGATTCGGGAAAAGGGTGAGTAGGGTTTTTTTATCTGGAACGGCCTCGTCTTCTCGTGCAACAGGAGAATTAGACAGGGGTAACTTATACATTCCACGGCCATGCGTACCAGCAATCAGGAATGAACGATCGGGCGTGATCTTAAAATCATAAACAGGAGTTGTGGGCATCCCCAATCCAAGCGGTTCCCAAGTTGCACCGTAATTTCCTGTCACAAACGCCCCTGCATCGGTCCCGATAAAGATGTTGGAAGGGAATAAAGGGTCTATGGCTAAAGCATTAATCGGTAAGTCTGGTAAATTAGATGAAATGTTTTGCCAATTTACTCCGAAATTACTCGTCCTGAATACATGAGGTTGCGGGTCATAAAACTTCAGGCCAGAAAAGGTAACCACAGCGGCAGCGGCATCTTTGGGATCTACGGCAATGCGGGTTACCCAACGATTAGGCAAGCCTGCCGAAATATTGGTCCATGTTTCCGCATAATTGTTTGTCATCCAAACCTGACCATCATCGGTCCCGGCGTAAACCACATTCCGGTCTGTGGGCGAAACCGCAATGGTGGTAATAGCGCCCATTCTGGAGGCACTCGGCGAACGGGGTAATACAGGAGAAACCGCAGTCCAATTGCTTGCACCATTCTCGGTGCGATAAATCCGGTTTGTGCCCAAATACAATGTTTCCGGATTGTGCGGATCCATGATTACGGGCATAGACCAATCACGCTTTTCGCTGCTGTTTACTCCCGTTAGGGCGTTTCTGAAAGAAGAACCTCCATTAATAGATTTACCAAGGCCCCCATTTTGGGATTCCGCATAAATGATGTTCGGGTTTGTGGGATGAACAATCACATAGAAGCCATCCCCGCCGTAGATCGAACCCCAATCTGATGTGCCACCTGTAAGGGTACGGATGGTCCCGTTATCTTGTGTGCCGCCCAATAACCGAAGCGGGTTGGAAGGATCATAATTAATTTCATAAAACTGTGTTATCGGCAAATCACCGCTCGGAGCCCAGCTAAATCCATTATTGGAAGAGATGTCAACGCCTCCGTCATTGCCAGTCAGGATTTGAGTGGGATTTTGTGGATGAAAGGCCATCGAATGAAAATCTACGTGCATATTTCCGGTCACATTGGTAAAAGTTTGGCCCCCATCCACCGATCGCATACATTGTACTTGCATCACAAAAACCAGGTTGGGATCCGTTGGATGAATGCGAATTTGTCCGAAATACCATGTAAATCCTCCGTCAACACCGCTAAGGGTACTCATTGCGCCCGTTAATGCCCATGTGTTACCGCCATCTTCTGTTTTGTAAAGGCCACTTAAGGAAGAGCCATCGCTATACAAGGCCATCAGGATGTTGGGCGAACTGGCTGCAATGGCCAATCCAATACGCCCGATATTCACTTGCTTGGTGTCGGGGAGGCCATTACTCAGGCGTTGCCAAGAGTCTCCGCCGTCGGTGCTGCGGTAAATCCCGCTGGAAGGCCCATAAAGGTGGGTGTTAAAATCTGGTCGCCGAACACGTTCCCAAGCGGCTGCATAAAGGATATTGGGATTTATGGGGTGTTGCACCAAGTCCACGACACCCGTAGAATCCGATATAAACATTATCTTTTCCCATGAATCACCTCCATTCTTAGAGCGATAAACGCCTCTGTCTGGATTGGGGTGGAAGTACGAGCCTACTGCTGCCACAAAAATCCGCTGTGGATTTTTGTGATCTATTAGCACCCGACCGATCGAGGTGGTTTGTCCCAGCCCCTTATATGTCCAAGAAGTTCCGCCATCTATGGATTTATACAAGCCCCCACCAGCAAAGTTATTGTGCCCACCATTGGCCTCTCCAGTTCCCAGATACAAATTCTCCGGATTTTGAGGATCCACTCCCAAGTCGCCAATGGTTTGAATGGGCAATTGATCGGTAATGGCATTCCAATTATTACCGCCGTTGGTGCTCTTAAAAAGTCCTCCTGTAGCAGAAGCCGCATAGACAATGTTCGGATTTTGTGGATTGTATTCCAAGTCCACCACTCGACCGCCAATGTTGGTAGGCCCTGCAAAATTCCATGAAAGGTTAGACCAGATGTTCCGTTTTTGGAGGGCTTGCGTGTGCATCATGGCAATGTGGTTAAGTGCTTTCTGATACACGTCCGGATCTGCTTGCCCAAAGGGATACAACCGTTGGAGATAGGCGCGTTCGGCAGGGCGAAGGTCTTTGCCTTCTTCCCGATGACTGTGCTCCGTGCAGCCTCCGAAGAGAAGCAAGGCGAAGGAGAAGTAAAACAACAGTCTGGCAAGCATGGTGGATTATATTTAGACATTGGGGGGAAAAAGAAGATACGAATATCTGAAGAGGTTGATCGTACAAGGTTGGATTTTTTCCATGGATGTAAGTTCGATGCATAGCCGCTTGGCGCATACGTATAAATACAAATTGCCGTAAAATGGGTTATTTTCTGAGACAACAACAATCTAATGTCATGAAAAAACAGATTGGAATTTTTGGCGGCTCGTTTAATCCTCCGCACATAGGACATTTGCTACTGGCTGAGTGGTTGGGAGAGGCTGCGAACTTGGACGAAGTTTGGTGGATGCCTGCCGCTACACCACCGCATAAAGTGCTGGCAGGAAGGGTGTCCGGAGAAATTAGGTTGGGCATGGTGGAAGCGGTCATTATGGGTAATGCGCGTTTTAGAAGTTGCGACTTCGAGGTGCGTAAAGGAAATATCTCTTATACAGTCGAGACCTTGCGTGCATTCGAGGAACGTTATCCCGAAATGCAGTTTTCACTTATTATAGGCGGCGATAGCCTGCAACAATTCCATACATGGCGTCTATATCCGGAAATATTGCAACGTGCCCGTTTATTGGTCTATAACCGTGTTGGAACTGATTTTTCGGAAGTTCATCCGGAGATTATGGCCCATGCCACCCTCTTTCCTGCACCGCTGATTGAACTTTCCAGTACCGCCATTCGGGAAAGAATTCGGCAAGGATTGTCTATTCGGTATCAAGTTCCCGAAGCTGTCCGCGAGATTATATCGTCCGAATGCTTGTATCAGGTGTAATCGCAAACCCAAANNCCAAACTTCAAGACTTTTCTCGATTAAGCAAACTGTTTTTACGGCCGTAAGCAAAATATATCACCAATCCCACAGAAAGCCAGACTAAAAAGCGCCACCAACTTTCAACTGGTATTTCGCTCATCAGGTATAAACACGTCAATAGCCCGAGAACTGGTATTAATGAGAGCTTATACCGGAAAGATTGAATAATCAGAAACAACGTGGTGAAGAGAAAAATGTATCGCGGAATCAATGTTTCAAGGTGACTAAAGTCTTGAGGCATCAATTGTTGCAAGACTTCAGGGTGCCCCATAAAGCCATATCCAAGCAATAATATGGTAGTAGGGAGCAGAAAATATTTACTATCCACAAACGGAATTTTAAATCGTCGTTCTATGTCTGGTTTTTTTATATCCAAAATGAGAACCCCCCCGCATACCAATACAAAAGCAAAAAGGGTTCCGATACTGGTCAGATCTGTTACTACTGTGATATTCAAAAATAAAGCAGGGATCGAAACCAGAAGTCCTGTAATGATGGTCGAAAACCAAGGAGTTTGGTATTTAGGATGTATTTCAGCGAACTTTTTGGGTAGCAAGCCATCGCGACTCATGCTCATCCAAATCCGGGGTTGGCCTAATTGAAAAACCAGCAAAACGCTAGCCATCGCCACAACCGCACTGAGGCTAACAATCCACGCTATCCAGTCCATACCTGCCTTGTTAAATATATAGGCCAATGGGTCTGATATTCCACTCAATTCTGAATAATTTACCATGCCGGTTGTTACTAATGCCAATAAAATATAAAGAATCGTACATATGATAAGGGTATATATCATACCACGAGGCAAATCGCGTTGTGGATTTTTACATTCCTCGGCTGTTGTCGAAATGGCATCAAAACCGATGTAGGCAAAGAATACACCTCCAACGCCTGCTAAAACACCGCCCCATCCATTGGGTAGAAACGGTGTCCAGTTTTCAGGTTTAACATAGAAGAAGCCAATTGCAATCACGAAGAGAATAACCGCCAATTTAAGTAAAACCATAAGGTTGCTTGCCTTGCGGGACTCACTAATTCCAATGAATGTCAGCATCGAGATGAACAATACAATTCCAAAGGCGGGAATGTCCCCTACAATACGAAGGCCTATGATAGAGGGAGCCTCAACCCACGCACGATAGGCTTCAGATGTGACATCGGGCGACGCCGTGTGATAAGCATTGTATGCCGTGAGAAAATCTGTCGAGAGCCAAACAGGGATAGCCAGCCCAAACCCTCGCAGCATTTCGGTAAAATATCCCGACCAGCCTATTGCGACAGCAATATTTCCAATTGCATATTCAATAATAAGATCCCAACCAATAATCCATGCCAATAGTTCACCAAATGAGGCATAGGCATAAGTGTAAGCACTACCCGAAATTGGAATCATGGAAGCGAAAGAAGCATAACACATGGCGGAGAAGCCGCAAGCAATCGCTACAAAAATAAATAAGAAAACGACACCGGGGCCTCCTTTAAAACTTACTTCACCGATGGTCGCAAAAATACCAGCCCCTATCACTGCTGCTATGCCCAGCGCTGTCAAATCACGAACGCCGAGATCCCGCTTCATAGAACCACCCTCATGAAGAGAGGGGTCTGCCAGAATGGATTCTACCGACTTGGTACGATACAAGTCTTTGAACTGCATATGTGTAATGGATAACGTGTGGAGAAAAAAGCATACCTTGCAGTATGAATGCCTTGTGAAGCAATCTGGGAAGATACGGTGAGCAAAACCTTTGTGCAAATTTTTTAGGTAGTACAGGATCTGAGAATGGGATTCAAAGCCGCCTATATCGAAAAATTTTTAAGATTATGTAGTAGTGAATGAAGGATTTACATGGGGTGCATCTCCAAAATGTCAAATCATACGAGAACCCATCTGGTCGGCATAAAAGGTGAAAGAGGTGTTAACGAGGTTCTCTGGGAAGTTTTGAAATAAGCCCATTTGCATGGGTGCGGTAAAGTGAGAAATGGCTTTAAAATAAAATCATGACTGCAATGAAATGGGTAATGGTTCCGGTCAATACAAATACATGCCAAATGGCGTGAAAATAGGGGCGGTTTTTTTGTGCATAAAACCACGTACCGATGGTGTAGCTAACCCCACCCAAAATGATAAAAACAATGCTTGACATGGGAACCGTTTCAATAAAAGGTTTGCCAATCAAAACCACCAGCCAGCCCATTCCCAAATACAGAGCCAAGGATAGCTTCTCGAACCGATGTCGGAAAAACAGCTTGTATAAAATTCCAAAAACGGCAATGGCCCAAATGAGAATAAAACTCACCCAACCAAGGGTTCCCTGTATTTGCATCAATAAAAACGGAGAATAGGTTCCGGCAATGAGCAAATAAATACCCATATGATCTAATAATTTTAATATGGGCTTGACGGTCTCGTGTTGAATACTATGGTACAGTGTGGAGAATAAATAGAGCAACAGCATGGAACCCCCAAAAAGGGCACAGCTTAATACAGCCACCCAAGAGCCTTTTAAAACGGCATTTGGAAGCAGCAGAGCAATTCCGACGATGCTCAAAACCACGCCTATACCATGCGTAATGCTGTTGGCTAATTCTTCTTTTACAGGGTCTAACAGGGTGTTTTTTGTTTGCATAATAAGCGGGATTTAGAACAGAAAAAAGTATAGTTGATGCTTTTAAACCTCGGTAGCGGGATGGAGGGAAAAAAAATGTGCTCCTTTGGCTGCCCAATCTGCGGCGCCTTTCGGGGTATGAATGGAACATGAGTTTAAAATAGGGGGTAGGGTAAATTTCCTAAGCGTTGCGATTGCTGCCGACGTGTAGCCCCGAAACGAAAGGGTCCCGCCACCCAATACCAGTACATCCGGATTAAATAGATGCAACACCATAGAAAGCCCCATTCCCAGTGCAACCCCAGCATCGTGAACCAATGCCATTGTCTCGGCTTCCTCCTGGGCCAAACGATTGTGCAAAGAATCTGCTGGCAAACCAATTTGTTCCAACAATGCTTTGCCTCCCGCCAATTCGTCTAAGGTTTTAGGACGACCATCAGTAGTTGGAAAAACAATACTGCCTAACTCGCCCGCCCAGCCCTTTACGCCCATCAAGAGGTTGTCCCTAACGGTGATACCCATGCCAATACCTGTACCTACCATCACCATCGCCAACGAATTAGAACGATATTGGGTTTTAGCAAATAGCGTAGCTGCATTGACATCGTTGATGAACCGAACAGGGATCTGTGGTAGGTACAAGTCGTCGGCCTTCAGGCCATTTAGGCCGGGTACATCGCCGCATATCACTACTTCGGAGGCATTCCGTACCAATCCAGGGAAAGCTATCCCAATAGATTCGGGTTTTTCAGAACATGTTTTAAGATAATCGTTGATTCTGGTACGTAATTTTTGGGCATTAAAATCTGGGCCAGTTGGAAATCTGATTCCATCAGGGTGAAGCCTATCCCAGAAAATCATTTTGGTTCCACCGATGTCTATGCCAAGGGAGAAGGTCATGAAGTGCTATGATTTTGTTATTTCAGAGTAGAAAAAATAAGATTAAATGGGAATTTTAGTAATATTTTTCCAAGCGTACGGGGGATGAATCGTGATCCGTTTTTGGGATCCAAAAAGTGGAGGCCTTATCCATCGGTTTAATATTTAACAAGTCTTTTCCAAAAAGCCGCATTATCACGCCAATCGGAGTCACCAATAGGAAAAATACAAAGGTCAAAATAATTCGGCTCATGAAGGCGCCCATGATAAACGCCAGCCCCATCCAAATACGATAGAGCAGGGGAAGGCTTTCAGGAAAAAACGTGCCCCCGAAAAGCAGGAGTACGCCCATTCCCAAAGCGGCGTACCAAAATTCAGGGTGGGAGGAGTGGCTCCTAAATAAAAACCAACTTGCTGAGATTGTTACGATCCCACCAATGAGCCAACCAAACTTCTGGAGTGCTTTCCGAGAAATATCTAAATGACGGAGTTCCAGAATTATTTCATGCAACATATGAACGAATTGCTTATTTTTAGACTCATCATGCCGCTGTGGTGCGGTTTTCCTTAAACCAAAGTTACGACCAATCACCATGGATCAACAACCAACCGAACCATTTCTCCACTTTATTTTGGACGAGACATGGACCGATGCCCAACAGGAAGCCCTTGTGGAACTGATGGTTTGGGCGATGTATGTGGATAAGTCTATCCGGTCAGAAGAAAACGAACTCATTGACCAAATCTTAGACCAAATGTCCGTTGGAGATTCCACGCCTATTGCTCAGTACCTAAATCCTGCCATTGCTAAGGTGCGTGAATCCTTCCACCACGAACAAAAGTCAGCATTTTTGTTGGAGGATATTTGTCTATATTTAGATGACGCCGATGTGCGGGCACAAGCGTTTGACCTTTGTTCACAAATTCTGGAAGCCGATGGACATCTTCACAAAGATGAGGTGGCTTTTCTGGAACGTATTAAAACGCGATTTATGCAATAATCCATCCAACGGATACCGGAATAGCATAGGCCTCATTCCGTTCACGCCCATGTGGAAAATGTTTAGAAATGTAGAAAGATTTTAGTTAGACGTTTCCGCAGGCGTTTCATATTTGCGGGTTATTTGTCAGTTGTTGATCGAAATCATTTAACTATATGGTAGTTTGAGACAACTGATAGACGACTGACAATGAACCCTTTTGGGACTAAAACAGATATAAGATAGCCTAAGTTAAATGGTTGGTATGCTTATCAGTCACTTGGCTGCTTGAGTTATAATCCGGAAAATGGTGATGCAGCAATAGTATCAGGCCGCACATAAAAAACGGAATAAGCATGGCATTTCGAAGTCCAACTATTTCACTTGCAAATCCGATTATAGGAGAACCCATCATAATGCCAGAAATTCCGGCAGTAAGAATCACGGCAATGGCGGTTTCTGGTGCGGGTTGTACAAACTTGGTGGCTTCGGAGAATAAAAGGGGAACCAATGCTGATGCACCCAGGCCAATCAATGCGAAAGCCAAGATAGCAGGGATGTACTGATACACCAACCATAACCACAAAAACCCGCCCATAACCAATGTACTACCGCCAACCATCACTTGTTGTACAGACAAGCGGGTAAAAAAGTGATTTCCAGACCAGCGACCAAGGGTCATGGTGGCGGAAAAAGCCAGAAACCCCAGACTTACAAGGCCAGATGAGGTAGTGGCTTCAGACTTAAGAAAAAGTGCACTCCAGTTCAGGATTATTCCTTCGATGGCCATGTAAATAAAAGATGTTACGGCCAATAATAGCAAATATCCGGAAATGCCTTTGGGCGAAGAGGAGGATGTTCTTACCGGATTATCGGGGATTTGAACCGTAAATAGATACAAATTTAATAACAATAGGGCGATGGCAAGTATCCCAAAAAAGAAAGTACGGCTCCAAAATAGACTTCCCGCCACAACACCCAATCCCGCGCCAAGCATCCCGCCAAAACTGTACATCCCATGCGAAGCCGCCATTATGGGAGAACCAGTTTGATGTTCGTAAGCCCCTGCGGCTGCATTCATGGCCAAATTGAGCATCCCACTGGCAAATCCATATAACACCAAAACCCCTACAAATAGTTCGAGTTGTTCGGTATATGGGATCAGTGCAAACGTACCGAGGGATAAAAGGGTGGCAACACGGAGGGTTGTCGTGAGTGAAAAACGGTGGATAAACCGACTGGTTGGGAAGCTGGCTACTAATGAAAATAGGGGAATAGTGAGTAAAACTATTCCCCAAATACCATGCTCGGTTTGAAAATAGGTCTTAAATTCCGGAATACGAGACGACCATGCCCCGATCAGAATGCTATTTGTCAAAAAGGCGAGCCATACGTAAAAAGGCCTTTCCGTTTGGTGTTTTCCGGTTTGCATCACGCTTTTTCGCTTAGGGCCGCAACTCCGGGAAGTACCATTCCTTCGAGAAACTCCAGCATGGCGCCGCCGCCAGTCGAGACGTGGCTTACATCGTCGTCTAAACGAGCCTGAGAAATGGCGGCCACAGAGTCGCCACCACCGACGACGGTAAGTCCGCCATTTCGGGTGGATTCTGCGAGGGCTTCGGCAACGGCAATGGTTCCTTTGGCAAATTTTGGCATTTCAAAAACGCCCATAGGACCGTTCCAAACAACCGTTTTTGCTGTTTTTAGAATGGCCTGGTATGTTGTGATTGTCTTAGGCCCGATGTCTAACCCCATCCAATTATCCAGAACGCCGGGTGCAGAAATTTGTGTCTGGGCTTCGTTTGCAAATGTATCAGCCGAGAGATGGTCGTCTGGAAGTACCAATTTTTCTCCCGCCTTCTCCATCAATGCCAACGCAAGCTCCAATTTGTCGTCTTCGCAGAGGGATTTTCCGATGGGAACGCCTTTGGCCTTCAGGAAGGTAAAGGTCATTCCGCCGCCAATAAGCAAACGATCCACTTTGGGCAACAGGGCTTCAATAACCCCAATCTTATCCGAAACCTTCGCGCCACCGATAACAGCCACGAAGGGCCTTTGGGGTGCTTCAAGTACCTTAGAGAGGTATTCTACTTCTTTCTTGAGTAAATAACCCATTGCGGATTGCGCGATAAAGTGTGTAACGCCTTCTGTCGAGCTATGTGCGCGGTGGGCCGATCCAAAAGCGTCGTTGATATATATATCCCCCAATTGGGCTATTTTTGCAGCCAATTCGGGATCGTTTTTGGATTCACCCACGTAGAACCGTGTATTTTCTAACAAAACCACACTGCCTGGTTCTGCCGAAGCAATGAGGGTTTCTACGTCTGGGCCAACCGTATCGGTTGCCATATGAACGGTTGCGCCGATCCGTTCGGCCAATTTTGCAGCAGCAGGCTTGAGGCTGTATTGCGGGTCAGGGCCATTTTTCGGACGCCCGGCATGGCTCATCAGAATGGGCAATCCGCCTTCACTAAGTACTTTTTGGATAGTGGGTAAGGCTTCTCGAATGCGGGTATCGTCTGTCACCACGCCATTTTTGAGGGGAACGTTAAAATCTACACGGATCAAAACTTTTTTACCTCTCAGTTCGAGGTCATCTATGGTTAACTTTGCCATGAGCTTTAATCGAGAAAGGGGTTAATCAAAAAAAAGGCGTCTGCCGTCCGGTCTGAAAAGTCGGAAAACAAACGCCAGAACACGAGATAGACCGATCTTAAGCCATCATTTTATGGGCCAAATCCACAACGCGGTTGGAGTAACCCCACTCGTTGTCGTACCAACCTACCACTTTCACAAAAGCGCCTTGCGAATTGGTCAGTGCGGGATCAAAAACGCAAGAAGCGGGATCATGGATTACATCGCAAGAAACGATTGGATCTTCTTGGTAGAACAGAATGCCTTTGAGTGGACCATCGGCGGCAGCTTTAAAAGCGGCATTGATTTCATCCTTTGTGGCAGGCTTGCTTAGAATGGCCGTTAGATCCGTCATCGAAACATCAGGGGTAGGAACCCGGACGGCGAAGCCATCTAATTTGCCCTTTAAGTGCGGCAATACCAAGCCAACGGCTTTGGCAGCACCGGTGGAAGTTGGAACCATGGAAACGGCAGCAGCACGGGCACGACGTAGGTCTTTATGGGGCGCATCTTGTAGGCGTTGGTCTGCGGTATAAGCGTGAACGGTGGACATATATCCCTGAACCATGCCAAAATGTTCATCGAGTATTTTGACCATTGGCGCCAAGCAGTTTGTGGTACAAGAGGCGTTGGACACGATTTTTTCGCTACCAGTCAGAATATTGTCGTTTACGCCCATCACAACGGTCGCATCTACTTCGCCACTTGCGGGAGCGGTAATTAATACTTTTTTGGCTCCTGCCTGGAGGTGAAGTCCGGCTTTTTCGGCAGAAGTGAAGATGCCAGTGGCTTCAATTACAAGATCCACCCCTAAGTCACCCCAAGGTAATTGAGCCGGATCTTTCTGGGCATAGATCTGAAAACGATCCCCATTCACGATGAGAGCACTTTCTTCAGCGGTAACCGGAAAAGGAAGGCGACCGTGAACCGAGTCGTACTTCAATAAGTGTGCAAGGGTCTTTGCATCGGTCAGGTCATTCACCCCAACCACATCAAATTCTTTGGTACCACGTTCCAGAATTGCCCGGAAAACCAAGCGTCCGATACGACCAAAGCCATTGATTGCAATTTTGATTGCCATTTTTTTACTCCTTATGTGCTTTGAATGAGTTGTTTGCGCGTTTAGGTTTTTTAAACTTGCACAACCTACATCATTCGGGGGGCAATATCAAACCCGAAAGCGCTTCAATAATATGATCTTTGAATGAGTTTGTTCAAAACCACCGATTCTCCCCCGAAGATTTATGGCTTCTTGTTTTGCAGATTGGTGATTCATTTTCTTATCTTCATTAGCTAAAGCAAAAATCAGGCTTACCAACAAGACACCCAATTTGTCATGGCAACAAAAACCATAACCAAAGAAGAACTCAACGAAGATGTGGTCGTCAATGCCGCGTCTCATCTCGAAGGTTTTTATCGTAAACACCAAAAGACCCTCCTCATTGGCCTTGCGGCTGTTGTATTGCTGGTTGCGGCATACTTCCTGTGGGGTTGGTATAAAGATTCTCAAAACACGGCTGCGGCCCAGAAAATCGGATATGCGGTTCAGCAATTTGAATTGGGCGAATTTAATAAAGCCCTGAATGGCCTTGGTTCAAATCCGGGCTTGCTGAAAATCGCCAGTGAATACGGTTCCACCGAAACTGGCAATTTGGCACATTATTATGCCGCCGTTGCTTATGATAACCTCAATAACCGCAAAAAGGCGCTTGAGCATTACGAAGCTTTCGATAAAGGAAATAATCTCATCGGTGCCTCGGCTTATGCAGGCGAAGCGGCCATTCACGAAGATACGAACAAGAATTATGCGAAGGCTGCCGAATTATATCAAAAAGCGGCCAATACGTATCCAGATGAGTCTTCTGCACCCGATTATTTGCGCAAAGCCGCCCGAAATTACGAAAAGGCCAAGGATTTTAAAGCAGCAAAATCGGCCTACGAACAAATCAAGGAAAAATATCCCCAATCTTCAGTCGTTTCTGAATTGGACTACTACCTTGGCAGAATCGAAGCACTCGCCCGTTAAAAAATACGGGAAGCAACACAAGAATAGTTGTCGTTATGGGTCGGTGGTTCTATATTGTACCACCGACTTTTTTATATGGTTAACCCAAGTTTTACATGGCAATGCCCAAACACTTATTGATTGTGGACGACGAGCGGGCCATTCGTCGTACCTTGCGGGAAATCCTTGAGTTTGAAGGTTATACTGTGGATGAGGCAGAGGATGGCATGGTGGCGTTGGATAAAATGCGTAAGGGGCGCTACGATTTAGCGCTTTTAGATATAAAAATGCCCAAAATGGATGGGTTGGAGGTGCTGAAAATCATTGCTGGTGAATTGCCTGAATTGCCCATTGTGATGATTTCGGGGCATGGTAATGTGGAAACAGCCGTCGAATCTACCCGATTGGGCGCGGTGGACTTTTTGGAAAAACCGCCCGACTTGAACCGCCTTCTCGTCACCATCCGAAATGCCTTGGTGCGGGGGAAATTGGTGGTGGAGAACAAGCGGATGAAGCAAACGTTGGTAGAACACCAACACGCAGGTGTAACACCCATTATAGGGGAAAGTAAACCGATCCAACTTATCAAAAAAACCATTGAAAGAGTGGCTCCAACGGAGGCACGAGTCTTGGTTACAGGAGAGCCTGGAACGGGAAAAGAACTGGTTGCTCGTTGGTTACACAAGTTGTCTAGGCGTGCAGAGGCGCCACTGATCGAAGTGAATTGTGCCGCCATTCCGAGTGAATTGATTGAAAGCGAATTATTCGGACATGAAAAGGGGTCTTTTACAGGGGCACACGACCGAAAACTGGGGAAGTTTGAACAAGCCAATGGCGGAACCCTTTTCTTAGATGAGGTGGGAGACATGAGTTTGCCGGCACAGGCGAAAATGTTGCGTGCCCTTCAAGAAGGAATTATAACACGTGTCGGAGGAGACCGCGCCATTTCGGTGGATGTTCGGGTGGTAGCGGCCACCAATAAAGACCTTAACGAGGCCATTCGTGAAAAAAGTTTCCGACAAGACCTTTTTGACCGCCTCAATGTTATACCTGTACATGTACCGCCGCTCCGTGAACGACGAGAAGATATTCCCGCCATCGCCGAGTATGTCTTGGAGAAACAATCGGTACGAAACCGCATGACCAACAAAAGTTTCTCGCCCAAGGCCATGACACTGTTACGGCAATACGACTGGCGCGGCAACATCCGAGAGTTGTATAATGTGGTAGAACGTTTGCTCATCTTGTCTAATGCCGACCGGATAGAGGCCGAAGACGTGGAGCATTTTGTAACGCCTTATTCTGCCCAAAAAGATCCGGTGGCAGGACTCTTAGAGCGATATGATGATTTTGCTGAATTTCGGGATGCCGCAGAAAAACTCTTTATTGAACGGAAACTGGCCCAATTTGATTGGAATATTTCCAAGACAGCCGAAGAGATTGGGATCCAACGTTCCCACCTGTACAATAAAATCAGCAAATATGGAATTGAACGCGCCCACGACTAAGTTTGAAAATGATGAACCTGATAACCGTTGATCAAATAAAGCGGCATTACCAAACCCAAAGCGGAGATTTAGCCGTGCTAAAGGGCGTTTCGTTCTCGGTGAATCGGGGCGAAGTGGTGGCTGTGGTCGGACAAAGCGGCGCCGGAAAGAGTACATTGCTACATATTTTGGGAACATTGGATCGGCCCACTTCCGGAAAAATCTTGTTTAATGGCGAAGAAGTTTTTGCCAAGAAAGAAGAAGACCTCGCCTTGTTTCGTAATCGGAATATTGGGTTTGTATTTCAGTTTCACCACCTCTTGCCCGAATTTTCTGCGTTGGAAAATGTCGCAATGCCTGCATTGATTCAAAACAAA
Organism: Bacteroidetes bacterium UBA2364; assembly: GCA_002344075.1. Classification (GTDB taxonomy): domain Bacteria; phylum Bacteroidota; class Rhodothermia; order Rhodothermales; family UBA2364; genus UBA2364. Next base: position 35,078 of record DDTM01000040.1, read on the forward strand.
TCGCTGGCACAGGTGGAAGGACGGGCAAAGGAACTCATGGCGTTGCTGGGGCTTAAATACCGAAATACGCATCGTCCGGGCCAACTTTCCGGAGGCGAACAACAGCGGGTGGCAATGGCCCGCGCATTAATGAATGAGCCGGATTTGGTTTTGGCCGATGAACCGACCGGGAACTTAGACATCCGGACAGCGGCGACCTTGCACGAGGAAATTGTACGCCTGAGCAGGGAAATGAACCAAACATTCATTATTGTAACCCATAACCCGACCTTGGCGCAAATGGCAGATCGGGTGTTGAGAATGGAGGATGGCCTTATTTTTGAACAATTTAGCTATCGGGAAAATGGGGAAACTACTTAACTTTATCTCATCTGCATCGGCGTTGGGCGCCTTTTTGGCTTACCTCCTCTTGAAATTCGATGTGCCTTTTATGCAGGCCGAGGCAAAGCTTTTTTTGCCCCTCTTGATTGTGGTGGCCATTATATCAGGAATTGTGGGTTTTTTTGTTAAGGCCGTATGGCGCTTGGCCACCATTGCAGCCTTGCTTGTTGGCCTCTTTCTGGCGTATCAATATTTTCAAAAACTGCTTTAAGTAATGTCACTTCGTTGCATCGCTTAGGTGCTATTTCTCTCAAAACATTCCTTCTTCTATCATAATGGATGAAATGATCGCATTAGACCTCGTGGACGTTTCTGGCGGCTATGTGGATGCCCCAATAGATCCCACCTTAGACCTCTTTGCCGAGATAGATCGGTTGAAAAAGGAAAAAAATGCCGTAATTCTGGCACATTATTATCAAGAGCCGGATATTCAGGATTTAGCGGACTATGTGGGTGATTCACTGGGGCTGGCACGTCAGGCCGCTGGAACCAATGCAGACATGATTTTGTTTGCAGGCGTTCATTTTATGGCTGAAACGGCCAAAATTCTTTCGCCACAAAAAAAAGTTATCTTACCGGACTTGAATGCGGGTTGTTCGCTTGCCGACTCTTGCCCGCCGGACGAATTTGCTGCTTTTCGGGCACTACATCCAGATCATTTGGTGATTTCATACATCAATTGTTCGGCGGCCATTAAAGCGCAAACAGACATTATTGTTACCTCTTCAAATGCAGAGCACATCATTCGGCAACTTCCTGCGGATCAGCCGATTATTTTTGCACCAGATAAAAACTTGGGCCGCTACATCTCTAAAGTGACTGGACGCGAGATGGTGCTCTGGGATGGTTCCTGCATCGTGCATGAAGTATTTAGTGAACAACAACTTGTCCGGCTAAAAGTGCAATATCCGGAAGCCCTTGTCTTGGCACATCCTGAATGTGAAGAAGTTGTGTTGCGTCATGCAGACTATATCGGCTCCACCACCGGAATCCTGAAGTACGCCCAAAATAGCCCGGAAAAGCAATTTATTGTAGCGACCGAAGCGGGTATATTGCATCAAATGGAAAAAACTTGTCCGGATAAAACCTTTATTGCAGCCCCGCCCGGTAATGGTTGCAGTTGCAACGAATGTCCGCATATGAAGCTAAATACCTTGGAAAAAGTTTATTTATGCCTTAAATACGAATTACCCGAGTTGTTGATGGAAGAGTCTGTTCGCATTCGTGCCCTTGCCCCTATCCAGCGGATGTTGGAAATGAGCCGGGCCATCGGTTAATAAAGCGCCCGTTTTGGGTAAACGAGGGTGGGGATGTCGGGCAATTTTTTCGGTGTTCTCCAAAGCAACTCCCCGACGGAAATCGAGTAATAAAATGGGCGTATTTCGTATCCGCGAGGTCTGGCTCTACAGCGTACTTACAGTTGGATTATGGCCGTTTCCATTACTTGGCATCCTGCATGTGGAATCAAGTGCCGTTATTGCATTTGTAGGGTTTTATGTTGCGGGCTGGGCAGGAATTCGAGATTTGCAGGCCAACAAATCTTTTGTTAAAGTTTTGTTGCGTCAATGGTTTTTTTTGCTCATCCCTTTATTGGGCGGATTGCTGAGTGTGTTGTGGCGCCCTAATTGCGGCTGGTTGGATGGTTTGCAGTTTTTTATTCTGTTCCCAGTGATCTCAACCGTCTTTGCCGCTTCGTTGGCGTGGGCAATTACAGGCCACTCCTTCTCAAAACCATTCCGGCTCTATGTATTGGTATCTTTGATCCCTTTATTGGGCGGTGTACTCTTCGACTTGGGTTTCCATCCACAATTCTACACGTATAACCATGTGTTTGGAGGTGTTTTAGGGCCAATTTATGACGAGGAATTGGCCATACGGCCTGGCTTGTTCTGGTTCCGAGTGCTTACACTTTTGTGGGCAGTAGGCTTGTGGTCATGGGGAGCGGCTAAGCGAAATAAGTTTGAAATGTACCCAATTTTTGGGGTAGCGTTGTTGTTGGTTGTGGTGTACTTGTTCCGAGCCGAATTTGGCATCAATACCACACATGAGGCGATTGCAAAAGACCTCAAAGGAATACACCATACCCTACATTTTGAAATCTACTACGATCCCGAAGTTATTTCGGAAGAGCGAATCCGGATTGTGGGTAAAGAACATGAATTTCGGTACCAGCAACTTTTGGATACAATTCAGGTGCGGGTTCCGCAAAAAATCCGGAGCTACTTATACCCCAATTCTATCCGAAAAGCCATGTTGACAGGTGCACGGTACACCAATGTGGCGCCTGTTTGGTTGAAGCAACCACAAATACATGTTTTATGGTCGTCCTATGATGAGGTTATGCCGCATGAACTCGCCCATGTCTTCTCGCGGGAGTTTGGGCTTCCTGTTCTGCGTGCAACATTCTCTGTAGGCCTAATTGAAGGGTTTGCCGTTGCTGTAGAGCCACCTGAAGGGACGCCAGACCCTCACGAGCAGGTTGCTGCTATCTTGCTTGACCCCAAAACAGCCGAGTGGCTGGGCAAAGACCTTGCATCTTCCGTAGCAGACAAACTGAGTCCAATGGGTTTCTGGAGTGGTCGAGGTGCGGTTTCTTATACAACAATGGGATCCTTTGTCCGGTTCTTAATGGATCGCTATGGCATTACAAAATTAAAACAAGTATATCCATGGGGTGATTTCGAGCGTGTTTACCAAAAAAATGTGTATGAGCTTACGAAAGAGTGGGTGGAATTTATTCGCCAATTGCCGTCGGATGGTGCTCAATTGTCCTACGCCCGCACCCGATTTTCGCGCCCGTCGCTTTTTGAGCAAGATTGCCCACATTTTGTGCCAGCCTATATCCGATATGCACAGGCAGCACAAGCAGCCATTGAGCGTAAGCAATGGTTAGAGGCCGAACAACTCAGTGATGAAGCCATTCAACTCCATCCCGATTTTGAGCCTGCCTACCATATTTGGGTGAACGCGGTTTTACACCGAACGCCCGAAAAAGTGATCCCCAAACTAAAATCTTTAAAATATGCAAATTGGTTAACCTATCGGCAGCGTGGAGATGCATATGCTTTGACGGGCGACACGCTCCTTGCCCGCCAAATGTGGAATGAAGCCCGTCTTCGGGTTCCGGCATTTTCTTATGCCATACAGGAGCGATTGGCCCGGCGAGCTGATTTTCTTGCCCATTCAACGTTGCTTCGAATGATATTAACGCCCCATGTGAACCCTGAAATATTGGCTGCCCAACTCGAAATGGGAAAAACAGCCCCTGTTTGGTTCAGGGTTTATCTGGCAGATCGCTTTGCTGAATTGGAAAACTGGAAAGCAGCCGCATCGGCCCTTGAGCCTGTAGTAAAAGATTCCAAACAGGGAATCTTTCGCGACTTGGTGACGATGGACTTTGCCCGATGGCTACTATGGTCTGGGCAAGACGAAAAAGCAGCGGCTATATTGGAGGGCTATTTAGGGCTATCGAATCCCAATCCTATCCAAAAACGTTGCATAGACTTGAGGCATCAAGCCGAATGGTGGTGGAAAAGAGGAGGGTCAAGTGCCGCCTTTTCCCCTAAACCTTGATTCAGACCTTTGGATAAAGGCCAAGATGTTCTTAGATTCCCAATACCCAACGTGTGACGGTGAGCGTCCAGCCAGCAACCAAAAGACTCCCTACAAGGTTCATACAAAAACCCGAAAATAAGAGCATACGCAACGAAGCACCCCGCATTTCACCAAATGCAAGGCTGTTTACGCCTGTTGAGAGCGGACTCATAAATGCGGAGCTGGAAGCCAAGGTTGCCACAATCATCCCCAGAAGAATCGGGAAATCCACCAAGGCTGCCAAAGATGGCATGAGTGCGAATAATGCATACTGGATTACAGTGTTGCTTAACAACTCGGTAGTAAAAGTGCCAAAAATGGCGATGATAAGCATCAGGGTAAGAATAGATGTTTTATCATCTACGACCAGTGCAATAATCCCCGTCAGCGCATCGCGGAAGTAATGAATGCCCAATCCCAGCAAGAACGCAATGGCCACCGTTATGACGACCAGCGTCAAGCCACGTTTAGGAAGATTGCTCACGCAGTCCGTTAGCGTAAGGAGTTGAACCTTATGACCGTTCTCCTGGATTTTTATGGAGAACAACGAAGCAATAATGGTCAGAAAAAAGAGGGCGGTGGCTATGGTTAGTGGAAGAATTAGGGAGGGCCATACATTGGAGGCCATCGAGAATAAAAAGGCCGAACCAAAGGTGAGAAGTGCAAATATGATCGCAGGTTGGCGAAACACGTTTTCGATAGGTTCTTTAGGTTCAAATTTTATCTGCTCTTTAAAATGCTTAGATGGCTGAAAAAACAAGACGATAACACCCCAAGCCAATAATGTATAAACCAATACAAGTGGGACTCCCCATAGCATCCAGAGGAAAAAAGTGAGTTTTTCTGCACCCAGTACAGCTCCTCCCAAACCCGGCAAGATCCCGTTGGCCCCCGCAATTAAAATTCCATTGGCTGCGGAACTGGTAATCGCACCAATCCCCCCAATGTTGGCACCGTACATTAAACAGGCGGCCAGCATCGTGGGGACCAAACGGTCGTATTTGGGGTTTTCTTTGGTCAGTACTTCCTGCATCAGATGGGCCAGCGGAATTAAGGTCAACACCACAATCGCATGATGGATGAAGATGCCTAAAATGGCATTAATGGCCAATAGGTATAAAACTAATTTGGATACTGAAAGGTGTTTTCGGCCAATCATCCAAAATACCAATGATTCGGGCAATTGTGACTTAATCATCAAACGGGAGACTAAGTAGCCACCCGTTAGGAAGAAAACCAATTGTATGTTATTCAGGGATTCGATAGACAAACTCATATATGGAGCCAATGGGTCAAAGGAACAGGAATATACGGGTACTTTCGTCCTAATCGTATGATCGTTATGTGTTCGATACCTTTTTTAAGCCATTGACGTTTCGTTTGGACTTGGATTCTGTATTTTATTCTCCATTCATTAATGAAAACCTTTTGCGGCGTCCGTAGTTTATCGCGCTAACCGTAACAAAACGATCATAAACAAATGAGTACCGAAACGGTAAAACCTGAAAATAAACCAGTCCGGCGGGTCACAACCCAAAGCCTTCGTAACATGAAAGCAGCCGGAACCCCCATCTCGATGCTAACGGCCTATGACTATACCAGTGCCCAGTTGTTAGATGGCGCCGGGGTGGATGTTTTGCTGGTCGGAGACTCGGCCTCAAATGTTATTGCAGGACACGAAACCACCTTGCCGATCACCCTCGATCACATGATCTACCACGCGCAGTGTGTCGTTCGGGGAACACAGCGAGCCTTTGTCGTGGTGGATTTGCCTTTTGGGAGTTATCAAGGAAATTCTAAAAAAGCATTGGCTTCGGCCATTCGCATCATGAAAGAAACAGGGGCACACGCGGTTAAGTTAGAAGGCGGAAAGATAGAGGAAGACACCATCAAGCGAATTCTTTCCGCAGGTATTCCTGTAATGGGGCATTTAGGACTGACACCCCAAAGCATCAACCAATTTGGTTCGTACAAAGTACGGGCACAAGATGCTGAAGAGGCGGATCAACTCCGAGAAGATGCCCTTCGATTAGAGCGAATCGGGTGTTTTGCTATGGTACTGGAAAAAATACCGGGGGTACTTGCCCGTGAAATTGCCGCCAAAGCCTCTATCCCGATTATCGGAATCGGGGCCGGCAATGGATGTGATGGTCAGGTATTGGTGATGCACGACATGTTGGGCCTGAACAATGATTTTAACCCGCGTTTTGTCCGAAAATATGCTAATCTCGAAGAGGTAATCCAAACGGCTGTCCGACAGTTTATCGCCGATGTACGGAGTAGAGATTTTCCCAATGAAAATGAAAGTTATTGAATAGCCGCTATTAATGATGTCTAAACCAACCATTCTAATTACAAACGACGATGGTATTGAGGCCGATGGCCTGTTGGTCTTGGCCCATGCCATGAAAGAAGTGGGCCAAGTATTTGTTGTAGCGCCTCGTACCGAGCAAAGTGCGGTGAGCTACATGGTTACCATTCGGGATCCGCTTCGCTTTTTTAACTGGGATCTGGGAGAAGGGATAACTGCTTGTGCCCTGACTGGGACCCCGGCAGATTGCATTAAGTTTGGTGTGGGTACGTGGTTAGGGCGAAAACCCGATCTGGTAGTCTCTGGTATTAATCAAGGGCCAAATACTGCGGTAAATTTGTTGCATTCCGGAACCGTAGGCGGGGCCATAGAGGGTTGTGTGGAAGGGATTCCATCTGTTGCATTTTCTTTGGATAGCTTTGATAAACATGCAGACTATACAACGGCTGGAAAGGTAGCGCAAAAAGTGGCGCATCAGGTACTGAATCTGGGATTACCAGACGGAATTATGCTGAATGTCAACATACCTTATATGCCTGAAAAAGACCTGAAAGGCTTTCGTATTGCAAGGCAAGCCCGTAGCCGATGGGACGAAGCCTTTACGGAACGAAAAGATCCGATAGGGCGCCCATACTATTGGCTGGCTGGCTACCATATAAATTTAGACCAAGGCCCAGATACCGATTTGGCCGTTGTAGAGGCCGGATACGTTTCGGTGACCCCTTTACAATTAGACCGAACCGACTACGCCTTTGCGCGTACCATGCAAGAATGGACGTGGTAATTTGTTCACCCGAAAAAAATATTTCATGCCTCCCACAAAATTTTCTATGTTGCTGCTTGGGCTCATGACTTGGGCGGGTTGTGCCAATGTGCCCCAGGTTCCTATCCGCCAGCCCATTCAAAAACCCATGCACTTTGAACATGGTGAATTTACGGAAGTACTGCAAAAATATGTGGATGAAGAAGGCATGGTGGATTATGCGGCTCTGAAAACCGACCGAGGAAAACTGGATGCCTATTTAATTCGCTTGGCACAAAATGATCCCGACCGCCTACCGGAACTGGAACGCCTGGCCTACTGGATCAATGTGTATAATGCTTTCACGCTTAAATTGGTACTCGAAAATTATCCTGTCAGAAGTATTTTACGAATAACCCCGCTACCGATTCCGGGTAAAACAAGTGCTTGGGACTTGGAGAGTGTGACAGTAGGTGGTAAGCGTTTCACCTTAACCGCTGTCGAGCACGAGATTATCCGTAAGGAGTTTAAGGAGCCTCGCATCCATTTTGCATTGGTTTGTGCTGCCATGAGTTGCCCTAAACTTCGGCGGGAAGCCTATGAAGGTATTCGTTTGGACGAGCAACTCACGGATCAGGCCGTGGTTTTTCTCTCAGAAAAGCACAAAAATGATCTCAATCCAAGCGCCGACACCATCCGACTCTCCAAAATCTTCTCATGGTTTGCTTCCGACTTTGAACAGGACGGGCAGACCGTTCAACAATACCTGAGCCGATTTTTCCCTTATGAGGACTTGCTGCGCACCAAGTTGCAAAAAAATGCCTTCAAATTACGCTACACCGATTATGATTGGGGATTAAACCGAAAGGATAAGAAATGAGTACTTTTTTACTGAAAGTGGGGGATCCTGCCCCGCTTTTTTCTGCAACCACATTCGACGGCCAAAATATTTCCCTTGAAAAACTTCGCGGAAAAAAGGTCGCGCTGTATTTTTATCCTGAAGACGATACTGACGTTTGTACCCGGCAGGCCTGTAACCTGAGGGACCACCACTCCCTCTTACAAGACAAGGGTATTGTGGTTATTGGGGTTTCTCCGGACGAGAACCCCTCACATGGCGCATTTACCCGGAAATTTGGTTTGCCTTTTCCCCTTCTCTCGGATCCCGAACACATTATTCTAAATGCTTATGGTACGTTTGGTGAGAAAAACATGTATGGCCATACCGTTCAGGGTGTCTTGCGTTATACCTTTCTCATAGACGAAGTGGGTATCATCCGCCACATTTTTCGGAAACCCCGCGTTAACCAACATGCCGAGGAAATCCTTAAAAAATATGGGCTTGTGTGAAGGAGACACAGATAAGTACCTCCTTCCAAAACAGGTTCTTTATAAAACTTCCCCAAGCACCTCGTGAACACCTCTTTCACCTTTTATGCCTCCGCAAATCAGGATAAATTTTAGTTTCCTATTGCAGGGATTTTCCGATACATGAATAGATCGGTTTTGGTTCTTATGTTGTGAAATACAAGCAAACCGCTTCTTAAACGAATATGTCGGTCAAGAGTTTATCTGGTTCTAATGCTTCCCCCAACAACCTTTTTATCGGAGGCAATAGCTTATGCGCACTTCAGGTATCGAAATTATGGAACGAACGTTTTTTATGGCTTTCTCCCTATTTAGACTTTGGACACTATTTACCCCAGCCCATAGAAATTAGGGTTTATTAAAGTCTAAAGGATTTATCTGCTTAACAAAATGTCTAAGGGTGCTTGAACATTGTTTTTGAACGATGTAGCTTAAGATATATTCAAGCATCCAAACCAAGCCGAGGAAACCATGAGAAAAATCCTTTTTTTTGTACTCTTTGTGCCAATAAAGCTCCTGTTTGCACAAAACCCGCCGGACATTGTACAGAGCTATGGCGGCCCAGCAGCAGCTTTTGCTTGGCCCATTCCTTTTGCGCACATCCCACAAACTTTTACCAAACATGCCGTTCGGTTTACTGCTCCTTTTTCGGGAGGGTTGAACAGCCGCATGGCTTCGCTTGATCTACGTGTTTGGGGTACTACCAAAAGCCAAGATGGATACAATGATTCCTTGGTTGTTCGGTTTTTATCTACCACGCCAGATGGTACGCCAGATGAAACCAAGGCTTTCCAAAAGCCGCTTAAGGTGGTACTTAGTAGCCTGAAAAGGGGTGATTATAATACATTAGGATTAGGTGTTAAAAATCTTATTTTCAAGCCAAATACCCATGTTTGGGTTAGTTTTGAGTTGGAAGCGGTTGGTAAAAAAGATACCCTTGTGATGGTCTCTGATAATGCTGAGATCCCTGCATTGGGACGGTCTGCGGCCTATATTCAGGGCTTGGGCTGGCAAATGATGCGGGAAACCCAATTTAACAATGAGTATATTTTTCAGGTCGCTGTGAAATGGAGTGCCACTTCCGTTGTTGACCGCGAAAAAGAGCAAGTGCCAATAGAAATGCCACTTGTGGAGGTTTATCCGAATCCATTCGACGTAAATCCTACTTTGCGGTTTTATCATTTTAATCCTGAAGTGGTATATATTACTGTGTTTGATCTTATGGGCAAGAAAATTATTGACCAAGTGTTACCGATTTCTAATGAGGAACACCACCTGATATTGCCCGACGAACTTCCATCTGGTCTTTATTTACTCCGAATTCAGCACAGAGAAGCTATCATTATCAAGCGATTAATACGGGCTAAGAAATAACCTAATGGTGTTTAATCGTTTTGACAAAGGATGTAAAGTGTTTTTACAAATTCATGTATAAACGCGCAAGAACGATTCATGAAAGGAACCAGCAGGGTGCTATGCCGTTTGCCTAAACAAAATCCATCTATATGTCGGAAAGGGTTATAAGTCCTCCTTATATTGAGATCACCCTTCCTGTTGAAGGGATGACTTGTGCTTCTTGCGTTGCCCGAATAGAACGAAATTTGGGGAAGCAAAAAGGTGTTCTGGAAACCAGGGTGAATCTGGCAACTGCTCAGGCAAATGTCCGTTTTGACCCTCGTGTTATTATCCGAGACGATATGGTACAGGTCATTGAAAAGACAGGGTTTACAGTTCCTGATCTTTCTGTGGATGCTCCCCCTGTTAGTGCCTTTTTTGAAGATGAAACGGGTGATTATCGGCCCCGTTTTTGGTTGGCTTTTGTTTTTACATTACCTGTTTTTGTTCTTTCGATGGCTCATGGGGCCTTGGATTTTCCCAATGTGAATGTGTTTTTGCTCGTGCTTACCACCCCCGTGGTTTTTTGGTGCGGCTGGCCTTTTTTTCGAGGCGCGTGGCGTGTAGGACGTCATGGCGGGTCGGATATGAACACGCTTGTGGCGGTGGGGGTGAGTGCCGCATATTTTTTCAGTGTGTATTCGATGTTTCAACCAATGGTACTTCACGGGGTAGGCAATCACCATACGCAAGTGTATTTTGAAGCAGCAGCGGTGATCATTACCCTATTACTCTTGGGACGATGGATGGAGGCAAAGGGTAAGCGGAAAACCGGAGACGCAATACGTGGATTAATGGATTTAGCGCCACCCGTTTCTTTTGTTTTGAAGCGGGAGGGGGTGGTAGAAATACCCTCTAACCAACTACAAGTGGGAGACGTGGTGCTACTTAAGCCTGGTAGCCGCATTCCCGCCGATGGCATGGTGGTGGAAGGGGAGGCTGTAGTGGATGAAAGCAGCTTAACCGGAGAGCCAATCCCCGTTGACAAATTTATTGGGCAAGCCTTGCGTGCTGGTACCATTCTAATAAATGGGGGACTGAAGATGGTGGCAACACAAGTAGGCGAGATGACAACATTGCAGCAAATTATCCGGCTTACTCGTGAGGCGCAGGGCAGAAAAGCACCAATACAACGCCTTGCAGACCAAATTGCAGCCTTTTTTGTTCCTGTTGTAATGTCTATTGCTACCGTTACTTTTGTGATATGGTATTTGATCGGGCCAGCGCCCGCTATTCATACCGCCCTTTTGGTTGCGGTTTCTGTATTGATTATTTCGTGCCCATGTGCCTTGGGCTTGGCAACTCCAGCTGCTGTAATGGCCGGAACCGGGTGGGCTGCGAGAAAAGGCATTTTGTTTAGGGGAGGAGATGTTCTGGAAAAACTTCATGAAGCCAAAACATTGGTGGTGGATAAAACTGGAACCCTAACACTGGGAAAACCCACTGTGACCTCGGTGATTGCGTCTGAAAATTATTCCGATGAAGGGGTGTTGTCACTATTGGCAAGTGCAGAACAATTATCGGAGCATCCGCTTGCAAAAGCAGTACAAAAAGCCGCCGTGGAACGTGGACTTACATTGACATTGCCTTCGGCGTTCACCAATGAAGCGGGGGGAGGGATAGAGGCTTATGTCAATGGGAAACGGATCACGGCTGGTCGTGCAGACTGGTTAACAACCAAAGGGGTATCTTTTCCTGCAAGCCTTCCCCATACCCCCTTCGCACAAAGTAGAATAGAAGTTGCCATTGACGGTATCTGGGCCGGAGTAGTATTGCTTAACGACCCAGTAAGGCCAGAATCCCCACACGTTATACAAAAACTAAAACAGACTGGAATCCATGTGGTGATGGCCAGTGGAGACGCGCCAGAGGTCGTGGCGGATGTGGCCCGAAAGCTAAAGATAGACACTTTCTATGGGGCTGTTTCACCCATGGATAAAGCCCGTATTGTTTCGGAGTGGCAGCAAAAAACGGGTGTTGTGGCCATGATTGGAGATGGGATCAATGATGCGCCTGCACTTGCAACGGCTGATGTAGGGATTGTGGTTCAGCTTGGAACAGATGTGGCTAAGGAAGCAGCGGGGGTTACCCTCCTCAACCCCGATTTACAGACACTCTTTATGGCCTTTACTATTTCCGCAGAAACCATGAAGGTGATCCGACAAAATCTTTTTTTTGCATTTGTTTACAATATCATCGGAATTCCATTGGCGGCTGGCGTATTTTACCCGATCTTTGGCATCTTGCTCAATCCAATGATCGGTTCAGCGGCAATGGCACTTTCGAGTGTATCGGTACTGAGTAATAGCCTACGACTGGCCAAGATGAAAAAGCAAACCATCACCACAAACCATAGAATACATGAAATTGCAAATCCAAATTGACGGCATGGGATGTAACCACTGTGTCGCAGCAGTACAAGAAGCCATTCAAACCCAAAAAGGTTTCGCTGTAGAGTCGGTTACGGTTGGAAGTGCGGTCATTTCGTTTGAGGAACCAGAAATGTCAATGGAGGCCCTTTATAGGGCAATTGAGGAGGCGGGATACGAAGTTAAGCACGCTGAAAGCGTATCTTAACGGCATTTATCGGTATTTATCTTAACCGCATTAAACGGTAGGATCCTTCTTAGACTCAATGTTCCAATGAAGTTATCTGGTATCCATGTCTATCCAGTAAAATCGTTTGCTGGTTTCTCACAAACGGAGGCGTTTGTAACACGGCGCGGGCTGTTAATGGATCGTCAATGGATGCTGGTGGATGAAGATGGGGACTTTTTGTCTCAGCGGGAATGCCCGGAAATGGCATTGGTCAAAACCGCAGTCGTTGACAAACAACTTCACCTCACGTTTGGCATAGAAACCTGCTCCGTTCCACTTTTACCCCTTGCCGATAGGGAACGGCTTTGGGTGACGGTTTGGGGGGACGAAGTGGAGGCCCAATTGGTGGAGGAGGAGGCTAATAGCTGGCTGTCGGATATTTTAGGGACGAATTGTCGTTTGGTGTACATGCCGGAAGCGTCTCGGCGATTGGTAGATCGTCAGTATGCAAACAGCAAAGACGATCTCGTGCGTTTTGCAGATGGGTTTCCCATATTGCTGACAAACGAATCTTCTTTAGTATGGTTAAACGGCCATTTACAACAACCTGTAACAATGAGCCGCTTCCGCCCGAACTTGGTCGTTTCTGGCTTTGAACCATTTGAAGAAGACCAGTGGAAAGAGGTGAAAATAGGAGAGGTTACATTTGCGGTTGCCAAACCCTGCGCCCGGTGTAGCATCACTACCATTGAGCCTACTACAGCCAAACGCGGAAAGGAACCCTTGCGAACGTTGGCACAATTCCGTACTTTTGATGGGAAAGTCCTCTTCGGACAAAATCTGATTCCGCTTCAGGAAGGCACTCTTCGCCTTGATAGTACCGTAAACGTGCGTTATAAATAAGTCGCCTTTATCATTTACAAAAAGGGAAATTTTTATTCCCTTCGTTCTGAGCACCATTATTTGAAAATCTTCCATGAGCGCGCCTATTCAAAACATAGATGCCGAATTGTTGGCCCATTATTGTAAAGCAATGGGGCATCCGGTTCGGATCCAAATTATCAATATTCTAAAAGATAGCGAACAATGTGATTGCGGGGATATTGTTGATCAACTCCCGCTGGCACAGTCCACCGTAAGTCAACACCTGAAGGTCTTAAAAGATGCAGGTCTTATTCGCGGAAATGTGGTCGGAACCCGAACCCTCTATTCACTGAATCCCAAAGGGTTGACCCATTTCAAAAAAATAGTGGATCATTTCTAATCAGCCGATGTGTAAACCGATTTCGTTCCTGAACGCCCGCCAGTTGGTAGTAGAGAATACTGATCGGTTGCCGCAAGAAACCGTTTTACTTCCGGAGAGTTTGGGCCGGAGGTTGGCTCAAGTAATCACGACCTCCGAAGACCTTCCTCGGTTTCATAACAGCGGGGTGGATGGCTATGTCGTCAGGTTAAGGGACTTAACAGAGGGAACTGCCTTGAAAATCGCGGGAGTTATTCGTGTCGGAGCCTTTTGGCAGGGAGTGTGGCCACAACATACCTGTTTGCGTATTCTAACGGGTGCGCCTGTGCCAGATGATGCAGAAGCCATTGTGATGCAAGAATGGACGAGTTCGGTGGGCGAGGGGTATGTGCGCATCAATCGGTTGCCTACGAAGCATGAACACATTCGATGGCGGGGGAGCGATACCAAAGCAGGAAGTATTGTTGCCGGAATTGGGGTCCGTATTTCGCCAGCCCTTTTGGGTACATTTGCATCTATGGGGAAAACAGAAGTCGTCGTATCCCAAATACCCAATATTGCCCTTTTAACGACAGGAGACGAAGTTTTGGATGTGGGAGAGCCGTTAACACCGGGAAAAGTCTGGAATACAAGCCGATACCTTTTGGAAGGTGAAGTGAAAGGAGCAGGCGGGAGAGTTGTCTGGATTGGGCATGCACGAGACAATGAAGCCGAAACACGGATGAAAATCGCTGAAGCATTAGAAAAAGCAGATCTCTTGCTTATTTGTGGCGGGGTTTCGGTTGGGTCATATGATTTTGTGACCATTACTTTGTCCTCTATGGGCTGGAAACCAATTGTGCAAGGGGTCAAGCAGCGTCCTGGCAAGCCGTTCACTTTTGGCCGATTGGGAAATAAAGGAGTTTTCGGATTACCTGGCAATCCAGTTTCAACGGCTGTCTGCTTTGATCAATATGTGCGTCCAGCAATCAATGCGATGCAAGGACAAGTCGAAGGTTGGCGCCGGACCGAGCCTGCAGAGCTGACGAGCGACATCAAAAAAGTGTTGGGTTTACATCACTTTGTCCGGGCAACGCTACACAAAGATTCGTCTGGGCGAGAATTTGTGACACCTACAGGTGCACAAGGGTCACATGTTTTTTCTTCTATTCGTGATGCCGAGTGCCTGATTCATTTACCAGAAGGAACAGACGAGGTTTTGGCAGGAACCATAGTGATGGTGGAACGGTTGACCACCTGAAGTCACTTGTTATTATGTCAGAAACTGCGTTATCCGATATTGCCCCATTTTTATTCGAGACCCCTCCCGATTCGTCAAGCCTACGTCAGTTGGAGTTGGTATTACAGGCGAAAAGAATTCCGTACAGAATTGCTTTCGATGAAGAAGGCGTACATGTCTGGGTCCCGCTTGCTTGGGTAGAAATGGCAAAGCAGGAACTGAAAGGTTTTTTGGAAGAAAAAAATATTGTGTCCCCAGATCCTCCGGCGCTGGGTGAGCATCAAGGACGACAACCTCTTTTGGTTGTGATGGCGGTGTTAATGGGAGTCCATGTGCTGGTTCATTTGCCGGGGGGCGCGTTTTTTATACGCTTGGGGGCCGCAAAGAATGAGGAAATCCTAGCAGGTGCGTTGTGGCAAACCATCACGGCCCTGACCCTTCATGCTGACGTCCAACATCTGTTTGGGAACTTGCTTTTTGGTGGGGTGATGTTGTATTGGCTTACGCGCATGGTGGGGAATGGGATGGGGATTTTTTTGGCTGTCCTGTCGGGGGCCTTTGGTAATGGAATCAATGCCTTGGTGCAACCGCTGGGTCATACCAGTTTGGGAGCCTCTACGGCGGTATTTGGGGCGCTTGGTATCTTGATGGGCTTGCGAGTGCAGGTACACAACGAAAATCGGGTGCGCAGTTTAGGAATTCCGTTTCTAATTGGAATGGTCATGTTAGGTCTTTTTGGGGCTGGGTCTGATCCTCGAACCGATATTGGGGCGCATCTTTTTGGATTTTTGACAGGAATGCCGATCGGATTTATTTGGTGGACGTTCTGGCAGAAGGAGAACAATACAATCTGGAAGAAAAACGCTTTTTGGGGCTTTTTTGTCTCCTCGCTGGTTCTTTTTTGTTGGGCATGGGCGTGGTTTTTTTATGGTTGATAACCACACGGAGCGTCTCTAATCCCTGCATTTTTACAGATATTTGGTTCAGATGATTGACGGAAGATGATTATTAACCTACTTTCAAATGCTTATTTGATCCTCTATAATAAATTCTTACATAATGAAGCGACTCGTTTTAGTTGAATCGCCCACAAAAGCCAAAACCATTCGTAAGTTTCTGCCTAAAGAATACCAGGTAGAAGCTTGCATGGGCCATATCCGCGATTTGCCCGGTTCCGCATCCGAAATTCCGGCAAAGTATAAAGGGGAAAAATGGGCTCGGCTTGGGGTGAATGTTGAGAAAAATTTTGAACCGCTATATGTGGTTTCTTCCGATAAAAAGAAAATTGTGGCTGAAATAAAGGAGGCCCTGAAATCTGCCGACGAACTCTATATCGCAACAGATGAAGACCGCGAGGGGGAGTCTATCGGATGGCATTTGCTTGAAGTGTTAAAGCCAAAAGTACCCATTAAGCGGATGGTCTTTCATGAGATTACCAAAGAAGCCATCATGGAAGCACTCCGAAAGACCCGTCAAGTGGATACCCATCTGGTGAATGCACAAGAAACCAGGCGGATATTGGATCGCTTGGTAGGTTACACTGTTTCTCCGTTATTGTGGCGGAAGGTGATCCCCAAGCTCTCCGCAGGGCGGGTACAGAGTGTAGCGGTTCGGCTTTTGGTCTTGCGGGAACGGGAGCGCATGGTGTTTATTGTGGCTTTTTATTGGGACCTTCGTGCGCAGTTGGTGCAATCTGGCAAACATTTCGAGGCCACTATGACCCATCTGAATGGGCGACGTCTGGCAACCGGAAAAGACTTTGACGACCATACCGGAATGTTGAAACAGGGAAATGATGCCTTGTTGTTGACAGAAGCAGAGGCTCGCGCCTTGTCTGATCGTCTATTCGGTGAAAGATGGAAAGTCGTGCAGGTGGAAGAACGTCTTTCGGAACGTAGGCCGTATGCCCCGTTTATCACATCCACGCTTCAGCAAGAAGCAAATCGTAAACTTAGGCTGCCTGCCCGCCAAACGATGCGGTTAGCGCAAAGTTTGTATGAACGAGGCTTAATTACCTACATGCGGACAGACTCCACCAATCTCTCTAATGAAGCCATCGAAGCTGCACGAAACACGGTGTTAGATCGGTACGGTAAAGAGTATCTTAGCCCTGCGCCCAGACAATTTGCCTCGAAATCCAAAAACGCCCAAGAAGCCCACGAAGCCATCCGGCCTGCGGGAACAGCCATGCAAACGGCAAAGGAGTTGGCCTTAATGGGGGATGAAGCGGCATTATATGATCTGATCTGGAAACGGACAGTGGCCTCACAAATGGCGGATGCCAAATTGAAGTTTACAGCCGCTACAATTGAGGCCGGGCATACCGACGTAGCAACTTTCCGTGCATCGGGTCGGACGGTGGTATTTCCAGGCTTCTTCCGTGCGTATGTAGAAGGGTCGGATGATCCTGATGCGGCCTTAGACGATAAAGAGCAACCTTTGCCAGACCTAAAAAAAGGAGATCAGCCTAATTGCCGAAAGGTGGAAGCGATTGGTCATGAAACCAAACCCCCTGCACGGTACACAGAGGCCTCTTTGGTGCAGACATTGGAATCAGAAGGAATTGGCAGACCCAGTACTTACGCCTCCATTATGGATACAATTGTGGAGCGGGGTTATGTGCGTCGCCAAGCCAACCAGTTGATACCTACATTCACGGCTTTTGCCACTACACAATTGCTGGAAGAAAATTTTGCACATATGGTTGATGTGCGGTTTACTGCGGATATGGAACAGGTTTTAGACGACATTTCTGAAGGCTCTAAGAAGGCATTGCCATATCTGGAAAGCCTCTATAATGGTGCTGAAGGCTTAGAAAAAAAAGTAGAACGCGGCTTAGATCAAATTGATGCGCGGGCTGTTTCCACCATTCGGTTCCACCAATGGGAGCCTTATTGTGTACGGGTTGGTAAGTTTGGAGCCTATTTAGAATTGGAAGAAGCGGGCGAGCGTATCACGGCGCCCATTCCTGATGAGGTAGCCCCGGCCGATTTATCCAAAGAAGATTTTGCTTCGTTTATCAATAAGAAGCAAATGGGGGATGAAGTTTTAGGTATTCATCCGGAATTGGACCAGCCCATCTTTGTGAAAAAAGGCCCTTATGGAGAATATGTACAATTGGGCGAAGATGAAGGGAAGCCCAAGCGGGTTTCTTTGCCCAAAGGAATGACGATGGAACAGGTGACCTTGGATATGGCACTGGAATTGTTGCGTTTGCCTCGTAATGTCGGAAACCACCCAGACACTGGAAAACCAATTATCGCTAATGTGGGCCGCTTTGGGCCATATGTACAGCACGTTAAGACATTTGCCTCGCTGGCAAAAACAGATGATGTACTCACGGTTGGGCTGGAGCGGGCATTAATCCTGATTGCTGCAAAAGAGGGTAAAAAAGCTCCTATTCGTGTATTAGGAGTACATCCCCAGTCCAAAGAACCCGTAGAGGTGTGGGAAGGGCGGTATGGGCCTTATGTGAGCCACCAGAAAACCAATGCGACATTGCCGAAAGACCTTACACCGGACTCTGTCACATTCGAGGAGGCAATGCAATTGCTTATAGTAAAAGAAGTCGAAGGGCCTGCAAAAAAAACCGCGCGCCGAACGACTCGAAAAAAATAGCTTCTAAAGAAAAGCGTCATAACCCAAAATGGCGCTTTTTTTGTTCATAGTTTCAAGCTGAAACAATCTCATATTAGTGCGCTGCTGGGCCGAGATGGCTTCTTCGCTTCGGCTCATAGAAATAGGTGCATGATCATCGTCCTCTTTCTATGATGAAGTTGCGCCTACCGAACTGTGTTTTCGCCTGTCGGGAAGTGTTGAAATACACCCGATCGGAATGACAAATATACCCTAAGCTATTTACAAGAACCTACTTAACGTTTTAAAACATGTTCTTTATAGAGTTTTGTTTGCTTTAAATGTTCTAAGAATGAAACGCCATTTTTAGTAGCCCATAAGTCCTCCTGGCCGTAAATGGGATCGCGATAGGCTTCATCCAACGAGATAAATCCGTATCCTTTTTGTTTTAGCGTATCAATGATTTGTTCCAGATAGTCCCTGTTAATTCGGTTGGCGTGCAACATCATTACATGTTTAATGGAACGTCCCTCTAATGCTGTTCCCACCGAGTCCCAATATGCTACCGTTTTGTGGATGTGACGCATATAGGCTTGTCCCACTTCGTATCGTGCAGCCCAATCCTGTTTCAATTCTAAAGCCATATATTTTTCATTAAAGGTCCAGTCATCAGTGCCAATGGTGACATGCGCATTGATTAAGCCGGCATCACGCACTGCCCGATTGCTTTCGTGCTCGCGTGCTAACGTTTCCCCTTCTTGCAGAAAGGGGTATCGGAAGTACCGAATACGTTGTTTAAAAGCAAGAGATATTGGGCTTAAAATCTGATTTGTTTTTTGAATTTCCTGCAACCACTCTACGCCAGAAAATTCATTAAAAGACCGATGATTGTAGGTATGATTCCCCAATTCGGCGCCTGCCGAAGCCCATTTGTAGAGCATCGAAGCCATAGAAGGCACTTCGGCTTCTCGTCCAATGACAAACAAAGTAACAGGGATGTGCCGTGTTTGGACAACATCAATCAACTTGGTGACAGTATCCCATCTTAATTCATCATCCGGATATGAATAATAATGAGTTAATGGTCCATCGTCTATCGTTAGGGCTATGTATTTATTGGGCTTAGGGAAAGACTCAGGCTGAGGGTCTTTGCAACCCAAAAATTTTCCAATACAAACAAAAATTAGAAAAGGGAAACGGTGACTTCGTAGCATTGAAAAAAATGACCGATTTTCTGCCGACTTGCAAAACATGTTGCTTTGGTTGTGCATGGTGGTGGTGAAGCAAACGGTAAAAGCATACAGCAATAAGTGTAAGCTACAAAAAATAATACAAGATAGACATTTTTTATCATAACATCGGAGTAAAATATTTTTTCTCACCCAGTTAATTACCCTATTGAAGTTGTATGAGAGGACGCTGAAGCCCTATGTCAAATATTTTGTCTAAGTTTCTTACTATAGGAGCAGGGAATACGCCAATGACCTTATTTGTGATTCGCAGGAGCGCAACTGTAGGAGATAACAACAGCCCCATCTCTATAAGGCTAAATAAATTTTTGACTTTATGGACTTTTGAACAAGTAAAAATGGACTTTTGAACAAGTCTTTAGGTAAAGGGGTGGTTATCTTATGTACAACCTACGAGTTCAACGTGCCCTCAATTACTGCTACAACCCCTACTTTTTTGCTGTAGGTGGGCAGATTCATGGCCTTACTTATATGTAATTCTTTCTTTGTCGAAAACTGTGGTCGGATCTTTTGTGTGATGTTTGTCAGTACAGGTAGATATAGCTCAACAAGATTAAGATTCAATATATTATCATTCAGAATGATCTCTTTACAGTCATGGATAAATGACTCAGCAGTTTTACTGTTATGAACTTAGGCGGCGAATTCACATTGTTTAATCTGAAATACCTCACTACCACATAAATCCTTCACGCTACATACAACTAAGTGTGTAGATCTTTAACCCCATAACTAATTTTATTTATGGAACCTTATTTAGGTGAAGTCCGCATCTTTGCGGGCAATTTTGCACCACGTGGTTGGGCAATTTGTGACGGGAGCTTACTTCCTATCAATCAAAACCAGGCATTGTTTAGCCTTTTGGGTCCCCGCTATGGCGGAGACGGTTCGAGTACATTCGCATTACCCGATTTTCGTAGCCGCGTGCCGATGCACGTCGGTGGTAACTACACCGTAGGACAACGTGTGGGCAACGCAAACCTTGATCTACGACCCAATAACCTCCCTGCCCACAGCCATACTATCCAACAACCCGGCAGCACCCAATTAGGGAATGCCGCGACGGTAAACTTAGCCGTCAAATGTCGCGAAGCTTCAGGTGGTACACAAACGCAAGAACCTGCTGGCAACTACCCCGCTAACTCGTCGGTATCTAAAGATGATAAAGGCTATCAGGCAACAAGGGGGGGAAATGACTATTTGGGGCCGCAGGCGGTAACGGTTAATGTCGGTACAACCAGCGCACCCAATGCGATCAGTAACATGATGCCTTACCTTGGGCTTAAGTTCATTATTGCCATTCAAGGGATTTATCCCCCTCGTTCATGATCTTCATAAGCCTTGTTTTATCAATCCTTTAGCTAATCATTATTATGGAACAATTAGTTGGCGAAATTCGCATGTTTACAGGCGCTTATGAACCTTATGGATGGCGCTGGTGCGATGGGCGTGCCATGAGCATAGAAGAAAACCAAGTCCTTTATGCCGTTATTGGTACAACCTATGGCGGAGATGGTACAAGAACCTTCAACTTGCCCAACCTCAATGGGCGAACCCCCCTCGGTACAGACAATAATATCAAGATTGGTGGAACAGGAGGTGCCAATCAGTTCACGATGAACGCCAGTAATATGCCAGCACATACCCATGCGGGCAGCGGCAAGGTAAAAGTAAGCGGTGAAACAGCGACGCTTTCTAACCCTAAAGATGCCTATTGGGCAGCAACACCGGGCGACTCGGAATATGCTCCCTCCCCTGCGGCAGGTACAACTTTAGCGAAATCTTCAGTGGCCGCACAGCTTACCAATACAGGCTCTGCAACCCCTACGCCAGTGGACATTCGTCAACCCTTCCTCACGGTCGGATATATCATTGCTGTGGAGGGATACTTCCCTGTTCAGAGCTAATTAAATTTGTCTTTATTTAACCTTTTAAAAATAAATTAAAACATTATGGAGCAAATTATTGGCGAAATCCGTTTGTTTTGCGGGAATTACGCCCCCCAAGATTGGGCATTGTGCAATGGCCAACTTCTACAAGTTTCGCAATATGCCGCCCTCTTTTCTCTTATCGGAACTTCTTATGGCGGTGATGGGCGAACCACCTTTGCCCTGCCAGACTTCCGAGCGCGTATTCCTGTAGGGGTTGTAGAACCCAACAAGCGCGGACAAAAAGGAGGTAGTGAAACCACAACACTTCGGGCAGAGCACCTCCCCGCGCACACACACGCATTAGAGGTAGTGCTGAATGTGAGCAATGCGGCGGGAACAAAAGAAACTCCTGTCGGCAATTATCCTGCAAAAACAGGCTCTTTTGACAAGGAGTACAATACAGCTTCTGATTCTTCGATGAAGGCAGATATGGTAGAGCTTACACTACAACCTACTGGGCAAAGCGCACCTTTTAGCGTGATGCAACCTGCCCAAGTGGTAAACTTCATTATTGCTTTAGAAGGCAACTATCCTCAAAGATGGGATTAAGCCTTAATCTCTTTATGGAATGAAAGGCTCGTAAAACAGCAAAATTATACCCAAGCCCACTTTTACTCGTTACAGACCTGTAAAGGTGGGGCTTGTTTAAAAAGACAATATAACCTATCTTAATCGCTTGATTTGTAATACAAAAAATACAAATCACATAGGTTATTCACTGTTAAACAATTTCACTATCCTAAACCAAAATCTTTATGAAAAAACGGTTTCTACACGCCATGTTTGTTTTAGGTATCTTCGGTCTTGCCTGGGCATTACCCTTACGTGCGCAAACGATTTCGCTTCATGATGGCGGCGCTGGATGCTTTCCGAGCGCTCAAACGCTCACCTTTAGTACAAGTGGAGGCTCTCCTGCCCGTAACACTTATACAGGAAACGTATCTATTCCCGGCTCTTCTCCTCTACCATATCCTGCACGGGTCATCTTTTCTGGTGGGTCATGGTTGTTACAGATAGATGATGGCGGTTGGAATACGATTGCATCGAGTGCCGTCGCGACCTCCCCCAATCCACCTAATTTAACCTTGGGGGCATGGGCTGATGTGGGTGATTGTGAACCCCTTACCCAGTTTGATGGGACGGGAACCGAATCCAGTTTACCTGTTTCGCTTGTATCGGCAATAGCAATTGTACAAGCCCAGTCCGCTACACTTCAATGGACGACGGTGCAAGAAATAAACAATGACCGTTTTGTGATCGAGCAACAAACAGGGCAAGGCTGGAAGCCTGTGGGCGAGCTTAAAGGACAAGGGAATGCTATTGGACAAAATAATTATGCATTTACGGTATCAAACTTGCCTTACGGACAACATGTTTTCCGTATTGCCCAATACGACCGCACTGGTAGTGTAAGCCATAGCCGCCCAATTTCTGTATATGTGGAATTAACTGAGGCGTTTATGCTCTCGGAGGCATATCCCAACCCGTTTAATCCCCAAACTAACTTCACCCTTGCGGTTGCACAAACTCAGTTGGTGCAGATCCGTTTGTTCGACCTACAGGGCAGGGAGGTGGTCATGCTTTATAATGGGTCATTAGCGGGGCAAACCACACACACGTTTTCCTTTAATGGGCATGGCTTGGCTTCGGGTAAGTATTTTGTACGGGTGCAAGGAGAGAACTTCGTTGCCCATAAGCAGATGGTGTTGATGAAGTAAATTTTCTCAATCTTAAAGAGAATGAAGGCAAATTTCTAAAAAAGAGTTTGCCTTTTTTGTCTTAAACATTTTTTAACCTTTAGACTTTTAATTCATCCCACCAAATAGGGGTTTCGTCCCAAATAATTTTTTATTTCCTTTTCCAATTTTTATTTTCTGAATTTTAAAGACCTAAATGTTCAAGAAATTCCTGTCTTGATCAAGGTAGCTCTAAGACGAGCCGACTCTTTTAACCCTAAAACAAAATGTATATGACTTCCTTAACTCGCTTGCTGTTTGTTTCGGCAATCATGTTCTTGGTGAATGCTTCCAGTGCTATGGCACAGTCCATCCCAAATGCCAGATCCTGCAATCCAATGGCGCAACAGCGATTTTCTAAACTTTTGGACCGATGTGTAGTTTTGAACAGAGATGGCATCCCCTTACAAGCCCGTGTAAGTGGTTATTCTCCAAAAGCTTTTGTGATTGAAGACAATGCCTCGGAAGAGGACATGAACAATCCAGACTATGTAAATCGTGTGGAAGTATTTATGTCTATCAATGGTGTAATCCAATCGTTTTTGTTCACTCGAACAGATGACCCTGATACTGCTTCATGGAAAAACGGTCCTTATTTATTGTATATGGTTGCTAATGACGATGACAGCTACTCTTATCAGCTTGAGAAGACAATAAATAACCGTGCTGTCTTGATTTATGCACAATAAAAAGATCTAAAAAAAGAAAAACGCATTTTTCGGTTGGACAATGCGTTTTTCTTTTTTTATGTTTTAAAATTATTGGGTAAACTATCTATCAGGTGCATTTCAAAAATGCCACTCTAAGGGCTTCGTTTAACAAGCATATGACGGAAGTAGGAATGTATAAAAATCCATTAGGGGCGGCATCTTACTAGAAAACCCAGTCAAATACCTCTCCGCAAGTCCCATCAAAGCGGCATAAAATCAACAGGCTTGGATCATATCGCTCCTACGGAGCTTTCCTTAACGGTCACCGAATCTAAAGTGCGTCGTTATGTCTTTTAGCATTTTTGAAATACACCCCCGTTGCTTACTCTTTGTGTTTATTCAGACAATTTGGAAACCATATGGAAGGCAGAGGCTGATATACAAGTTTTTTCGTCGTACATCAGCCTCCCCTGTCTTCCATAAGAAATGTTATTTGGTCAGAACGATGTTTCTGGTTTGAGAAATACCCTCCATGGTCAGGCGCACGAAGTACACACCGCTGGAGAGATCCGAGGCATCCAATCGGGCTTGGTATCGTCCGGCTGTTTGAAAACCTTTCGAGAGGGTGCGTACAATCCGGCCCGTAACATCATAAACCGAAAGAGTGACTTCCCCTGCTTTTTGAAGGCTATATGCAATGGTTGTTGTTGGGTTAAATGGATTAGGATAGTTAGACCCCAAGAAAAAGGCCATAGGAACTACAGCTTCATTTTCCTGATGGGTCGCTGTAGCAAGAGTGAATTCCACCCATTCGGTTGCATCTACATTTCCATCACCATTTCCGGCAGGTGCTTGCGTGGAAAGCGAGCCTGCATTGGAGTTTCCAAACTTTGCAACCGCCAAATAAATCTTCGAGGGGACATTGCCAAGTTCGGTGGCAATATCTATGCTACCTTCCAAAATTGTTCCTGAAGATTGCTTTAATGCAGCCCCTGTCTTGGTGTTTCCAGCGGCATCAAACCAACCTGCCCAGTTATTGTCTTGTTCGTTTGCCAAAAACCGCGACCAAGTAGCCACTTGGCCACTCTTACTCCAAGGGCTTGCCTTAAGAGCACCAGGGCTATCTGCAACAAAAATAAAGACATCCCCACCCACTGTTTCAGCCTTTGTGGATGCCAAATATAGCGTGGTACCGTTCCAGTGTGCGTGAAGATCTAAGCCGCCATTGGAGGCTATTTGGGTAGCTACGGCATCTTTTGTTCCATCCATGGTATAAGTAATCGTTGGGGGGGGGGCACCATTTCCGGAAATTGTTACCGCGAAGTCCTGACCACCATTGTTGTTCCATGTGTTGTCATTGTAATTTAGGACAAATGCTAAACGCTCTACCACTTGTGCCGCATGGTTAAATGGCCCGATGGAGAGGGTGAGTTTCTTCTCGGCATCTGGGCCATTAAAGGGCGTTTGTACCGCTGGTCCTGTACCGCCGAATAGCGTAGAACCAATAGGTTGATAAGCGCTATGGGGCGTTTGCCAGGTGGAACCGACCGGGTTTACACCCCAATGTAATTTTGCCCCTTGGGTGGCATTGGTAATGGTAATGGTGATGATGTCATCTTTGGTAGGGTTTTGCGGACTCCATGTAACCGAACTGTTTCCTGTATCACCCCCGCCTGAACTACTCTCCCCAATCCATACATGTTGGATATCGGTTTTCTTTATAGATCCTTTGGTATCGGTGGCTTCTACATAATAATCAACCAAAACATCCGTCAGACCTGTAATGGTTACCGCATAACGTTGTGCGCGTAACAGTGGAGCAGGATTTGTTTTGGCCTCTGGCATATTAACAATGCTCATGTTCAATACCTGCCACTCATTCACGTCTCCTCCACCTGCATAGGTTTCGTTATGCTTGGTGGAGAGGTTATTGATCCCATCTTTATCGGTTCGATAGTAAAGCTTAACCGATGAAATCCCACTCATATCATAAGCAAATGTCCAGATTTCGGGATTACTGGCTTGGGTCTTTTCCCATTCTTTACCACCCGGATTATAGGCTTCGCGCTGAGGAATCCAGATAGTGGGTGGTGTGGTATCTGTTCCACTTTTTGCAATGGGATCTGCAAGTTGAATGGCCAAGTTTGTTCCACGAGTAGGGGCCGAGTCCCAGATTTCTGTCCCATCCCAATACCAATAGTCAGATGCTTGAGCAGTCATCATATGCCGCCATGCTTCATTCAGGTTGGGGTGGGTGTTATTAACCTGCTGCGCGGTTTCGAGGACGTTTTTGGCAGCCGTAATAACCGCCCATGAATTCCGGTCGTGGCTATACCCCGTGCCGTCCCAATCGGCGTTCCACTTTTTAAACTCCGGATCACCATTATCGGCACCGCTCCAACTTCCATCTTCCACATGGATTACATCGCTGGGGTTTGGGGGGAATTGTTCTAAATAATCCTGAATGGTTGTACATTGAAATCGCCCCGGATTGGCCTTCGCCCAGTCCACAAATGATTGGAAATTACCGCCATAATATCCTTCCGAGCCACCTCCATAGTTGTCTCCGTCGTGGTGTAGAACCACTAAAATTGGGTGATTAGGGTCGGTATTATAAGGAGCCAATTGACTCATCACAAGGTCATAGTTTAATGCTCCAAAACCACCACGGCCATCTTCATTACCCAGATAACGGCTGGTTGGTACTACAATCAAACGTGTACTTTGTCCTGTTGATGGGTTGACATACTCGGCGAAGTGTGGGCGATGCCCCCAAGCTGCGGATATTTTGGTGGGGGCCCACAGCCCATTTAATTGTGCCCAGTCTCTCGGATCAGCGTTTACTTGGTCGGCTTTATTTACTTCGTAAAGGTTTCCATTCTTCGTCCAAGGATAACCTATGGCTGCGCGGTCAAAATGCACATTATCCACTAATGCCCATTGAATACCCTCGTCCACCAATGCAGGAATCATACGTTTAGAGAAGGCGTTTTCGGGTGGAAAGATTCCTTTAGAATAAGTTCCACCAAAGGCGGAGGCGGAGATGTTTTTGTGTAATTGTATTTGACGGCGAATATCTTCATATTCAATGAGGCCCATGAGCGGATGGTAGTACCCAAAACCAATCATATCTAAGCGAGGGTTACCGCGGATGGTCTTGAGTTGAACCCCATTGCGGTATGGCGTTTTCCAATTCGAGAAATTGCCATTTCCGGCGGCCTCAAGTCCGTTTAAGTTCTCTATGAGCGAACCCGAAAAACTAACCGAGGCACCACAATTTGCGAGGCCGGCATCTACGGCTTTCTGGATGGCATTCTTGGGCCACCAAGTATAAGGTCCTGTACGCTGATTATGGATGTCTTCCACGCGGTAGCTGTATCTGTTCGCTGCGTCTGTTTGTCTCACGGTTTCTCCCGGCCAATAAATCGGCTGGTGCATATGCCATAAAAAGGCAATATATATGGGTGGGTTTGAATTTGTTTGAGTAGCTTTCTCTGAGTCATTTTGGCCCCATGCGATGTAGGGCAATAACACAAATAGGAGCAGGAGTAATAATTTATTCATGTGAAAGCGCTTACATTTTGATTGAAAAAAGAAGGGGAATTTCACCCCTAATTTTTTTGTGCGGGTAGAGGGACTCGAACCCCCACGGGTCTCCCCACCAGATCCTAAGTCTGGCGCGTATACCAATTCCGCCATACCCGCTTTATATCTGTAACAATATAGGAACACAGATCGTTTTTTTCCAAATGATCGTTGGCGCAAAAGATGGTTTTCAGCATTTCTAAACAGTGTGGCGTTTTGTCTGAGCAGAAACGGATTGGCTCCTTCGTGGTTGCACATACAATTCGCCTAAAACCTAAAAGCGCTTTCTGTTTCTTGTCTTACCTTTAATAAACCGTTTCTTTAACCAATTAACAATGTATATGGAAACCAACGTCAAAAAGTTCTTCATCGTTCTCGTGGCCCTTCTTGGTTTTACGGGAATCTTACAAGCCCAAAGCCCATACGCCGAAAGCAACAAGGCTGGCCTGTTGGATGGTGGGAAAATGTGGACCTTCGACAATCCGCCACTTGCTTATTTTCGAGATACCTATGGGTTTAATCCTGATGCCGCTTGGTTCGAAAAGGCAAGGCTTGGTGCGCTACGTTTCGCTACCTATTGTTCCGCCTCGTTTGTTTCGCCCAATGGCCTCGTGATGACCAATCATCACTGCGCCCGCGAGAGTCTCGTCAAAGTTAGTGGAGGGTCGGGTATGGTTGAAAAAGGATTCGTTGCAAAAACCGGTAAAGAAGAGATAAAAGTCCCCGATCTATTTGTCGAACAACTGATTGAAATTAAGGACGTTACTGATCGGGTTAATACTGCGGGCGCCAATGCACCCAATGACGCCGCACGCGATCAGGCAAAATCACAAGCGGCCCTACAATTGGAAAAAGACCTGAGTGCAAGTGCAGGAGACGGACGTCGTGTTCAGGTAATCCGTATGTATAGTGGGGCAAAATATGCCGCATATACGTTCCAAAAATATGATGACATTCGTCTCGTGATGGCACCAGAATTGGATATCGCATATTTTGGAGGAGACGCTGATAACTTCACCTTCCCAAGATTCAACTTGGACATGGCATTTTTCCGAGCTTATGGAAAAGACGGGAAGCCTTTAGCTACGCCTAACCATTTCCCCTTCTCGAAAAATGGCACAAAAGCCGGGGATGCCGTTTTTACGCTTGGTAATCCGGGAACCACAAATCGCTTACAAACGGTTTCCATCTTGGAATACCGCCGCGACATTGCCATGCCTGCACAAGTAGGTCTCTTCAAAGATGGTCTTGCCGTGCTGAAAAAATATTGGGATCCAAAAGACGAAGAAAAAATGGACGAATATTTTGGATATTCGAATAGTTGGAAAGCAATTAATGGCCGCCTCGCTGGTATGCGGGATCCGGTGCTTTTAGACCGTAAGCGAGATGCGGAAGCCCAAATGGTAGCAGCCATCAATAATTCGGAGGCACTTAAAGCGAAGTATGGATCTCTTATCTCCGATATTGCGGCCATTCAGCAACAAAAGCGTGAGCAAGGCCCATATATTGCCGGATTATATGGTGTCTCAAACGGGTTCCCCTTTGAGTCTAATCTTATAAAACGGGCATTCTTAGGCAATATGTACAAGACCAACAACAATCCACAACTCAAAGCGGCATTGGATGCGTTGAAAGATGAAAGCCCTAAAATGGAAGAAGAATTACTGACTATTCGGTTTGCGATGATGGAAAAATGGCTTGGTCGGGATCATGCACTGGTGAAAGCTGCTGGCATGACGGCGGGTGTTTCTCCTGCCGAGGCCGCTCGCAAAATGCTGGCGGCTTCTAAATTGGCCAACAGTGCGGGATTTTCCGAAGAATTGAGTGGAGACTGGGCAAAAAGCGGTGATCCGGCGGTGGCTTTGGGGCGTGCAATGGGAGAGGCATTTATGACCTTTACTGGTAAGTTAGGCCCGCTCAATGCGCGTGAACGTGAACTTCTTGGTCAACTTGCGAACGCCAAATTTGGTATCTACGGTACCGCAATCCCGCCAGATGCTACGTTTTCATTGCGGATTTCCGATGGGGTGGTATCGAGCTATGAATACAATGGAACCACTGCTGCCCCCTATACAACATTTTACGGATTGATGGACCGTTACCACAGCATGGACGGTAAAGGTGAATGGAAACTTCCAATGCGGTGGCAAAAACTTCCTGCCGATCTGGATCTGGCTACACCGTTTAACTTTGTTTCTACCAACGACATTATTGGCGGGAATTCTGGTTCTCCTTTGGTGAACACAAACTTGGAAGTTGTAGGTTTGGCTTTTGACAGCAATATAGAAGGTCTTCCGGGTGAATTTATCTATGTGGACACCTCCAATCGGACGGTCTCGGTGGATTCCCGCGCCATGGTTGAGTCTTTAGACAAAATCTTTGATCTGGACCGGATTGCACAAGAGCTTCGTACCGGAAAATATTTCGATACAGAAGCCGCTGCGGATGCTACAATGCGTACAGGTGTAAAACAAACACCAAAGAGTAAAAAGAAATAATAAACGACTATACATGGCTTCTTAGCCTCCCCAAAGGAGATTAAGGCGGGTGTTATCCAACATCCGCCTTATATTTTTAGGGCAGCTTGTATACTCGGAAAATCATCTTCCGAGGCAATAGGTTGTACTCCTTCAATTTCTTGATGCATGATGCCAAATACTGGTTTATTGAGCTGTACGGCCAGTTCCAGTGCGTGGTATTCAGGGGTGCGCGCTTCTGGTTGGGTGAACAAACAAACCTGTGCGGCGGCAGCAACCAATTTGGCCCGTTCAAATTCGTCGTGTTTATAAAGTCCATGTTGCATGGGGAACGAAGAAACCATCACCCCGCCTTGACGAACCGATGCCATTGCCTGAGACCGTATGTTGTTGCTGATACGTGCCAAGCCACTGCTCGCCCACATAACCGACGGACGGCCAGATGTTGAACAAATTTTATGAACAACGGTATCAAAACCCGTCTCAAGGCCAGTCATAAGGGTGAGGTCTTCTTGAAGTAAAAAGCGAACCACATCTTGTGCTAACTCAAAATGATTTGCTTCAAGATTAGGGCGGCCAAAAAGTCCGATAAGGGGTTGATTTAGCAATGCGATATTGCCATATCCATATAAAATATTAGGCTTAGGGTTACCTTCTATGGCTTCAAGCCGTACTGGCCAAGTGGGGGTATCCCAAGATACCACATCCACCCGCATCTCAAAAAGCCGAGAAACGTGATCATAGACAGCCGCAAGTACTGGTTCAAAAAAGGCACGGTCTTTAAGCTTGCGAATCAGATTTTCTCGGTTAGCAACTCCTTTTAATCGGATGAATGCTTGTTCGTATGGCATGTTTAAAAGTGCCGAATACGTAGGAAAAGCCTTCACTACTTTTCGGGTGCTTATCCGACCAATGCCCTCTAAGCCTTCTAACGACAATATCCACGAAAGCCGATTCTTTTTATCTTCAAGACTTGATTCGTTCATTGTATATTCATATTTTAGTAAACATCTTGTTTTTAAACCTCATCCAATCCCATTGAAAACGATCCTATTATTCGATCAACTTGAGGGCAACTACCTGTTCCTTAAAGATTTGGTGTCTTCGTCTGACGCTGAAGAAATCAAACTTGACTGGACTCCTTCTTTTCGTGAAGCCTTGAATGCGCTGGAACAAGGTCTTTATGACCTCTATCTGCTCAGTTATGAAAGTGGGGGGTTGCAACTGCTTCATGCAACACGTAAAGATAAAGAAAGAATCCCTGCTTTGCTAATCCAGCGCTACAACGACGAAAGGTTGGTACAGCGGGTACATGACTTAGGCGCGCTGGGGTGTTTGTCTATGGATGGCATCAGGTTACAACCGCTACGTTCCTTGCTCTACACCAGTTTGCGTCAGGCGGATGCGATTAGGGCGATGTCGGAAGGGGACGAACGACTACGTATTGCACTGAAAGCGGCGAGAATGGTGGCTTGGGATTGGGATGTGCCGAAAGATGAATTACGCTACTCATCGGAGCCATCTATGGTAACAGGACGTATTTCTTATGGACTAAGGCACAAGTTTATGACTTTTTTATCTTATGTCCATGAAGATGATCGTGAGGCTGTAAACCAATCTATCCAAAATATACTCGTTTGGGGTTCGGATTATGATTTTGAATACCGCATCCGAGCGTCGGATGGCAAAGTGCGATGGGTTCGTTCCGTTGCCAAGGTTTTCAGAAGTACAGAAGGCGATCCGCTGCGAATGACAGGAGTTGTAATGGATGTGACGGAGAAGAGGGAAGCGGCAGACCAGATTTTGCGGATGAATGAGCTTCTCGAAGTGCGTGTACAGTCGCG
This sequence comes from Bacteroidetes bacterium UBA2364, assembly GCA_002344075.1. Classification (GTDB taxonomy): domain Bacteria; phylum Bacteroidota; class Rhodothermia; order Rhodothermales; family UBA2364; genus UBA2364. The sequence goes on from DDTM01000040.1 coordinate 66,918, forward strand.
TACTGCTGAATTAGAAGCCTCGAATAAAGAATTAGAGGCCTTTGCCTACTCTGTTTCACATGATTTAAGGGTGCCACTTCAGGCAATTTATGGTTTTCTTGAAATTTTGTTACAAGGGCGAGTGAGTGCGGAAAAACAGGTGGAATATCTGCAAAAAGTAAAACGGAATGCGGAACGCATGAATGCTTTAATTGATGACTTACTTGCTCTTTCGCGGGTTACGCGAACTAAATTGGAGCAAGATTGGATTGATCTAACCGAAATGGTGAAGAGTATCCATCGAGATATTCAATTCTCGGCCAAAGGGCGTTGGGTTCACTTGGATATTGAAGAGGGCATACAAGACAGATGCGATGCAAACATGATCAAAATTGCTTTGGAAAATCTAATAGGCAATGCTTGGAAATACACTGGAAAGATCTTGGATCCAGTCGTCATTTTTGGATCCCTTCGTATTGAAGATAAACGGGTCTATTTTGTAAAAGACAATGGAGCTGGCTTTGATCGGAGTGCTTCGGATAAATTGTTTCAACCTTTTCAACGTTTCCATACCGAAAGGCAGTTTACGGGGACAGGAGTGGGGTTGGCAACCGTTGAGCGGGTCATTACCCGCCATGGTGGAGAGATTGATGCGTTTTCGGAGCCTGGAAAAGGAGCCAGTTTCTTTTTTACGCTCCATACAGCCCTTCCGGATCGGTCTAAAATAAAGGGTGCGTTGGATAAAATATCTCCTGTCATCGAATTGGCTTAATATGGGAAACAAACAAACGGGTGATCAGGGCGAGGAAGTTGCCGAAGCATTTCTTCAAAAAAAAGGGTTTCAGATTCTCCACCGAAATTATCGTGTAGGACATTTGGAGTTGGATCTGGTTTGCCGCTCGCCAGATTCCCTTTTCTTGGTTTTCGTGGAGGTGAAGACCCGAAGAACAATTCAATTTGGTCATCCTGCCGAGGCCATTGGATCCGTTAAACGGGATCGTTTGATTCGGGCTGCCGAACTGTATTTACATCTCCATCATTTGGAAGAGGCGAGATGCCGCTTCGATGTTGTCTCTATTGTTATGCAGAAAGGACAAACGGTTCAAATTGAACACTATGAAGACGCCTTTTGGGCAAATTAAAACCCGATGAATCAACAACCCCGCATCCACTTTGGCGTCGTGAAGGCGAAAGAAATGAATACCCCCATGGTTTTGGTACATGGAGGTGCTTGGGATATCCCTTTTGCTGAGACAAGGATGCACGAGGAAGGCATGAAGACGGCTTTAGATCGTGGTAGAAGACTGTTATTGCAAAACAAAAAATGTACACTGGTTGTCCGAGAAGTTATAACCTTGCTGGAACAGCACCCAGCCTTTGATGCGGGCATTGGCGCCGTCCTAAACAGAGATGGAGAAGTGGAATTAGATGCCGGTATTATGTGTGGTGAAACGGCTGCATATGGTGCCGTAGCTGGTGTCAAGACGATCCAACATCCTATTCAAGTGGCCTATCGGTTGATGGAAGAGAGAAAGGGGCAAAACCGATTTTTGATTGCAGAAGGTGCAGAGCGCTTCGCAGCAGCGAATGGCTTCCATCCGGTTAAACCAGATTATTTTCATACAGAACGCGAGCAAAGAAGATTTGAACAGCTTATCCTTAATACCAATTTTCATACCAGCACGGCTTTTTCGGGAAATACGATGCCACGCGGAACAGTAGGATGTGTGGTTCGCGATACATTTGGTAATTTGGCCGCTGGTACTTCTACAGGAGGGGCACCGTTCACCCTTGCAGGTCGGGTAGGTGATTCTCCCATTCCAGGTGCAGGTTTTTTTGCTGACGAACTTGTGGCATGTAGCGCTACGGGTTGGGGAGAAGGAATTTTGGGCGTGCAACTAAGTAGCCGAGTGGCTTTTCAGGTTTCTACTGGCCTGCATCCTGCCGAAGCGGCAGTACAACAACTACGACACCTCTTCCAAAAACATCAAAACGGGCAAAATATTGAAGCAACCGCCGGAATAATTATGTTGGATCGCTACGGAAATGGCGCTTGGGCGTTTTCAACACCCCGAATGGCAAGAGGAGGTTGGCAGGAAGATGGAGCGATTTGGACTGCTATCTGAGCGTTTGTCACAAAAAAGGCTGGAAGTACGTGCTCCAGCCCTTGCAAAATGCACGATCAATCTATGCACAAAAATCGTCTCGGAACCGCTCGGAAAATCCATCTAAAAGGGATTTCACCCGCTCTAAATCTGTTGAACGGACAATAAGACCCGCGTGGTAACGGTTGTCGTGCATCCGCCAGACGATTTCGGGGTCGGTATAGGCACTATAATCTGGATGTTCTACTTTGGATAGGGTAATCAGAATGCCGCCATACTCTTTTCTGATTTTAGGAAGCTGATACTGTTCGTCTTCGTGTAAACATTCCAACTTTCCCCATTCTTCCCAAAGATTAATACCCGCAGATGCTTCTATCATATCGGCAATGTGTGCGCCGCCTACGCGGGCAGCGGTTTCTAAAAAATAAAATTGACCATCTGCATGGGCCTTGATAAACTCGGTGTGGGCAACTCCATTTTTAAGCCCCATGGTTTTCTGGATGGTCTTGTTATATTCGCGCAGGGCCTTGTCCACCTCACTTTTGTATAAGACATTATGACTACAGAAAACGCCGCCTCCTTGTGTAACGGCCAAAGGTGGATTCTCGTATTGGTGGACTAACTGAAAAATGGCTTTACCGTTTACAAAGATGGAATCCACATGGAAGATATCTCCCGGAATAAATTGCTCAATCAGAAAGTTCGATTGTTCATCACCAAGGCTATGGATAACGGCCCATAATTCCTCGGTGGTATAAACCTTTTTGATTCCCATAGACCCCGCTTCCGAGCGAGGTTTTACAACCCAAGGGCCCGGAACGCGGCTCGCAAAATCGGTTACGGTTTGGTAGTGCAGTGCATGGGTAAACGGAGGAACCAAAATATTGTGGGCCTGCGCCCGTTCGCGCATAGCCAACTTGTCTCGAAAGAAGCGTGTTTGGGTTGCACCCAATCCCGGAATACGCAGATGTTCCCGGAGTTCAGCCGCTTTTTCAACATCTAAATCATCCAAAGGGACAATTTTGTCTAACTTCTCTTTTCTGGCCAGATGGCTGACGCCTTTAATCACATCCGGCATGTGCCATTTATGTTTGTCGTCTGCGATATAAAAAACATCATCAATAGATGCCCAGGGCCAAGGTTCGTTTTTGATAGAGTGTGAAGTCAGCAACAAGACGCGCCAGCCCTGCGCTTTTGCCGCTTGAATAAAACGTGCGCCCTTAAAATAACTGGCCACACAAAGAATGGTTTTTTGGTGCATGAAGGTGCGTGTTGGGTATTGAAAATAAAAGGATGAGGTTGTTATGAGCAAAAATAGGGGTTAAAAAGCAATATTTAAGAGGCTATCGGCTCCATTTTCTGAAAGACAGATTTTAAAAAACGCACGACAAACAGGTTATTCCAATACCAGTTATGCTCTGCGGCGGGATCAAATGGAACGGATTTCCAGCCGACCGGAATGCTTTTGTTTTGCAACATTTGTAAAAAATACTCACATCGTTCGCGGTTTCCACGCATTCCGTCAAAGGGGGTACTGGCTACCCAAAAGGTAATTTTGCGTAATTTTTCAAGCTTTTCCCCAGTGGATTCCAAAATAAGGTCAGTAGGATTCCATTGGTGCATCAGTTTTGCGTCTCTGGGGGAACCCAATGCGGCATCAAATAGCCGTGCAGACCGCCAAACACCGTCTTCCGGCTCAGGGTATCGAGGGTCATTTTGATCCGGCCACATCATTGTACCGTCGTATATCCCGACATGGTGGAAAAAAGTGGGGACACGGGCAGCAATCATGCTTACAGTGTAACCACCGAGCGAAAATCCAGCTCCAAGGCGAAGCCCCTTTTTGTTCAAAGGCCATCGGGTTTCTACGTAGGGAAACAACTCCTGTGTCAGATATTCCCAGAATTTACCAGTTCCCAGCCCTTTTAATCCCCGCTCCCATTTTCCAGCCATATCAATTCCCAAAGAAGGCACATGGTTGTTGTTGCTATTGAGACCCGGTAGAATGGCAATGACAGGCGGTAGGATGCCCGCTACGATTAACTGGTCCAATAGCTCTATGGTGGTAACCATTTTGCGAGAGCCGTCCTCCGACATGTTTACATATTCCCGCTCATGGCCCCTAAACAAATACAGCAACGAGGTATCCTGAGGGTACATCGGGTGACCATAATAGGGTGGCTCATAAACATAAAAGTTTTTATATACCCGCAGCGCATTGGATTTTAGCCGGATGGTTTTAAGGCTTCCGTGCAAGTGTTGGCGGTGGCGAGTGAGTATTTCTTCTTCGGTCATACACAAAGGGTTGAGGGTATCTATACAGCGTAAATAGCAGTTCTATATATTCCGACAAACTTACAAGTTGGTCTCTTTGGCCGAGAATGCCTACACAATGGCCATTCATTTTTTACTCTTACAAACAAAATGGCTACACAATTTCCCCCAAAGGTATCATACTACTTGTAATATTTGGGGCCGAAGCGCCAAAATGGCATTCCGGAGGAAATTGGGTAGAACGCTGTTATAGGTCTTTAGCAAATAATTAGGGTCGTATAAATGACTCATAATCCGTTGGTATTTGGCTTCCCCAAAGTTCTCTTTTATGGCTTGTTGACGTTCGGGTTGAATAAAGTGCCAAGCCATGCCGGGCGGGTCTGCTTCGGGATGAAACTGTACGCCTACCATTTCGGGGGTGATCCGAATACCCATTACAGCACGTTCTAAAGGGACATGCGGACGTTCTTGTTCAATGCACAAGATCTGGGCGCCCATACCTGCAAGGCGTTCTATGTCGGGCTGAATAACTTGCCATTTCCGAAAATCTGCAATGTAGAAGGGGTCATCGAGTCCTTCAAAAATGACCTCCTTTTTCCCTGCTTCGGTGATAGAGCAGGAGAAAATACCAAACGATTCCCCTTTTCGTGGGAGAACTTTCGCCAGTTTAAAAAAACGGACTGCCATTTGGAACGAATGACAAATAAAAAAGACATGTTTCCGGGCTTCCGGTTCATGGTCTAAGTTGTATGCCCATACATCTCGTATCCATTCAAAATATTTTTCCTCCCAGTCGGTTCCTTCCCCATCATAGGGACTTCCCGGACCTCCAGACGAGATATAGATGTCATAAGAAAGGTCAGGTACTTCGTTACGGGCACGAACGTCAAAAATGTCATAATCCAATAAAACATTTTCTATTTCACCGGACTGGAGTTTGACCATTGTCCGGATGCAGTTCAGTCCCAAATTGGGATGATTGTTGTTCATGTCCAGTATCGCCACCCGGAGGGGCTTTGTACTGAGGGACTCCATATTGTTTTTTTTAAATGCAAGGAAGGATTTGCGGTGGGGCAATCCAACAAACCTACATAAAAACAGGGCATACAGGCAAGCCGTATGCCCTTAATTCTCCACGAATCAATCGGATGTTAATTTGGATCCCACAAAAAGGGTTTCCATTTTAACTATAACGCAGGATAAAGGTTGGTAACGATCCTGCACCAGCGGTGACATTGGCTAAATTAGAAGATGAAATACGGGTGAGGCATCCTCCCATGAGTGGTCCGTTCACATAGGGGTCTAAGTCCACCACAACAGGAACCATCTTCCACGTCCCTTCCACGTACATGAGGTATGGTTCACGATGAATATCCACCACTTCCTGTACCACATATGGGCCGTTTGTGATGGCATCATGTATCGCGTCGTCCCACTCGCTCTGGCTTGCCGAGAAGCCAAGCGTCACGCCTTTGCCGCCATATTCATCATTGGGTTTAATGACGAAAAACTGCTTATTGGCCCGAACAAATGGAACCAAGTCTATAGGTAGCCCGCGGAATTTGGTCTTACGTTCTTTAAGAATGCGTGTCCAAGGAATATGCTGGCGGATGGCCTCTGCTTGTTCGGCGGTTAGAACACGGGTGTAAGACTCGTCGGTGAGGAACTCAAAAATGGATTTTTTATGCACCAACTTGGATCGGAACGTGTTTATATAACACGTTTTTTGTTGACGATACCCTTCCAGATAGTTTTTGCAGTCTTCTTTGATGTCATAATATTCATTCATTAATAAACGACGATAAAGGATATCAATTTTACGGCCATTCGCATAAATCCAGCCATCTTTTAAGTCTAAGTCTTTGGGATGAGCGATCTCGCAGGGAAAGCCCATTCGTTCCAGATAAGCCTTGGTAAGGTTAAATTCGTGAATAGTGGGGACATCTAAATGGTCCACAATACAAAAGGCGGGTCTTTCTTCGGTGCCATCGAATTCTTCGTGGTATGCCCGCAACATGGCTTGAATCGTATGCTCTAATGGGGATATATACCGAACGGGAAATTGTTTCTCGAAAGTACTAAAAACTGGTAGCTGTTTGTAAACCTTGTGTAAATGATGGTTATACGCCAGCCCAGCGGGGCTTTCGCCATTCAGTTCCACAAACTTAAACCCATGCTCTGTCACAAACGAATCCATACGTGAAAGCACCGAAAAGCGCGCAATTTTGGTCGGCATGGCCGCCAGTTCTATTTCCCAATCCTCCAGACACAAGATGTTTTTTAGTATGTGTTCATCGTTGAAAAAAGCTTTTGCAATACTAATCACGGCCTGCCGGAAGAGGTAAATGACATCTTGCATCCGTGTATAGGTACTCTCAGTAATGAAGGCGGGGCGTAGGGTAGTGGTAAGTGGACGGTCTCCGAACAGAGTTTCTTCCTGTTGTTGCAATTCAGCCAAAAGGCCAAGTTGTGCTTCAGCCGAAGCAAGGTCAGCGGAAATTAGCCCGTGATAGTGGTTGATGGCTTCGTATAACCGTTGTTGCATAAGACTGGTGGTCGCTTTTGTGGGTGAAAAATAAGCGGGGGCTTGAAGCCCCCTTCCAATCAGAAACCTTTTTTGTCTAAGGCTTTTCCGGGAGAGAACGCAATGGGCTTACGTTTGTGGCTCAAAACCTTTTCTGCCATAAACTCGGCCATATGGGTCACAATCCACTCAAAGTTCTCGTGACCGACAGAATGATAGTCGCCATCTGGTGCTGGATTCATAAAGTCAATAGCATAAGGAATGCCATCCCGAACCGCAAATTCAACTGTATTCAGGTCGTAGCCCAAGGCATTACACAGTGCCAAAACATCCCTTTCTAAACGGGCATAAAGGTCTGGTTCGATGGGCGCTTGTGGTACATCTTTGTACCGTAAATGATGCGGCGCTCCAGGATTGTACCGCATTATATGGACTTTTTTCCTGCCTACGCCATAGCAACGGAAATATTCGGTAAATTCAATCCCTTCTTGGTACATCATACAATCTGTACCAGATTCATTATATGCGGCAAAAAATTCTTCGGGATTGTTGACCTTCGTAACACCACGCCAGCCACCGCCGTCATGGGGTTTCATAAAAGCTGGAAATCCAATATAATCAAATACCTGTTGCCAATCTAACGGATATTTAAGGTTACGGAAAGACGTGGTTTGCGTATTCGGCGGATGTTGATTGTGTGGTAAAATAACTGTTCGAGGAATGGCAACCCCTACTTGTTGGGCTACCAAATTGTTGATAAACTTGTCGTCGGCACTCCACCAGAATGGGTTATTAATGACGTAGGTACCTTTTATTGCCGATGCCTTTAGATACGAGCGGTAAAAAGGAACTTCGTGGGAGATTCGGTCGAGAATCAGGTCATAAGCCGGCTCTTCGTCTTGTGAAAAGGCGTCTAAACTGCAAAATTCGGCAACCACGCCGCGGTCGCCATAATGTTCATTGATATAAGGAATTAACGCATCCGGAAAGGTAGTTTCCATTCCACGTAAAATGCCAATTTTCTTTGGAACGGAGGAGGTTGTTTTTTTTGCCATGACCAAGTGTATAGGGTGAGTAGTTTAAAAGCTGCATCTGATGATACATGAGGTAGATGCCGATGGGCGCGTGAAGGTTGCCCTATTTTCCATATTACAATCTCTTTTGTCTCCCTGCAAGCCCCAATTCAGATGTTTTTGAAGATTTTGGCTAAAAGCATGAAAAAATGTACGAAGTGAAAACACGCATCGAGCAAAACAAATAGGGGAAAAATTATGCTTGTGTTTTGAGAGGATCCTTATTAGCTTCTGGTTATTGTCTCATGTTTAGATGCCTGCTATGAAAAACAATCCACGACTACTTATTGGGCTTGTAATGGCCATTTTTGCCTTGATCTCTTATTATGGATCGAGCAGCTATAATCCTGTAACAGGGGAAAAACAGCATGTGAGCATCACACCTGATCAGGAAATCGCTTTAGGATTGCAGGCAAAGCCCAGTTTAGTACAGGAATATGGCGGTATTCACCCTGATTCTCGCCTCCGGCAATTGGTAGAACATGTGGGGAAAAGACTTTTGGAACGTTCCGAAGCTGGAAAAACCGATTGGAACTTTGAGTTCACGTTGCTTGCAGACCCTCAAACCATCAATGCCTTCGCATTGCCGGGTGGACAGGTGTTTATTACCTATGCGCTCTTGAGCCGTCTTCAGACAGAAGGGCAACTGGCAGGCGTGCTCGGCCACGAAATTGCCCATGTCATTGCAAGGCATGGTGCACAACAAATGGCCAAAGAAGACCTAACAGGGGGGTTGTTAGGGGCAGTTTCGGTGGCGTCGGGTAGCGCTGGTGCCGACCAAATTGCGCAGCAGGTGGCCATGATGGTGAATATGAAATATGGCCGCAATGATGAGCTGGAATCGGATAAATTAGGGGTGCGGTTTATGGCGGATGCAGGTTATAATCCGAACTCAATGGCAAGTGTTATGGAAATTCTGAAAGCCGCTGCCGGACCAAATCGCCAACCTGAGTTTGCATCCACACATCCTGATCCTGATAATCGGGTATTTCAAATTCAGGAGGAAATCCGGAAAAAATTCCCCAATGGTGTTCCTGCAAACCTGCAACCCTGAAAGCTATCTCCTAACATTAAATGATTAGAGGGTGTTTCTGATAGAAATATTTCTTTACTTTTTAAAGTNNCAGAAAGTTGTAATTTGTTGATTAAAATATTTAGATATTCGCTGCTTTTGTATAATGGATAATCGGTACCAAAAATAATTCTTTTAAACCCTATTTTTCGGGTATATTCAGCTAATTCGGTAAATTCACTTTCTTTAAGTTGTTTAACACCTTCCGCGTCTTTATCCAATGCAACAGCAGAGATATCAAATTTGATGTTTTGACGGGAAATGGGGTGATTTGTATTGAGAAATGCAATAAATTCATCCAATACTTCTTTTGTTTTTAGGTTAAATCCCCCAGAGGTGCCAAAGTGAGCAATCTGAAGATCTACAAAATCAAGTCCTGTGAGAACGGAATCCGCCAAAATCTGAACGTCCTTCTTGCCAAACTTTCGATGACTATTATCAAAGTGTAGGATGATAGGCATCTTTTTATTTGAGGCATACTGAAAGATAGTTTTAACCTTTTTAAGGTGTTGCGGTTCTGTTAAATATACCTGTGAAGCATTGTGATGTAGTTTAATGCCGTCTAACTTTAATATATCATGACATCTTTTTATTTCTTCTAACGCAAAATTCGACAAGGGGTCAATCCCGAAAAATGCTTTAATCCTATTCTTGTATTTGTTTTTAGAGTAAGCAAGAAAGTTGTTTTCTTCACGATATTTTTGAGCGATGTTTTGTGTACCACCTCCAAATTCTTGTGAGGAATAAACATATGCCATAGAGATTAAGTTGATTTTTTCGGCGCCAGAAACCGCAATAATGGTATCAATGTCTGAATAATAAGCCTCCTCCTTTGAAAAAGGAATGCCCATATTCTTCCAAAGAGAAATCAATTGAGGACTCATAAGGTGGACGTGACCATCTGGTATCAATTGCTTATTTACTGGAACAATTTGAGGCTCTTTTAAAGGGGTGCAAGAAAAGAGCAGAAACAATGAAAATAGAAAGAGATATTTCATGTTATAAGTAATTTATTTAAGGTGTTTTAATTGCTTAGATCTTTTTATTAAAAAAGGCAGTCCTCTCTCTACACATATAAACCTATTGAATCCTGTTTAAGAAGTTAAGAAGAATGGATACGAAAAGATTATTTGGTATGCAGACTCGGTTACTTCTTGGTGCCTCTTGATTGAATATCGCATATTCTTTATTGTCAAGTACCTAAGTCTCCTGAAAGGAGGGAGTAAGGTACGAACTTGGTCCATCGTTTACAATTCGTTAAGGTTTAAAAGTGGGTACATTTCAAAACTGCCAATAGACATTACAACGCACTTAGATTAGGTTAGGATGTGAAAGGTATCTTTGCCTGCCGTAGGGGAAGTGGTGACGTGCATAAAAAAAGCCCCATAGGGGCGCTGTTACAATAGAAAACGAGCACAACCACCTTATTAAAGCCTCGTAGGGACGACACCATACGAGAATCCAGCAGGCTGCATAAAATGTGAAAGAGGCGCCCACGAGGTAGTTTGGGAAGTGGTGAAATGCACCCCATTAGCCTTCGTTTGGGCGTATAAAACAAGAATTTATCGAGATAAAGAGGTAAAACCAATCAAAATCAAAAAACATGGAAGACCAGAAAAATCATTATTCACATATGGCTTAGAATGGTTGACTCAAGTCTTAATCAATCTAATCACTTGTGCCACAAAATCATTACACCCTTTTTGTCATGTACTTAGTTTAATTGTAATAAAATTGTACAGTTAGCCCTTGCACATTGTTGATGGATTTAATCCTGACCCAGCTGGCCGAATATCCATCCGGAAAACTGTGCCAGCAATCATACTACTGGACATTTTCAAA
>DDTM01000117.1 GCA_002344075.1 Bacteroidetes bacterium UBA2364
AGGTGTAAATGGCGGGTTAACTTTTTCCTACTCGATTACCAGTCTATATTGGTTTATATTTAGAATTGGGCAAAAAATTCCTGTTATGATGGCTTAAAAATAGTAGTTTATGGACTCATCTGGAATTGTTCCGGTATTTGCAACCTTAATAATAAGTAAAATAACATGTCTGATGTATTGATCATTGGCGCAGGAGGCGTCGGGAATGTTGTGACCAAGAAATGTGCCATGAACCCAGATGTTTTTGGCAAAATTACACTGGCCAGTCGGACCCTTTCTAAATGCGACACTATTGCACAAGGCTGTGCCAAAATGGGGTTGTCGCATGTAAACACAGCCAAAGTAGATGCCGACGACGCCCGGCAAGTGGCTGCATTAATCGAAAAGGTACAACCTAAATTGGTCATTAATGTGGCTCTGCCTTATCAGGACTTACCCATTATGGATGCTTGCCTCAACACGGGTGTCCATTATTTAGATACAGCCAACTATGAACCCAAGGAGGTTGCGAAGTTTGAATATTCATGGCAATGGGCCTATCGGGAACGATACGAGAAAGCTGGGATAATGGCCCTGCTCGGCTGTGGATTTGATCCGGGTGTAACACAAGTGTTTACCGCCTATGCGAACAAACATCATTTCTCCGAGATGCACTATTTGGACATTATAGATTGCAATGCGGGGGATCATGGAAAAGCATTTGCGACGAATTTTAATCCTGAGATCAACATCCGGGAAATAACGCAGCCTGGCCGTTATTGGGAAAACGGAGAATGGGTAGAAATTCCGGCGATGAGTATTCATAAACCCATTTCGTATCCGGGCATTGGCCCGAAAGAAAGCTATGTCCTTTATCACGAGGAATTAGAGTCGCTGGTAAAGAATTTCCCAACGCTCAAGCGGGCACGTTTTTGGATGACCTTTGGTGAGGCATACATCACCCACTTGAACGTATTACAGAATGTAGGTATGACGAGTATCGTACCAGTAAAATTTCAGGGGATGGACATTGTACCTTTAGAGTTTTTAAAAGCAGTTTTGCCAGAACCGGGTACATTGGGCGAAAACTATACTGGCGAAACCTCCATTGGCTGTCAGATTAAAGGGTTGGGCAAACGCGGGGAGGAAACTACTTATTATGTTTGGAATAATTGCAAACATCAGGATGCATGGCGAGAAGTACAAGCACAAGGAGTTTCCTACACAACCGGTGTACCCGCTACAATCGGTGCAATGCTTCTTTTGACCCATTCGGACTGGATGAAGCCGGGTGTATGGAATTGTGAAGAGCTAAATCCGGATCCTTTCATGGAGTTGCTGAATCAGCATGGCTTGCCCTGGAACGAAGCGGTGAATGTGGCTTTACCGCATGAGTATCCTACATCGCCTTAAGAGGATTGTCGGATATGTATGCGTCACCCTTCTTAAAGAATACAGTGTCGCGTATTAGGTGAGTACACCTTCATCAACTGAAACCATTAATGGGACGTATTGATGGTCAAGGAGCGAGACCGAGCCGGAATGTTAACGGCAATCAGGTAATTCAGTTTATATGTGAAAGATCGGGTATAGAGTAGCGTTTATGTCTGCCACGTATAACGGAAATAGAAAACGGGCCGTACACAAAACCAAACGTGTGTGGCCCGTTTATGCTGGGTGAGAGCGAGAATTATCGGGTTCTGTACAAAAAGAGGGAAATAAGTGTCCCAACTACGGCAGTGTATAAGGCGGAACCCAGCCAAAGTGTACCAATATGGTATCCACTTCTAACTTGTGTCATCAGTACCAAAAAAATGACCATGAGACCATTGTGGAACAGGGATATAATGAGGGCCGCAGAAAACACTTGTTGTGGCATCATCATGGGGCGGTCGCGGCTTTCAGGTGGGAAAAAGCCCATCAGAAAACCTACCAATGTCTTGATAAACATGGAAACGCCCCACGTTTGATAAATGGCATCGGTAATAAAACCCAGCACAAACCCAGCAAACATTCCTACTGTCCGACCATACTGCAGTGCAATAAAGATCAGATAAATAAGGATGACATCTGGATAAGCACCCATGATGGTAAGGCGACGGAACAACAACCAGTCCAGCAAGAGGACCAGAATACCCGTTAGTACGTGTCGGAGAATGGGGGGCATGGTATATTTTGCAGCGGGAAGAAGTCTTAAAATCATTAAAGCAAAGGAAGCGAAAGCAATCGCGGACATCGCAAATTGATCCGTCCCTCTACATCACAACTATAATGGCAAATTACAAAGATTCTTTCCAGAATGAATAACAAAAAATAAAGAGAAACAGAAGTTTCTTTGTCTCATATTTGACAAATTACCGGAACTGCATGTATGTTAGCTTGTTGGATATTTAAACCAGCAACCTTTTTGTGACTCCATTTAATTTAGATCACCTCTATGGCCAAGCAAAACCGTCCTAAAAACACGCCTAAAACCGTATCGCCCCCGTTGGGAAACCCCATAGCTACCGAAGAACCCAATCGTCGGGCAGAAAGACGTATGAGTATCGCTCTAAATAAGAAAGGCGCGGTGCAGATGCCTTTTGACCGACAAAACTATCTGATCTTGCTGGTGTGTGTGGGTTTGCTAGTAGTCGGCTATGGAATCATGCGCATTGAGAATGAAGCTTTTGGATTTATTAGCCTCTACATTTCCCCTTTGTTGCTTTTGGCTGGATACTTTGGTATTGTTTATGCGATCCTAAAGCGTCCGAATCAGGAAGAAGTACACTAAAAAGGTCTCTTAACCTCGAACCGTCACCTGTTTATAAAGGGACAAGCGAATCAAACAGGGTATTGCGGTGCTTTGTCCCATGGGGTTCGACTCCCCGTTTGCATTGGTTGCAAATGCGTATTGTTACGCAGCCTTTTACGGCATCAACAAAAGTAAAGGACAGGGCCAAGCCCAAGCCAAGGCATAGCCTGCAAAATAGGAGATACCGTATGGGGATTGCCCATGCTCAACCTGTTTTCCCTGTGCTTTGGCGTTCTTTACTTTTGATTTTATCGGGTATATATCGCCTAAGAGATGAAACCATTCAAAAAAACCTATCAGGTAAAACCCAATACCAGCGGGTATTTATTTCGAGATCATGTATTGGAACAGGTCTGGGAGGCTGGATATTATGAAGTGTGGGATTGGAAAAACCGGACCGAATTGGTCTTGCTACCGGAGACCTCGAAACTGCTGACAATCACCAACCAAGAAGTGCTGACGAAAGACAATATTGCCCTTCGGTTTTCTTTCAACCTTGTTTATCGCATCGCCGATGGGAAGAGGTTTTTGGGCTGTTTTGTGCTTGATCGGCCGATTTATGCCTTGATTCAAGAAGCCGAGCAACGTATCTACAATATTGCACAATTATACCTTCGCAACCGCATCACTACATTAGATAGTGAAGCCCTGAATGAAAAACGGAATGAATTACTCGACTTTAAGACCGAAGAAATGGAAGCGGAAGCGGCAATGTTTGGGATTACAATAGAGCAAGCACAACTCCGAGACCTCACCTTTCCCAAATCTATTCAGGATTTGTTTTCCAAACACTTAGAAGCCAAAATCCGGTCAAAATCGGATCTTGAAAATGCGCGAACTGCCGTAGCAACTGCCCGCGCCCTCAAGAATGCTTCGGAACTGATGAAGGACGATGAGAATATCAAATTCTTCCAATTGATCGAAACCATCGCTAAGATTGCTGATAAAGGGAAGCACACGTTTATGATCGGTGACTTGCAGCAGTTGACCCAAAAACCGTAGAGACGCGAAAGCCCTCACGCCTCTACGAAGAAATACCGCCATTACAACCAATAAGGCTGATCAATTGTCCATTTTAGGGGATCAAACAAAGAAGCGGGCAGCGTTTTATGTGCACGGATATTCTGGTAATACTCTTCTTGGGCCAGTTTTCCGTTCAAATAAATCAACATGGATTCTTCCTGCCACACCTTGCCCATTTTGCGGTATCCGGTCACATGAACATCCAACAAGAGGTTGCCCTTTGGTTCAATCACCCGAACAAGGGTTTTGCGTTCTTTATCCACCCAGAATTGTGCGGCCTTGTTGTCGTCTTTTGTAGCACCGACCACATAGACCTTACGGCCATTCCAAACATCTTCCCGGAATACATTCAGGTTAAATTTTAAGCTGTCTAATACAAAGAGGGTACGTTCCGGCTTGTCTTGGTAAATATCCATCAAAAGGGTTTGGAGGATGTTTTGATCGGGAGCCGTGTTCACCAATTTGTGATTTCTAAACATCATGCGTTTGTTGCGGAAATAAAAAACGCCATTCCCATCTGTTATAGGGGCAAAATCTATACGGAGCTTGCCCGGAACAGCGGCCTCGTACCATGTAACCGTATCAGCCTTTCCATTAGGGCGGTGGAAGATGGTTTTTTGTTCGAACGTGAGTGCAGGCTTACGGTGCTTTCCGGCGGCTTTCATGGCCATTACTACGTTGCGGCCATTTGTGACTTTTTGTGCTGATGTAACCGGTACAAAACAAAAGGATAGGGCAAGGAAAAACAGGATTTTGGGAAACATATGGGTATCATTAGAGTGAAGAAAATCAGGAAAAATCCCTGTCAATCTTATCCAGACGGGAAGCGGTCAAGAATGGTAACGCCAAAACAAAAAACAGCATCTAAAGCGGAATTTTTCGGTTCCTGAAAAATTTGAAGCCTATAAATAAGGCGCGATGACGATGGAATAAGGATAAGCCAAAATCTTCTTATATTGAATTTTCTGAACAATCGGTTAACACTATGGATTTACTGTCTCAATACACTATCCCCTATTTACACCCATTGGCGGTGCATTTCCCCTTAGTTTTGCTCTTGTTGTGTGTGCCTACCTCAGCAATGTGGCTGCTGACTAAGCGGGAAATGTGGCAACGAGGTACGTTCTACCTGAGCGTATTGGCTCTTGTTTCTTCGGTGTTCGCCAAGAAAACAGGTGAGGCCCTTGCCGAGGGAGTGGAAGGGGAGGCTATGGTGGAACAAATATTGGATGTACACGCCGCTGCTGCCGACTATGTGGTTGTGACGAACTTGGTCTTGGTTTTGCTCCTGATACTCGTGTGGTATGCTGGCCGAAATGAAGGATGGGGTTTTGTCCAAAAAACACCCTTCCGCATGGCTGTGTTATTGGTAGCAACATTTGCCGCTGGCTTGGTGGCCTATGCCGCACATCTGGGAGGATTGATGACATGGGGTGTTCCAGTAACGCCATAAAACCAAAACTCCCCCATACCGTAAAACATGGGGGAGTTAACTAA
>DDTM01000106.1 GCA_002344075.1 Bacteroidetes bacterium UBA2364
CGAACCTGTTGCAGTGGTGGCGCTTATAAAAGAAAGGCTCGCTGGAAGCACATCGCGCACGACCACATTCATGGCGGTTCCGGGGCCTTTATTGACCAAGGTGAGGGTAAAGGTGAGCGTGTCCCCCGGACGAATGAAGGGGCTACTCGATGTTTTGGTTAATTCTAAATCTGCTGAAGAAGGTGGAGGCGTACAAACACTTACGGCATAGCACGCATAATCATCTTCGCTATTCGCACCATTGTTAGGCGTTGAATTGGGGTCAGACTCAATTACGGCGCTTACTTCCGAACAGTTCATAATCGTCGTACAATCGGCTGAGCAAGGCGCAGGTGGATTGGCGTGCGCCGGACGTGTACAGGTTCCTGTTGCCACATCTTCCAATGATAATTGTCTAAGCCCGCTGGCAATGGGAAATGGCCCAAATGATGCCGAGGTGGTACCATAATTTACCGTTCCCAGTGTGGTCGTACCATCTTTCACCACATAATTCGTCCCCACACCCGAACCCGTTGTGTTTACCGTAAACGTAAATGTATCATCTCCACCAGTATTTGTTGTCCCAGCATTGTTACAGAGGGGTGTAATGGTTGGACTATTGATCGTACAACTGGGGGGCATAGAGGGCGCCACCACGTTTTGATGTAGGGTAAACGAGGCATAAGAAGAACGACCTGCCAGTTCTGTTGGGTCTGTTGTACTTTGATTTCGCCAGAAGTATAGCTCGATCCTTGAAACCGGAGTGGATGAAGGGACCGAGAAATCCACATTACCATACTCTCCGTCTGCTTGTCTTGTGGTCGCTTGCGCACCAACATATAAGCCACCTGTTGCGTCCGACAAAATCGTCATACCACCTACGGTTTCTGTTCCCGCACAATCTATATAAGAGCCAGAGGCATCTCCCGTAGCGATTGAAATGGCGCCACCAGAGGCACTAAATGCCTTCACCTGCACCCATTCTACACCGGGACTAACGACCGACCCGATATTAGAAATGCTACCAATTCTAAAATTGGTGAGGATAACAGGTGTATTATAGGTAATCACGATTTTAGCAGGCCCATCTGCATTTCCGGGCGTTCCACCCGTATCATGAATGTTATTGGTAAATCGGACACTGCCATGATAAATACTGGCGCAGTGCGCATCATTAACCCCAGCAACAAACTGACTATCACAGCCTGCACCCGCTGCACTTTCCTGCCCGGCAGCTACATAAAGATTCGGCGCATCACCATCCCACATGTTTGTAGAATACCCATAAGTTACATTCACCCCGCTGCCTTCCCAGTTAGTAAACGTTTGCGAAGTGATATTGCTTGGTGTACATAAAGGACCAGAAAGCCAACCACCCGATCCATTCTGTGTATTGCTGCCCGTTCGGAAAGACGTAGAAGTAAATTGCGCAGTCACGGGATAAGCAAAACCCAAGACGACCAGCCAAACGGTTAACCAAATTGCCGATCCAAAGAACGATGTGATTCGATAAGTAAAGTTCATTTTGGGGGAAAGTTTTAATACGTTGAAATTCCAAAAGATCTTTTAGTACTATCCCGCATACTATTGTTTATATGACAACCCAGGATAGTTTAACATGCCTTAGCACTTTTGTTTTTCCAAACGATCAAATCCCATTCCTATCAATGACACAACAACCAATATTAGTCCTTTTGATCTATAATATTTAATTTATTTGGTCTATTAAACCAATTCTATTGTTGTAAAAAATAAATTATTGGCCTAACTATGATACAGAGTGCATTTCAATACTTCCCAAAGGTTCTATTATGATGTCGTTCCTACAGAGTTTTTGTGAACGGTAGGCAAATATGTCACCTAATCTAAGTGCCTCATAATGTTATTGGTATTTTTGAAATGCACCTGTTATTTCAAGGCAACTGGCGCTGAAACCCCCATACGGCCTTATAGTCACGATGCTCTTTTCCAACAGTTTGATTGTACGACGAAAGCGCCGCATTTGAATACCTTCGTGCCACTATAGCTTGGCCATTTTTCAGATGCGCCTGCGCCAAATAGAAAAGCGTTCGGGCTTTAGCCCTTGTGGGAACAGTCCAAACCCGGTTTTGAAGTGCAAGAACTTCGTCCAAAACAGCAATGGCCTGATGCACTTTCCCGCTTTCCAAATAAAGCCGACCCAAAACCTGCTTTGCCAAAACATGAGTATCTACATAAGACGAGCCTTCTGTGCTGATTTTCAATATCTCCCGTTCTTGTACAGACGTTGCGCCTTTTTCCAATGCGGCATGGATCAAACGCAGGCGTAGGGTCATGCTTTCGGTTGACCTCTCCCCGTGGAGCGCACGCTCTATTTCATATGCCTTTTGCCATGTTGCAACTGCCTCGTTTTGAAGCCCAGCATCTTCTTGCAAGACTCCCAGACGGTGGTACAACGGAACAAATGATTCTTTAGAATTTAGTGCTTGTTTTTCCTGCCAACCAATAAGAGACTTCATGGCTTCTAAATGCTTATGGATTTGTCCGTGGTGGGCCGCCATCATGATTTGTAGCATTTTGGGCTGGAAAGCAGTATTGCGTACCCGTTTCTCCCCGAAAAGCCCCTGATATGCGGTCTCGTAGGTGGTAGCAGCCTCGTCATATCGTCCGGTGTTTTCGTAGATCCGGCCCAAATAAGTCTGAGAGGAAGCGATTGTCCGAAGGGTATTTATGTCTTTGGCGGGTAATTGGGACCTTAGTTGTAAAACATTATTAAAAAAATGCTCAGCTTCGCGGTAATCTCCCATTAAAGTCTTTAACGCACCTGTATTATGTAGAAATACTGCATAAGTCATATTATTTGATAATTCTTCTGGGCGTTTTTGTGCCAATTGCTCATATATAGAAACCGCTTTTCCAATCTGTCCCTTTTTTGTCAGAATGATCGCAATACGGCTGGGTAAATCAAACTCACAAGGAATGTCTATAAATTGATGGGTTTTACACGCCATATAGGCTTCCTGAAAGAGCGAAAGGGCTTTTTCCTTATTCCCCCAATTGTCGTACAACATCCCAAAAACGTGTGACATCTCGGCATAAGCCCGTGGATTTTTATTTTTGTTTTCCAATAAGTCTTTTGTTCCTTGTTGAATGACCGATTTGAAACGAAGGGTATCCACCGATTGTCCGGTTATTTCAGCACTTCCATTCAGTAACAATCCGGTCATAAACTTGATCACAGCTTTATTTTTTTGGGATTCCACCTCCGCACGCACATTGGCTTCCATAACTTTATGGTTTTGCCAAGACAAAATCGCAAGAGTAGTTATAAACATTATTAGAGCTACCGTTGCCGAACCGACCAGCCATTTATTACGCAAGACAAATTTCTTAAACAGGTAAACACGGGAAGAAGGTTGTGCCAACACTGGGCTTCCATTTAAGAACCGGTCTAATTCATCCATTAATGCACCTGCCGAACGGTATCGTTCCTTTGGATCTTTGGCAAGGGCCTTGAGTAAAACCGCATCCAGATCTCCTAAAAACTGTTTATACAAACTACTTCGGGTTTGTTTTCGGTTGGCCAAGATTGTTTTTTGTTCTTCGGTAGGATTCCGGAAATGTTGACTAAGCGGCAAGATGCGGCTTGTAGTCACAATCTCCTCTACGACCACCGGAGAGGCGTCTTTAGGAATCTGATAAGGCAATTTACCAACCAAGAGTTGATACCCCAAAGCCCCTAATGCATATACATCTGCGGCCATTCCGACAGGTTTCCGCTGCAATTGTTCAGGTGCGGCATAGGCAGGCGTGAAGGCTATCAAACCCGTTTGGGTCTGGTTTTCATCCTGTGCTTCCCGTAAAATTTTAGAAACACCAAAGTCCAAAAGCTTCACAACCCCGTCATCGGTTACCAGCACGTTGTTCGGCTTGAGATCACGGTGAATAATGAGGTTTTGATGGGCAAACGACACGGCTGCACATAACGAGCGGAAAAGCATAAGCCGCTCCCGTACTGATAATTGTTTCTCATCGGAATATGCAAGGATGGGCTTTCCCTTAATCAATTCCATGACTAGAAAATACCGTCCATCAGACAATTGGCCCACATCATACACTTGGGCAATATGTGGATGTTGTAACGAACCTAAAATATTGGCTTCCTGAAGAAAGAGTTCTTGATATTGCGGTGTATTCAGCAATACCTTGAGCGCAACTACCTGCTGAAACGGATGTAGCCGTTCACCTTCGAACACTTCCGAGAACCCTCCATATCCAATTTTGCGGTCAAAACGGTAGTGTGGGTGCTGCAACGTGGTGAAAGAAAGCACTTCATCGGCCTCCGTCAACGCGATACTTTGGCGTAAATCATCCACCACATCCTTTGAGTCCGACCTCCGTGCAGACAATAAAGCCAAAACCCGTGCTGCAATGCCGGGGCTGGGCGCCGCCGCATTAATAAAACTGGCTTGTTGGTCATCAGGGAAATCTAACGCCTGTAAAAACAATTCTTTTTCAATATTTTCCATATCGGCACCCGATTATAATACCTATTTGAGTAAATCGGCTTTGAGCCAAGCCCGCGCATATTCCAGATCTCGGAGAATGGTTCGATCTGTAACGTGATGTAAACTGCTGATTTCTCTTATTTTAAGCCCGATAAAATAGCGTTGAATAAAAACCTCGCAAGCACGTTCATCCGCTCGTTTTAGGTGTTCTAAGGATTCATCGAGGTTGCTTAGGGCTTCAATCTGCTCCGTCAATGCGATCTCACCTACGGTTTCATAATCTACGAGTAAATGATGCGGAATGCGGCGATTTGCTTTGCTTTTGGCTGCATGATTGATCAATACCTGACGCATAAGTTGTCCCATGGTGTTATAAAAATGTCGGCGGTTTTCCCATTTCAGCGGTTGGTTATATCCGATTCGTAGCCAGGCTTCGGAAATCAGTTCTGTACTGTTAAAACCAAGAATACCGCTCTCCTTACCCAGAAGGTTTTGGGCAATTTTTTCCAAGTGATGCCACACTCGAACCAGTACCTCGTTCCACTCATCCGCTTTAGGGCTTTCGATATTGTTCAGGAGGGTTGTCAAGTGTTCCGGGATTGCCATTTTCATGTCTTTTCAGAGATCGGGATTAAAAAAGGTAAAACATTGTCAGTTTTTTTTTTGGACGCGCAGGATTTAAAATACATGATAGTCACATAGTCCAATTGATCTATTTTTTGCAGCTCATCCTTATTGCCCGCTTTTTAGCCTTAAAATCATTTTTAACAGTTTCGCATGTCATCATTTGCTTTCAAATAGGCATACAGATACATCAGCCCTCTTTAAATGGAGCCAGATGTACCATGCTTACACCTACTATAAAAGAACTCACACCCATCCTTGACCTACCGCTACCGTTGGGGATTCTAAGCATAGACCGAAGGAGCCAGCGCATCCTACAACGAAATACGTTCATGGCTTCTCATTATCTTCATTCCTTCTTAGAAGGGATTCCTCTCTCATCCTATATCCACCCAGAAGATTTACCCCATCTACACTCAGCCATACAGCAGTTTTCCGGGAAGTACGGACATCCGCTTTTGTTGCGCTTCATGGATAACGAAAAAAAATGGCACTTGGGACAGTGGAGATTGGGCTGTATGCACTTGCAAAATAATTTAGAAATCCTCACCTTGTGCTTTATGGAACTGCACCCTTCTATCGAGGCCCCTTTTACCGAACCACAAACAACCAAAAAGTTGCAGCGGCCACATATTGCTTTAACAAAACGCGAGGAAGAGGTACTTAAGTTGATTGCCGAGGGTAAACGAGACAAAGAAATTGCAACAGAACTATACCTGAGTTCTTATACCATCATGAATCATCGGCGTAGGCTTTTACGCAAATTAAATGCAAAAAACAAAGTTGACTTAGTAAGAATTGGAAAAGAACAAGGACTGTTATGATTGTTTTTTTGCAGGACGGTATTGGTTCGCACGCCTATTTTCTGCCGCCTCTTTGGCCGTTTCCAAGATGCGTTTGGCACGGGTAGCCGGCTGTTTGGCATTGGATATCCACTCCAGAAGGGCGCGTTTTGTCGAGGCAGGGAAGTGCTGAAAGTTTTCCCCGGCCTGTGGGTATGCTTCCAAAGCCCTTTTCAGGTCTTCTGGCACCTCTAATGCCGTGGCCGCATCCAAAGCCGTCCATGTACCTGTTTCTTTCGCCAATTGCACCATCTTCCAGCCTGCTTCGGTCATCAGGCCCTGTTCTGCTAAACGGGCAACCTTATCTTTATTGACTCCGCTCCAATTGCTTTTCGGCTTCCGTTTAGAAAAATATTGGTAATAACTCTCGGCATTTCGTTTGGCGGGCTTGCTGTCTATCCAACCAAAACACAGGGCTTCGTCCACCGCTTCGTCGTAATAGACACTGGGGATGCCACTTTTTTTGTGATACATGATAAGCCACACCTTGCCTTCGGCATGATGGTGCTCAGCCAACCAAGAACGCCAAGCAGCACGACTTTCGGCATAAAAAGACGGGATGCCATCAGGCCGAAAGGGTGGGTTGTCTTGCATGTTTTGTGGTCGTTTATGAAGGAAGTATAGCGGTCTCAGCGCCTTTTTTAAGCGTAGCTGCTCGCTTTTGCCGTATTTTCTCGACTGGTTCCGCCACCCATTGGTTTAGCAAAATAGCCATCAACAAAGAATAGGCGGTCACCGTTACCCCGTGCCCACCCAAATCCGGAAACAACTTTACTGTCCAAGCACTCACAAATAGCATGTGGCAAATATAGAGCGGATACGAGAGTTCTCCAATCCAGCGGTCCACTTTATTGTGTTTGGTATATTCAAAAAGAAACGGAATGGCCAAAACCAGCAACGCGGTATAAGTATATTTCAGCGGATAATACCACGAAACAGGGGCCTCTTGGTATATCAGGGTTCCGGTAATTACAACGGCAAAAATGGCCCGATATACATAGCGAGGAATCGCCATTTCTCTTGTTTTTTGATACAACCGATAAGACACATTCCCCAATAAAAAGTACATCAGTTCCAAAGGAAAGAAACGATAGCTCCAAGGATCGTAGTTCAGATCAAATTTGTACGCCAGAATCCGCAAAACAATTGTAAATCCCAAAAGCCACGAAACCGACTTTAAGGGCCGCCGGACAATATAGGGCGCCATTAAATAAAACGTGATCTCCACGCCCAGGGTCCATGCCTGTGGAATCATCAGAAATTTATTGATGGGCGGATCGAAGAGCTTGTAGTTATGAGAAAGCATGAGAATACCATCGGTCTGATGATAGCCTGTAAACATCAGCCAATCCTGCCCAATGAGGCCAAAATTCGAGAACGTGAGCACGCCCCACGTCCACCAACTCATATTGCCTCGGATAAAATATTTGTAGTATGGGTCTAACAACCCCGCATAATAGCCATGATAGTTTTTAAAGGCAATAAAACTCGTCAGAATCACAATGCCCAGTACCGCCCAGTAGATTGGATAAAGGCGAAGCAAGCGGTTGGTAATAAATAGCTTATAGGTTTCTTTCCCTGCTCCGGTATATTTCTCGTTTAGCACCATAGACATGTAAAAGCCGGAAATAATGTAAAAACATTGAACGGCATTCAAACCACCCACCATCTTTATGCCCAGAATAGGGGAACTGTGGGTAAATACAACAGCTATGGCGAGTAAAAGGCGATAAAGTCCCACAGTTACAAATGCTGGTTGGGGTGGAAAAAGGGAATGGGTGGCAAGTCTGAAAGATACAACACTTCCGAAAGCGGCTTTTGTATCATTAACGACTCTTCACCGAAGGCGCACAAACAAATTCCATGCCACGAATTTGACGTATAAAAGACATCTGGCACGAATCGTTTGTATATTTGCACCGCCATCTGTAATAATTTGTTTTTTACTATGCCACGCGCTTTCAGAATCACCCTTGTCATCTTACCAGCACTGTTATTGCTGGTCGTCCTTACCCTCATGGCAATGGGTTATAAATCCCTTTTACCCGGTTACCACGTATTTTTTTACACACCTTCCAAATACCAGAAAACCATCCAACAAATATTTCGTGAACGGGACGATATCCGGATGCAATATAAGACGGCCTTTATCGAGGCACAACGCGACGGCGCCATTGATGTTGCAAGCCAAACCCTTACCCAAAACATTGAATCTCGGATCTGGCCATACTGGCTGGGCACGGCATATGACTTTAACGGCAATACCCGTACACCAGGTAAAGGCAAAATTGCCTGCGGATATTTTGTGACCACCGTTCTACACGACGCTGGCATCCCGATTGACCGTAACGCACTGGCACAAGTGGCTTCCGAGAAATTGGTAACTGGGCTGGTTGGCGAGCCAAATACCCAACGATATCACAACCTGACCATCGGCGAGTTTCTTAGCGCGGTGAAGTCTTTTGGCGAAGGCTTGTTTGTCGTCGGCTTAGATACGCATACCGGCTTTTTGCTGTATGAACCCGAAGAGGTGTACTTCATCCACGCCAGTGCTCGGTTTCCTCATGCGGTTGTTCGGGAACCAGCCGCCGCATCCCCCACTTTACGTAATTCCAAATACCGTGTTCTGGGCAAGATCTCCGGAAATTATGGGTTGATGTCGGCCTGGCTCAATGTCCGCCCGTCGCCCGTTGCCACAAAAGAAAAACGATTGCGGGGCGAGGGGCTTTTGGTGCCATGACCCCAAGCTGAAAAAAGTGGTATTGCAAAATACGGCCTTTGATGTTGCAGAAGTCCCCCATGCACCAAATCAGTTCGCTATAAAAACCTTCCCTTTGGAGTAAGCGACGCTCCGACATCCTAATTATCGTCTATTCATATTGAACTCACCTTTTTTGTTTTAAAGGTATGGTTTGTTATATTACTTAATTACCCTGCCTTCAGCGACCCTAACCTAGGACTTGTGTGGAAGCCGCCCGTTTGATAGAAGCCATAGAACAGATTCTGCCCAAAGAAAAAATCCGCTCTCGGCTAATTGATCGCTATGCGTTTGCGAGCGATGCCAGTTTTTATTACATGATTCCGCAAGTGGTGGTAATGCCAGACACCGTGGGCGAAATCCGATCTCTATTTGGGTTGTCGCAGCGTTTGGGGATTCCCATGACCTTTCGGGCCGCTGGAACAAGTCTTTCTGGTCAGGCCGTGACCGATGGCATTTTGGTGGACCTTAGCCGGAACTGGCGAAAACTTTGGGTGGAAGACGAGGGTTGGCGTATCCGTGTCCAACCGGGCGTGATCGGAGGTCATGCAAACAACGTCCTAAGGCGATATGGTCGTAAAATTGGCCCAGACCCAGCCTCGATTAATGCCGCAATGATGGGCGGTATTCTGTCTAACAATGCCAGTGGAATGTGTTGCGGTGTTGCACAAAACGCCTACCATACTCTGGAAAGCATGACGTTGGTTTTACCCAATGGCCAGTCTTTTGATACCAATGTCCCTACCTCTTATACCCGATTTGAGCGGGAGTCTAAAGACGTATTCGACGGCATCCGAAAAATCAGGCGGCAGATCATGGAAGACCCCAAAATGGTAGAACTGATCCGGCATAAGTACCGCACCAAAAACACGGTAGGCTATAGCCTGAATGCGTTTCTTGATTACGAACACCCCTTAGACATCATTGCACGTCTTATGATTGGGGGCGAGGGCACCTTGGGTTTTATTGCCGAAGCGGTTTTGGTAACCGTACCCGATTATGCACATAAGGCAACCGGAATCTTGTTTTTCCCCGATTGCGCAAGTGCTGGTCAGGCCATCCCGATTCTACTGGAAACGGGTGCAGCAGCATTGGAATTAATGGACGGCATGGCCTTGAAGAGTATTGCCGAATTGCCCGAAGCGCCAGAAATCCTTAAAACATTGCCCGATGAGGCCGTTGGCCTGCTTTGTGAATATCATGCGCCCGATGTCTGGAGTTTAGACCGGGCGATGGAAATTGCGGATGCTTCGTTCTTGCGACTTCGCATATTGAATAAACCCAAATTCTCCCGAAACCCTGTCAACCAAGCCAAACTTTGGAAACTTCGTAAGGGGCTGTACCCCTCTGCCGCTGCCCTACGTGGACGAGGCGAGGCGGTGTTATTGGAAGATATAACCTTTCCGGTTGAAATGCTGGGAGAAGCCATTCCTGATCTACAAGCCTTATTGCACCGACATGGATATGCAAATCCCATCATTTTTGGTCATGCCAAAGACGGAAACCTGCATTTTGTGGTATCACAGCCCTTAGAAGAAGCCGATATTGGACGATATGCCCAATTTATGGAAGAGCTTTCGGACTTGGTTTTGCTCAGGTATGGCGGCTCTCTCAAGGCAGAGCATGGTACAGGACGAAACATCGCCCCGTTTGTAGAGGCCGAGTGGGGCGGAAAGGCATATAGCATCATGAAACAGGTGAAACGACTCTTAGACCCCGACAACCTGTTGAATCCTGGTGTTATTCTGAACAACGACAAAGCCGCCCATATTCGGAACCTAAAATCTCTACCCGTTGTAGAGACGGAAGTGGATAAATGCGTGGAATGTGGATTCTGCGAAAACCGATGCCCCAGCCGAGACTTTACCCTCTCGCCTCGCCAGCGCATTGGCATTCGGCGTGCCATAAAGCGATTGGAAGGAGCAGGTAAGCAGGAAGAAGTCCGACAATTGCGGCAAGAATACCAATTTGATGGCTTGGAAACCTGTGCAGTGGATGGCTTGTGCGCCTTAGATTGCCCTGTGGGAATCAATACTGGCGAGTTGGTGAAGCGGTTACGGCGTGAAGGGCACTCCCGCTTTGCCCAAAAGATGGCCCTTC
Source organism: Bacteroidetes bacterium UBA2364 (assembly GCA_002344075.1). Classification (GTDB taxonomy): domain Bacteria; phylum Bacteroidota; class Rhodothermia; order Rhodothermales; family UBA2364; genus UBA2364. The sequence continues at coordinate 10,791 of DDTM01000106.1, forward strand.
AGGTGGCACAGTCCTTCCGGAATACGGTAAAACTTACCCGTTTGGGCTTACAAATGGGTGGACAAGTGAACCGCGTTCTGGGCCGCCGTACTATGGAACGCATAACAGGCGCGGCAAAAAAAATCAGTCATTCGCTCCCTCAATGGCCTGAACAGCTACAAAAGCCACCCGAAATCATCGCCAATACCCCTATCAAGGCAGACGCCGTTTATTTTGCCACCTGTATTACCCGTACATTGGGGGAAGGAGAGGGCGGAAAAGCCTCCTTGTTGCGTGTTTTTATCGAGGTAGCGGAACGGGCAGGAGTCTCGCTCTTCCTACCCACCAGCATTGGCGGCTATTGTTGCAGTCAGATTTTCTCGTCTAAAGGCTATACCCAAGCGCATGAATATATGGCCAACTATGTGGTCGAGGCCCTTTATCAATGGACGGAAAAAGGAAAACTGCCCGTAGTGCTGGATGTATCTTCGTGTACCCAATCCATTCGCCAGATACGTCCGGTACTTTCGCCACGCAATCAGCGATATTTTGACTCGCTCCAGATTTATGACAGCGTAGAGTTTATCGCAGAATATCTTTTACCCCGCCTTGTCATCCGCCATAAAAAACACCGTGTGGCCCTACATCCGGTCTGCTCATTGCACAAAATGGGAACCGTTGCGGTCTTAGAGACGGTGGCCCAAGCCTGTGCCCTGCATACGTTCATCCCAGAACATGCCGGATGTTGTGGGATGGCTGGCGACCGTGGATTTGTGGTTCCGGGACTTATTCAGGCGGCTACGGCACGCGAAGTGGCCGAACTCCATGCGGGTTCTTGCGATGGATATTATGCTACGTCTCGACCTTGCGAATTGAGTCTGGGGGAAACCTCTGGCCTTCCTTTCGAGTCCATTCTCTACCTGCTCGAAGAAGCAAGCCGTCCTTAAATCGGATTATACGAGGGATCATGCGACAATTGCAATGGATGGTGCTTAAACGCTTTCCGGGGCCATTTCTGGCTGCTCTGGGGCTGTTCATGTTCCTCATTCTGATGCAATTTCTCATGCAAAACTTGCCCAAAATCGTTGGGAAAGGCTTAGATCCCATTGTAATGTTTGAATTGATTGCATATAGTTTGGCCTATATGTTTACGTTGGCCGTACCCATGTCTATGCTGGTGGCCACACTGATTACGTTTTCAAAACTCGTCGAAACCCGCGCATGGATGGTCATCCGGAATGCAGGGGTTTCTCTCCTACAAATTTTGTGGCCGCTGTTGGTTCTTGCGGGCTTTATAACAGCCGGTATGTGGCATTTTGCTGGCGAAGTCTTACCAGAAGCCGGGTTCCGAAGCAGCGGTCTATGGTTGGATATTGCCCGAAAAAAACCAGATTTTTTATTGGAAGAGGGAAAGTTTTATAACGGGCTTCAGGGGTACACCCTTCTCGTCCGGCAAAAAGCCATCTGGAGCGGCGAACTACGAGGTGTTTTCCTTTTTGATTACACCAAAGGCAACCGCCGACAGGCTACCCTTATCGCCGAAAAAGGATACCTGGCCAGTATTGGCCGAGATTTGCTCAAACTTACATTGGTAAATGGCGAACTTCACCGTAATATTCAGGACCCCCCTATACGATACGAGCGGGTACAGTTCCATAAATATGAGACCACATTCGATACCTCGGACCTGATGTTCCGCAGAGAAAACAAAGAAGGGATTCGAGGAGACCGCACCATCGCCGTTTCGCGCATTAATACCATTGTGGATTCCATGCAGGCAGAACTCCGGAGAAAAGAAAGGGACTTTTTCCATGACCTCCAACGCGGAGTAAACTTAAACCAGAAAGTGGACGCCCTCGCTACATTTGAACTACAGACCCTTCTTGATTCGGTGAAGGTTGCAGATGCACCCACCACCCGTCGCATACTCCGAGGGCTTTCTCCGAAAAATAAGCAGCAAGTCTATCAGAAAGCCATTCAATCTGCCCAACAACGGGTCTCCATGATTTCGGTGGAGCAAAGTAATTTTAAGTTTCAACAACAACGCATAGATGAATACATAGTAGAAGTCTATAAAAAACGAACGATGGCCATTGCCTGTTTTGTTTTTGTCTTGCTTGGCGCTCCTTTGGGCCTGATCATCCGGCGGGGCGGCTTGGGGGTAGTGGCAGCCATAGCAGGTATTTTGTTTATGCTCTTCTGGTTTGGCATGGTAAACGGCGAAAAATTGGCCGATCGTGGTTTTGTACCACCCATTATGATGTGGGCAAGTACCACCATTATGAGTAGCTTGGCCATTTTTCTGCTATTGCGCCACCAGTTTGGACACCTTGGGATCCCGATTCGTCGCTATCTGCAACATATTCCCTTGCCGCATCTCCCACGCCGCAAAAAAAGCCCTCCCATTCCTTCTTAACCCTTTAACAGCGTGCTGTATATTGTCCCTACGCCCATTGGCAACCTCGAAGACATTACCTTACGGGCGTTGCGCATTCTCCGCGAAGCCGATGTGGTGGCTTGTGAAGACACCCGAACTTCCGGTGTTTTGCTACAACATTACCAAATCGAAACGTCACGTACCAGTTTTCATGCGTTTAACGAAGCAGCAAAGGCCGACCACCTGATCGCACGAATCCAGCGCGGGGAAACTGTAGCCCTGATTTCGGATGCCGGAACGCCGGGAATTTCGGATCCGGGGTTTTCTTTAGTCCGTGCAGCCATTCAGGCCGGAGTCTCTGTAGAGGTATTGCCCGGAGCCACCGCATTTGTACCGGCCCTTGTCGCATCCGGCCTTCCCTCCGACCGCTTTGTATTTGAGGGGTTTCTACCTGTCAAAAAAGGCCGTCAAACACGAATGAAGGCCCTGGTGGAAGAAAGCCGAACGATGGTGTTTTATGAATCCCCACACCGCATTCAAAAAACCTTAGATGGATTTATAACCTTGTTTGGCCCCGACCGCCCTGCCTGTGTGGCCCGCGAATTGTCAAAAAAATTCGAGGAGGTGGTACGTGGGAGCTTGTCTTCTGTGCGTGTACATTTTAGCCAAGAAGCCAAAGTCCGGGGAGAATTTGTCCTCATCATCGGTGGCAAGACAGGATAGATTGCCCTATATCACGAACATGTCTTTCTTTTGAAAAAGCCATTTGAATGCTTTGGACGGCAAACGGCATATTTAAAATACCAACTGTGCTATCGTGGCTTCCTGCAAACATTTGTGCTTGAACAACCCTCGACTGCAATTTGTTACCGTTACGGCATATGGATCTTTATACCATTCATTGGACTGAACAATGGGTGAATGCGGAATCGCTCAAGTTGTATTTTATTATTGGAAAAATGGTTGACGAAGAAAAGCCCAAAAGCGCAAATGGGGTACTAAAGTTTTAGATATACTATCGGAGAGGGTACAACAAGAACTTCTTGGATTAAGAGGGTTTTTGGGTGAAAATCTAAAACGAATGCGACCCTTTTATACTGAATGGAGTGATTCCGACTATCTTCGATTGTCCGAAACTACCGATAATGTGAATTCAATGAAACCAATTCGGTTGTCAGTGACCACCCAATTACAAGACGCTACAAAACCGGCTAATTTTGAAAACATTAAATTGAATTTTGAAAATTTCAACGCGATTTCCTTTACGCATCACTTTGAGATTCTCACAAAAGTTAAAAGTGAAAACCACCGCTGGTATTACATACATCAGACGGCTTACCAAGCATTATTTGACACGATGAAAAGAATACTCGATAACACGAGAATAGCACAATAAGCAAAAACCGTCATCAGACCATCCACATTGATATGCCTCATTCTTCTCCTGAGTTTACCAAAGGGGACCCAATATCATACCTGCCTTTTCCCCTAAGACCCGTTTTTACACCCCAACAAATGCGACAATGATGCGACATACATGCGACAATGATGCAATGAGGCTTTACTCCTACCATCACAATGTATTATTATCCATTACGAATCCCGTTATGAATGGGCAAAAATCACCTCTCAAACGCATCTCTCGTGGGTTAAACGTGGCGGTATCCGTTCTGGGCCGCCATCGTTTTTATATACCATCATGGCTTCTTGCGCTATTACAACCTTGCACCATCCGGCAGTTCAGTCTTGTTTACGGTACAGGTCTGACGTAACTTCTTTGTCTTAAAGCACACCTTCTGAGATATAGTTTATGCCCACTTCCGATTTTTACGAACGAGTTTATGCCGTAGCACGCCAAGTGCCCTTCGGCAATGTCACCACCTATGGCCATATCGCCCGGTATTTGGGTACGGGGCAGTCCGCAAGGGTAGTAGGATGGGCATTAAACCAATGTCCACCTGATGTTCCGGCGCATCGTGTGGTAAACCGTTTTGGCGGTTTGTCTGGTGCGCTTCATTTTGGTGGGCCTTTTGTTATGGAAGATCGCCTCAGATCTGAGGGCATACACTTTACCGAGGGCGGCCTGGTTCTGCTGACGCAACACCTTTGGGATCCAACGGTGCATTTGGACTCACCCAAACCCATTCACTTATCCAATAAAACCGATGAATAGAATAGAACAGTTTCGATTGTACAGAGATCGGATGAATAAGCGCATTTTGGAGCAAGGCTCACACTTGGGCATTAAGCGTGTTTATAATTTAGACACCAATGCCTATCGAGATGGCGCGTTGTCCAGTCAGACCAAGGAGTTACTGGGTTTGGTGGCCTCGATGGTGCTCCGGTGCAATGACTGTATTGATTATCACCTGATACAGTGTATTGAGGCGGGTTTTACGAATGAAGAATTAGAAGATGCCATGAATGTGGCGCTTGTAGTGGGTGGTACGATTGTGATCCCTCACCTTCGTCATGCCTACGAGACCATAGACCTACTCCGCGCCGAGAGATCGCAACAACTGGCCTAAAATCAGCCGGAGTGGTGTAATTTTCGACAAATAGGGCAATAATCAGCCGGAGCATTCCCATTGACATCTAATGGAATATCTGCGGGGATATCGGTGGTTCTAATAGTCTTGGGCAAAGGCGACTTCTCCCCCAGTAGTTCATCAATCCGCACCAACTGATATTCTTTTTTCTGGAGCCATGTCACCAATTCGCCCAGTCGTTTATAAAATTTGTCGGTTCTTTCTGGAGCGGTTCCCATGTGTATCAACATGATAAAGCCATTAAAGCCATCCGGATCGGATTGTTCATACGCCTTAATGCTTTCCAAAATGGCCTCACTGCTTTTGTAATTGGGCATTTTGGGCGTTGTATAATCGGCATTGGAACGACTTCCGGGCGTTATAGCAATTAATTTCAGTCCAAGCTCTTGTGTCCACTGGGCAATAGAAACATCATACCATTCATAAGGAGGGAGAAAGTAAGGGGCAGCCGCTTTCTGAATGCCAAATTTCTCCATGGCTTTATAATTTTCTAACAAGTCCAAAGTCATCTCTTGTTTCCCAATAATCAAGCTATCGCCAAAACCATATTCCAAGTGCTGATCGGAGTGCGCACCCAGATAATGTCCGTCTTCCTTTAGCCCCAGAATCAGCGCATGTCGTGTGGTGTCCCGATAAAAGCGGCCCGTCAAGAAAAAAGAAGCCTTTACGCGGTGTTTTGCAAGGGCTTTACGAACAATGTCTCCGCCTTCCGCAAACCGGTCTGCCGAGATGATAAGGGCTATTTTTTTTTGGCTCCGATCCCCGCGAATGAGGGTCTCTTTGATGCGGGTAAACCCAGCAGTAGGTTTTTCGGTAGTAACGGGTTGGGGGGATGAAGGGCTTGGTGATGGCTGAGGCGGGTTACAGGCTAACATACCAAAGAAAACCCAGAACGTAAACCATATCGTTTTATGTATATTCAACAGTTCCATAAAGTTGTATCGGATGATAGTGTGCAACTTGTACGATTTCGGAAACCGTCTATAAGAGCCACTTTAGGACAGAGACGGCGCTATTTTGTCAAAAAACCAATGCCTCATATGCCCAAGCTGCTATTGTCCTTGGATGCAAATGGAGGCCATTGGTCTAAAACGATAAGGAAAAAATCCATCCAACCCGTAGGATGTGGGACACCACTTAGTGCGCTCGGCAGTTTATCCGCCAAAACAGCGTTCGGCAGCAAGCACACCCCGCTCAAAGATAGGGTCCCTGTCTTCTGTAAAGCCCAGAATACTGATGTCGTGTACATCCGGCTCAATAAGTAAATCTGGTGGTGCGAGTTGTAAATACAAGTGTTCGACTTGCTGGATCATCAAATCCAAGGAGCGTTCCAAAACACGCAAACTCAGCGGGGTTCGACGCACGAGACGGTGTTTGATGGCTTCTTTCCATGAAATCTCCCCGTCGCGGTCGTCGTCTGCGTCTTCCTCGCCCAATACACGCCAATCATTGCGGTTAAACAGCCTGACAGCAATGGTTTGGGTTGCTCCGTTATCAAGCAAGACGCGAACCGGCAGGTTATTAAACAAGCCCCCATCAATCAGCCAGCGGCCTCCAATTTGTACTGGCGCAAAGATACCGGGTACAGCGGTGGATGCCAATACTGCTGGCGCCAGTTGTCCGGAACTTACCACCACTTCCTCGCCCTTCTCTATGTCGGTACACATGACGAAAAACGGCGTAGGCAAGTCTTCGAAGCGGCCATACGGGAGCGTAAACCGCAAAAAATCCCCCAAACCTTCCACATCAATTAAGCCTTTTCCGTCTAAACGGATGCTCATTAGTTCTAGCAAGTCTTGGGTCATAAAAACCTGCCGGATTTCCTCTACAGGCATTCCGGCGGCATAAAACACCCCCACCAATGCCCCGATACTACACCCTGCCACCAAGTCCGGCTTTATCCCCTGTTTTTCCAGTACCGAAAGTGCGCCCAAGTGTGCCAAGCCTTTCATCCCACCCCCGCCGAGGGCCAATCCTATTTTGGGTTGTATGTTCATTTTAGTTATGCCTTCGCTTTCCGCCAGACCTTAAAGTACACCAGGGTTCCGATGGAAAGCAGAATAAGTCCAGCCACAGGCTCGGTATTCAACAAGCTAAAGATAGCGCTTCCCCACTCGCCGTTGCCAAAATGTGTACCCGCTTCAGCGAATTTTTTGGCTGGGTTCACAATTAAGGAATTAAGTACAAAAGCAAAAGCGACAATACAGAAGAAGGCAGGAATAAGCGGGTAGAGTGGCACTTTATAGGGGCGGGCCGCATCGGCCAACTTTTTCCGGAAAACAAAAACCGAGAGGCCGGTAAGACCATAGAAAATCCAGTCCACAAATGTCACATAATCTATCAAATTTTCGAATGCGCCCCAGAAAAGGAGGAGCACAATGGCCCAAATGGATTGAATGACAATGGCATTGGCAGGCGTTTTGTAGGTAGGGTGAATCTCGGCGAGTTTTTTGAAGAACAACCCATCATCTGCCATTGCAAAATAGATACGCGGGCAAGATAAAATATAAATTCCCGTCGTCCCTAAAACAGAAATACAGATCAGCAGGGAAATCCACTTGGCCGCTCCCGGAAATACCACCGAGACCATATCGGCAGCAATTTGTTTAGACTGGGTTACGATTTCCATCGGGAGTATCTTGAGATAGGCAACATTAATTAACAAATAAACGGTGGTGATCACAATTGCCCCGATAATCATGGCACGCGGTACGGTCCGAGAGGGGTCTTTGGCCTCGCCCACCACAAACGTGGTATGTTGCCAACCGCCATAAGACCACAACACCCCGACCAAGCCCGTAAGCATGGCCGTCACAATGCCAAACCCGACGGGCATGGACGGCTGTACAGCACCAGCGGATCTTACCTGATCCAACATGGCTCCCGTAAGATTGGGATCTGGAATAAAAAACAGGCCAATGACAATTACAGCCGCAATACCAACCAATTTGGTAGTGGTAAAGACATTGGTAAAGAGCTTGGATAAATCCACACCAAAGACATTAATCAGGGTAAGGACAATCAGGGTTCCGATCTGGATGACTAAGGGTACGGTGACCTGGATAGGTCCAATAGAAAACAAGACTTCTTGGGAGATGGGCACGACATATTTCAAAAAATCCGTGAACACAACAACCAGCCCGGCGATGGAACCCGTATTGGTCACCACAAGCAGAGACCAACCATACAAAAAACCAGCCAAGTCTCCAAAAGCTTCTCGGATATACACGTACATGCCGCCACGCTTGGTAAACAGGGTTCCTAACTCGGCAAAAGTGAGCGCACCCGTGAGGGTAACGAGGCCCCCTAGCAACCAAACCCCAATAATCAGGGTATGATCGGGCAAGAAAGCCCCTACTTTGGTTCCTGCGGCGCGAAAAATACCGCTCCCAATGGCTGCACCGATGGCAATCATGGTGAGGCTAAAGAGCGTGAGGCTTTTTTTAAACTCTTGAGACATGTATTTACGGGGATCAATGGATGAATAGATCATATGAAGATAATGTAATGCAACCATCCTCATCAACTTCACTGGGTATATTCTACCAAATAAAGCCTATTATTCAGGTATTGGGTCACCGAATCCCCTTTTACGCTCATGTCAAACCATTTCGGAAACACTCGTAAACACGTTGAAATTTGTACGTCCACGAACCTGTTGGCCGCAGAATGGGCAAGAGCGGGTACACCTGAGGGTGCTGTGGTTTCTACGGATTTCCAGACCGCCGGAAGAGGCCGATTGGGGCGCACATGGGATTCCGAATCTTCACACAACCTTATGTTTTCACTGATTTTAAGACCTAATATAAAACCAGAACATTATGGGCAATTGGTGTTGGCAGCGGCAGTGGCTGTTTCGGATGTCCTCTCGAAGGCTCTGGCCTTTGAGGTGGTACAAATCAAGTGGCCAAACGACATATTGTTGGACGGAAAAAAGGTTTGCGGCATGATTATAGAAACCGTCAGTGGAACCGATGCGCTTATTTTAGGGATTGGTCTAAATGTGAACCAACCTACATTTCCGGAGACATTGCGTCAAAAAGCAACCTCGCTGGCCATATTTTCTGGTAAAACCTTCGACCGAGAGGTCCTTTTGGGTTGGATACTGGAATCTTTAGAAACCCAACTACACCATTTGTATCAAAAAGGTGTTTCGGATGCACGCCGGTGCTATTTAGCTGCCTTGGCCGGATTGGGAGAGCGCATCACCCTTCGGGAGAGCAAAGAGGTCATACATCAGGGCATTTTGGCGGGTGTAACTGAAAAGGGCCACCTAATGGTGATGGAGAAGGGGGGAATTCGGGTATTTGTAGCGGGCGAGGTGAGTTTGTCTGATTTTTATGCAACCGCAGAAAGCCCAAAATAAAAAAACGCCTCCAGCCTAATTCACAGGCGTTTAGCGCGTTTCATCCCGTTACTTCTTTTAACATTCCTCCATTTAGGCTTTGAAAAAGCCATTCGTATCCAGAAACTTTTTTTACGTATCTTATTCAATCCCCCCTTTGCACCTTAATTCATTACTGATCAACCATGTCTATCTGGATCACAATCGTTTTGGACGGTGTGGGCATAGGTGAAGCACCCGACGCCCATGAATACGGAGATGAAGGCTCTAACACTTTAGGCCATATTTGTGCCTTGGCACGTCCGCCCTTGCCCAATCTTACGGCGGCGGGCTTAGGCAATATTGCTCCGTTGGTGGGTATTCCGGCTGTTGCGCATCCACAAGCCGTTTTTGGGAAAATGCAGGAAGCCTCCGCAGGAAAAGACAGTACTACAGGGCATTGGGAATTGGCCGGATTACCATTAGATACGCCCTTCCCAACGTATCCGAATGGTTTTCCCGAAGACCTTGTGGCGCAATGGGTATCGCTTTGTGGACTTCCGGGCGCACTGGCAAATTGTGTGGCCTCCGGAACCGCCGTCATCGAAAAGTATGGAGCGGAACACTTAAAAACAGGTAAACCAATTGTTTACACCTCGGCAGATAGCGTTTTTCAAGTGGCTGCCCATACCGATTGCGTGCCCATCGAGACACTCTATCGTATCTGCGAAATTGCCCGCAACGAGGTATGTGTGGGGCCTCATGCCGTAGGCCGTGTAATTGCAAGGCCATTTACCGGCGAACCAGGTGCATTACGGCGGCTTTCCGGTCAGCGTAAAGATTTTTCTTATTTACCCACCCATACCACCTTGCAGGAAGCACTTCAGAAACAAGGCATTCGGACGATCGCCATCGGGAAAATTGGCGACCTTTTTGGAAATGTGGGCTTCGATGAAATCCGAAAAACAAAATCCAATGCCGAAGGAATAAGCCGTACCATCGAAGCGATACAGGACGTGCAGAAAACAGGCGAACGGGCCTTTATCTGGACCAATCTCGTAGATTTTGACCAAGAATACGGCCATCGTAACGACGTACCCGGGTTTTCAGCGGCCTTGCAGGCTTTTGATGCGGCTCTTCCAGAAATCAGGGCGGTCTTACCCGATGAAGCACGTTTGTGTATCACCGCCGATCATGGCAACGATCCATCCACTCCCAGCACCGATCACAGCCGAGAATACGTCCCTCTGTTGCTCTTTGGTAGCCCTATCGTCCGTGACATCGGAACCCGTACCACTTTTGCCGACCATGCCCAGACGGTAGCCGCATACTTTCAATGTACTTTTGAGTCACCAGGGTTTGCATTTTAGGCGACGAACTTGAACTTTACCCTACCTTTGCAAAAAGTGACCGTTTTTCCCTTATCTTTTAGACTTTATGCCCAAAACAAGCATCAATGCACCGGACTTTTTCGTTCTGCCTGTTCTTTTTTGGGGTGGCCGGATGTGTACCTAAAGCCATCCCTAATAAGGAGCCTGTTAAGCGTTTTGTGATGCCTACCGAAGGACTCACTCCTGCCGAGTCTTTTGTTAAAAATCGAATTCAAAAAGAGGGTATCCATGTGGTACACTTCTGGGCGCCGTGGTGTGGGAACTCCATCAACGAGTTAAAATCTGGCTGGTATGAGGCGATTGGAGCATATGCAGCAGATGAAAGCGTAACGTTTACGTTTGTGACCCTCTGGAACCACGGCAAAAGTGCACGCGATGTGATGGACCGATACCTGATTCCCGAAATCGTGTCGGAACAAGTTCTACCAGATTTCGGAGACTCGGACGAATATATCCATCGTCGCCGTATTTTTTTGGGATTGCCTGTAACTTGGACGCCCACTACATGGGTCTTTCATAAGTCTGGGCAATTGGCCTATGCGTTTAACTATGGCGAAACAACTCCCGAAGTGCTCAAAAATGCCATCGAAGGCGCCCGTGCATCGTGGCACCATGAGTAAGCGGCGTTAATGAGTACGTGGCGTTGGCACCCCAACATACCGAAGATATTTAATCCATTAATTTGTATCCCCTAACCGAAACCCCAGCCGAATGAATGCCCGTTTAATGCATCGAATTGCCGCCGGATTTTCCTTCTTATACGCATTTGTGATCTATTTCCTGACGATGGCCGATACTGTGTCCTTCTGGGACTGTGGCGAGTTTATTGCCATCGGTCATGGCTTACAGGTCTCGCACCCGCCCGGCGCACCTTTTTACATGCTTATTGGGCGGCTCTTCTCGATGTTTATGCCGACATCCCAAATTGCATGGAGCGTCAACCTAATCTCGGTACTTTCCTCTGCTGGAACCACCTTACTTACGTATCTGATTGTCACACGGATGATTGAGGAATGGAAAGGCCGACTTGAAAATTGGGAAGGATTAGACTTGGTGGCGGGATTGGGCGGTGGTCTGATAGCAGCTCTCACCTTTACCGTGACCGACTCGCACTGGTTCAACTCGGTCGAGGCCGAGGTATATGCCATTTCTATGTTCTTCACAGCCCTTGTGGTTTGGCTAACCTTCAAATGGGTGGACCAAGTGCGCCGCGATGAACAAAAATTAGGTGGGCAACTCGGTGGGGTTTCTTCCCGATGGCTTTTATTGATTGCATACTTATTCGGATTAGCCACAGGCGTTCACTTGCTCAACTTGTTGGCCATCTTTTTTACGGGTCTGCTGGTGTACTACGAAAAATTCGACAAGCCGGAGTTTACCAATGGAAAACGATTCAAAGGCATTGTCATCACCGGACTTTTGTCTTCGGTTATTTTCTTTATCATTTATCCGGGTATCATCCAAAGCCTGCCTTCTCTTGCTGGTAGTTCGGGTGTACCAGGGCTTGTGATGTTGGTGGTACCTTTTGTCGTAGCCGCATTGGTTTACTACTCTCATATCAATAAAAAACAATTGCTTAATTTATTTAGTATTGGCTTATTGTTGGTGATTATTGGATATTCTACCTACGCCCTAATATTCATTCGTAGTGCTGCCAATCCGCCAATTGATGAGAATGATCCAGAAACGGTGGATGCCATCGTTTCTTATTTGAAACGAGAGCAATATGGCAGAACACCGTTGCTTACTGGCGCTTCTTACGACAACGATACGGGCACTATAGACCCAGAAAAAAACAAACTTTTCCCTCGCCGATGGTCAGACCAAAGCCAAGAGCACATCCGGTTTTATGCGCAGTTCGACTCCGATTGGGACTTTTTCTGGCGATATCAGGTAAATCACATGTATATCCGTTATTTTCTCTGGAATTTCATGGGGAAAGCCGGAGACTACCAAGGCGCTTCTTGGATTGCTTTCCCGGATGCGAATATCGAGGCCAATATGCAAACCCCCAGCGAGAAAAAATCGCACAATGCTCTTTACGGGTTACCGCTTTTACTGGGACTAATCGGGATGGGCTGGCACATTAAACAAGACTGGCGAAGGGCTTTTGCTGTGGGGATTTTATTCTTTGTTACAGGAATTGGCATTATCCTATATCTGAACCAAACCCCCATGCAGCCACGGGAGCGCGATTATGCCTATGTGGCCAGCTTCTGGGCCTTTGCCTTCTGGATAGGGATTGGTGCCACGGGATTGATCGAATTGGCCGGGCAGGCCCTTAGAAATCTTGCATCATCTGCCAAAACCGGGGCAGCGGGGGCTGTTCTGGCACTTTGTTTTGTTGCCGTGCCGGGCCATATGCTCATGGAAAACTATGCCGACCACAACCGCAAAGGCGAGCGTGTGGCATGGGATTATGCGTGGAATATGTTGAATTCTCTCGAAAAAGACGCCATTATTTTTACCAATGGTGATAATGACACCTTCCCACTCTGGTATCTGCAAGAAGTGGAAGGGGTGCGACGAGATGTCCGCGTTGTAAACCTCTCTTTGCTACAAACACCGTGGTACATCCGACAATTAAAAAACCAAAAGTCTCACAATGCGGCTCCATTGCCCATTTCTATGACTGATGCAGCCATTGACGCCATAGATATCCAACCAATCGAAGGCGGCGGCCAAAAGGTATCTCTTCCGTTAAACCCAAGCATCTTTCAAACTGGTGGGGTTTTTAATCATGCTATGGCAGATTCGCTTCAGGCCCCCACAAAGATGGAATGGACCGTGAAAGGACATCCGTACTCCGAAGAAATCAGTCTTTTGTATCCAAACGATCAGGCCGTATTAGACGTAATCAAAACCAATGCCGAGCAAGGTTGGAAACGCCCTATCTATTTTGCCGTCACCGTTGCACCAGATGGCTTGGTTAACTTGGAAGATTACCTACAGTTAGAAGGGTTGGCTACGAGGGTGGTTCCTATTCAGCACCATGAATCACAAGGACGGGTGGTTCCAGATGTTATGCTCCGGCGCACGGCGCAATTTCGCTTTACAGGTCTAAACGACCCTAATATCTATTTCGATGATAATATTCGGGGTATGACGGATAACTACCGGACGCTTTTCCTACAACTGGCAGATCAATTGATTCGCTCCGGTAAAACAACCGAGGCCAGACAAGTGGTGGAGCGATTGGCAAAGCAGGTAGATCCAAAAGTGATCCCTCCGGATTTTTATTCTACCTATCTGTTTTCGGAAACCTACCGCAAAATGGGAGAAACCAAGCGCGCAGATGAAATGATGCGAACCGCCGAAAACATGGCCATCCGACAATACAAAGCGGGTACAGACGTAGAAAAAGCCCAACTCTATGCCGAACAAATTTGGCGGACGTATATGATTGGTGGGCAATTCGACAAAGCCGCACAATACGGGCAACGGCTGATGCGCGAACTTGGCCTGCAAAACGAGGAATACCGTATGGATGCCAAACAGCTCAAAGACTTGTTCGAGGAATCCAAACGGTATCAAGAAGAACAAGAACGTGCCTCTGCCGATACCTTACAAAGCCTGCCCGACACCTTGCAACAGTAATCGGGGTAGCTATATGGTTTATACGGAGGCTCACAAGGCCTCCGTTTTGGTTATGATTCATCCCACGCAAGACCGCATCCGTATGTCCGAAACTGCCATTTGCCCATTTTGCCCGCCAGCAGTAGAGAATGCTGTTTTTGCAGAAGACGCAACCTGTCGGGCTATTTACAACCTGTCACCGATTTTGCCTGGCCATATTTTAGTGATTCCCAAACGGCATGTGGGACGAATTGCGGAATTATGGGAGGATGAATGGGTTCAATTTTGGGTTTTTGCACGCCAAATGGCCAGTTTTGTTATGGCTTATTTTTATGCCGATGGCTGTGATTGGACTATTCAGGACGGCGGCTCTGCCGGACAAACCGTAGGCCACGTACACCTACACCTGATTCCGCGTTACATCGGAGACTTACCAAAGGCAGGCGATTGGTATCCTCGTCTAGTGGCACAACAGTCGGGGGACTCTTCGGAAAGACCAGGTCTGAATCCGGACGAGATGGCACAAATCATTCAGCACCTCCGCACGGAAGTGGCGCGAAGAAAGCAATCATTTGTATGAAATTGCATATAAGGACAAAAGAAGAGGCGAGGATTTTGTTTTTTTAGGCACGTATCATACATGTAGGACCACTCACTTTTAATTTTCAGTCTTATACGATTGTATGGTACCTAAACTTGGTAGAAGGACAGAATAGGTTCCAAAAACCTGTGCCCTGCCTTAAACCTGTATGGATTAAGCGATTTCAGAAAACTTATGTGCGGAGTGCGGGATCAGGCGGGAAAGTGCGTAGTTTTACACCAACACCAACCCATGGCATCAGCAATATGAGCAGCGAAAAAGCAACCCATGAAAAAGACTTTATTGTAACCGCCCGGAAATACCGGCCACAAACCTTTGGGGATTTGGTCTCACAGGCACATGTCTCCGAGACGCTGCGAAATGCGATCCAATCGGGCCGCTTGGCCCATGCCTATTTATTCAGCGGGCCACGCGGTGTGGGTAAAACCACAGGAGCACGCCTATTGGCCAAAGCAATCAATTGTACCACCCCACTTTCCGAGCGAGACCGAGGCGAGGCTTGCCGGCAGTGCGAATCGTGCCGAAGTTTCGAGGAAGGGCGAAGTCTGAACATTATTGAAATTGATGCGGCCTCCAACAACTCGGTGGACGACATCCGGGCATTGCGAGACAAAGTCATTATTCCACCGCAAGGTGCCCGCAAAAAAGTATATATTATAGACGAAGTACATATGTTGTCCAATGCCGCCTTTAATGCCCTATTAAAGACGTTGGAAGAACCTCCTCCACATGCACTATTTATTTTTGCCACCACCGAGCCGCATAAAGTCTTACCGACCATTTTATCGCGGTGCCAACGCTTCGACTTTAAGCGTATTCCGGTTACCGATATTGTGGGCCGGCTCAAGGAAATTTGCAGCATAGAAGGGTTTACGGCAGACGAAGAATCGTTGGTACTCATTGCACAAAAAGGTGATGGCGCACTCCGCGATGCCCTCTCGGTATTTGATCAGTCTATTGCCCTTTGTGGTACCGATCTCCACTACGTAGAACTGGCCAAGGCACTTGGGGTTATTGCAAATGACCTATATTTTACCATTACAGACCTGATTCACCAGCGGGAAACAGCCCCCATTTTTAGTTTTGTTCAAGATTTGGTCACTTCTGGGGCAGATTATTTAGAATTCGTTGGCGGACTATCGGGCCACCTTCGGAACTTATTGGTGGCCCATTCCACAAAATCTGGCGCCTTGATTGAGGCTGCCGAAGCTGTACAACAGCGATATCAGGAGGAAGCGACTCGCTTTGCCGAACCAGACTTGCTCCGGATGCTGCAATTGGTATCGGAGGGAGAACAAACCCTTAAAACCAGTGCCCAACCGCGCCTTCGTTTAGAGATGATGCTGGTCAAATTGGTTACCATGCCTGCATCGGTGGACCTCAACCAGTTATTGCGGCACTTAGGCCGTCTTGAGTCACAAATAAAATCTGGTCATGTACCTCCGGCAGCCTCCTCTTCCGGATCTTCGGCAAGCCCTGCTTCTTCGCCACCCACGGATGGAGGCCCCCCCGCTTTGGTATCCAAACCCACCTCTTATGTCAGTTCCAGATCCATCCCCAACGCAGACCCGCCCCCAACAGTAGCAGCGCCTGCCCCCACCACTGTCCTCACCCCAAAAGTAGAACGTGCTCAGACCACATCCAGAACGCCCGTTTCTTATGAAGCCCTTTTTGGTAAACCAGCATTGGCTGGTGTTACGCCCGCTCATCCAACCAAAGTACAAGATCCAGAAACCCCGTCAACCACCCTCAGTCAGCCAGCGGTACGTATTCAGGTCGCTGAAAAAGCGGCTCAGGAAGATTATAACCGGATATTCTTCCAAGCCAATAAACATTGGTCAGACTTCCTCAGTCGGATTAAGCGGGGGCGCATTGCCATATTTGGAATGCTAAACCAGACACGCTTAGAGCGTGCAGAACGGACTACCTTAATGATTGCTGCGCCAGATGTAATGCATGCAGACTTATTGACACAACAACGAGACTGGCTGGCTTCGGAGTTGGCAGATGTAGCAGGGCTAAGCCACCCCCCAAACTTGACCTTCTATATACAACCCGCACAACAATCTGAAACCGCACAAAAGACCGAAGCCGAAGCAAACGATCCCTACCAACAACTACAACGCCTCAGTCAAACCAACGCCACAGTTCGCGCCCTGATAGATCACTTCGGTGCAGAAATCGTCTGGTGATTCTTTCTTAATTCTCATAAAGCGACTACTCTCTTGAACTTTTTGGCACACCTCTTTCTGGCCGAGAACTCGCCGGAATCCCGATTGGGTAACCTCCTTGGGGATTTTGTAAAAGGCAGTTTGGCCTCGTTACCCTTTCCACCGGATGTGGTTAAAGGAATTGCGGAACATCGCCATATAGATGTTTATACTGATCGCCATCTTATTGTAAAACAAAGCCAAACCCTTATCGGTAGTCATAACCGACGCTTTGCGGGTATTGCCATAGACGTTATCTACGATCATTTTTTGGCACGTGACTGGTCCTCGTTCCATCCCATACCGCTTCAGGAGTTCACGGCCCAATGCTATCGTGAAGTCAAGGGTCAGTGGGATCTGCTGCCACCACGACTTCGATTTGTATTGCCTTACATGGAAAAAGACGACTGGTTAGCCGGATATGCCCACCGTATTGGGATCGAAAACGCCTTGACGGGACTGGGGAAGCGAATGCAACGTCAATTTGGAGTCTCCAACCAATTTGCCGACACCTATTTAGATTTCACGACCCATTATGGCACATTGGAAGAACACTTCACGACCTTTTTTCCGCAACTACACGCATTTGTTGCTACTTTACGGAAAGACGCTGTTACTCCCATAGCCGAAGTTCCGGCTACTGTTCAGAAATAATCATAGCCCTACTTTTATGCAAAGCAGAATCCTACGTTCTTTTTCCATACTTTTCCTGAGCGCATTCTTTTTGAACGCCTGCGACATTTTCAACAAAGCGGAGGTCCAAATAGAAGATCTGGTGGTGGGTACTGGCGAGGTTGGTAGTTTGTACAATTCATGGCAGGTACAATATACCGCAACCATACTCGGACAAACCACGCCTTTTGAGCAATCTACTGCTGAAAAGCCCCTGACGTTTGTCAATGATTTTTCAATCTCCCCCACAGGTTTTAGTGACGGTATTCAAGGGATGCGTGTGGGCGGAAAGCGGAAGATAACCGTCCCGCCCAGTTTGGCCTGGGGACGAGACGGTATCAAAGACCGCAACGGAAAGGTAATCGTCCCCAAAAATGCCACCATCATCTTTGAAGTAGAATTATTAGGGCAGCCTTCGGTCACCAAGACAGAAATTACGGCAGGGTCTGGGGAAGAGGCAGACCAAAATGACTTGCTCGAAGTGAAATATAAAGGCTATTTTGTGGATGCTCGCGGCTACTTCACCGATGGGACGGTTTTTGACCAATCTACGGGTGACGCCACGTTTAAATTTACTCTTGGCGTGAGCAATGTAATTCCCGGATGGCATTTGGGTTTGGTGGGCGCCCGAAAAGGAACCAAGCGCACGTTGATTATCCCGCCACACCTTGGCTATGGCTCTTATGGCGTTCCCAATTATCAGTCTGGCGGATATTCTATTCCTCCTCATGCCACACTGGGCTTCGAGGTGGAAGTTGTTAATATCACCAAAGGGTAACACAAAACGTATTACAAGATCAATGGATAGGCTTCCTATATCATTGTTTATTAATTACTTGGATCCTGCTAAATGAGAGTTTCACATGACCTAAACATATACATCCGGAGTTGCAAAAAGGGAAAACTCTCTTGGTGACAAATGCCTTCGACGACAAAACTTATGATGTGGTCGAAGGCGTTTTACGTAAATATCGTGACCTCGAAGAAAAAGAAATGACGCAAGATTTTTCTTTAGAGATGAGATGTGTTTTCCACATTGCATACAGTGCTAAGGGGAGTATTTCAAAAATGCAAATACCATAGATTAAATAATATGTGGAAGATATACCTGTTCTATACTTTGGGAAGTTTTGAACTGTATCCTATGAGTTTTACACGTTGATAGGGAAAAAATACATAAAAGCGCCTAATCTTCACACGATTAACCAACCTGATTTCGAGATATAATGCAGGATTTGTCATCCCCTTTGCCTGAAACCGCGCCCCAAACTGCCTTGCAGGTATTGCCAATGGCTTTTTTCAATCGCCACCCGCTGGAGGTAGCACGAAGCCTGATTGGCAAGAGAGTGGTTTTAGAGTCCAACGCAGGAACAGTCCTTTCCGGAAAAATTGTAGAAACCGAGGCATATCGTTGGGACGAGGCGGGTTGCCATGCTTGGAAAAACGTACTCTCTGATGGACAAGTACGCGACAAAACGCTCATTTCTGCGGGACTTTTTGACGATCCCGGAACCAGTTACGTATATATCAGCTATGGTTTGCACCGAATGCTGAATGTGGTTTGTGAGCCAAAAGGCGTAGGTGCAGGCGTATTAATTAGGGCGGTAGAACCGATTACAGGCCTGCAAGCAATGCAGGCCAACCGGCCCAGTACCAAGCGCCCAATCGATCTAACAAATGGGCCAGGAAAACTTTGTCAGGCGTTCGGGATTGATGTTTTACACCATCGTAAATCTTTACAAAATGGTCCTTTATACCTAATGGATGGGATAGAAAATGCCCAACAAAAGATCGGCTGCTCCACCCGAATCGGTCTGGCTAAAGGTATGGGCGACAAGTTGCCATGGCGGTTTTTTGAGGTTCAAAACCCGTTTGTTAGTAAGGGTAAAGTGGTCATTTTTTAAAGTAACACTACTCAGCCTAATAGGCATCACCTCCCCAAACAGATTCGATCTCATCGTCTCCTTTAACCAAAGTCCTTGATATGTGACAAATCGTTTTTTGAAAAGAACCAACCCACGTGCATAACATTTACATAAAAGGTACTGCTTTACCAATACAAAACCATTGTTTTTTCGTGGTGCATTAAATCTTTTACGCGCCAAAAGTGGTTATCTTATATTCTTCATCCCTAACCAAGCCATGCCATCATGCCTGTTTCTCCGAAGACCTCCGAGCAGATCCGACAAGATTTTTTAGATTTTTTTGCCTCCAAAGACCATCTTATTGTCCCCAGTGCGCCCTTGGTTCCAAAGGATGACAATACGCTCATGTTCATTAATTCCGGTATGGCTCCCTTTAAAAAGAGTTTTCTGGGAACCGAGAACCCACCTTCACCACGTGTGGCTGATACCCAGAAATGTCTCCGGGTATCGGGAAAACACAATGATTTGGAAGAAGTGGGGGTGGACACATATCACCATACCTTGTTCGAGATGTTGGGCAACTGGTCCTTTGGCGACTACTTCAAGGAAGAGGCCATCGCATGGTCTTGGGAGTTACTGACAGCAGTTTGGGGGTTAGACCCAAGCCGCCTCTATGTGACGATCCATGAAGGAGAACCTAAATGGCATCTTGAAGAAGACTTAGAAGCACGCGAAATTTGGAAAAAACAAAAAGACCTGAACCCCTCTCATATATTGCTGGGCACGACGAAAGATAATTTTTGGATGATGGGGGATACAGGGCCTTGTGGGCCTTGCTCTGAAATCCACTACGATGGTCGGACCGATGCCGAACGCGCCGAAGTACCGGGCGAAACCTTGGTGAATAACGATGATCCTCGTGTGGTAGAAATTTGGAATAATGTTTTTATCCAATACAATGCCCTTCCGAATGGCAGCCTCGAAAAGCTAAAAAACCGATTTGTGGATACGGGAATGGGCTTCGAACGTATTGTCCGAACGATACAGGGAAAAGACTCCAACTACGATACCGACATTTTTGCGCCGTTATTTGAAAAACTGGCGACACTCGCCCCACGGAAAGAAATTGTGGGATACGATCAGATTCAAGGTGTCGGGGAGGCAGAACAAGAACGAATCCGAATTGCGATGCGGGTGATTGTGGATCACATCCGCACTATTTCCTTTGCTATAGCCGATGGTGCCACGCCGGGAAATGATGGGCGTGGCTATGTTATCCGACGCATTCTCCGGCGGGCGGTTCGGTATGGCTATCAAACTTTGGGATTTCGGACGGCCTTCATGTGGCAATTGGTGGCAGCTTTGGAACAAAAAATGGGACCCGCTTTCCCCGAAATTGTTCAGCAACGGGATTTTATTGAGCGCATTATCCGGGCAGAAGAAGAATCGTTTCTGCGTACGCTTAAAACAGGCATCGAGCTATTCCAACAAACGTCTGAACGCGACGGAACCATCACGGGCGAGGCGGCTTTTCTTCTGCATGATACCTATGGCTTTCCGATTGATCTTACCGAATTGATGGCTCGTGAAGCCGGCATTCGGGTGGATAAAGCTGGTTTTGATACCGAAATGCAGCAGCAAAAAAGCAGGGCACGTGCCGCCGCCAAATTTAAAGTAGATCAGTCTAAAGTGGATATTTGGCAAGTCATGGGCGAGGATACCCCGGAGAATTTTGTGGGATATGACCAACTCTCGGTGCCCGAAACCCATATCAAGGCCATTAAAACCACAAAAGATGCAACTGATAATCCATTGTATTATATTGCCTTAGCCCAAACTCCATTTTATGCAGAATCAGGTGGGCAGATAGGGGATACTGGAACCTTGACCCTGAACGGAGAAACAATACAAGTGCTTGAGACGATCAAATTGGATGGCCGGATTGCCCACCGAGTGGATCGTTTGCCTGCACATACCGACGCACCTGTTTCGGCCAAGGTGAATACCGAGCGGCGAAAGCGGATCACTGGGCACCATTCGGCTACGCATTTATTGCACTTAGCCTTGCGCGATCAGTTGGGAACACACGTACAACAGAAAGGCTCTTTGGTGGCTCCCGACCGTTTACGGTTTGACTTTAGCCATTTCGAGAAGGTGACGGATGCCCAACTTCGGAGCCTTGAAGCCCAAGTGAATGGCCTGATTCGGGAAAATCTACCCTTACAAGAAGAACGTCATGTTCCGATTGTGGAGGCACAGACAAGAGGTGCAATGGCCCTTTTTGGCGAAAAATACGGTGACGAAGTACGGGTCATCACATTTGGAAGGTCGGTGGAACTATGTGGTGGAACGCATGTAGCTGCCACCGGAGAAATTGGCTTGTTCCGGTTTGTATCGGAAGGATCGGTGGCTTCGGGCATCCGCCGGATCGAAGCGCTGGTGGGCGAGGCGGCCCTTGCACATGTGCAGTCGGAATTGGCGGAGTTGGAAGCCATTCGTGGGCTACTTAAGTCTAAGGGTTCTGTTGCCGAAGACGTGGTAATCCTGCAAGAAAACCTCAAAACTGCCGAAAAAGCTGCGGACATGCTGAAGATGCAAGGCTTGACCACACAGCTGGCGGGTCTTCTGACCAAAGTGACAGAAGTGAAGGGCATCCGCTTGGTGACTGGTACAATAGACGGAGCAGACGGGAAAGCACTTGGTGAACTGGCCCAAATATTGCGGGATAAAGTAGGCGAAAACGCGGTTTCTGTATTGGGCGCACACGATGGCGAAAAAGTCTTTTTGGCTGCAACCGTCTCCGACGACCTAAACAAAAAAGGTCTTCAGGCGGGAAAACTCATTGGCCAGGTCGCAAAAATCGTCGGTGGCGGCGGCGGCGGACGCCCTCAGTTGGCTACGGCTGGGGGGAAACAACCAGACAAGTTGGCAGAAGCCCTTGCAACAGTAGGCAATTTACTTTAAAGGTTGCGTTTATACGCCCATTTTTTCATTCCTACTTGCATAAATGACTATTTCGTGGCTTACAACAACGAAGTATGCTTATTTATTTTAATGGTTCCTTATTGTGAATACATCCATTTATCATACACTTCTCGAAATAGCTGCGGCAAAAGGTACTGGATTTATTGTCTTGATTGATCCAGATGCCTTGTCCCCGGAAAATATGTCCCAGTTCTTGGGCGTTTGCGAGGCTGCTGGCACCGATGCGTTTTTCCTTGGTGGAAGCCTGATGCACGTCCCATGGATGGATCGGTATGTACAAATGCTTAAGCAGCACACTACTTTGCCCATTATTGGTTTTCCGGGATCACTCACCCAAATTTCGGGGCATTTGGATGCCATGTTGTATCTATCGGTAATTAGTGGTCGCAACCCCGATTACCTCTTTGGACAGCACGTCTATGCCGCGCCCATCCTCCGAAAATTAGGCTTAGAGGCCATCTCTACGGGATATATGCTCATTGAAAGTGGCGCTTTGACCTCGGCACAATACATGAGCAACTCTATGCCGTTGCCCCGCAAGAAGAGTAATATTGCCGTTGCAACTGCCCTTGCCGCCGAGATGATGGGCATGAAACTCTTGATGACTGATGCCGGATCTGGCGCTGATTTTCCGGTGCCGATGGAAATGGTTGCGGGTATCACCGCTACGGTTTCTATTCCGCTTATTGTGGGCGGTGGCCTGCGTACCCCCGAAATGGCTGCCGCACGAGCACAAGCAGGGGCCTCTTTTATTGTCGTAGGCAACGCCTTCGAAGACCGTCCAGACAAATCGTTCATCGCCGAAATGGCAACAGCCACACACGAAAGTGGGCAAAAACGACGCTTCGCGACCCCATAAGATGCCTTATCGCCATCTATGGACCACCACAAATCTCCTGTTGTTTGGGATTTGGTTCTCAATTGGCTTAGTCATTGTCCTTCGTACTGTGTTGAGTACTGATGGCATGACCTCCGGGGATGGGACATACTATTTAGAGGCAGCGCAAAACATACTCATTCATCATCAATTCCGCATAACCACACTCGGCCTCGGAGAACCATTGCCGTTGGATGGATACGACCCGTTTACCCTATGGCCCATTGGTTATCCGGTTTTAATTGCAGGCATTTCGTTTCTGACCGGATTACCCGTTTTCTGGGCATCGAAACTCCTCGGATGGCTATTGGCGGGTCTCTCAATCGGGGGATTCCGGCGTTTGGCTGGCGAAGATGCGGCGATAATGAGTGCCATGATGCTCTTTTCCGCACCCTTGCTTTTATTTTCATCCACCTTTAGCGAGGCCGCATTTCTTACAACGTTGGTTTGGTTTGTGCATTGGTTACATCAATTCCGGCAAACAGGCGAAAATCGCGCATTACAAGGTATTTTAATTTGCGCCCTCTTTTTGTTTTTGCTAAGATATGTAGGCATTTTTTCGGGGGTGGTTTTACTATGGTTGGGCTGGAGAACCATAAGCGAAAACGGTCAAAAAACGGTACCCTTAGCGGTCGTGATTTTCTTGTGGACAAGCATCATATTTGTATATGCATTCTGGAACTACGCCCGATCCGGCGCATTTTCCGGCATGAACCGATATGCAGGTATAACACCTGAAGTGGCACAGATAATAGGCTCATGGTTAAAAGGGTTTATGGTAGGATTTTTCCCTCTGGCTATTGATCGGGTTTCCGATTCTTTACTTTCCTTGTTGATATGTATTCAGGTGGTCATTTTTGTATGGGTATGGCTTGCTAAAAACAAACAGGTAGATCCAGCCCAGACCTCCTCCAACGACAGGCAAGAGCGGTTAAGCCTCGCACAAGTACTGTTTGTTACTGGCTTGTGCTATTTGGTGGTAATGACGGCTTCGCGATGGCAACACGTCTTGTGGCTACAAAAAAACAGTTTCTACATGGAATTGTTTGCTCCCGTCTTTTGGCTCTGGATTCCGGCAATCATCCTTTGGATTCGCCACCAATTGGGCTGGCAAACACAACTCAAAAAAGCCGTCTGGCTCACTGCGGGTACTTCGTTTATGGTATATGGTCCACTTTGGGCCGTCAAACAGGTCTATGAGCAACGGTTACCATATCATCAGGCAGTCGCCAAAGCCATAGACGCCACAAAAGACATCCCGCCGGGCAGTATCGTTTTGTTTGGCGACTCCCATTTAAACTACCTGAGACCAGACCTAATTCGATTAGAACCTCCCTCAAAACCATTGGTCGCCAAGCCACCTACTTTCGAAGAAACCATTAATCGGTTGCATCAGGCATATCCCACAAGACCCTTTTATGTATTTATGAATACAAGATTTAATGATATGAACCCTGATGGTTTGGTTACCGAAGAATGGTTTCACTCCTCTTTTATCCGTCGTAGCCAATCTCTCCCACCGAATACCCGTATTCGTATTCATTAATACACACATTGCCCCGCCGATACGAAAACGGTATCTTTCTTCCTGCCTCCTCACTCACCCTCTATACCAAACGAAATGGAACGTCTTTTCTTACTTGATGGCATGGCTTTGGCCTATCGTGCCCATTTTGCCTTTGCTACACGCCCTTTAATTAATAAAAAAGGCATGGATACCAGTGCATGTTATGGGTTTGTGGGAACCATGCTTAGTTTAATTGAGCGCGAAAAGCCCGAACACATTGCGGTAGTAATGGATGCTCCGGGGCCGAATTTTCGTGACGAGATCTACGAAAAATACAAAGGGCATCGCCCACCTATGCCCGATCCATTGCGTATTGCCCTGCCTTTTATCAAAGACTTGGTAAAGGCATTCGATATCCCGATGTTGGAAATTCCGGGCTACGAGGCCGATGATGTGATCGGGACATTGGCCAAACGTGCCGAGGCAGAGGGCCAACATGCTGTGATTGTTTCGCCAGACAAGGATTTTCGGCAGCTTTTGGGGCCGGGTGTTTCCATTCTACGCCCCACCCGAAAGGACGAAGAATTTGACTGGGTGACGGAGGAAAAATTCCGTACAGATTATGGCTTGCCACCCGTAAAGTTCATAGACGTTTTGGCATTATTGGGCGACACTGCCGACAACGTACCGGGCGTACCGGGCATTGGCGAAAAAACAGCACCCAGCCTGATCCAGCAGTATGGATCCGTAGAAAACCTACTGGAACATGCCGCAGAAATCACTGCAAAACGGGTACGGGAAGGCTTGCTCAACAACCATGACCAAGCCATTATGTCTAAACTACTGGTCACCATTCATACCGAAGTGGCTTTAGATTTAAACTGGCAAAGTCTTGTGCGCACCAAGCCGGATATGGAGGAAATCGGGCGTCTATTTGATGAATTGGAATTTGGAAAAACACTCAGAGGTCGCATTCATCGCTATGCCAAATCCTTTCAGGCTGTACCTCAAGGCCCAGCAGGAAGCCAGGCGAACCTCTTTGGAGGCTTTGAACTACCTACTTCCGGACTAACCGACATTTTGGTGCATGGCGAAGAACACAGCTTCGATGCCGAAAAGGTGCAATACCAGCTACTTACCGATCCTGCCATGCAACAAGCACTTGGCGACCGACTGAATCGGGCGACAGAAATCTGTTTTGATACCGAAACAACGGGAACAGATGCGATGATCGCGGAATTGGTGGGCTGCTCAACCTCCACACAAGAAGCAGAAGCCTATTATTTACCCACTTTGGACGCCACCACCACCAAAACCGTATTGTCCATATTCAAACCTGCATTAGAAAACCCTGCCATAACCAAGTGTGGCCAGAATGTTAAATACGACTTATTGATGATGAAACGCTATGGTATCCACTTTAAAGGCCCTATTTTTGATACCATGGTGGCACATTTCCTCTTGAGTCCGGATGGTCAACATGGCTTGGACGCCATTAGTATGGAAGTCTTGAACTACAAAAAAATCCCTACCTCGGCACTCCTTGGAGAAGGTAAGAAAAATCAAAAAACCATGCGCGAGGTTCCGGTACAAGTGGTCTCGGACTATGCTTGCGAAGACGCAGACATCACGCTCAGACTCACCCAACACCTTCGGAAACGATTGGCCGAAGAGGGCCTTCTATCTCTGGCCGAGGAAGTCGAGATGCCGCTGGTTCCTGTTTTGGCACAGGTGGAAGCCAATGGCATTTTGGTGGATGTGGCTGCACTCAAGGAATACTCGGTTCAATTGGCCAGCAAACTGATCGAGATGGAGCAGCAAATTTATGAATCGGCGGGTGGGACGTTTAATATTGGCTCTCCCAAACAATTAGGAGAAGTGTTATTTGAACGGCTTAAGTTACCAAGCGGTAAAAAAACAGCCACCGGACAATATTCTACCGACGAACGGGTCTTACAGGAATTGGCTGTAGAGCATGATTTGCCCGCCCTCATTTTAGATTGGCGTAAGTTTTCCAAACTCAAAAGTACTTATGTGGACGCCCTACCCACATTCTCCAACCCGAACACAGGCAGGGTTCATACCAGTTTCCACCAAACCATTGCTGCCACAGGCCGCTTGGCATCCTCCAATCCAAACCTCCAAAACATCCCCATCCGGTCTGGTGAAGGGCGTGAAATCCGTCGTGCGTTTATTGCTGCACCCGGACACGTTTTGCTTTCGGCAGATTATTCCCAAATAGAATTACGGATCATTGCCCACATGTCTAACGACGAAGGATTGATCGAGACCTTTCAACGGAACGAAGACGTTCATACGGATGCTGCTGCACGTATTTTTAAAGTTGCCCCCGAAGCAGTCACGCGCCTACAACGAAACAGGGCCAAAGAGGTGAATTATGGCATACCTTATGGCATTTCTTCGTTTGGTCTTTCACAACGCATGAGGATTCCCAGAAGTGAAGCCCAGTTTCTAATTGACGGTTACCATGCCAGTTATCCCGGTGTCGCCCGTTTAATCCTAACCCTCATCGAGGAAGTACGCAAAAAAGGATATGCAGAAACCCTGTACGGTCGTCGCCGATACCTGAAAGACATCCACTCGGCAAACCGACAACTCCGGCAGGCTGCTGAACGGGTAGCGGTCAATATGCCCATCCAAGGATCTCAGGCCGATATGATTAAAATCGCCATGATCCGTCTCCATAGGCGATTGGAGCAAGAAAATCTAAAAAGCCGTATGATCTTGCAGGTCCACGACGAATTGCTTTTCGAGGTCCCCGAAAATGAGGTACAACACATGAAAGCCATTGTCCATAAAGAGATGCAAGAAGCCCTTCCGCTATCGGTACCCATCGAAATCGGGATTGGCGTGGGCCCCAACTGGTTAGATGCACATTAATTCAGCGGAATCACCTGAACTAATTTTTATCCTCGAAGTATTTGTAATTTAAGATTTTGAATAGGTATGATGTGGCAAACTTATCATTCTGCTTTTTGACACATAACCGCCTCCTGCTTCTGTATTCACACGCACTTCAAGCAAAAGGATCGGAGGTTCCATATTTTGTGAAGCCTTAACGCAAGAATTCCACCATTTCTTGAATCAGGTATTAAATCATGTCTCCTTGAAAACCTTTTCAGGCGAAACACTTTTTGTTACCTGTTTAATGATGTAGATTACGATCTACAATATTTGTATTTATAGCCCTTAACCCGTTCTGGACATAAACGCTTTTTATATGCCTTCTAACGGAACGATAAACCTCCGACGTGGATTTGACATCAAGTTGGAGGGCGCAGCACCCAAAACCCTTTCCGATCTGGCCGTATCGGCTATTGTGGCAGTTCAACCGCTCGATTTTCCGCACATAACGCCTAAAATGGTGGTTAAACCCGGAGACGAAGTCCAAGCTGGCGCACCACTTTTCCACGACAAAGACCATCCGGAATTGTTTTTCACCGCACCTGTAAGTGGCGAAGTAGTGGAGATTGTACGAGGTGAGAAACGGCGGATCTTGCAAGTGCGCATACTTGCGGATAAAAAAGCAGCCTCCCGCGCCTTTCAACCTATTAACCCCTCGACCCTCTCGCGAGACCACGTGGTGAACCGCTTGTTAGACAGTGGTGCGTGGGTATTTATTCGTCAAAGGCCGTATTCGTTCATTGCCCGTCCGAATGAAAGCCCGAAGGCAATTTTTGTTTCAGGGTTTGATTCTGCACCCTTAGCGCCAGACCTTGGCTTTATCTTGGAACAGTCCGGAAACCTCTTCCAAGCAGGCTTAGATGCACTCGCCAAGTTGACGGATGGCAAGGTTCATTTGGGTCTTCCGATCAATGCCTCGTCTGTTCTCCAGCAAGCACAAGGCGTTACGAAAACCATATTTAATGGCCCTCATCCTGCCGGTAATGTCGGGGTGCAAATCCACCATGTAGATCCGATTAATCCACAAGAAGTGGTTTGGTATGTTCATGCACAAGATGTGGTAAACATTGGGCGACTCTTTGCTGAAGGCGTGTATCGTCCGGAGCGAATCGTGGCCCTTACTGGCTCTGAAGCCACAGAGCGCGGTTATTTCCGCACTATACAAGGGGTTCATCTGAAAGACTTGCTGAACAATCGGGTAAAAACGGATCAAGTCCGCTTGATTCAGGGCCATGTATTGACGGGACAACAGACCTCGCAAGATGCTTTTCTCTCGGCATACACCCATCAGATAACCGCAATTCCGGAAGGCAACCACCACGAATTCCTCGGTTGGCTTACGCCCGGTTTCCATAAACTAAGTTTATCCCGAACTTTCTTTTCGTGGCTAAATAAGAACAAATCTTATCGGTTAGATACCAATTTGCATGGCGAAGAACGCGCCTTTGTGGTAACTGGGCAATACGAACAAGTTTTGCCAATGGATATCCTTCCCACCTACCTACTCAAAGCCATCTTGGCCAATGATTTGGAAAAAATGGAGCAACTGGGCATCTACGAAGTCTCGGAAGAAGACTTTGCTCTTTGCGAATTTGTTTGTACCTCCAAAATTAACGTTCAGAAAATCATCTCGGATGGTTTGGAGATGGTTCGCAAAGAAGGCTAAGCCCGGCATATTCAACCCACAACGTAAAGAAACGTGAAAGCACTCCGTAATCTGTTAGACAAAGTTCAGCCCAACTTTGAAAAAGGTGGCAAACTGGAAAAATTCCATGCCGCTTACAATGCCATCGAGACTTTTTTATTTGTGCCCAACCATACCACACATGGTGGTGTACACATTCGGGACGCGGTGGATTTAAAACGCACCATGTTTACGGTGATTATTGCCCTCCTACCCACCCTCGTCTTTGGTATATGGAATATCGGCTATCAGCATTATCTTGCATTTGGCATAGAAAGTAGCCACGCCGAGAACCTGTTGTTTGGCCTGATCAAAATAGCGCCCTTGCTAATTGTGTCTTATGGCGCAGGGTTAGGGGTAGAAATTTTGTTTGCACAAATGCGGGGCCACGCAGTCAATGAAGGCTATTTGGTCACGGGTATGCTCATCCCATTAACGCTTCCGGTTACAACACCACTCTGGATGGTCGCTTTGGCTTCTATCTTTTGTGTGGTTTTGGGTAAGGAAGTTTTTGGCGGAACCGGAATGAACTTCATGAATCCGGCCCTTCTCGCCCGCGCATTCTTGTTCTTCGCCTTTCCTGCTTACCTGAGCGGCGAAGTCTGGGTGGATTTAACGCCCGAGGCAGGCCGTGCACTCGTGGATGGCTATTCCGGCGCAACATCCTTAGCAGTAGTGGATGCCAATTTCACAGCAACCCCCTCACCGTGGGATATGTTTATGGGATTTGAGAAAGGTTCAATTGGAGAAACCAGTACGCTCATGGCTCTCATTGGCGCTGCCTATCTGATTTACACAGGCGTCGGCAGTTGGCGTATCATTCTTTCGGTTTTTCTGGGTGGCTATCTGATGGGTCTTTTTATGAATGTCTTGGCGCCCGCCGATGCCCCCACCCACATCATGCATGCACCTGCATATTATCACCTAATTATGGGCGGGTTTGCATTTGGTGCGGTTTATATGGCCACCGATCCGGTTTCTGCGGCACAAACCGAAACCGGAAAATGGATCTATGGTTTCCTCATCGGGGCCTTTACGGTAACGCTTCGGGTGTTTAACCCTGCCTATCCGGAAGGTATGATGCTCAGTATTTTGTTCTTTAACGTGTTTGCTCCGTTGATTGATCATTTTGTGGTTCAACGGAACATCAATAAACGACTAAAACGTGCACTCCAATAATTACACCTTCGCCTTTGCGGCCATACTCACCGTAATTGCCGCCGTCCTTCTTGCTTTTGCTTCGGAAGGTTTACGTCCGCAACAAGAAGCCAATATTGCCCTTGAAAAACGATCGGACATTCTCCGAGCCGTACACGCCAAACCAATCAACCCCAACGAGGTGGTGACGTATTACACCAAAAACGTAGCGGAATTGGTGGTTAATGCAAAGGGAGAAACACTTTCGGGGTTAAAAGCCTTTGATTTGGTACTGAAGGACGAATATGAAAAACCTGAAAACGCCCGCCAACTTCCCTTATATGTTTATACAGGTAAAGACGGGAAAAAATATTATGTAGTTCCGCTTCATGGTGTTGGGCTTTGGGGACCTATTTGGGGCTATGTATCTGTAAAAGATGATTTTAAGACCATTTATGGCGCCGTTTTTGACCACAAAGGAGAAACACCCGGCCTTGGTGCGGAAATCTCTACAGAAATATTCCAAAAACCCTTTGAAGGAAAAACCATTATAGATGATAAAAACAATTTTGTCTCGGTACGTGTCGTCAAGAAAGGTCAAAAAGTGGAAGCTGGACCAACCCACATGGTAGATGCCATTTCCGGTGGAACCATTACGTCGAATGGGGTGGATGCCATGTTATTAAAGTGCTTGAAGCCCTATTTGCCCTATTTCGAGAAATTAAAACCCAACGCTAAACCATAAACCCTTATGAGTGCAGAAGTAAATGCGCCAGTAAAGCAAGCAGCACCGAAAGAGGCCCTGTTTTCCAAAAAAAACCGTAAAGCCCTTTTTGATCCGTTAGATGACAACAATCCCATTTCCGTACAGGTTTTGGGAATCTGTTCCGCGCTTGCCGTTACGGTTCAGGTAAAACCCGCCATTATTATGGCTTTAGGGGTAATGCTTGTTACGGCTTTTTCCAACCTGATCGTTGCCTCTATCCGCGACCGTATTCCGGGGCGCATCCGGATCATTGTCCAATTGGTGGTGGTGGCAACATTGGTAAC
The DNA here is from genome assembly GCA_002344075.1 of Bacteroidetes bacterium UBA2364. GTDB lineage: Bacteria > Bacteroidota > Rhodothermia > Rhodothermales > UBA2364 > UBA2364. Next base: position 42,500 of record DDTM01000106.1, read on the forward strand.
CTTGGTGGATCAGGTTTTAAAGGCGTATATGTATGATGTCTCTAAAAAACTTTCGGTATTCGTTGGGTTGATCATCACCAATTGTATTGTAATGGGACGTTTAGAAGCCTATGCCATGAGTCAAAAACCGTGGCCCTCTTTCTTGGATGGTATCGGAAACGGCTTAGGGTATGGCGCCATTCTGGTCTTTGTAAGTATGATTCGTGAGATCTTTGGATCTGGAACACTGCTAGGCTTCAAGGTTGTCCCACAGTTTCTATATGATATGGGATACGTGAACAATGGCCTGATGATGCTTCCACCTGCTGCTTTGTTTATTATCGGTTGCTTTATCTGGTGGCAGCGAAGTCGGAATCCCAAACTTATCAATGTGTCTTAAAGTTTTAAACGATTAATATATGGAACATCTCGCAGGCATATTGGTCAAGTCCATCTTCGTGGAAAATGCCATTTTTGCATTTTTCTTGGGGATGTGTTCCTTCTTGGCCGTGTCCAAATCCATTAAAACAGCCTTTGGGCTTGGCATTGCGGTCATTTTTGTGATGCTACTTACCACCCCGGCAAACTATCTAATCCTAACGTATCTACTCAAAGAAGATGCCTTGGCTTGGATTCATCCCAGTTTGGCAGGTGTGAACCTCACGTTTCTGGCCTTTATTCTTTTTATCTCGGTGATCGCCGGAATGGTACAATTGGTAGAAATGATTATCGAGAAGTTTTTGCCCGCATTATACAACTCTCTCGGTATTTTCTTACCCCTTATCACCGTAAACTGCTCCATCTTGGGCGCGGCCTTGTTTATGCAGGAAAGAGAATATAATTTCGCTGAAACAACGGTTTTCTCGCTGGGAATGGGCATTGGATTCTTCCTCGCCATTGTGGCCTTGGCCGCTGTCCGAGAAAAATTACGTTATTCTCACATTCCGGACCCTTTAAAAGGGCTGGGCATTGCCATGATCATCACCGGGCTTATGGCTTTGGCATTCCTTAGTTTTGCCGGTATTCAACTGTAAAATAAAGTCGCTAAAATCATGTTCACGATACTTGTTGGTAGCATTGCGGTCTTTTTATTGGTCATCCTGATTTTGGTTTTCCTGATCCTTACGGCAAAGGAAAAGTTACTTCCGAGTAAAGATGTCAAGATTATCATCAACGGTAAAGCCGACGAAGCCATTACAGTTAAACCAGGTAGTACCCTATTAACAACCTTGGCCGAGCAAAAACTCTTCTTGGCCTCGGCTTGTGGCGGTGGTGGCACCTGCGCCATGTGTAAGTGTAAAGTACTTTCTGGTGGCGGTGACGTACTACCCACAGAGACCAACCACCTCAACCGTCGTCAGGTGGCCGAAAAGGAACGTTTGGCGTGCCAAGTAAAGGTAAAAGAAGACATGGAGATTGTCATTCCTGATGAAGTTTTTGGTGTCAAGAAGTGGGAATGCACGGTCACGTCGAACGACAACGTTTCTACGTACATAAAGGAGTTTGTGGTGAAGTTGCCGGAAGGTGAAACACTTGATTTTGACTCGGGCGGATATATCCAGTTGGATGTGCCGGAGTTGGATCTGGAATTTAAGCAAGACTTGTATAACATTCCCGATCGTTTTCGGGATGACTATGACAAGTACAAAATCTGGGACTTGAAGCTTAAGACCGATGAGCCTATTTTCCGCGCCTATTCTATGGCCAACCATCCAGCAGAAGGCAATGTGATTATGTTGAACATCCGTTTGGCCACACCGCCTTGGGATCGTGCGAAGAACGGCTGGAAAGATGTGCCACCAGGTATTTGTTCTTCTTATGTGTTTTCCCGCAAGCCGGGCGACAAAGTAACCATAAGTGGGCCTTACGGCGAATTCCACATCAAGGATACGGGAAACGAGATGGTGTATATTGGGGGTGGTGCGGGCATGGCACCACTACGCTCACAAATATTCCACTTATTTCACACGCTAAAAACTGGTCGGAAAGTATCGTATTGGTACGGGGCGCGGAGTAAACGGGAAATCTTCTATGAAGAACATTTCCGGGCTATAGAACGCGAGTTCCCGAATTTCCAATTTAATATTGCCCTATCCGAGCCTTTACCAGAAGACAACTGGACGGGCTATGTGGGCTTCATTCACCAAGTGGTCTTAGACAATTATCTTGCTAAACATGAAGCTCCGGAAGACATTGAATATTACCTATGCGGTCCACCCATGATGCTCTCTGCCGTTGATAAAATGTTAGACAGTTTAGGTGTTCCGAAAGAAAAAATCGCATTCGACGACTTCGGTAGTTAGCCAAAACCAAACCAGCCAAGCCTGTGTAGAATGTTTTCCGCACAGGCTTTTTTTATGAAACACAGACACAAATGAAGTATCTTTTATTCATCCTGTCCATTTTTGGATTCGCTGCCTGCCAATCTGATAAGGCTCATAACGATCATTTGGTAGAATTGAGTGGAGAGGCACAAGGAACCACCTTTTCTATCCGATATACAGATCCTGCGCAACGGGATTTTTCAAAACCTTTGGATAGCCTTTTTACAGCGGTCAACAAAAGTATGTCCACATGGGACACGACTTCTACCATCTCTAAAATTAACCGTAACGAGGCATATGTGCTTGACCCGATGTTCGAACAGGTTTTTCGGAAAAGTATGGAAGTTTCCGAAGCAACCAATGGGGCTTTTGATGTTTCGGTAGGGCCTTTGGTACGTGCTTGGGGGTTCGGCTTCAAGAAAGGAAACCCCCATTTGGGACCACAAAAAGTGGATAGCTTGCGGGTGTTGATTGGCTATAAAGACCTAAAGCTATCCGACAACAAAACCGTACTTAAACGGAAAGGGATGGAAATTGATTTTAATGCCATTGCGCAAGGATATACGGTTGACCTTGTGGGTCAGTTTTTGGAAAGCAAAGGCATAAAAAACTATATGGTAGAGTTGGGGGGTGAGGTATTTACAAAAGGAGAAAAGCCCGATGGCACCCTCTGGCGCATTGGTATAGACAAACCTACCGATAAAGAGGCCGAAGGCCGTCCTTTACAAGCTATTGTGAACCTGAGCAATAAAGCATTGTCCACTTCCGGAAGCTATCGTAAATTTTACATCCGGAATGGTATAAAATATTCCCATACCATTGATCCGAAGACTGGATATCCTGTGACTCATAACCTCTTGAGTGTATCAGTTATCGCCAATGATTGTGCCACTTCCGATGCCTATGCTACCGCATTTATGGTCATGGGTATTGAAAAAACCTTATCCTTTATCAAAGGGAAACCCTTAGAAGTATTCATGATTTATGGCGACGAAAAGGGAAACCTACAAGTGAAAATGTCGGAAGGGTTTAAAAAATACTTGGCCGAATAAGCGACTCAGAGGGTACGCACCCCAAAAGAGGGAGGTGAAATTGTTGCAATCTACAACGTATGTAACGGAAAGCCTTTCAGGTACGATAAGGCTTCGGGACCATAGTTAAACAATAAATCCAACATACTCAGATCAGGGTAAAACCCGGTATACACCTGGCGATAAACTGCGGGCTTCCAATCCACAAAATACACGTCGAGACCCATCTTTGCAGCAAATATGGCGGCCTCCTTTGTGGTTAAGAAGGGTTTTTGCCATACCAAACTCAGCTCGTTTAGGTTTGTAGGTGGGTTGCTGCCCCAGTCAGACATACACTCAATTGCTACTTCGTATGCTAAAGCCTTGCACAACCAACGCAAAGAAGCGACGCTGAGTTGTCCAAGCGTGGCGTAAGGCTCCGCGTAAAATGATTCCAAGTAAGACTCGTAATACTCATACATCGCAGATGAGCGATAATGATTCTGTAGCGTTTTTAGGTGGGATTCTCGCCATTTCCATTGGGCATCTTCAAAAGTAACCGTATGTATCGGATCCCCAAACCGATACCGAACTGGAACGGAAAGCCAAGCAGTTCCCGTATCGGTACGAATGGAGGTTCTGTTCTGATATGATTGTCGGCTATACTGGAACGTATCTGCCAGAACCACCCGATCTGATTGTAGAACAGCAGCAAAAACCGAAATACGCGGAAAAAAATCGGGGATGCAAATGGCCGTAGAGGTCTTCATTAGAATGCGATCAATGGTTGTTAAAATGCGTTTAGGTGTCTGACAATGTATTACTATGGTGATTATGAAATGAGTATTTTAGTAAAAAAAGATGTCAAAAACCCCCTATATACCAGATCGTTATTTTCGATGGTCTGTTTTGATCTTTTTGGGAACCATTGTCTTCAGTTTAGCAGGCATGTTGCTCCTCTACATCCCACCTGTCACAGCTTTCTTTGCACCTATTCTATCTTGGCTGATCAAAATTCCTACATGGATTTACATGGTGTTGATGCCCATCACGGTTTGGCTGCTCTATTATCCGCACTTAGGGCTTCATAAATCCCTCTTTTTTTTAGTTTGGGCGGTTTTTGTAGGGACAGTGATGGAACTTTTGGGCACAGCTACCGGATTTCCATTTGGGAAATACTTTTATACAGACCTATTAGGTCCTAAGATTTTGGATCTTGTCCCGTATTTCATCCCACCGGCATGGTATGCTATGGGTCTTTTGTCTTTCGATTTGGCGACACGTCTTGCGCTTAAAGGCATGAAACGTGTATTGGCGGCTTCCTTGTTCATGGTTTTGTGGGATTTTAGCTTAGACCCGGCGATGAGTTATGCCCAGACTTTTTGGGTATTTCCCGATGGCGGTTTTTTCTTTGGAATGCCTCCGGAGAACTGGCTTGGGTGGTTTGCATCGGCCTTGATTATTATGTTAGGATTTGAGTATCTGGGGCATGGCATCCGCCCAACATTAACCCCATGGGCGCCTCGGCTTTGGTTTCTAAATGCTGCTTTTCCATTTTTGGTCTCGTTGGTTTCTTTAAAAGTAGCTGCTTTCGGATTTGGTCTCTTTGCCTCTATGATCCCACTTTTGGCCGTTTGGGCTTACGAACACCAAACAGGAACAGAAACAGGAGAGAAATAGGCCAATGCTCCAAATGCCCTTTTCCGAAACAGCCATTTGGCAGGACTTTAGGCGCCACTCGCGCACTTTTTCAATGGCCACACATCTTTTGCCATCTGAAATCCGGATGCATGTGGCCACCTTATACATGTATTGTCGGATGATAGACAATATTGCGGATGAAATGGCCCTCAATGAAGGAAAAGAACAGGCCTTGTCGGAATTGGCGCGGGTGGAAAATCATCTATTGGATGTATTTACTGGAAAGCCTTCTTCCAGTCCCTTTTGGCAGCGGTTGTCTGGCATTCATCAGCAGTTTACCTTGTCACATAAGCCCATGCAAGAACTTATCGAAGGTGCAAGATGGGATCTGACAAGTCAGAAAGTCGTTTCCGAAAACGACCTACTTGCATACGCCAATTTGGTGGCTGGCTGCGTGGGTGCGATGATGCTCCCCTTTTTGGTACAGTCACAAGATGATCGGACGGCATTGGAGCCAACGGCACGCGCACTTGGCAATGCCATGCAAATTACCAATATTATTCGGGATGTTGGGGAAGATATCCGCGCCTTAAACCGTATCTATCTTCCGGAAAATTGGCTAAATGAAGCAGGGCTTTCGCCTCAGATGTTATACCAAGACCTCCCGCCCGTTGGGTATGCCAACCTCATGGAACGGATGATGCAATTGGCAGAGCAATTATATATCGAAGGATTTAAGGGTATTCATCGGCTACCTTTACGTGTTCGGGGGGGTATTCGGGCCGCCGCAAGGTTGTACCGAGAAATCTTGAACGAAGTACGTAAAAACGAGTATAACAACCTCACGCGGAGAGCATATGTCCCAGCGACACGAAAAATCAGATTGCTCTTAGACAATGATTATTATCGTCGTAGAGACGCTCTACTTCCTCATAATCATCCAAAAAGAATTTATCCTCCTTTGTTTTCCACATCATTATGAGGTTATCGTTTTTTAGCCGGTTTTGGAGTGCCGCCATGCGAAAGGGGCTTCTAAATGGTATTGAACAAGTGGCACTGTTTGGAGCAGAGAATTTACCCGGCAAACCCACCCTTTTTTATCTCAATCATCACACCCATTTTGATGGGCACCTTGTCTGGCTAATGATTTATGAAATACGCCAACGACGTGGCGTCGTTTGGATGGAGCGCTGGGACGATTTCCCCTTTTTAGGACTTTTGGGCGGATTACCCTTTCCTCGGAACCAGCCCAAAGCCCAGATCGAAACCATGAATCGAACCGTCCAGCTCTTGTCCAAACATCCTGATTGGGATTTTTACATTTTTCCGGAAGCGCGCCAACATCCCCCAGAAGAAGGGGTTTTGCCTTTTTCTCCCAAAATCTTACAGCGCCTTTCCCGCAAAATGCCACATCTGCTGTTTTGTCCGGTTGCCATCCATGTCACTTGGTGGGCTGGCGAACGTCCAACCTTGTTGATGAAAGTTGGCGAGGCCCATAACCACCTCGATGGAATGGAGGCCGAACGGCTTCGGGAATTATTGCATCAACTTACAGTGCCCCAAACCGCCTCCCCACGTATGGTACTAGCGCATCCTGACAAACCAAACAGAAGTTTTCGGTGGATGCGGTACTTCTTTCGTCATTATCCCAAGTAGTTTGTACCCTTGTGCCGGTCATCGTCCTCTAGCCTCTTTCTGCTTATTTTTAGACGAATCACTTTTTTACTCGCTTAGGTAAAAGTATATTCGGGTCTCCGAGCAGTTGCCATAGGTAATTGACTTTTTATAACCGGAGCAGGTTAGGTATTATATTATTTGGCCTCGTGTATTATCCGTAACTCATTTTTTCTATGCTAAAGTATTTTCTCTTATGTGTATTGTTTGTAGGTAACGTACATGCACAAACCCAATGGATCGTAACTGGTTCCAACATTCGGGTTCGCCAAGCCTCTGATGTTACGGGTACCGAATTAGGGAAATTGGGACTGGGTGTTGTTGTGGTGCAGAAAGCAAAATCGGCAACCAAAGCAACCATTGGTGGTAAAACCGATTTTTGGTATCAGGTTTCTACGCCCACGCTAACAGGTTGGGTTTTTGGTGCTTTTCTGAAGCCCTATATCCCTTCGCAGAAACAATTAATTTATATGGAATTGGTTCGGTCCAGACTTGCAACAGAGGCTACCAATTTTTTAGACGAAGCAGATTTGGTGGTGTTTACCGAACGGGCCATCCGCGAGATAACAAGTCCGCCCTTGCTTGGTGAATTAGAAATGAGCCGATTGCTGGCCCTTAAACGCGCAGCACCCCTCATGCTCATGGACACTAACACCGGAACCTATCCAGAGCCTTATAAATCGTGGGTGCAGCGTCATGAAGGCAAATCTCTGTTCTATGACGAGATTTCTGCGCAGTATTTATTACGATCTGAAGTATTTTGGAATTTAGCCACTAAATATAAAAATGCCGCTATCGGAGAACGTATTGCTTGGGAGGCTTCTCAAGTACCATTAGGAGGCGAATGCGAAGGCGACCTTTCGTGCAATCTGGCCTATTTAAACGTCACCACTGGCGAATATCTACGCCGATATCCGAAGGGTGTTCATGTGAAGGAAGCCCTCAACCAAGTTTCAGAATGGTTGTCGAGCATTTTGCAACTGGAAGAGCCATACATCAATGAGGTCTTTTACCCAGGACAAAGAAAAGACTTCCAACCGACCTACGATGCCTTTCGACGGGCAGTGAATGGGACAGTGAACCCGATTAAAGCAGAGGTTTTGGATCTTCTTTCACAAATAGACAAGAAGGTGAAATAAGGACACATATTCCCATTTCGTGATTTCGGAGTCTGCCCAATGCAGGCTCTTTTTTTAATACACAGGCATTCGCATAAGGCATGAAGCTATATCCACAAAACATTGAACAAAAACTGGGATTTGATGTACTCCGACAAAAATTAGATGCCTATACGCTCAGCCGGATGGGGCAGGAACGGGTAGAGGGGATGCTACCGAGTACATCTATTCGGATTGTACAACATAGCCTCCGACAGGTCTCGGAGACCCAAGCCCTGCTCGCATTCGACGATGCCTTGCCACTAACCGCATTGCCCGACATCCGCGAGGTGGTTCGTTTTATTTTACCAGAAGGCGCGTTTATGCAACCAGAAGCACTTTTGGGTGTGGGGCATATCGTGGGCAATATCCGCCGCCTGAAGTCATATCTGGACGCGAGAAGAACCAAGTACCCCGCCTTACAAGAAGTTGCATTGGGACTCTTCCCACAAAAAACGTTAGAGCGACGCATTGGGGAAACCGTGGACGATACCGGACAAATCAAGGACGATGCCTCGCCGGAATTACGACGAATTCGCCGGAATCTCTTGCGTATTCAAGGCGAACTAAGGTCTCGTGTGATGGCCGAACTCCGGCGGGCAGAAAAAGAGGGTTTTGCCGCCGATGACCAGCCCACCATCCGAAATGGCCGCTTAGTCATCCCCGTAAAAGCAGAAGCCAAACGAAAAGTGACCGGATTCCTTCATGATGTCTCGGCAACGGGGCATACGGCTTATATCGAGCCTGCCGCAGTAATGGAACTGAACAACGATCTTCGCGAACTTGAAACCGAAGAAAGGCGTGAAATTGAACGCATTCTACGAGATGTTTGCGCAGAACTAAGAACTGTTGCGCCAGAGGTCTTGAACAGTGTGGAAACATTAGGCGAATTCGACTTTGTATTAGCGAAGGCTCGATTGGCGAACGCCTTGGATGGAACCGTTCCCCAATTGAATGAAAAGGGTGTTTTTAAGCTAAAAAAAGCCAAAAACCCGATGTTGGTTTTACGATATGCACAAGAGAAAAAAAATATCGTACCATTAGACATCACTTTAGGTGAACATTTTCGTTCCCTCATCATTACGGGGCCTAATGCTGGTGGGAAATCTGTAGCCATGAAGACCGTAGGACTGCTGGCCCTGATGGTGGCATACGGGCTGCCAATTCCATGCCATGGCGATGCTTCGGATGTATGTCTGTTTCAAGCTATTTTTGCTGATATAGGCGATGAACAAAGCATCGAAAATGACCTTTCCACGTTTAGTTCACACCTTACTCATTTGCGGCATATGCTGACGGAGGCCGATGCCCGTACTTTGATTATGATTGATGAAGCGGGAACCGGAACCGACCCCTCCGAAGGAACGGCTTTGTCACAATCCATGCTCGAACATTTTCACCGCGTTGGCGCAACGGTCATTGTCACCACCCATCACGGGGCATTAAAGGTCTTTGCTCACGAGACGTCTGGTGTAGAAAATGGTGCCATGAGTTTCGATGAAGCCAATATCACGCCTACTTATCGTCTTCAAACAGGTATTCCCGGGTCATCCTATGCCTTCGAAATGGCCGAACGTCTGTGCGTACCTACAGCCATTATCGAGCGGGCACGTAGCCTCATCGGTACTCAACAAGCCTCTTTTGAAAACCTTTTACACGATTTTGCACGCAAGAACGAAGCGTTATCGGTACAACTAAAACGACTTACGGAAGAAAAGGCCGCCTTAGAAGCCAGTCGCAAGCAATATGAAACGCGCCGCCTACACCTCGAACAAGTGAAAGACCAGATTCGTAAAGATGCCCTCAACGAAGCTCAAAAAGTTTTAGATCAAGCAAATGCCGAAGTAGAACGCACCATCCGAGAAATCCGAGAAGCACAAGCTGAGGCAGAACGAACCAAAATTGCCCGTCAGCAACTTGAGGCAACCAAAGACCTTGTAAAGCGGTATCAAGTCAATTTGGAAAAGCGTGTACAAGCCCGTGAAGCCTTACAGGAGGCTCAGCGCCAGAAAACGCTACCAGCCACCGATTCCAAAAAAGCGCCCAAAAAACCAGACACCACGTCAACCGATATCCAGGTGGGAGATCAAGTGGTGGTCGGCGAAGGAACTACCCCAGCCGAAGTATTGGAAATTGTGGGTAAAAATGTCCTGGTGGCCCAAGGTTCTATGAAAATAAAGGCCAAATTGAACCAATTACGCAAAGTGGCAGGGCGACAAAAACAAACCGTAACCGTCCGGCACCAATACGCCAGTGCCGACGTCTTGTCCACTGGTCGCGCCCGCATCCACTTAGACATCCGTGGCCAGCGTGTTGAAGACGCAAAAATGACCGTAACACAATTTTTAGACGATGCAGTGGCAGCCAGCCTGAATCGATTGGAGATTCTACATGGAACCGGTACAGGGGCACTCCGGTTAGCGCTCAAAGACTTGCTGTCCCACTATGATGGTGTTTCGCGGTTCGAGGAAGCACCTTGGGATTTGGGTGGCCCCGGTGTCACATATGTCTGGCTGGATTAGGCTGGTTCTTGACCTGAATTATTTCGGCGGCAATACTCACCGCAATTTCCATCGGAGTTTTTGAACATATTGGAAGGCCAATGGGTGTGCGCACAGCCTTTAATACCTGTTCAGAAAACCCTTCCCTGCGGAGTTTCTGAAGGAGTGTTTTCATTTTAGCCGCACTTCCCAAGACACCCAAATACGCAAATGTTTTGCCTAGTAGTTGCCGCACCACGACCTCATCGGTCTGGAATCCCAGCGTCATCACCACCACATAGTGATGGTCGCCTTCGGGAATGTATGAAGAGATGGCGGCATAATCCAAAATGGTGATCTCTTCAGCAAAATGGTTTGCGGTTATTGTATTCAAATTGGGGCGATTATCGAACAAGTAAACACAAAAGCCAAGTTTTACCATCAGTTCCGATAAGGCAAGGCCGCAATGTCCACCACCAACCAAAAATAACAAAGGTCGTTGATCCAATCTTTCGATGTAAACAAAGCCATCTGTCACGGCGTTAAAATCCGTGGTTAATACCGACGTTTCTGATACTATATGCAACCCTGATGGATTAATTTTGAGTCCTACATTCCGGCATGGAAAGGATTCTAAAATTTTTTCAATTATACTTAAGTTTTTGTAAAACAAAGAAATAAGTACAATTGTTTGTTCGCCAGAGCAAATCATACCACTGGCTTCGATGGCATTCTTCCGGTGTACTTGTTTGCGTAAAATGGTCGTTACTTCGGCAGAATCAAGCCGCTTCCGAGCTTCTTCAACCATCTTGATCTCCATGATCCCACCACCAATGCTTCCCCAGAAGGCTTCTTTGGTAACTGCCATTTTAAAACCTGCCCTCCCCGGACTACTTCCGCTGCTTTCCACTACCACCATTAGTTGGACTACTTGCCCACGCTGGAGTTCATTAGCAATTTTTTTCCAGAAGTCGGTGGCTTCGTATCGAGGAGATGGCTTCATAACAGGCTACTGTTCTCTGGAGAGTGAACATACGTGTATATCCAATGGTGAAGATCGGAGGTAAGAATGGTTTTGTCTAACCGAAATGCGCCGCCGGCCATGATGGTCTCGTGACAAGTTGGGTTGTAATAGAGAATGGTTAGAGGACGATCTTTACGTACCAACGAAGCCAAAACATGGAGCATCACAGACGACATCACCGATTCTGGGAACGGATTAAAAAAATACAGGTGCGAGAATTGATCAAAGTCCGTAAAAGTTTTGGCATCCGCATGATGAATAAAGATGTTCTGGCGCAGAATTTGCATATTCCGGCGGGCAATCTCCACCAATCTTTCAGACAATTCTACCCCTTCTACCGTTCCAAATCCTGCTTTCCGGAATAAGAGGAGGGCCGCTCCTTTTCCACAACCCATGTCAAGGAGTGCATCTTTTTTACGTGGTTTCAACTCTTTCAATAAGCGTTTCAGTTCCGGCAGTTCCGCAGACGAAGCATACCAATACCCTTTTTCAAGTGGTACGCCAGTCTCGTCGTTGTACATATTCATCATCAAATCCAATCCCCGCCACATATGCAATTTGTGCAGAATTTTTCGCTTTAAGCGTTGGAAGTCATTCATCAGACATCTTACCTTGTCGGTCGTTTAAAGTGGAGACTTATAAGATATGACAAATCACTTCTTTTTTTATTTGGATTCTCCCGTTGGGCCACTTGAAATTCGGGCAAATGATCAATTTGTCACAGGTCTTTATTTTGAGGGTGGAAAGGGGGCTTCATCCATTCGTCAAACACCAAGCCCCGTTCAGCCGGCACACCTCCAGACAGCCATAGCAGAACTTAATGCCTATTTTTCCGGACGGTTACGCACATTTTCTTTTCCCATACACCAAACCGGAACCGATTTTCAGCAGCGGGTTTGGCAAGAACTGATGCGTATTCCATATGGAGAAACCATTTCGTACCTTGAACTATCACAGCACATCGGAGACACAAAAACCATACGGGCTGTTGGCACGGCAAATAGTCGGAACAACCTTAATATTGTCGTTCCTTGCCACCGCGTGATCGGGAAAAATGGTCAGCTTACTGGATATGGTGGTGGGCTTTGGCGCAAAGACTGGCTTTTGAATCACGAAGCGAAATGGGCGAAGGGGGTGCTCACGTTATTTTGATAGGGGCGCATTTCAAAACTTCCCAAATTACCTTGTGAACACGTCTTTCACATCCTGCATGATTTAAGTGCGTTGTATGTTTATTGGCATTTTTCGAAATGCACCCGCTATCGAACCATGTTTATGTATGCTTCGGTGCAGAGAACCCCAAGAATCAAAGATCCAAGTGTCATGCCCTAAAATATCTCGATAACCTCCACTGATTTTTTTAGAAACCATCGCTTCATCGTAAAACCAATGCCGTATATTTTTCCAAAAGGCATCTTTTAATCAATCGTAAGACACTATGAAACAAGGACAGGTTCTCTTGCTCACCTCAATACTGGCAGCAATGTTGGTGATGGGTTATTTTGCAGGCATCTTCGGTGGGGAAGAGTCAACTGTTAAGCTCCCTAATTGGGGCATAAAGCCCGAAGAAATTGACGCCATCGAAATCCGCGTGGCTGGACAAGATACCTTAAAATTACTAAAAGGTGCAGCAGGATGGCACATTACCAGCCCTCAACAAAGCATAGCGGACTCGCTCGCTATTGTCCGGCTTTTAGACCAAATTGCGGCCCTTAAACCGGAAAGTATTGCGGCCAATTCGCCTGACCGATACGCCACATACGGAGTTGCATCCACCGCCCGAAGTATTGTACTCACGATTGGAAAAAATACCAGAACCCTGATTTTAGGGAATACAACCGCCGATGGCGCCTCTTTTTTCCTACGGATAGGCAATGATCCACAAGTGATCCAAGCAAGGGGCAATCTTTCAACCAATGCCAATGTGTCGGATTGGCGTTCTACAACCGTCCTACGGTTGCCAATCTCGACCATTCAGCGGGTTTCGGTCTCGATACCCAATGAAAAATATGAAGTAGCCAACAATAATGGCAATTGGCAATTGATCCGAAACGGTATTGGAACCACTGCCGACACCCTCAGCACCGTTAAATGGCTCCGCCGATTGGGCGCACTGAAGGCAGATGCGTTTGTAGCGGAAGTACAGGGCAGCGCTCTCAAGGCAGAAGGTACTCATGTCTTGCGCATTCAAACAACCACCGGGCAGACACGCGAACTTGTCTTAAAAGAATCTGCAAGTGGAGATGTACTCGGGGCGTTAGATGGAATCAAAGACGTTTTCAGGCTTTCTCCCACACAGTTGCCCCTCATAGCGCCGGAGTCCGGCCAACTTTCCCGCGAAACGACTCCTTCGGAAACCACAGCCTCCCCACCTAAACACGGCTCTACCCAAACCCAACCGCCGAAAAAATCGAGAAGAGGCGAAGAGGGAGAAGAAGGCTTGCTTTGACCATAAATACTAAAAAACACTTCATAAAAGGAGCGCTTGATTTATACATTCTAATATTTGTATATTTCGATTAATCAATAAACAAGATGGGTGCAATTAATACCGAATCATTTAGCGTTCCACAAAACGAGCTGGCCAGTTTTGCACGCATTCTGGCCCATCCAGCGCGGATTGCGATATTAGAACAACTGATGGAGCGTGGTGCCACGCATTGTGGTAAATTAGATCTACCCTTAGCGCAACCCACTATTTCCGCGCACTTAAAAGAACTGCGCCAAATCGGACTGGTCTATGGAAAAGTGGAAGGCACTTCGGTTTGTTATTGCATCAATCTGGAGACATGGGAGCGAATGCGCGAGGCTTTTGACACCTTCTTTGTCAAATTACGCTATGTAGAAGCACTCCATGCCCCCACTGAATCTAACCAGTACCATACATCAACCTAAACATATACAAAAATGGCACTTGCAGTAACCGACAAAACCTTTAAGGCCGAAGTTTTAGACAGCAATATCCCCGTATTGGTGGACTTTTGGGCCGCTTGGTGTGGCCCTTGTTTGATGATCGCACCGGCTGTAGAGCAGTTGGCCAGGGAATATGAAGGCAAAGCCAAAGTCGTGAAACTAAATGTGGATGAAAACCAGTATGTAGCCAGTCAATACGGCATTCGCTCTATCCCCACCTTGCTTGTCTTCCATAAAGGAAAAGTGGTGGATCAGGTCATTGGCGCCGTACCTAAGAAGAAGTTGGCGGACCACTTAGATAAAGCGATTACGAAGGCAAGATCTACCGTCTGACAAACCTACATATAACAAAAATTTACCCGGATAACACCGGGTTCTCTTTTTGGATAAAACAGATATGATCAAAGAACTAAATTTTGTAACTGCAGAGCGGCTAAAGGTTGCGATTATTGGTACAGGACCAGCTGGACTAACAGCGGCATTGTATGCGGCACGCGCCAACTTAAGCCCTGTTGTTTTTGAAGGGCCGGAGCCAGGAGGCCAACTCATGACCACAACCGACGTAGAAAATTTCCCTGGTTTTCCGGAAGGGATTATGGGACCAGAAATGATGCAGCGTTTCCGAGATCAGGCCACACGATTTGGGGCAGACCTTCGCTGGGGCATGGTGACGGAGGTAGATTTCTCGGAAAGGCCCTTTAAGCTGGTAGTGGATGAAGAAATCTTGGTTCTTGCGGATGCGGTTATCGTCTCGACAGGAGCATCGGCCATGTACCTTGGCCTTGAAAACGAATTGAGATTGCGCGGATATGGTGTTTCTGCCTGCGCCACCTGCGATGGAGCGTTCTTTAAAAACCAAGAAGTTGCTATTGTCGGTGGAGGGGATACCGCTATGGAAGAAGCCCACTACCTCACCCGACATGCCTCTAAGGTTTATCTAATCCATCGGCGAGATTCGTTCCGTGCTTCCAAAATCATGCAGGAACGGGTTTTAAACAATCCGAAGATTGAAGTAATCTGGAACACGGTGGTAAAGGATGTTTTGGGTGAAAAGGAAGTCACGGGGCTTACTCTCCAGAACATACAAACCGAAGCCGTCACAACCTTATCTGTTTCCGGACTTTTTGTCGCGATTGGACACAAGCCCAATACCGATGTTTTTAAAGGGCAATTGGATATGGACGCCACCGGATATCTAAAAACAGGCCCAGACAATACTTATACCAATATTCCCGGGGTTTTTGCCTGCGGTGATGCCCAAGATCACGTCTATCGGCAAGCCGTTACTGCTGCGGGGACAGGGTGTATGGCCGCCATAGATACCGAGCGCTGGCTATCCGAACAAGAAGCATAGCTTTCAGACACTTGCTAATAATGTAGAAAAAGAGGTTACCTCGTTATGAGACAACCTCTTTTTTTAGACGAAACATTGCAAAGGATTTATACAACTTCCGACGCACCATCCGATGGCTCCGACCCGTTTTCCTCCGCAACAGCGCCATCGCCTCCAAGCCCGTTTTCTTCCTCCTCCTTCACCACCCGCGAAACATCCGCAATCGCATCGCCTTCTTTCAGGGTAAGCAATTTTACCCCCCCTGCGGTTCTTCCCGTTTCACGAATCGTAGAAGCCGAAATCCGGATTAACAAGCCATTAATCGTCGCAATTACCAAGTCATCTTCGTCGGTCACTCCACGCACAGCAACCAATGGTCCTGTTCGCTCGGTAGCTTTTAGGGCTGTAACACCTTTCCCGCCTCGGTTGGTCAAGCGGTATTCCTCTACAGGGCTGCGCTTTCCATACCCATGCGCACTGACGGTTAGAATCATCATATTGGGATCCGTTACTGCAATCATCCCTACCACGGCTTCCCCTTCGGCAAGAGAAATCCCTCTTACGCCCGTAGCAGTACGCCCCATCGGACGCACCCTGTGTTCCTCGAAGCGCACAGCATATCCGGCAGAAGAAGCCAAAATAATGTCCACATTGCCATCGGTCATGCGCACATCCAGCAGTTGGTCCCCTTCTTCAATGTTTTGGGCGCGGATTCCGTCCACCCGCGGGCGGCTATAGTCCATCAAAGGTGTTTTTTTAACCGTCCCATTTTTTGTTACCGAGAAAATGAAATGTGTATTTTTGAATTCGGCACTTGCAAAGTCATTTTTATCTACCGAAAGCACCGCCCGAACTTTATCATCTTGGTCAATTTGGATCAGGTTCCGGATAGAGCGGCCTTTTGATGTTCTGGAGCCTTCCGGGATTTCATACACCCGAAGCCAATAACATTTCCCAAAATCAGTAAAGAATAACAGCCAATCGTGGGTCCCACAAATAAAAAGTTGTTCGATGTAGTCCTCATCGCGGGTCCCAGCACCTTTCAGTCCCTTTCCACCACGTCCTTGTGCTTTATATTCGGATGCCGAGGTACGCTTCACCAATCCTTGATGGGTCATTGTTACCACCGTCGTAACATCCTCGATCAAGTCTTCTATGATAAAGTCATCACCGCCCGTGGGATCAATTTGGGTGCGGCGTGGATCGGCATATTTCGTCCGGATTTCCACCAACTCCTGCTTAATGATTTCCATGCGCAGGGCTTCCGAAGCCAAAATTGCCCGCAAACGTTCAATTTCCTGGATCAATGCCCGATATTCATCCTCAATTTTCTGCCGCTCCAGACCCGTAAGCCGTTGCAAACGTAGTTCCAGAATGGCTTTGGCCTGAAGTTCAGATAAAACGAATAGGGATTCATTATGGGTGGGCAACCCGAGAATCGCCCGATCTTCAGGTGAAAGGCTTTCGGGGAACCTTCCAGCCATCAGGTTTTGTTGGGCTTCATCCACGTTAGGAGAATGCCGGATGATGGAAATGACGGCGTCCAAAAAATCCAAGGCAATCCGAAGCCCTTCCAAAATATGTGCCCGCGCCTCGGCCTTCCGCAATTCATACTCGGTACGCCGCGTAACCACCTCGTGACGGTGTTCTACGTAATATTGAATACATTCCTTAAGATTCAAGGTACGTGGACGCCCTTTCACCAATGCGACTGTATTCACCCCAAAGGTGGACTGAAGTGCCGTAAATTTGTACAACTGGTTTTGGATTACCATCGGAATGGCATCTTTTTTTAGTTCAATCACAATGCGCATCCCTTCGCGGTCGGATTCATCACGCAAGTCATGGATGCCTTCAATGCGTTTATCGCGTACCAATTGGGCGATCTTTTCGATAATTCCAGACTTCAGTACCTGATACGGGATTTCGGTCACGACCAAGGCAGAACGGCCATGTACGGTTTCCTCGTGCATTTTGGCACGCACCACCACACGCCCCCTACCCGTGAGGTAGGCTTCTTTTACACCAGTTGTTCCATAAATAATTGCACCTGTCGGGAAATCTGGCGCCGGGATATAGCCCATCAAATCGGCGATAGAAATTTCACGATTTGCGATATAAGCAATGATGCCATCTATCAATTCCCCCAGATTGTGTGGTGGAATATTGGTGGCCATCCCAACAGCAATACCAGAAGAACCGTTCAGCAACAAGTTCGGGATTGCAGCAGGCAATACTTCGGGTTCATCTAAGGAACCATCAAAGTTCGGTACAAAATCTACGGTTTCTTTGCCCAGATCGCGTAACATTTCCTCGGCCAAGCGTGTCATGCGCACCTCGGTATAACGCATGGCCGCAGCCGAGTCGCCATCTATAGAGCCAAAGTTCCCTTGTCCATCCACCAATGGATATCGCATGGCAAAATCCTGCGCCATCCGCACCATCGTCTGATAGACCGCAGAATCGCCATGTGGGTGATATTTCCCCAACACATCCCCTACAATCCGTGCACTTTTTTTATAGGCTTTACCTGCGCCCATGCTAAGCTCATCCATACCATACAAAACCCGACGATGCACAGGCTTGAGGCCATCGCGCACATCTGGCAATGCACGGCTGACAATGACCGACATCGAATAATCAATGTAGGCCGCCTTCATTTCTTCTTCTATATTAATCGAAACGATGCGCGAGGCGTCAGAACTTGGGGTTTCGTCGGAAGGGAGGTCGTTTTCGTTCAATTCGTCTGCCATAAAAAGGACTTAGTTTGGGGGTATGAGTCATTTTTGGTTTAGCTTATTAATATACGAAATACGATCACGCAGCGGCATGAAGAACGTTATAGGAATCATAACGTTTTAAGATAAAAAGGCATAGATACCGCCGCGAGATGTTCTTCTTCGAGACTCCGTTGCGGCTCAACAAGAAAGCAACGTACTTTTGCTCTAAATTGAACATATAGAACATGATGCGTTCTGTCGGCTTATCCAGTCTAATTGGACTTTTTTTCTGGTTGACCTGTGCTTGCGAAAGTGTGGGTGCACAATCCTTTTCCGCCAAGCCTTTATTGGTATGGGATGAGACTGGGCAACCATACCGCTCTTGGCCACTTGGCGGCCTGAATACGCCTCAACTCCAGTGGTTAGATGTAACAGGTGATAACCGGCCAGACCTATTTTTGCAGAATCAGCAACATCAGGTTTTTTTCTTTAGGAACGACCCTACAGAAGGATTGATTCTGGAACATCTAAATGCCTTCCCCGATGTCTTTTCCGGAAATTGGTTTCAACTCTGGCCCGACCAAGACGATTCCTTTCTTCTCTTTGCCTCCAATGATTTCGACAACATTCAGGTCTGGCGGGTGCAACACGCAGCAACCCGTTTTATCACCCTGAAATTAGCGGAGGTATTATTGGATACCGAAGGAAAAGCTGTATTTGCAGAAATAGGCTCCATTCCTCAATTTACCGACATAGATTGTGACGGAGATCTGGATTATTTCACCACCAACCAATCCGGAACCATTACGTTTTACGAACAGGTTGGCCAGACAACAACAGGGCTTCCTCGATATACCAAGCGGTCAGATCGGTTTGCGGACATTTCGTTACTTGGTACGTATTGCGACGGGCAAGCCCTCACCAAATCGCTACAACATGGAGCGGCCAGTATCACTTTTTATGATACAAGTGGGAGCGGGAAACCCGATATACTTTGGACCGATACCTTTATTGCGGGCTTGCTCCAACTCAAAAATACCGGAACCTGCTCGCAACCAGCCTTTACATTTCCAAAAGCTGAGTCACAATACGCCAATTTTCTTGTTCAAGGTCTTGACCTACAAACCTCTGGATTTAATCTCACCACTTTTGGAGATGCTGATGTGGATGGCGACCAAGACCTTTTTATTGGCGTACAGGGTGGTTTTTGCCCAGATATACAAGGAGATGCCATCCATAATCTTTTCTTCTACCGAAATACCGGAACCGCCCAGAAACCCATCTATACCCAAGAAACCAAGCGCTTTCTTTATATGCCCGATCTTGGCAGAAAAAGTAGCCCTGCTTTTTTTGATTATGACCAAGATGGCGATTTAGACCTTGTTGTAGGAAACGAAGACCATGCTGGCTCTCCAAACTTTGGACGTCTGACCCTTTATGAGGCCATAGGTAACAAATATGAACCGGGATATGTCCTCAAAGACCCGAATTTTCTGAACATTACTGGTGCTTATAATGTAGTGCCTGCGTTTGGAGATGTAGATACAGACGGGGACTTAGATCTATTGCTGGGTATGCAAAACGGCAGAATCCGGTATTACCGCAACGAGGGAGTCAGTGGCTTTCGCGAAATCAGCCGAACGTATGCCAATATCTTTGTAGGAACCTACAGTGCGCCAGCCTTGGCAGATATAGACAGCGACGGCGACTTAGACCTTTTGGTGGGCAATGCTTCCGGAACACTGACCCTATACCGTAATGTTGGTTCACCGCAAATACCTGATTTTTCAAAAGAGTCTGATCAATATGCGGGCATTTCAGTCAATGGATTCAGCAAGCCCGCCTTTTTGTTACAACCTCAGAACAACCAACTACGACCCGCTTATTTAGTCGTGGGGAGCGAGTCTGATGGGGCCTTTGTCTATAAAAATATCTCGACCGGAGCCATAGATGCCGTTTGGATTTTGGATGGCGTGGGCAGCCCAAATAAACCTTTTAGAGGGATCGGACAGGAAAGCTATGTTCTTCGTCACTTGGCTCCTGCCACCATTACATGGACTCTTTCCAATACCTTGCCCAATATGATATTTGGAACGGAAGGCGGTGGATTTATTGCAGCCACTCCTCGCTTCCTCCCGATGTCCGTCTCTTCAACAACCGACATGCCTTCTTCTGGGCCATATCACTTGTCCCTCTTTCCAAACCCCATTACAGACCAATTTTCATTCTATCTACCCGAAACCCACTCAGGCCCGTTTACAGTATCGGTTTACGATTTATTGGGAAGAGAACGCTATGTCAAAACATGGGAAACCCCAACTGGCAGTCCTTTGGTTTCGGTTGAAGTCCCGGATTTGGTGTCAGGGGCCTATTTGGTTCGCCTTTCGACAGCCAAAGTGGCTTGGTCATCCATCGTTTTTAAACGAAAGAATCTTTCTGGTTTAAAAAATTGACAAATCCTTATTAGGTTTTTATTCATGTTTTGGTTAACCTCTTATTTTACCGTTCCATCCATTAAGCATTATAAGGTTATGGCTACCGTAAAAGTACGTTTTGACAACACCCTCGCCCGAGCATTCACCAAAGAAGTGAAGCAACGGGTCCATGAGTACTTTGAACAAAATAACTTATCTAAACATGCCAATACGGAGATGGTACTCAAAACCATCATCATATTCGGCGTATTTGTGTCTTGCTACTTACTGATCCTCTTGGGTGGATTTAACGTATGGCAGATGTGGGGTCTATGTGTCTTGCTTGGTGTCTCTATGGCAGGAATTGGGTTTTCTATCTCGCACGATGCTTTACACGGCGCCTACTCCTCCAACGAACGCCTAAATTGGATTTTGGGACTCTCGTTCGACATGTTGGGCGCAAATGGGTATATGTGGAAGATTACCCACAACGTTATTCACCACACCTATACCAATGTACATGGGCACGACGAAGACTTGGAGGTGGCTGCATTTGTACGGCTTTCTCCACACACTCCCCATAAAGCCATACACCGCTTCCAACATATTTTGGCATTTCCGGCCTATTCTTTTGCTACTGTATTTTGGCTGGTGGTCAAAGACTTTAAATACTTTTTTGCTAAAAAATTGGGGCCATATGTCAATAAAAAGCATCCCATGAAGGAATGGATCACACTCTGGGTGATGAAAACCATCACGGTTGGATACCAGATTGTTCTCCCACTTATGCTTTTGGACATCACTTGGTGGCAATTTCTGATCGGCTTTCTAACTGCACACCTTACTGCGGGCCTCATATTAGGCGTTGTTTTCCAGTTGGCCCACGTTGTTGAAGAGACCGATCACCCCGAATATGACGATACGGGGCTGATCCATAACCATTGGTTGGTACACGAAATGGAAACAACTTCCAATTTTGCACGCCGCAATAAATTGCTTTCATGGTATATTGGTGGTTTGAACTACCAAATTGAACACCACCTATTTCCGAAAGTATGTAGTGTACACTATCCCAGTATCAGCCCGATTGTTAAGGAGGTGGCCCACAAATATGGGGTTCCTTACCATGAACACGAGACCTTCACGATTGCTGTTGGTTCACATTATCGGACGCTTATTAAATTCGGACAAAATCCCGTGGTGGAATTACCGGATCAAACAGTGTATGTAAACTGATTGGTTTGACCTGAGTTGATCAAAGCGCCCAATTTGGGCGCTTTTTTTATGGCCTGTAACGACGATTTTGTTTTGTATATATGGGATTCTAACCACCAAATGGCCATATTATACCCTCTTACGAACGCCGTAACAACCCTGACGTTGCGCCCTATTTCACTTCAACCTTCATGCCCAACGTTGGGAAAAAACCAAATTGGTCCACTCGTTGATCCGCATAAAGATCATAATAGAATAGGTTATTCCGTGCTGAAAGATTTTGGCCGCCAGCCATTAGGCTAAATTTAAGCCACTGACTTTCCACAATCCACTCCAACGAGGCATCTACGCGGCTATACACGGGCAATCTTTGGGAGTATGGATCGCCGAAAACAGGTCTCTGTACGGCAACTTCATTTACAAACCCGGGGTTATCTCCTTGAATAGGCAAGGTAGCTGCAAATCCGATGAAAGGGGTATAAGGAAGGCCGCTGCCCAACTGCCATTTTGCACCAAGTCGTAGTCGCCCCGTTTGCCAGTTACCAGCAAGACTGAGGTTGTGGCGCCGATCGTGGCCGGGGTAAAACGTAGCGTTGGTTGTATAATACACGACACGTGCTAAGCTATATGCCACCGAGACGCCACCAGAAGACCTCGAAGCCCTGAATTGTACATCCATTCCGGATGCTTTCCCCGTTGCAGATTGTAACCCGTCATTGCCGGCCAAAACTGTAAGATAAGACAGGTTTTTATGATAGACTTCCGTCTGCAACCAAAGCCATTTGGCCAAACGATGTCGTTGCCCGCCCATAAAATGCCAAGCAGTGGGCACTTCAAAAATTGCGGGAGCCCAAACTGTAAACACTTCACCCACATCTTGCTCATCCTGCAACCCAATAATCTGTTGGTGGTATTGCCCTACAGCGATATGCCATTGCCGTCCGTCTTCTTTCCCTTTTGGAAACCAAGTTGCACGGAAGCGTGGTTCTAAGGTATTAACCCCTTGGCTCGGAAAGTTGTGCATACGAATACCGGGTTCTACCGTCACCCGATCGCTTAGGAAAACAGCCGCATCAAAATACCCTCCCCCTTCGATCGTGTAGTTTTCCTGATCCGCTTTGCGATCAATACGATAATCGAACTGATTGATGCGGGCAAACATTCCAAAGCGTGCTTCCCAATGCTGAAGCAAATAATCAAAATTAAACCCTCCTTGAAATCCTTTTACTTTCCCGAACCGTCGTGGCGCCTTTTCTGGTCCGAAAGCAGAATCGAAGCGGGTACTCGTGAGGGAGATGTCCAACAATGCAGGAAAAGAAGGGGGGAGATATAAAAAACGACCACCAATCCCTTGATTTCTCCACGATATGCGGTCATCTTGCTTTCCCAAGCTACCTAAGTCACCCACGTCATGCGCACGCAATCCCACGAACGACACACTGCTGGTGGGCGTTAGCCAAGCATGAATTTTCGCAAACTCGTCCCCAAAATCAAACGGGCGCTGCCATCTTTCCGGCAAACGGCTCAACAACGAATGACGATAGGAGGCCAGAAACGAGACGACACCGGGGTACAAAGGCCCTTCCACACGCACCGCTCCGAGAAAAGGATCCACCAAAGCGGCGCCTGCAAATCGTTTTTTATGACCATGCCGTGTGCCAATATCCACCACCGAGGCCAACCGCCCGCCGTATCGTGCGCCCCACCCACCCGTATAAACATCGGCTTGGGCAATCAACTCTTCTGGTAATACCGAAAAGCCACTCACCATATGAAAAGGCTGATAAATGGCCATCCCATCTATCAAAACTTGGTTTTGCGTGGGCGTTCCTCCGCGCACATACAGTTGCCCCCCCCGATCCGCAGGAGAGACAAAACCGGGGATGGTTTCGAGAAAAGAGGCCAGATCGCGCGACATGCTGGTTGATGGAATGGCCTCCAAATCACCTGGACGAATGGTGGTTAGGCCCGGACCTGCTTCTATACCCGCTTGGTATTTTTTACGGGACAAAACAGTGACATTACCCGCTTCAGTGGTTGTTTTAACCATGCGTAAACTCAGCCGTTCCAAACCACCCGCATACAGATCTATAATCTCTGTGAGCGATTCGTACCCTACCAAACTAAGCCGAATAAAGTACCGATCTGCGCTTAATGAACCAAATGCAAAATACCCATTCACATCACTAAAAATCCCTTGCAGGGTAAGTCCATCGTCTTTCTGTAAACGAATCGTCACTCCGGAAAGGGGCTGTCCGGTTTCCTCGTCCACCACCACTCCACGAATACTACCCGACTGGGCATATAAACCCACCACGTTCAATACCCACACACCAACAGCCAAGGTAAAAGTTTGCCAGCAACGGCCCTTCGTAAAAAAACGTTTGTCAAACAACGAGGCCAAATCAGTCATACACAATAGTTAATCCAAAATGATAATGTCATAGCAGTTAGAAGATACGCATCCGGAAAGGCAACGTCCGATTTTTTACGGTGAACCGTCGGTTTGGAGGCTTAATGGCATTATTGGTAAATTTAGGGACTACCAGAAACCCGATACGTGCAAAATGGTTGAAGTCCCTAGACCCTAAAATATCCAACACGATGAATCAGAACCCCTCTATTGGCCTGCAACCCCCGACTAAAAAACCCTTAATCAAAAGGCTCATTCCGATCATTCTGGTACTTTTTGTCCTGATTGCATTTGGAAGAGCAATGGGGTGCTGGGACAATAGTGCATACTCCGCCATCAATCATGGCAACCACAAACACTATATGCCCAATGAACGTGATGAAGGGATCGGAATGGGTAATTGCCCCACCCGTCCACCCGCCGCTGATGAATTCCTCTCGCGGCAATGCCAGATTATTCGGCAAGTGACACAAAACGGCAAGACCTACTACATTCCCGACGATGCCCAAGAAGGTTTACCCATCACCACATTTCCCACCCAAGCTCCCGGCCCCGGCGAACGCATCTCTCCACAAGGAGAAATGATAAAAGTGGCTGTGGGATAATTAAATTGAATTATCCTTTCAAGTCCCCAATATTAGGCATCGGTCATATTTATGTGGATAGTCCTATTCTGGGATCACAACTAAGCCATATACGCGGATATTCTCGTGCGATTGGTATAAGTAGATAAGTTACGACAGCACATTACACTGTCACCTTTTTACAAAAACCCGTACCT
The DNA here is from genome assembly GCA_002344075.1 of Bacteroidetes bacterium UBA2364. Taxonomy (GTDB): domain Bacteria; phylum Bacteroidota; class Rhodothermia; order Rhodothermales; family UBA2364; genus UBA2364. The sequence goes on from DDTM01000106.1 coordinate 67,578, forward strand.
AAAATCGCATGACGGTTCGATATAACATGAACCGTAACCTAAAACATGTACTATCAATGGCTTACCTTGGGAGCAAAGTCATAATAGAAGGATGACAGGGCTATGGGTTATTCAGATCCAGAGGAGCGATATTGTTTTTCCTTATAGGTAGCCTATTCATTGGGGTGCATTTCAAACTTCCCAATGTACTTCGTGCATACCTCTTTCTATTCCGATGGGTTCTGGTATGATATTGTGGTTGTGCTTCGTTTTCTATAGTGATATCGCCCATGTCGCTCCTGCGGAGCTTTTCTCAACGGTAAGTAAAGATTTCACCGCATCTAAGGTGCATTGTATGTCTATTGGCATTTTTGACTTGTACCATATAATTGTGTCTTAAAAAAATAAATAGCCTGAGCTTGGTGCTTAAGTTTTTACGTCTATCTCTATAAATAGAAGCCTTCTCTGTGAGTAGTAACGTACTTATTATGACGGCCATATTCTTACAATCTATACTTCAGGGGCGTAGATTGTTATCCAATAAAACAATTTATCTCGCACCCTTTTTAACACCTTATTCAAACAGATACATAAACCTTTAACCAACAAAACATAATTCATCATGAAAAAAATAAATTCTTTTCCCATGAAATTTAGCTTTTTAATTTTGTTCGTATTGCTATCTCTCAATGTAGTAGCAGCACAGTCAAACAAAAAACAAAAGACGCAAACAATGGATAATAAAATCCCTAGATTTAAAGCAATTGAATTAAACACTCGTAATGGGGGATTTGGCTTGCTTACCGAAGATGGAAAACAAATTTATTATGGACAATTTCATTATGTTTACATGAATATCCAAAAGTTTGAAAGTCCTTTATCTCATGCTAATTCTTTTTTTGGTGAATCATTCTATTATCCCGAAGGGAATTTATCTACGCTTACTAATGGCATAGTGCCTGTACCCGTAGAGGAGTTAAGAAAATCTAAACACATTTTTAAAGACCGTGAAGGGACTCGTCAATATTGGTATATAGGGCAAGATAACTTCATTCACCCATATGGCAGCAATGCCAACATCCCACCCAAAAAAGAGGCCGTTCGTTTTACGGTGTATGATGGCGATTTTTTTATGATAGACAATAAAAACAATCTTTGGCGATGGAAAAAAGGTGATGCCAATTGGAAGCCATATTTTGATGTACAAGCTAAATTCATTACCCTTGATCATGGAATAAGCACACCTTTAATTTTCATCGGTATGGACGACTTTATATACGCAATAGGTCAAGATGGGCAGCCGCCTTATAAACCATTTGGCGATATTAAGGTGCGCGGTGTGGCAGCTTTTGGTAGCCAATTCCATATTGTTGGCGAAGATGGTTTTTACTACTTGCGCGTTCAAGATAACTGGGTACGGATAGATATCAGGCCACAATAAACCCTATTTTGGCATGTGAAAGCTCTGTCTTAGGTGTCAGCCTTCATGTCGGCAGAGGCTTTTCAGGTCAAAAACCGACATAAAAACTCGGTACCAAAAATCAATTGACATGCTTTATCTGAAAAGGATTGCTGCATCTTGGTAGTTGTTTCTGAACGTGTAAACTACCTTAGATCCATCGGCAATCCTTTTCTATTTGTCTATTTTAACACAAAGAAGAGCCGTCACCGTTTCCATACTACTAGACATTTTTGCAAATCGGATGATTCTGCGGTAATAAAATAGTTCTGAGATACTTCAAGAACTTGACAAATCGGAAGCATTTAGCGAGGATAATGGACAGGCCTTTTCGGAAGATGGATACTTCAAGTGTTTGTGATCCG
>DDTM01000122.1 GCA_002344075.1 Bacteroidetes bacterium UBA2364
ACCCTTTAATACCGATATGTCGTTCGATAAATCCATGAACCAATTGATTGTACCAAAACAAATTTACATAGACTTTGGTTCCATGCCTAAGTTCTTACAACCATTTTCAACTAAACCAGTCCATTGCTTCCAACCCATATAAAAAGCCCTGAAACGCAATCGTTGCAGGGCTTTTGGGGTAAGGGCGGGAAAAGAATTTATAGCCGCTCGGTAATTCGTTCGTTCCAGTCTTTTCGGAGGGCATCCAGCGATATTTTTCCAGTGACATCTCCGGCAAATGCGATTAGCAACATTTTTCGCGCAGCAGACGCGCTAAGACCTCTGGCCCGGAGGTAAAACAAGGCCTCCTCGTCCATTTTCCCAGTAGCAGCTCCGTGCGAGCACTTCACGTCATCGGCATAGATTTCTAACTCCGGCTTTGTATAAATACGGGCTTCGTCGGAGGTCAAAATGGTTTTATTAGACTGATAGGCATTCGTTTTTTGGGCATCTTGCCGCACCATAATTTTACCATTAAATACCCCAGTAGATTTCCCACCCAAGATGTGTTTGTAGGACTCATTCGAGGTGCCATTAGGCAAGGCATGATCCACAAAAGTGGCATTATCCACATGCATTTGGCCATTTGCTACCACCACCGCATTAAGATTTGTTTCACAAAACTCGGCATTGGGCAGGTAGTTCTGATTATTCCGCACCACATGACCCGAAAGCGTAAGAACATGGGTGGTAAAGACAGAATCGGCCTCCTGAACACTTGATAACGTATGGTGTTCGGTAGAGGTTTCGCCGCTGTCTTGCAACAAGTGATAAGACACATTTGCCTTTTCCCCGACATACCATTCGGATACTACATTAGAGAAGACGGCTGCCTGACTAAGCGATAAGCGACTTTCCACAATGCGAATAGAAGCCCCCGATTCTGCCACAACCAATAAACGCGGCTGAACGGTGGCATCGGCTTCGTTCTGTGTTAGGTTTAAGATATGTAACACCGGCTCAATCATTTTCCCAGCGCCCACATGGACGAATAGACCATCCGAGAGAAAAGCCGTATTTAGGGCCACAAATGCATCTTCCTCCGACTTTGCCACCTGGCCAAAATGGCGAATAGCTGCTTCGTGTCCAGATTCTATAGCCTCATTTAACGGTTGTAGATACAGTCCTTTTGGTATCTGATCTATGTTAGACAATGCAGAAACCCAACGTCCATTCACCATGACCACGACCAAACCATCCATTTCGGGCAAGGCCAGCGCTTCCAGACCTGCAACCGTCAGCGTGGGTACGGCTTGTCTGACTAAATCGTGCGCAAGTGTAAAGTTGCGAAAAGGAGAATATTTATACTTTTCGGATTTTGCTTTCGGAAATCCGAGACCTAAAAACGATTCAAGGGCGCGACGCTGCCTTTCCGGGTTAGGGAAGGATTGGGTTTCGGACGCGAACCGATCCATTAGTCGCTGTTCCAGCGTAGGGCTGGCCACTGTTTCGGTTTGGGTTTGGGTCATCCTATTTATGATTTTGACCGGAACAGCCCTTAGGCGGCTTCCAAGGTGAGTTCTTCTTTTATCCAATCGTAGCCTTTCTCTTCCAGTTCCAGCGCCAATTCTTTTGTTCCAGACTTGACGATTCGTCCATTCACCAATACATGTACAAAATCTGGCACGATATAATCCAACAACCGCTGATAGTGTGTAATCACGAGAAAGGAGCGATTGGCATTTCGCAGGGCATTGACGCCATTGGAAACAATGCGCAAAGCATCTATATCCAATCCCGAGTCGGTTTCATCAAGCACCGCAAGTTTGGGTTCCAATAGTGCCATTTGGAAGATTTCGTTGCGTTTTTTCTCGCCACCAGAAAATCCCTCGTTCACCGATCGGTTCGTTAGGCTTTCTTTCATTTCTACCAAGGCTTGTTTTTCCTTGACGAGTTTAAGAAAGGCTGCACCAGAAAGCGGTTCTAATCCTCTGTATTTGCGAACACTATTCACTGATTCCCGAAGAAAGGTGGTCATATTGACACCGGGTAACTCGACCGGATACTGAAAGGCTAGAAAAAGCCCTTCACATGCCCGTTCATCTGGCTCCATTTCCAGCAACGCCTGCCCGTCGAAAGTGACTTCGCCCTCTGTCACCTCATATTCTTCGCGACCAGCCAGAACCGATGCCAATGTGCTTTTTCCGGAACCATTTGGCCCCATAATGGCATGGACTTCGCCCGGGCCGACAGTCAGATTGACTCCTCGTAAGATTTCGTGCCCCTCTACAGCGGCATGAAGGTTTTTGATTACTAACATGTTTATTTCAGTTATGGATTATTTCAGCATATTTCAAGCAAAAGAACTGGGCAAGCCATCTATACTACGTGCATTCTTTTCCGCTCGGTAGGTTTCCAGTCCCGCCTCTCCTTTTGCGGTGGCCCAACGCAACAAAGTATCACGGTGATTGTGGAAGGTCATTTCTGGCACCCCAAATCCACACGAAGTTTGCACCCGTTCCACCGCCAATAACACATACTGCCGCAATCCCGGTATAGGATTAAAAAACGGTGTAATAAGCAGTGCTTCTGGGTCATCCGGTTTAACGACTTTTCCCTGACCATAAAGCCGGAGAATATTTGGCGGGCCTTCGAATGCACAAAACATGATAGTAAGCCGTCCATTTTCCGCAAGATGCGCCGCTGTTTCGTTTCCGCTTCCGGTTACATCGGCATACACCACGCGATTTGGACCCAAGACCCGAAAACTGTCTAAGCCCTTCGGAGAAAGATTAATGTGTCCCTCTACGGCATATGGCGCAGATGCCACAAAAAACACCGGCTGCGCCTCGATAAACGCTTTGAGGGCTGGAGTAATTTCCGGATGTATGTTGGCCATAGCGTTCCTTTGTCAACCTACCGAGCCTTCAAGTTCAATGGCCAGTAGTTTTTGGGCTTCCACAGCAAACTCCATTGGCAGTTTGGCAAGTATTTCCTTTACAAACCCATTGACAATGAGCTTAATGGCCGCCTCTTCACTCAGCCCACGTTGCTGACAATAAAAAATTTGGTCTTCACCCACTTTCGAGGTCGTCGCTTCGTGTTCTACTTTACCAGTATTGTTCAGAATCTCGATGTAAGGAAACGTGTGTGCCCCACAACGATCTCCGAGCAGCATGGAGTCGCATTGGGAGAAATTTCGGGCATTTTCGGCATTTTTACCAATACGCACCAAACCGCGATAGGCATTCTGGCTTCTTCCGGCAGAGATTCCTTTCGAGATAATGGTGGAAGACGTATTTTTGCCCAAGTGAATCATCTTGGTTCCGGTATCGGCTTGTTGATATCCTTTGGTAAATGCCACCGAATAAAATTCACCTACACTGTTATTGCCTTTTAAGATCACAGAAGGGTATTTCCAAGTAATGGCGGATCCGGTTTCTAACTGCGTCCAAGAGATTTTGGCATGGTCGCCATCGCAGATCCCACGCTTGGTCACGAAATTATAAATCCCACCTTTCCCTTCTTTGTCTCCGGGATACCAGTTTTGGATGGTAGAGTACTTTACTTCGGCATTTTCCTTGGCGATAATTTCCACCACAGCCGCATGAAGTTGGTTTTCGTCGCGCTGAGGAGCCGTGCATCCTTCCAGATAAGAAACATAGGCGCCTTCTTCTGCAACAATGAGGGTTCTTTCAAACTGCCCGGTTCCCGCTTGATTGATACGAAAATACGTGGAAAGTTCCATCGGACAACGCACCCCTTTGGGAATGTAGCAGAAAGAACCATCCGAGAAAACCGCCGAGTTTAGCGCCGCATAAAAGTTATCGGTATAAGGAACCACCGACCCTATATACTTCTGGACAAGTTCGGGATATTTTTCTACCGCCTCGCCAAAGGAGCAAAAAATAATGCCAAGTTCACTTAGTTTTTCTTTAAACGTAGTATGCACCGAGACCGAATCCATGACCACATCTACCGCCACACCCACCAATCGCTCTTGTTCCATGAGTGGAATGCCCAACCGCTCGAAGGTTCGGAGCAGTTCAGGATCCACTTCATCTAAACTATTGTACTTGGGCTTGCTTTGTGGGGCCGAATAATAGCTGATCGCCTGAAAATCCGGTATTTTATAGTTAAGAAGCGTCCAGATAGGATATTTTTCTTCCTGTTTTTCCCAAAGGGAAACAAAATGGCGAAATGCTTTCAGACGCCATTCCAAGAGCCACGCGGGTTCATCCTTTTTCGAGGAAATCAACCTTACCGTGTCTTCGGTTAGTCCAACGGGGGCTGTCTCAGAATCAATCTCAGTTACAAAACCCCACTCATAGTCCCGATCGGCAACTTCGTGGAGAATGGCGGTATCACTCGTCATAATGCTTGTTTTATGGGCAAAGAATGGAATGCTTATTTATATTCAGTCTAAAATAACAGACCAGAACCCGTTTCGTTCCATGAAGAATAGGAAAAAGTTGAAGTTCTTTGTAGGGAAATCCCCTACACTTCTCTTTCATTCTCCAATATCCGCCAAAAATGGAGGCCTATCCCAAATATCAACATGAAATTATTATCCACATTATGCGAGATTGGTATAAATATTGAAGTCGTGTTAATCACAACATTACCCGCTACCTTTACCAGTCCTGTACAATATGAACAAAAACACCCCTCTTGCATCCACCTTTGCAGATGGCCCCCTTTACGTCCGACAACATGCAGGTGCAACGATTGTAGCTATCGCCAACCTGAAGGGAGGAGTCGGCAAGACCACAACAACCGTTAATCTGGCTGCTGCGCTGGCCATCCGCTACCGCGTTCTATTGGTAGATTTAGACAGTCAGGCTTCTGCTTCGCTTTCTCTGGGGATCGGAAGACGCCAACAGACGCCTTCGGTTCTGGATGTAATGATGAATTATGCGCCCTTTGGTCGTTCAATCCGCAGTACCTCTGTACCCGGCCTCACGGTATTGCCCGCCCATGTGGATCTTGCAAAATTTGACGCCTATATTGCCAATGCGCGTAATCATATATTTTTATTACAGAAAGTACTAGATCATGTTCGGGGGAATTATGATTTCATCTTATTAGATTGTCCACCAGCGCTTTCACTTGTGATGCTAAATGCTTTTGTGGCAGCCGATACCTATGTGGTCCCTCTTTCTCCAAATGCCTTGGCGTTCGAGGCGATGAAGACCTTCTTTAAGGAGTTAGAAACTTGGCGTGCCAAATATCACATTCAAACCAAACGTTTGGGCATTTTGCGTACTATGGTAGATACCCGCTCGAATCATGCCCGCAAGATTTTACAACGACTTGAAGATAGTTATGGCGAAGAAGTATTCGAGACCGAGATCAAGATGAATGTGCGCTTGGCTGAGGCGCCAGAATCGGGCCGCAGTGTACTGGAATACGACGGTTCAAGTGCTGGCGCCCGTGCCTACTGGGCCTTTAGCAAAGAGTTTTTAGCCCGTCTCAACCAATCTCGCGGCGTTGTCGCCCCTGCCATTGGCGACTCTCTGCCACTGGCCGAGGACCGTAAACCCGTCTCCGGCGTCAAGAGTGGAATTTTTGAACTGAGCAAAGGGTCATATGTCCCCATTCGTGCAGAGAGTGGGCAGACAGGATAAGGAGGCGCAGACAAGACCTTGTATAAAAGCAATTAGGGTTCCTGTTATGGGAAAATTGGGTCTATTGTTCGGTAATGGACAATAGGCTTTTTCTTTTTAGCCAAATTCCAACCGCAACCTAATGGCATTTGATGCGTCATTTCCCTATCTTGCACTATCAGAATCATGACTCAAAAACCCACGAAAATGATTCATCTCAACATTCTCGACATTGCCATCCTGCTCTTTTGCATCTATCAGGGTTATAAAGGTTATACAAAAGGGGCGGTAAAGACCATCATTCCTTTGGTATATTGGGTAGCCACTTTTTTTGGTGCCATTTTTTTGATGCGTCAACTAGGAGAAGTGGTATTTGTGAAACTACTTGGATTTAGCGTCATGCTCGCTTCCCTGCTATCATTTGCAATAATTATTGTTGTTGCCGTATGGGGATATCGGAAAGTATTGGATTTTTTGGAAGGTATGGTGAGTGGTTCTATTTCATTGGCCAACCAATTGGTGGGAATGGTGGTTGGTACACTTAAGGGATTTTTTCTGGCCAGTATGATACTAATCATCTCGTCGAGCATAAATATTCCGAGTAAAAACACCCGCGACAGGTCTTCACTTTATGCCGACACCACAAACTTTTCAAAAAAGATGCTTAAATATGTTGGGATGGTCTGGCCACAGGCAGAAGGCATTACCAATAAATTTGAGGCCAATATCAATCAATAAATCCGGTTTGGGTTGTCTGAATTGGGAAGTTGGTGGCGGCCAAATGTTCGGAGGCGCTTTGTGATACCCGTTTCTTTGTCTTTAGAAAACTTCTTGAGCTATCGAAGACCTGAAGAGCCGCTCAACTTCGAGGGATTTAATGTTGCCTGCCTTTCTGGCGGGAACGGCCAAGGTAAATCTGCCCTATTAGATGCGATTACGTGGGCATTGTGGGGAGAAGGCCGAAAAAGTCAAGGAACGGTAAAGCCGGATGAACATCTTATGCGAAGTGGCGCTTCGGAGATGAGTGTCACCTTTGTATTTGATCTAGAGGGTACACGGTTTCGGGTAAAGCGCTATTTTGGCAAATCAGGATCAAGAAAAACCCAAAAATCGAATCTAGAGTTTCAGGTTTTTGATGCAGAACGAGGAGAATTTGTTACTCAGACTGGTGCTCGGATAAAGGACACCCAGGGCGTGCTGAATCAGCATTTGGGCCTTACCTACGAAACTTTTATTAATGCATCTTTTCTATTACAGGGCCGATCAGATCAATTCACCAAACAAGCCCCCACAGAGCGCAAACGCATTCTGGCTGATATTCTGAACCTACACCGCTACGAACAGCTTCGGGAGAAAGCGTTAGAAAAAGCGAAAGAAGCCCGAAATTCTCTGGAAGTGGCCGAGATGCGACTACAGCAGTTGGAAGAACAAACCCGCGATTTACCCCACTGGATTGAAGTGCGTGACGAGGCAAAACAGTCCCTACATATACAGGAAAAAAGCCTACAAGCCTTTAAATCACAAGAACTTCTGGTATTAAATGAATTAATATCATTAGATCTAAAGGTATCAGAAATTCGTGCCGAAGAAAGGCACCTTGCACAACTCTTAGAACAAACTGCATTTACACAAGACCGACGTACCACCCTTGACCGCTTAATCACCGAAGCGGCAGGACTGATGCAAGAAGAAGCCCGTATCCGAACCGAAAACGAACTTTTCCTGCGTTTGTCTGCCGAGCAGGAAGCCTTACAACACAAAAGCGAACTGGCCCGAAGTTTCGAGGATCAACTGAGTCGTATAGAACAGGAAATCCAAAAACGCATTGTCACAACCGAGCAAGAATTGGCCAGCCTTAAACAAGGCTTTCTTCATTATACCACGCAGCTTAACGAAGAAGACGCCCGCATTCTTCGCGAACCGGAAGTGCTACGAGCGCTCAGAGAATCTCTGGAAGCCACTGCCAAATGGGAGGCGATGAAGTTGGTGAAGGAAAAAGTACAATCCCTAACCGAGGCCCTCGCAAGGGTCTCGCAGGAAATCACGATAAAAGAACGGAGCCTCCAAATCGAGAAGACTCGTATAATGAATGAAATTAAAGACTTAGCACATGTGGTTGTCCAAAAAGAATCCTTGTCTGTAGCCTTAGTACAAGCCCAGGAGTCGCACCAGTTATTTCTCCAGCACACCGAGACGCTCCATGAACTCCGTACCATAGGCCAAGTACAGAAAGCCGAAATGCAGGCTGAAAAAGCCAAATCACAACAACTGGAAACCGAGATCGAACAACTTCACCAAAACAAGCTACTGGTTCAACATGCAAAATCGGAAACATGTCCCACCTGTGGCACAAGGCTCACCGAAGACCACCGTAGTCATATGCTGGAGCTATACACCGAACAAGAAGCCGAAGCAGCACAACGAAAGATCCGGCAAGATACGCTTTACGCCGAGAAAAGACGAATCGTTCAGGAAACAAGTCAAAAATACAAGACATTAGAAGCAATTTGCAGCCAAATGGCCGATTCCAGCTCGCGTTTAACAACCGCACAAACCGCTTTTATGCGTGTAGAACAAGCCGAAGAACGCGCTCTGGTATTACAAAAATCACTTTCGGATACCGAACAAAAAATTCAAAATCGGACAGGAATTAAATTATTGGATGAAGAAAAACAACAATATCTCTCAGCCCTTCAGCAATTGGCTTTCAATGAAACGGCTTTCTCACAACTCGCCCAGTTGGCTGCACGAAAAGACCTCTTAGAACGTGAAAGGCGGACAATAGAAGCAGCACGTGGCAAAGCAGAGTCACTTCGTGTCAAAACTCAGCATACAGAACACCAGGCACAACAGCTAAGGAGCGACCTCGCAACGGGCATCATTACACAGGAATTGGAAGCCAAAAAGGCGGTTATCCGACAAAAAATGGCCGAGGTAGGGTACGACCGTGCGCGACACCAGGAGGTTAGACTGGCACTTGGTCGCCTAAAAAACGTACCGCAACAGTTCAACAACCTCTTAAATGCGATCATCAACGCCAATCGGTATACCACAGAGCAGAAAGACCTTTTTGCTCAGGAAGCAACCCTATCGGAACAACAAGTGGCCACACGCCAACGCCTTCACCAATTGCGAGAAGCCACTTCGGTACGACCATCATTCGAGGCCAAGCGGGTCGAGTTGGCGGGTTATATCACCCAAACCCAACAAAATTTGGATACAAGCCGCGAACAACTGGGACGTTTGGAGTCCAGAATAGATATAGGAGAAAAGGATCGGGATGAAATACAGCGTATCAAAACCCAAAACCGCGAGACCATTCGCCAACGAGAACTCTTTACACACCTCTCCAAGGCATTTGGTCCGGAAGGGATTCCCGCCATCATCATCGAAGAAACCCTGCCGGAATTACAAGATCGGGCCAATGATCTTCTCTCACGTCTGACAGACGGACGAATGAGCATTCGTTTGGAAACGATCAAAAACATGAAGTCCGGTGGGAGCAAATCCACCTTAGACATTATCATCAATGATGAACTGGCCCAACCCCGACCCTACGAAACGTTTTCGGGTGGCGAAGCATTCCGCATTGACTTTGCCCTCCGGATTGCCCTCTCCCAACTTTTGGCAGAGCGAGCTGGTGTGCGGATACGCACATTGGTTATAGACGAAGGATTTGGTACACAAGACCAACAAGGGATCCAACAGATGATCGAAGCCATCGAAGCCATCCGACAAGACTTTGAGAAGATCATCATTATTACCCACTTAGACGAACTAAAAAATGCCTTTCCGGTTCGGATTGAAGTCAGAAAAGAACCCGATGGCTCACGATACGAAGTGTACCACGAAGGCTAAATACCACAATAAATACCATAAATATGCGTCCCAAGTCGTTTTCTTTCTGGTTCACCATCCGACGTTTGCCTACAATCCTACGATCCCCTTTGGCCTATATCATAGAAATGGCACAGAAAGAAGAGGCAATCATCAACCTTGGCTCAGGAATCATTCCGGTTTATCTCGTCAACCATCCAGATGCAGCCAATCAAGTTTTGGTAACAGAGGCCAAAAAATTTTATCGAGGGAGCGCGATCAATAGCTTAAGGGATTTTTTGGGAAATGGACTATTGACCAGTAATGGAGAACAGTGGCAACGCCAGCGTCAATTAGTACAACCTGCTTTCCGATCTCATGCAATTTCGCAATACGCTCGTGCTATGGATGTTCAAATTACCCGTTATATGAGCCAATGGGAACAGTTCTTGACGACTGGCAGCCTAAAGGAACTGAACATGACCCAAGACATGCTCATCTTAGCCCAGAACAACATTCTTGCGGCCTTATTCGACATTCATCATCACCCTGAAGCCCAAGTCTTACATAACGCATTAGAAACCATCCAACACACCATCATTTCCATCTCTTTGTGGGAAGCCGTTGGGACTGGATTTGGCACTATTTTCGGCAAAAAAACAGGGAATGCCCTGTATGACCTCCTTGCGTCGAAACAAAAGAAGACCTATGAGGAAGCCAAAACGACCATTCAAAAATATATCAGAAGCCTCATCGCTGCCCGAAAAATAGATTTATTGGAACGCCACGATAACAACCGAATGGATCTATTTTCCCAACTTATCCGTGCCCAACAAGAAGGCAAAATGTCTGAGCAACAGTTGGAGGATGAGGCAATCACCTTATTTGTTGCCGGATTTGATACCACAGGGCACACGCTTAGTTGGCTTTGGTATCTTCTATCCAGACACCCCGACATTCAGGAAAATATTCGTTCCGAATTGCGCACACTCCCACACGATGCAGACGCAGCCACGTTGGCAAAATCGTCGCTACCCTATCTTGAAGCCACCATTCACGAAGTTTTGCGGCTCTATCCGGTTGCATGGCTTTCTTTGCGCTCCCCTATCGAGAAGGTCCAAATTGCAGGTTATGATCTTCCCGAAAAGGCGAGCCTCGTGATCACGCCGTACACCCTACATCGCCTTCCATCGTATTGGCCTGATCCCGAAAAATTTGACCCTACGCGATTTCTAAACCGCGACACTCCAGATGTAACAGGCGCTTATCTTCCATTTAGCGCAGGTCCGCATACGTGTATCGGGAAGCGCCTTGCCTTGTTAGAAATGAAAATGATTGTGGCGCGGGTAATCCAAAAATACCGGGTGGAGGATGGAAACCATAAAGCCTCAAAACCCAAAGCCATGATTACATTAGCCGCGCACCCAAATGTCCACGTAAAGGTATCGGCCTATACCTGATTTAAAGCGTATCCATCAGTGTACATTTCAAGTTCGCAGAAGAAGAAACACCCAATGGCCTCGTGGGGGCAGAATCATAACGAGAAGCCATTGGGCCAAGCGTAAAATGTGCAGGAGGTGTTCACGCGGCACTTTGGAAAGTCTTGAGATGCCCCCCACTGCCTTATTCATTTTGATTCTCTGGCAAGAACTCTTTCAAACAACGTCCGCTTTCCAATTCGTCTCCTAAAGACTCCATAAGTTTCGTAAAAGCAATACCATCCATCATACGGTGATTGGCGGAAAAGCTGATATTTATTTGCCATTTCTCCTCTTGTTTATGCAATACCCCAATCACCACTTGTAGCGTAAATAAACTTGGGGACTGTCCGTACCCATCTCGTTTACTCACATGTGTAAGCGAAGTAATGCCTACCTTAGTTTGCATTTCTGCAAAATATCTACGAAAAAATGGCTTACATAAATTATATAATATTCGTCTAAAAGACTGTGGAAGGGTTAAAAAAATTTGGGTTCCGGGCGGCATTTTTACAGGATTTCTACGCAGTTTTTTAGCAGCGCTGATTAACTCATCTTCTATCACCTTCGCTCCTTTTTCCTCCACTCGTTCAAAGACCCAATACCAAGGCAACCAGATATTGTCCGGCATCTTTGCTTCCATTACCAGTGCAATATCTACCTTTTCTGGAATCAGCCATTTGTTTCCATAAGAAGCCGCCAAGAGGTGTTTTTGTCCTTCCAATACCTTCCCCAAACAACGCATCACATACGCCACCACACTCGGTGGCCTTCGGTGTGCCCTTCTTGCTTCCTCAAATGCCGCTTGATAGGCATCCATATTGGCTTTTCCCCACGCATGAATCCTTTCTTCAGGGCGTCCCAACCACAACGCATCATCCAACATGCGACGATACAGAGAAGGGGTTTCCGTTCTGTATTTTAAAGACATGATCAAGATTTTCCTTCTATTTATACCAGACACACCTTGTCGAACAGGGTGCATGGGTCAAAAGGTCGTGAAATACCCAATTGGAAGAGGTATAATATAAACGATAATTGCTATTTTTCAATTTTTATATTCAGATCTGACGTTTTATGAACCCCACAACTTTCAAAAGCACCCGGACCGATACCCGTTCATTTCGATTTTCAGAAGCACTTCTTCAGGGCCTATCCGAAGATGGCGGTCTCTTTATCCCCGAAGCAATCCCTGATCTACCTGTGGGTTGGCGTGATCAGACGGCCTTCAACGAGTTAGGACTGTTGGTTCTCCGCAATTGGCTTGGCAACGAACTTCCCGAAGCCGATTTGGCATCTTTGGTGACAGATGCCCTTAATTTCCCTGTTCCCGTCGTCAGACTGCAAGACTCGGCCTACCTCGGCGAGCAAACAGCGGTTCTTGAATTAACCCACGGCCCTACGCTGTCTTTTAAAGACTTTGGAGCCAGAACGATGGCACGCTTGATGGCCTATTTTCTTTCTAAACAAGGCCGTAAACTCACCATTTTGGTGGCTACTTCGGGCGATACAGGAAGTGCCGTTGCAGATGGATTCTCGGGCTTAGATGGCATTGAGGTGGTTTTGTTGTACCCAAAAGGGCAGGTAAGCCCTGTACAGGAAATGCAATTGGTGGTTTCCCGCCCCGGTGTGCGTTCATTTGCCGTAGAAGGAACGTTTGACGATTGCCAACGAATGGTTAAGGAGGCTTTTATGGATCCAGTCTTGGCGCATTTGCCTCTTTCCTCGGCCAATTCCATCAACATTGGACGCTTGTTGCCACAATCGCTATACTACATTTGGGCCTATCTACAAATGGATTGTCCCGTCATCAATTTTTGTGTGCCCAGTGGCAATTTGGGCAACCTGACTGGCGGTCTTTTTGCTTGCGAAGGCGGCCTTCCGGTGAATCAGTTTGTGGTAGCACACAATGCCAATAATTTCTTTCCAACCTATTTGGAAACCCACCAGGCCAACTACAAGCCTTCTGTCCGGACAGTATCCAATGCGATGGATGTGGGTGTACCCAGTAATTTCGAGCGGCTACAATCACTTTTTACCCCACAAGGACTAAACGACCGATTGTGGGCAACCAGTGTAAGCGATGAAGAAACCACTGCCACCATGCAGCGGGTATATCAGGAAACAGGATACGTGGCATGTCCACATACCGCTGTTGGACTGGAGGCCGTACACCGATATCGTCGAGAAACAGGCGACCATACCCCGATTGTGGTGCTCTCTACGGCACATCCGGCCAAATTTCCGGAGGTAGTGGGCTCGGCCTTACAGGTGGAGCCACCAAAAGCAGAAGCGCTCGAATTGCTTAAATCTCGAACGTTTACCCACTATACACTCTCGAAAACCCTTGAAGCCCTGCGTGAGGTACTTCTGAAAAAGCCTCATGATACATAAGCACTCATCAGGTTAAGGCCCTTTCAATTAAACCGAGAAAGCTATCTTGAATCCGGATTTCTGTCTATATGAACACAGAGATCCGGATTGAACCTTTTTGTTTAGGCTTTCTCGGGACGATAAATCAAAAGTGGGATCAACACCAATAGCCCCATAACAGCAAATCCGAACATTCCTTGTCCATTTGCACTATAAAACCCACCCCAAAGACCAAATCCGAGAAGGCCTAAACTTACCAACAGGGCTTGGATCCAGTTGGATGCATTGTTTTCTTTTTTGATTTGTGTACTCAAGAATAGTAACCATGCACCCATAAGAAACATGGTCATGCTGCTAAAGACCCAAATAAGGATCAAGTCATCACGGGCCTCCCCTGTAACATAGCCTTTCGAAATGGCATCAAATTGCGCAGAAAGTCCTGCTGTAGCGTGTGGGATAGAGGCCAGCACCAACAATCCACCGGAAATCCGGCAAGTCCAAGAAAGCAACTTCATGTATATAATGTCTAAATGAAACAGTTACTTAGGGCGGTGTTGCAAAATACACCTATTCAGACCAGCTTCAAAAAATTTCTTCTTACGCATCATGAACACACGCTCGGCCTCTGCGTTGTATATTCTTCTTTCATTAACCCAAAACGCCTCATTATGCTTCCGATATATCAAGTAGATGCATTTAGCAACAAACTTTTTGGAGGTAACCCCGCTGCCGTTGTGCCCTTATCCAAGTGGCTTCCCGATACCGTAATGCTGGCGATTGCCGCAGAGAACAATTTGGCCGAGACTGCTTTTTTTGTACAAAATCCGGATGGAACCTATCATTTGCGTTGGTTCACCCCAAAATTAGAGGTTCCTCTTTGTGGCCATGCCACCCTTGCGACAGCACACGTCCTATTTGATCATTTGGGGGTAACAACCCAAGAGCTTATTTTTCATTCAGCCAGCGGCCCTTTAACCGTTACCCAAAAAGCGGACCGTCTGGAACTGAACTTGCCCGCAGAAACGATAGGCAGCATTAACCCGCCAAAAGCACTAACGGATGGCTTGGGCATACAACCCATTTTTACTGGTATGGCCAAGCATTACCTTTTGGCAGTATTACCCGATGAAGCCTGTATCCGTATGCTCGTGCCAGATTTTGCCGCTTTGGCCTCATTGGAGGCATTGGGCATTATTGTAACAGCACAGGGAAATGATGTTGATTTTGTTTCGCGTTTTTTTGCGCCAAAGGCTGGAATCAATGAAGATCCGGTTACGGGTTCGGCGCATTGTGTATTGGTTCCTTTTTGGGCTAAACAGTTGGGGAAAAGCAATTTTGTGGCACAACAACTTTCTAAACGGAGCGGAACCCTTTGGTGTACTTTAGATGGCGATCGGGTGCTTATGTCTGGATATGCCAAAACGTATTTGATAGGAACATTTGCGCATGAGAATTAGACTTTTAAACCATGTTAGGAGCATTGGGGTCTTGTTCATGTTACTAACATGGGCAAGATGCGACGTTTTCGCTCCTCGGATACCGGAAAATCCTAATGGGATTGGTGGTACATGGCTCCAGCCGGATACGCCAGATCGTGTAGTGGAAAACCTGAAAAACGCAATTGCAGAACGAAATGTACAGCATTATTCCAAATCCTTGGCTGTTGGCCTTGTTTTCCAGCCGACCATTACTTCCGAAAACCGAGATCCCGTACTATGGACCAAATGGGGTCCGAACGAAGAAGAAACCTATTTCGCCCGCCTAGCAATAGCTGCGGCCCCATTTACGGGTCATAGCCTCCAATTACTGGAGGCCTCGCAAGTGATTGTAGATAATCGGCATGTCTCTTTTCAGGCCACTTATATCCTGCGTATGCAACACAGCCGATCAAACGAAGGCATTCCCGTGGAGGCAAACGGAAAATTGATCTGGAACATGGTACAACAGGCAGACGGACTTTGGCAGATAGCGCGTTGGACCGATCAAGGAATAGGAAGTACGCCTTCGTGGAGCGATCTGAAAGCCGCTTTTGTAAAATAGTTCCTATATGAACCACATCCATAGTTCCGTTTTGATCTTAGGATTATTCACAACCGCTTTTATTTTTGGGGGATGTAATCCGTTTGCGCCAGCCCTCGAAGAAGGAAACCCATATCAGCATCTATTAGGCGATCCGACAACCATAGACGGCTTTTTTACCAATTTCAAAAATGGATACGAATTACGGGATATGTCCATTTATCAACCTCTTATAGATTCTTCTTTTACATTTATTTATCGAGATTTTGAAGCAGGAATAGATCGCCAGTGGGGATATGCACAAGAAATTGAGTCCACCCGCCAAATGTTTCAGCGGGCAGATCTAATCCGGTTAGACTGGAACCAAATTGTGGTACAAGAGGTGGCTCCAGACAATAAAACGGCACAAATTATCCGTTCCTTCAACCTGACAATTTCGTTAGGAGCAGGAGAGGTTTTTCGAGGGAGCGGGCGGATAAATTTCCTACTCTCCCGTAGAAGCACTGCCCTGCCGTGGCGACTCCGGCAATGGCGTGATGAAAGTGAGACATAGACCATTTTGTTAGATGCCTCTCCACGACTCTACTCAGCCCAAAACGCCTTACCCATCGCGTTTGGACCGACGATCATTACCTTAGAGTGACCGACCGCATTTTCTGTGGCCGTTTCTTTTGACCTAACCTTCAAATCAGAAACTTGCGTATGGCAAACGAGGAGAATTATATTAAAATCGTTAATTAGAATTAGTCTAAATAAATATATGAAATTTGCTAATTTATTTTTAGCATTGACTGTGCTCACCCAACTTGCCTTCGCTCAAGAAAGGCCAAGCCAGATGAAAGACCAATTTGCCGCATCTGCATATGGGGTAATGCACTACAATGTGTATAACTGGCAACTTCTACCCAACAAACGCAATGACATCCAATTTGAGCGGGCGGTTTTGGAAACCTCTTTTCGGATAGACCATAACTGGGCTTTACACGCCGAGCTTGAGATAGAACATGGAGGCACAGGCGTTACGCTGGAATTTGATCCTTTGGAAGAGTTTGGAGAATTTGAATATGAAGTAGAAAAAGGGGGTGAAATTTGGTTCGAACAATTCCATTTGCGCTTTTCACCTAATCCTACGTTCGACCTGCAATTTGGAAGGGTGAAAGTACCTTTTGGTATCATGACTTTCTTCGACGAACCCACCGAATACCGCACCACGCATCTTTCCGAAATGGAAAACACCCTCTTGCCAACGCATTGGAGTGAATATGGCGTGATTGCTAAAGCACGTTTAATGAAAAAATGGGAAGTTCAGGCGGGATTGGTTAACGGGCTTGACGGTTCCGCTTTTAACGCTGCAAACTTTATCAAACGTGGCAACCAAAAGCGATTCGAATCGGTAAATGCCAACGACTGGGCTGCTGTCGCTAGGGTAGATTATCGGTGGGATAAACAACAATTTGCTGGTATCGCCGGATACATAGGTAATACCCGGAATAACCGCCCCAAACCGGATCTTCAAATGGATGCCTACCTCGCCCTATTAGAAGCCCATCTGGTTATGGATACCAAGCCACTGATGTTCCAGACCATCGGTTTGTTGGGTCAGTTACAGAACTCAGAACAAGTCAGCAATGCCAATCGCAACCTCTCTAACAACCTAAATGTAAAACGCACCCCCGTTGGAAAACAAGCCCTTGGAGCAAGTGTAGAACTCGCCCTTCGTCCAGACTACCTTATCTCTACCCTACCAAAAAACAAATTATCTGTATTTGGACGGTACGACTACATAGACACGCATTTTACTACACAAGGAAGTGTCTTCAATAACCCAAGATGGGAGCGTAGTACTTGGACGGCGGGCCTGAACCTAATACCCCACCCTTGGCTTGTTTTCAAGGCTCAATTTGCGCGTCAAAAACTCGGCATTCCCACACAAAAGTATCAAAACACTTTTTCGATTGGCTTCGGCTTCCATCTTAAATAAAAAAAAACACCTGATGAAAAAACCTTTATTTCTTCTCTTCGTTTTGGGTTTATTTACTGCTTGTGACGATACCACCTTAAACGATAACAAGGACTATACGGCGGTCTTGGAAAACACGGTCAATAATGTCATTATCAGGACGTATAAGGATCTGGATGACAAAACAGCAAATTTGGTCACGGCACTCACCACCCTCGAAAACAATCGTACAGCCTCAACCCTCGAAGCCGCACGGGGCGCGTGGCGGGAAGCCAGACGTCCCTGGGAGCAATCAGAAGGCTTTTTATTCGGACCGGTAGATCAACAAGGGATAGATCCTTCCATTGATTCGTGGCCGGTGAACGAAGTGGACCTAAATGCCGTTCTAACAAGCCCGAACACATTAACCAAATCCTATATTGACGGCTTAGAAGGCACACTTAAAGGATTCCATACCATCGAGTTTTTACTTTTTGGCACCTCTGGAAACAAGGCCATTAGCGAATTTAATAACCGCCAATTTGAATACCTACGTGCTTGCGCCGAAAGTTTAAAAGGGGCAACTGCCCAATTATACCATGCGTGGCAACCAACCGGAGAAAACTTCGGTCAAACCGTCCGAGAAGCTGGTAAAAATGGAAATACGGTTTATCTCTCGCAAAAATCGGCCTTACAAGAATTTGTTGATGGTCTCATCACCATTACTGATGAGGTGGGGAATGGAAAAATCAATGACCCTCTTACAAATGCAGACATCACCCTAGAGGAAAGTCGTTTCAGCGCCAATTCTAAAGCAGACTTTGCAGACAATATCCGGAGCGTATCCCATATCTACAATGGTGGATTAAATAATGTAGCTTCTGGTATCAGTATATCCGATTTGGTAAAAGCCCGTGATGCAATACTGGATGCCAAAATCAAACAACAAATCGCCGACGCCATTGCTGCGATCGAGGCCATCCCTGGATCATTCACCGTCGCTATCTTTCAACAAAAGAGTGCGGTACAACTGGCGCAAACAAATGTTCGGGATCTCCAACTAACCTTAGAGGGGGGCTTAAAACCCTTGCTTGACAAATTCTAACCCCCAAGCAAATCCTGAGATGACACTCAAAGAAATAACCCATGACCTGCACCGAACTGCTGAACGGACTGCTTTTTCACGCTTATTGGTGAGCGGAAAAATTACGCAACAGCAATATGCACAATATTTGTATCAGATGGCCTTGGTTTATAGCACCATCGAAACCGGTGTAAAAGAAATTGGATTTATGGAACAATTACCCGGATTAGAGCGAAGTAGCCATATTTACCACGATTTTATTGAGTTAGCTGGGGAGCAGCAAGAAGCCTTTATATTCTTGCCCGCAACACTTGCGTATCACCACTACTTGATGCAGTTACTGAGCGATGATCGTAGGAGACACCTGATTCGTGCGCATGTATATTGCCGTCATATGGGCGATTTATTTGGCGGCCAAATTATCGCCAAACGCATCCCCGGTTCCGGAAAATTTTATCAATTTGCACAACCAGAAGCCCTTCGCAGCCAAATACGTGCATTACTCACACCAGATTTAGGCGAAGAGGCCAAGGTCGCATTTGAGTGGACCATACGGATCATGCGAGACCTGAGTGCCTCTTTTGGGATCGAAGAACCACGAAAAGCATCAAATCAGGACAACACGCTTACGGCATAATGGCAATACTTGGTTTTACAGTCACTCAGATGCATAATAGACCATGTTAATTAAGAATCAAAAAGGAGATCCGAAATGATGAGGGGATTGGGTAAACGTTTTTTAGCCCTTTTGATATTGGCCGGATGGATGGGTTGCGACCTCCTATCCTCGGAAGGGAAGGGAAGGGATTGGGCCAGTTTGGGGGGGCTTACATCCGCCGATGCAGTATTCTCCAATGCCTTCCAATTGCCAGCAGGCAACCTAAGTCCGGCAGAAATAGAGGAGCATCGTTTGTCAGATGTGGCATTTGAATCCATTTTTGTGACGGCTCCAGCGACGGTAAACAGTGGTTTGGGGCCTATTTACAACCAAAATGCCTGCTCATCGTGTCACAGTAAAAACGGACGAGCGGCATTCCCAACTAATGATGACCTTGGAGGACTTCTGTTTCGATTAAGTTTAGACGGAACCGGCCCCATGGGTGAGCCAAGAGAAGTACCAAGGTTTGGTGGCCAATTACAGACAAAAGCTATTTTCGGAAACGTTCCAGAAGGTAAAGTGCAAATTGGATTTACCGAAATTGTGGGTCAGTTTCCGGATGGAGAGACCTACCGCTTGCGGAAACCTTCCTACACCCTTACCCATCCCTATGCACTGATGCCATCGCATGTTCGGATCTCGCCAAGAATTGCACCACCAATAATTGGCTTAGGGTTATTGGAAGCCATTTCGGAGGCCGATATTCTACGAAATGCGGACGAACAAGATGTTAATAAAGACGGCATCTCAGGACGTCCCAATTATGTCTGGAGCATAGAAAATGGACAACAGATGTTGGGACGGTTTGGTTGGAAGGCCAATCAGCCTACCCTTCGACAGCAAAATGCAGCAGCATACCGAGACGATATGGGTATTACCTCTCCATTGTACCGAACTGAGTCGTTCTCGGATCAACCCCAGCATGATGGTCGTGCTGATGATCCGGAAATAAATGAACGGACCCTTTATTTGGCCACCTATTACACCCAGTCTCTCGCGGTTCCTACCGCAAGAAACCAGGAAGATTCCGACATTCAAAATGGGCGCCGTTTGTTTTTCAAGGTCGGATGCGAGCACTGTCATAAATCAAGTTTTACCACTGCCCACCAAGCGCCGTTTACGTTTCTTGCCAATCAAAAAATAAGGCCCTATACAGACCTATTGTTGCACGACATGGGGGAAGGCTTGGCCGATCACCGTCCGGATTTCTTGGCCACCGGACACGAATGGCGAACACCGCCACTGTGGGGAATCGGGCTTACGCAAGTGGTGAGTGGTCATACCCATTTTTTGCATGATGGACGTGCGCGAAACCTTCAGGAAGCGATTCTTTGGCATGGAGGTGAGGCCGAAGCAACGGTTATGAGATATAAGCAACTCCATAAAAAAGAACGGGATCTGATCCTTAAATTCCTAAATTCTTTATAGGACACCCACGGAGGGTTAGCCCGCCACCTCAATTTGAACCTCCTGAATGTGTCCACGGGAATCACTGGTTGCCAAAAAATGTAGGGTCTCGGCGATTCGGTGCGGGTCTATCCATGTTTTGGGGTCTGTTCGGGGCATGGCCACACGGTTACCGGGTGTATCTATGGCCCCCATCGGAAAAATCGTACTTACCCGAATCCCAGACGGTTTCAACTCTTGGGCAAGCGAACGCAAATAAAGCCATACAGCAGCTTTCGAGGCGCTATAGAGGGCCATTCCGGCCCCACCATGCAGGCCCGCACCCGCCGATACACCAGCAATAAATCCAGATTTGCGCTCCACCATATACGGAAGCACCGCCGTAACCGTATTAAAAAGCGTATGGAAATTTATCGCCATTAAATGCTGTACATCTTCTGTTGTAGCTTCTTCGGCAACTTGCATCGAGAAGCCGCCTGCAATATTGAGAACGGCATCCGGTGGGTGTGGCAAAACCGAAACAGCAGCTTGTACCGCCGCAAAATTGGTGAGGTCAACTGACTGGGTGTATGCCATTGGAAAATTGGTTTTAAGCAGCTCGTCCGAAATATCAAATAAGAATAGTTCCCAGCCATGTGCAGCAAAAACTTGGCTAACTACTGTTCCAAGGGCGCCAGCAGCGCCTGTAATCAGGGCATAATGTGACATCAGGGTATGAAGATATGAATTTTAAAGGATTGATAAACAGTCATTGGTTTAAGACAGCCCAAGTCGTTGAAGTCCCGCTGATAGCACATCGGCCAACCACGTTTCGTATGACTGTCCCATTAGTTCCGCAAGAATGGCAAAAGAACCATCCGGCGCAAACGTAGGCAACGTATTCACTTCCAGAAACCATGGCTTTCCGGTATCGTCCACCCGAAAATCCACCCGTGCAAAGTCTTTAACATCTATTTTTTCGTATGCCCGGATGGCCAAATCTTGTAACCTCTGTTCTAATTCCGGAGTGAGGAGGCCCGGTAGTTCATACGCCCAATTTGCTTGGGGAACGCCTTTTCGTTCCAGAACATGTAGCCCAATGCCAGTTTTTTTCTCTACCGCCCGTTGGAGAACCGGCAGCGCCTTGGCAGGGTAATTGCCCACAACGGCAACAGTAAACTCCGAACCCGAAATAAAAGGTTCTATTAAAGCATCCTGACGATAAAGCGTGTGAATCCGATCAATTTCAATACGCAGTTGTCCTTCATTAAAAACCTTTGAAGAGGGTAAAATTCCCTTTGCCGTACCTTCGTATCGAGGTTTAACAAAAAGCGGAAAAAGTTCCTTTAAAATTTCCGGCAATTTAGCATTTCCATAAGGGGCTATCCAATGTGGCGGACAGGGGACACCGGTCAATGCCACCAGTTCTTTCGTCCAAACTTTATCTACCGAGAGCGAAAGAGTGAGGGCATCCGAGCCAAGATGAGGAATTCCCACCAGTTCAAACAACACGGGTGCATAGGCTTCGCGATTTCGGGTACGTCCAATTTCGGCAATACTCATCGCAACATCCAAATGTAAAGAAGACATTTGTCTGATAAAATGCCGGACAGGGCCGATTCGTACCACTTCATGCCCTAGTATCCCAAATGCCGCTTCGAGGGCAGCAACCGTTTCCTCCGGCTCCAACTCGGCATCGGCGTCCTCCGGATCATCCGGTTGCCAATCAAAATGCTCGAACAAGTCGTACACAAGTCCTACACGCACCTAATACACCTCTTAGATTAGAAACTGGAACAAATCCGGTTTTTCATTTAGATACTCATACACAAAACCTTGGGCTTCTATTCGGGCAACCAATGGGGCAAAATCTTCGGCCCGTTGTAGCTCCAACCCTACAATAGCTGGGCCTTGTTCGCGGTCTGTTTTTTTCTGGTATTGGAAGTGGGTGATATCGTCATTCGGCCCCAATACATTATTCACAAATTTACGCAATGCGCCCGATCTTTGTGGAAAACGGATGATGAAGTAGTGCTTTAATTTTTCGTACAACAAAGACCGTTCCCGTATTTCTTCGGTCCGGGTGATGTCGTTGTTGGATCCAGAGATCACACACACCACATTTTTTCCTTTAATCTGGTCGCGATATGCCGGATGTCCCAATGCGGTCACCGAGAGTGCACCAGCAGGCTCCACTACCATTCCTTCTTCGTCGTATAGCTTAAGAATGGTGGTACAAACCGCCCCTTCATCCACCACAATCATATCATCAAGTAAATGCCTGCACAGGTCGAATGCCTTGTCTCCTACGTGTTTTACCGCCGCTCCATCTACAAATTTATCAATATGGGTCAGTGTCACGTTTTCGCCTTTTTCCAGCGAAACCTTCATTGCAGGGGCGCCTGCGGCCTCTACACCAATAATTTTAGTACCCTCACTTAGATTTTTAAAGACAGCCAAGATTCCGGCGAGTAAGCCACCACCTCCCACGGGTACAAACAGATAATCTATACGGTCAGCACTATCTTTCAAAATTTCCAAACCTACCGTTCCCTGCCCTTCGATCACTTTTTCATCATCAAAGGGGTGAATAAAAGGCACTTGCTCCACTTCGCTATAGGCCATTGCCGCATTATAGGCATCATCAAAAGTATCACCCGTTAGAATGACTTCCACAAATTCCTTTCCGAACAATTTCACCTGTCGCACTTTTTGTTTGGGTGTTGGGGTTGGCATAAAGATTTTCCCCGAAATTCCCATTTTCTGGCACGAATAAGCCACCCCTTGTGCATGATTTCCTGCACTGGCACAAACCACTCCTTTGGCAAGCGATTCCTTATCCAATGTGCAGATTTTATTGTATGCACCACGTAGTTTATAGGAGCGAACCACCTGAAGGTCTTCCCTTTTCAGCCAGATATTGGCGGTCATTTGTTGGGAAAGGTTCACGCTACTGGTTAGAGGAGTATGGATTACCACGTGCCTCAGGCGTAAATACGCCCGTTCAATATCGGTTAAAGAGGGTATATAGATGGACTCAGAAAGGGCAATCATAAAACACGTATTCAAAAGGTTCAGAGCAAATACAAGGTTTCTGCTGGTATCGGAATTAGGTATTCAGGTGAAAGGGCCTCCAAGTGTACACTATACATACCCGTACCCCTAAAATCTACGACCACAAACTTGTCTTCTTGTTTAATCACCTCGCCGATGCCATAAAAGGAGGGCATCGGCCCGTAATAGACCAGTTGACCAGGCGATAAGGTAGCACTCCGTGCTCGCAAATAAAAGGGCGGAACGGGTTTTAAAAGTTCTAAGCGGTATATAGGTGCTTTTGGTCTCGTTTCCAAGGCTTTATCTTTCGATGATGGAGAAATTTCAGTTTACAACGCACAAAAGGTATAAAGTTGTTAAAAATAAACCCCTTTTCCAAATAAATTTACATCTGTCGTTTCAAACTTACTGATAAGAATCCTTATATTGATGGTTACACCTTACACATCTCTCCCCCAAGGTTGTAAACCCTTTCAGTATTCATCGTTTTGATCTGGGATTCCACCATTTCCCTGATCATTCAAACCGTATATGGTTATGCAAGTACAGAGTAAAATCGTGGACAGGCAGGTTGGCCGCAACGCTGAGTTGTTCGCCCAATCCATCGCCAAATTAGACACCAAAGAGCGAAGATACCCGTATTTGCGTATTCTGATCAGTATTATGGAGCAGGCGCATCCGGAATGGAACCAAGCACCGCACAAAGACTATCAGGTTGCGCACATCATCCATGTGATGAGTCAGGGCGCTTTAGATTCCGACGAGATCGCACAAGTGGTACGTGTTCGGGACGAAGAGCGCGGTATTTTCTACGATTGACTTCCCCCTTTACCCAACTGTTTTGGGGCGACGCCATGTGGTGTCGCCCTTTTCATGGCTTCACCCTGTTCGGATTGGCCGCCACAAACCGTTCCCAGCTCTTTATCTGACCGCCCGCCCCAGAACGTGTCCTGCCCGCATGGCAGACAGCCACTCCAAGTGCATCCGAAGCATCAAAACCTTTGTTATCTTCTACTTTCAGAAGAGATTTTATCATAAACCACACCTGTTCTTTGGCGGCATTTCCATTGCCTGTCACCGACTTTTTCACTTCCTTGGGGGTATATTGTACCACTGGAAGGCCTGCATTTAAAGCCGCCAATACTGCCGCAGCCTGTGCCCTTCCCAGTTTAAGCATAGATTGCGCATTCCGACCATAAACTGGCATCTCGATGGCACATACGGTTGGTTCGGTTCGTCGAATTACGGCCTCAATCCGATCATAAATGGTTTTCAGACGATCGAAGTGTTCCTCCTGCTTTTCTAATTGCAAGAAACCATATTCCAGAACCGTTTCGGTGCGCCCTTCCATCCGGATAACGCCATATCCGGTAAAGTTACTGCCCGGGTCAATACCAAGAATGATCAACGGTACGATGGGTTTAGTGATGACAAAATATGACTACGGTTGGTCTGTCGTTATCGAACCTGCAAGCTTGGCAAGCGCCTCGCCTGATACCCGGAACGTGGTCCATTCATCCATAGGAAAAGCCCCCATTTTCCGGTAAAAAGAGATTGCTGGCTGGTTCCAATTCAAGACCGACCATTCCACTCGTCCACACTTACGTTCCACAGCCAAAGCCGCCAGATAGCGCAAGAGGGCCTCGCCATAGCCTTTTCCACGATGGGTAGGCTGAATAAACAAGTCCTCTAAAAAGATACCGGGCTGCGCTAAAAACGTCGAATAATTTAAAAAAAACAGTGCAAAACCTACTGGTTCTTGTTGTTCCAGCGCCAGAATTACTTCGGCGGCAGGATGATCTCCAAACAAAGTTTCTTTCAAACGTGTCTCTGTTGCCACCACTTCGTGGGCGAGTTTTTCGTACTCGGCCAGTTCCTGAATAAACCGGAGGATTGCAGGTACATCATGTATATTTGCAAACCGAATGCTGAAATCGGATTCATTGTTCATGACTCAACTTAGGGCTTCTAAGGTTTCGTCATCCAATTCGAGGGTGTGATAGACCGCCTGCACGTCGTCATTTTCTTCGAGCATGTCTATGAGTTTCAACACCTTCGTTACTTCTTCCGGCTTCAGCTTATTGGTCGTTGTCGGAATCCGTTCTAAGTTTGCTTCCGTTGGTTTAATTCCGGCTTGAGAAAGGGCTTGTTGTACTGCACCGAATGCTTCTACGGGTGTAGAAATGGTATAGCTTTCGGCATCCTCTTCCAACTCATCGGCACCGGCATCTACCACCAGTTCAAACAACGCATCGTAGTCTATTGCCGCCACTGGCACCTCGATCACCCCTTTGTGATCAAACAAATAACCAACCGAGCCAGTAGTACCCATATTGCCACCATTTTTACTAAAGGCATGGCGGACATCGGCCACCGTTCTTACGGGGTTATCGGTAAGTGTTTCTACAAAAACTGCGATCCCAAATGGCGCATACCCTTCGTAGTTCAGTTCTTCATAGTCGGCTCCGGCAATTTCGCCCGTCCCGCGTTTTATGGCCCTTTGCATATTGTCTTTGGGCATATTTTCGGCACGTGCACGCTCTAATGCTGCCGCCAATTTGGCATTCATACCGGGGTCTCCCCCTCCGTCTCTTGCTGCCACCATGATTTCGCGGGTAATCCGTTGCCATACCTTGGAACGTTTTCCATCTACTACTGCTTTAATGCGCTTTACTTTAGACCACTTATTATGTCCTGCCATATCGAATGAGCTTTCAAAGTTCTAATAAAAACGGAATTTTTAAGTTACGACAAATATGGCGGCATTCTTGTAAAAAACACTTCAATCCCTGTGGCCAACATAACGTGGTTCAAAGATTCTCTATGGCTTAATTTACCACTAAGCCCTTTCCTTTTGTATCTTTCCAAAAACATTCTCAAATACAAACACATGAAATACCTTTCTAAAATCCTATTGTTGTACGCCTTGGGCTTATCGGCTTGTACTGGCACCAAAACGCCAGAGGCCTCATCCCCCTTGTTTAAGCCTACACCGGTAGTAGAACTGACTTGCGATGGAATTCGGGTCGCACACTTAAATACTGAATTTTTATTTGACGGGATGGGTGATGAAGGCGGTGCCGATTTTGACTGGAAAGGCGACCCTACGAAGGCAGCAGGACACCGGAAGAAGGTGGGAGAAGTCATCAAAAGCCTTAATGCCGATGTGATTCACTTGGCCGAGGTGGAAAATACCGAGGTATTAGAGGCCCTTATTGCGGAATCCATGCCCGGAAAAGGATACAAGGTCTATTTTGTGCAGGGAGAAGACTCTTTTCTTGGACAAGACGTAGCCGTTATCAGCCGGATTCCCATAACCGAAACAGGCAGATCCAACGATCGGGTAAAGGTGGGGGATACCGATCGCGTATATGGCGTTTCCAAAAACCTATATGCCCGTTTTAATATTGGCGACCAGCCTGTAACCCTTATTGGGCTGCATTTTCTCGCTCAACCGGATAATATCGAGCGCAAACCACAACGAGAAGCCCAGGCGGAGGTTATCCGTAGAATAGCAGAGCGTGAGACAAAAATGGGCCGTGCTGTTATCGTAACAGGGGATTTTAACGATTTTGACGACGCTATCTTAGACCGTAACGGTAACCGCCCTATTAGTAGTGTCATGCAGACCATCAAAGCCGTTGGTAGAACCACTACAGATGACGATTTACACAACATTATGGCAGATGTACCCCAAATCTTGCGCTTCACTTCTCTTTGGGACAAGAACCAAGACAATATTGCAACAGTAAACGAACTGAGCGCTATTGACCATATGCTCGTCTCTAAGTCACTTTATGGCCGTTTACGGAGTATTGGATTTATCCATTCGTATAATCCACTTGAGGTAACCGACCACTTTCCGGTAACAGCGTGTTTTTCTAAATAAAACAACCAAATAGATTCCTGTATTTTGCAGATCACCCAATAAAAAACCCTCGCCACGGTTTCGTGAAGAGGGTTTTTTGTCTTTACAATCTTTGTTTCTCTGAAGCCAACGAAAGTTCCGTAGAGAAAAAACATGTACAAAAAAAATCCCCTCCGACCTATACGCCGAAAGGGAAAAAGCAGGAAAGCCAAAAACACAGCCACTTTATCGGATAGCCAACTCGGTGGCATTGTCAAAAAAGTGTTGCTTGGTTAGGTCGAATACGAGATGAATTGCAGCACCTACCTCGGGTAGTTCTTGTGGATCTATACGGGCCACAACGGTCCCATCTACACAACCTGCATAAATAAAGGTTTCGTTACCCATTGGTTCCTCCACCTCCAGAGTCATTTCGCCCGCTAATGCGGTTTCATTTTCCGTCAGAATGCGGTTTTGTACATAAATATCTTCCGGACGAATACCCAATGTAACGCCTTTGCCGATATAGCCCGATAAGGCGGTTTCATGGGCGCGACCAACGGGAAGGCATAACGCATCTTTTTCAGACCGAAAAATAAGGCCATTTTGGCGTTCGATGGTTCCCGAAATAAAATTCATGGCAGGTGAGCCAATAAAGCCAGCCACAAATTTATTGGCTGGTTGGTTATAGAGGTTGAGTGGTGTGTCTAATTGCATGATATGCCCGTCCTTCATCACCACAATACGGTTCCCCATTGTCATGGCTTCTACCTGATCATGCGTCACATAGACCATCGTTGTCCCTAATTGGCGGTGCAATTTAGAAATCTCGGCCCGCATTTGCACCCGTAGTTTGGCATCTAAGTTTGAAAGAGGTTCATCAAACAAAAAGACTTTAGGTTTACGCACAATGGCTCGGCCTACGGCTACCCGCTGGCGCTGTCCACCAGAAAGTTCTTTCGGCTTTCGGTCTAACATACTTTCAATGCCCAAAATCTTGGCCGCATTCTGCACCCGCTCATTGATTTCTGCTTTATCGAACTTTCGCAGTTTTAGCCCAAAGGCCATGTTATCATAGACGGTCATATGAGGATACAGCGCATAGTTCTGGAACACCATCGCAATATCACGATCTTTAGGCGCAATGTCGTTTACGACCGTATTCCCGATGCGCAAAGTTCCGGAAGAAATGGTTTCGAGACCTGCAATCATTCTAAGCGTGGTACTTTTCCCACAACCGGACGGGCCAACCAGAACCATGAACTCACCGTCTTCGATGGTGAAATTTGCTCCGTGAACGGCCACATACCCGTTTTCGTATTGCTTCTTTATATCTTGAAGTTCAACGCGCGCCATAAGACTTGATTTAAAGTTTGTGGATGTTTATGTTGCTTCAAATTACGCTTAACGAAAGCGATTTCAAATAAGGTATTTCGACAAGTTTATATTATATTCTATTCGGAAGCGGTTCCAGCATTAAACTACGGGGAAGTCATGTCTATCGGGAAAGTCACCATCTATGAGGTTGCACAACATGCGGGGGTTGCAATCTCCACGGTTTCACGTGTTTTAAACAATTCACCTGAAGTTTCTCATGCAACCCGTCAGAAGGTAGTGGCCAGTATCGAAGTTTTAGGATTCCGCCCACACCGAATGGCCAAAATGCTTGCCCAGCAGAATTCCCAAACCATTTCGGTTGCTACGCCTTCCTTTACAGCTTTGTTTTATAACGAGATGCTGAAAGGCGTCAAAGATACCATTCGGGAAAATGGATTTGACCTTTTGCTCACCGATCTCAGCTCGCAAAACCCACACGAAACACTTACCCGATTTTTTCAGCGCGGTTCGGTAGATGCCTTGCTTTTGGCATTACCGGGTTTGGATGAAAAGTTGTTGTACGAAGTACGTTTGCTGAACGCCCCTGTGGTTTTAATTGGTACACGCAGTGATGAATTTGACAGCTTTTACTGGGACGACGCCGCCGGCGCCGAAATGGCGGTTCAGCATTTGGTAGAACAAGGGCATACCCGGATTGGTATGCTGGCCCCCCACGAATGGAGTGAAGACGCAGCTCCGCGTGCTGACGGCTACCGGAGGGCATTATTAAATGCAGGATTACCCTTCGACCCATTGCTCATTCAGGAAGGTATTACCATCAAACATGCCGGACACAGCGAAGAAGCGGGGTACGAAGCTATTCAGGCTTTGATCAAAAATGCCCCGGATGTGACGGCAATTTTTGCTGCCAGCGACGTATTGGCCATCGGAGCATTGGCCGCTCTGCGCGAAATGGGAAAGCAGGTTCCTGAAGACATGGCCGTAATGGGATACGACGACCTCAAGATCAGTCGTTTTCTGGGGCTTTCGAGCATCAACCAAAAGATGTTCCAAGTGGGGTTAGAAGCAGCCACACAAGTCATACGACGGATCAATGACCCCAAATTGCCCTCTATCCAACGCAAAATTGAACCGGAGCTACAAATCCGGATGACCACACGAAGAAAGTAATGGGACAACCTTCTTCTGGCGCTGCATTCGACCAAGCCTATTTTCGAGAGAAATCGGTACTTCTTTTAGCGGGTGTAGACGAGGCAGGGCGCGGATGTTTGGCTGGTCCGGTTGTGGCGGCGGCGGTAATCCTCCCACCCGATCTGGTGCTTGCCGATGTCACGGATAGCAAAAGGCTCACGGCCACTCAGCGGGAAACGACATATGATACCATTCTGCAACATGCTATTTCTATTGGCGTTGGGATTTGTTCTCCTGCCGAGATAGACCAATTAAACATCCTATGGGCCGCAATGGAGGCCATGAAACGAGCCGTACAAAAACTTGATCCTGCGCCGGACTTTCTTCTGATTGATGGGAACCGGATTTATCCAAATTGCCCCTTTCCAGCCGAGGCACTGGTGAAAGGTGACGCCCGCAGCCAATGCACAGGTGCGGCTTCGATTGTCGCCAAAGTGACCCGTGACCGCATGATGCACGATTTACACACGTCCTATCCCGATTTCGGCTTCGCACAACACAAAGGTTATCCCACCCAAGCCCATTACGCCGCACTTGTGCTTCATGGCCCTACGCCCGAACATCGGCGTTCCTTCCGGCTTTGCCCGACGCCAAACACCCAAACAGAACTCTTACTGGCCTAAATTACCCCAGCAAATCTTCATAAACCAACCACAGGGCATGGGTTCCGAGGTGGGGGTACCCCATATCAGCAAGGCGCTGGTATTGTTGACGGGCCAGACGCAAAGCGGGCAAATCGAGTCCACGTTTTTCGGCCTCGTTCAAGGCAATATCCATGTCTTTGATGAAGTGGAGTACAAAGAAGCCCGGGTTCAGATCGCCCTTTAGGACGCGGGGCATCAGGTTTTGGAGGGTCCACGAGGTGGCCGCGCCGGAACCAACCGAAGCCAACATTTTTTCGGGATCCAGGCCAACGGATTTCGCATAAGCCAAGGCTTCCATCACACTCATCATCATACCCGCAATGGTGATTTGGTTACACATTTTGGCGTGTTGTCCGGCTCCGTCAGGACCATGATGCATGATATTCTGGCCCAATACATTAAGGAGGGGCCGTGCAATATTGAAGACCTCCTCCGAGCCACCACACATAATGGATAGCCGCGCTTCTCTTGCGCCAATATCGCCGCCAGAAACAGGCGCATCCAAGGCCGAAATACCTTTTTCGCGGGCTTTTTCGGCAATTTTACGAGCCAAGTCGGGGGAGGAAGTAGTAAAATCCAAGAAAAGTTGTGCAGGGCTGCCATTCGCTATCAAACCATTTTCGCCCAAATAGACATCTTCCACATCGGTGGGGAAGCCCAACATCGTGGCCACCACCTGTGCATGTTGTACCACCTCAGCGATAGAACGGGCTTCTCTAGCCCCCAATTCTAACAAATGCCCCAATTTTTCTCGTGTTCGGTTATAGACCCAGACTTCGTATCCGGCCTTAAGCCAATGTCCGGCCATGCTTTTACCCATAACCCCGGTTCCGATAAAACCTAAAGTTGGTTTACTCATTTCCATCAAAATTATTATTAAATATGTGAAAGATTGTTACCTGCTTGACCACTTCGCGAAGACGGGCGCTTTAAGCACTAAGCTTTACGAGAGGCACAACGATGCGTATAAAAAGAA
>DDTM01000078.1 GCA_002344075.1 Bacteroidetes bacterium UBA2364
CATTACTTTTTGAAACCGCATGGTCAGGGCATGAGGCTGCTCATACCCCAAAAGGGTCGCAATATCCCCCATGCGAAGATCGGTTTCGGATAGCAATTGCTTGGCCAATTCGATGCGGTGGTAGGTTATAAACCCTTTGGGTGTAAACCCTGTATATTGCTTAAATTGATTCCAAAGTGGATTGAACCGCCAGCCGAGTCGTTTTTGCAGGTTTAATATGGTATGTTCGTGATTCGTAACCCCATCTATGAGATAGTAGGTTATTTTTTGCAGCGGAAAAGGCATAGAATATACCTGATGATGAAGGCCTGAAAGGTAATGACCGATCACGGTATCCCCCACCTTCATGTTTATTTGGCTTTTGCACACCATTGAATTCATGTTTAATTCAATTAAATTTTTGTTTGATTGAAGCCTTTATATAGTGTTGGGCGCAGTAGATGAATCGCTTATTGGCATAAACTGGAGCTTGCCGCATACACAATTAATCCCTGATGTGTAAGAAGTTGCATCTGTTAGATAGAACAAAAATAATGGGTTAGCATGTTCTGTGTGTTTTTGAAGAACACTTAGATGCAAAATAGGATAGGGGTAACCGAAATGCACGGAAAATATTCCGTACTCATTATTAAGTNNAAATCATTTATGGACACCCCTCATTATTAAGTAGGCGTATTCGCGAGCGATTGCTATTTCTTTGTCAGGCTTTCGTAAAGGACGGGTACTACAAAAAGGGTTAGGACTGTGGCAATGGTCAATCCTCCTGCGATAGAGATGGCCAGCGGCATTCGTAATTCCACTCCTTGTCCAACGTCGAATGCGGAGGGCAACATCCCCAACACGGCAGTGATGGTATTAATGATAATCGGACGAGCGCGATAACGTCCAGCCAGCAAGATGGCCGTCCGAGTGTCGTGCCCCTGCTGTCGGGCATAATTAATAAAATCTATTTTAAGGATGGCGTCATTGTCCACAATGCCGACCAAGACAATACACCCGGTCAGGCTCATCAGGTTAATGGTTTGACCTGTTAGCCAGAGTGTCAGAATAACCCCGGCAATGGCCAAAGGAACCACCGTCATGATAATGAGGGGTTGCTTCAAGTTTTCAAATTCGGCGACCAAGATTAAATAGACCAGGACAAAAGAAAATAAAAGAGACCAAATAAGGGCTTGTAAACTGGATAAAAAAGCTTCGTTTCCTCCGTGGATGTCCGCTTTTATTTGTTGCGGTACGGTTTTCTGAATTACTTTTTCTAAGGCACTCGTGGCCGATCCAAGGTCCGCATCTGGAGCGACATCTGCGAGAATCCGTACCACATTGGCTTGGTCGTACCTAAACAGTGCTGCAGGTAACTCAATAAAACGGGCTTGGACAAAAGTTGAGAGAGGCAACAGGCTTCCAGAAGTTGTGGGGATTTTTTGTGTTAATAGCTTCTCGATGGTGTCAATATTGCTGGTTTTAAGTACGATTGGAATAGATTCATTGATACTTCTGAGTTCGGTGGTTTGTTTTCCGCGTGCCGAAGCTTCCAGATAATAGGTTACTGTGGCAGCAGAAACCCCAAACCGAACAAGTGCCTCTCGGTTGAAGATCAGGGAATAAGCGGGAATATTTACGGCGTTTGCTTTCCGTACATTTTGGATAGCGGTTTCTTTCTTGAGGGCTTCCATGAGGGTGGGAATGATTTCTTCTGCATCGCTTCGCCGCTCTGTGCTTAGGTCTAAGTATAGGTCTGCATCGTTAGTGGTTAATATTTCATCTAACTCACTAGGTTGCGGTTCCACTTCCCATTGTGTATCGGAGGGTAGTTTTAATGTGTAAAGGTATTGGATTACCCTCTTGGTTTCTTGGTCTTCGGGCAATAAAAAGGTAAGATCTGCCTGATAGGGTGGTCGTGGGTCTGCGTCCAAACGGGTTTCGTCTCGTTCACCAAGATCGGATAAGATTCGTCGAATAGATTTAGAGGCATTGGAAAGGTTTTCAATTGTTTGTATCCGTTCTTCCAAAAGGGGAAGGTCGGCGTCCGCGGGTAGTGTAACCCGTGCGTGAATACGTCCCTGGTCGGTTTTGGGTACAATTTCACGGCCAAGCATCATTGCCATAAGGCCCGCGATTGCGAGAAACAACACACACCCGATAAGAACCTGTTTTTTATGGTTTAAGGACCACAAAAGAAAACGTTCATAACCTACCATGAACCGTCCAAGTTGTACCTCGATAGCAGGAATTGGAAGTGTTTTGTTTTTTAAACGAGATCGGGTTTTTCTTCCCATTAAAAGGGGTACGACAAAGAGCGCCACCAATAATGATGCACTTAACGAGCAGATTACGGCCAATGACTGATCTCGGAATAAACGTCCAGCTAAGCCCTCTGCAAAGGTAATCGGAATGAAAACAACGAGATTGGTAAGGGTGGAGGAAATAATAGAAGGGGCTACTTCCGCCGTGCCCTGTAGTGCGGCATCGGACCAGCTTTTCCCTTCATCGTGCAGACGCATGACGTTTTCGATCACCACAATGGCATTGTCTAGAATCATCCCCACGCCCAATGCCAACCCTCCCAAGGAGATCAGGTTAAACGTGACTCCAAAGACTTCAAAGAGTAGAAATGTTAACAATAAAGAAAGTGGAATGGTAATTCCTACGGCCAGTAAAATCCGGCGTTTTCGTAAAAAGAGGAATAAAACAAGGGTTGCACATAGACCGCCATACCATAATGATTGGGTGACGCCGCCAATGGCATTTTCAATGAATGCCTTATCGTCCATCACTACATCCAACTGAATGCGGGGTAATTCTGTGGAAAGTTCTTTTAAGACTTTTTCTACCTCCTCTACTGCTGTAATGGTATTGGCATCGGGAGTACGTTCTACAAGTAATAAAAGGACCTCGGTTCCATCCAGTCGGACGGCGCCGCGCCGGTCTGCGATGCTTTCACGGACGGAAGCGACATCGGAAAGACGAATGGGGGTAGCGCCCACATGGGGGATTAGGGTTGCCCTAATATCTTCTAAATCTTTAAATTCCCCACTAATCTCTACTGCATATTGAAATGGTCCACGTCGTATTAAGCCGCCAGGCAGTGCGATATTGGCTGCGCGTAGGCCTTGTTCCAATTGTTCGAGTTGTATGCCATAGGCGGACATTTTCTCTACTTCCACCTGTATGTCAATTCTTCTATCGAAGCCCCCCGTTACTCGTACACGCGATATAGACTCCAACTGCTCGATTCTTCGTGCGATAATCTCTTTCCCTACTTGCTTTAAGCCCAATAAATTACCTGATTTCCCTCCTTTTTCGCTTAAGGCGATATGCATAATGGGGCGATCACTGGGGTCTATTCGCAGAACAATTGGCCGACCAGCTTCGGCTGGGATGGCCGCGCCCAATCGGTCTAACTGCTCCCTCACTTCCAGCATGGCCAAGTCTAAATTGGTATTCCAGCCAAAGTCCAAACGGGTGATACTTCCTCCCAATTGGGCGCGTGATGTTATGCGTTTAAGGCCATTGGTTCCGGCAACGGCTTCCTCAATGGATTCGGTGATGCTTCGTTCCACACGTTCCGGCGGCACATCTGGGTAGGAAGTCCAAACCATGAGTGCCGGATAATGTAAGTTGGGCAATAACGCAACGGGAAGCCGCCACCAAGAGGCGATGGAGATAAGTATAAGTAACAAGAAGAGTGCGCTGATGGCAATGGGCCTGCGAAAACTCCAAGTAATGATACTATGCAATTTATACGAAGATTAAGATGAGTACAAGAGTGTTTAAATTGAAGATACAAACTTCAAAGCCATCTTTCTTCACTTATTTGTGGAAGTGATAAGGTTTGACGTGTGCCCTAAGTGGCGTTCTTATGAAGAACATTGGTTTCGTACAGGCGTGTTTTTAGCCTGTTTATGTTGTACCTTATAAAGTTTATCTTTTCAAGGGAAAGTCTTTATAAGAAAAGTTTAATCTTGAACTTTTATGGTTTTAAGCGTTAAAAAAAATCATAAGAGTGATAAATAAATATCTGACTCAAAGGTTTGGTAATATTGATTTTAAATAAAGCAATTTCATATAAATCATAACATATTTTATGCTTATGCACGCAAAAGAATTTCTTTGGGAATTACTTCAAACGCCAAGCCCTTCGGGCTTTGAAGCGCCCGGCCAACGGGTTTGGGCAC
>DDTM01000005.1 GCA_002344075.1 Bacteroidetes bacterium UBA2364
ATTAAAAATAAAGCGGAGTCTTATGAATTGCGTGATAACATATATTATCACAAGCCAGTAATAGAATCAAATGTGGGTCCCTCCAATGTGTGGACAACAGTAGAAGATATGAGCAGATGGGTATTGAATTTTGAAAAACCAAGAGTAGGAAACCCGGCAGTCATCGCAGCATTCAACAAACCGTCTCTCTTTGATGATGGTAAAAGGGTCTTTATAAGGATTATTGACGGAGATACCATTTTCCATGCTAAAGGTCAAAATATATGGAAGCATAAAGGAGTTACAATATTTTCTCATGGCGGACACACCGCAGCATTCCGTACTTTTACAGGTCGCTTTCCTGATCATAATTTGTCAATTATCCAATTAAGTAATGACGAGCATAATGAACGCTTGGGAGGTAGATGGGATATTGCCGATTATTACATCAAAAACTTATTAGTCGAGAAGGAAATAGCCAATTCGCCGGTACAATCCATTACAACTGTACCTACACCAACAGAAAATTACAATGTGGATTTAAATGAATTTACTGGTAACTATTACAATAATGAACTGGATACAAAATATCATTTGGAAGTAAAGAGCAATCAACTTATCATGAAGCATAAGAGGCTATATGACATCACATTAAAGCGGATTGGGGAAAACACGTTTTCGGGTTCAGGCTCTAATACATTTGGTTTTGAGTTAAACTTTATGCGAAATGGAACTGGAGTAATTATCGGATTCACTATCTCAAATTGGGGGGCAAGAAACGTAAAATTTGAAAAGCAAAATTAACCACATAGGACATAAACATAGGGTTTTATGTAAGTTGTGTATGACCAAAAATTAGTGAGCCTTAAATCTAAGCAGGAGTTTGGCAGCGATTACTTGGTGGCCGGAATTTCATTTCTCAGCCAGCATCAAACCTCCCATATTATTACTAATCCTAAAGTGATACATTATAAATATTGAACAGGTTATAAGGAAACAATTTCAGAAGGCCAAGTTTGATAAAAATACTAAAGAAGAA
Organism: Bacteroidetes bacterium UBA2364; assembly: GCA_002344075.1. Classification (GTDB taxonomy): domain Bacteria; phylum Bacteroidota; class Rhodothermia; order Rhodothermales; family UBA2364; genus UBA2364. Next base: position 1,019 of record DDTM01000005.1, read on the forward strand.
ATGTATCAAAGAATAGCACATATTATTACCTTGCTAAAGCTACGAACAAAAGGCAAATAAGAAGTATTGGAAATCAAACTGAGGGGCGAGTTGGATTTTTTCTTTTCACGGATGATTTTTGGAGAGATTATTATAGAATGCAAGACAGGCAGATAAGTTTTGCGAAGCCTCCAACCATTTTTGAATATAGAATAGTTGCTGTATTTAAAGATTTATACGGTAATATGTGGGATTTAGTCTAACCAAATAAAAGGAACAAAGATTTAATTATTGGATAGATAAATAATGAATAAAAGAACCCAGAATAATATTGATGTAATAAAATGACGTGAGGTAACAAACCACTAACACAGGTTTTATATCAAGTCAACTAATACTATAACGATTTTAGTTCACCGCTCCTTGACTTTTAGTAAAGAATTAAGCATTGTGCTCCAAATTAAAAATAACGAATACATTAAAAAATAATCAAATATGTGAATAAATCTATCCAGATTTCAAGTCTATAAGCATTCGTATAAGCATAACTTAACACGCTTTTCTGGGTACTCTCCACTTTACAGATTTTAAAAAACGCTCACAATATGTTACAACTAATTGGATTATCCTTAATTTCTTGGTTAATTATTTGGCTTTTTCAAAAAAAAGACTTATCGGTATTGGGTTTGACACTTACTAAGGAAAGAATTAAATATTTTGCAATCCTATTTTTGGCTTCAGCTATACTTTCAGCAACAACTTTCCTTTTGAGAATGTATTTTGCAAAAGAAGTATATGTATTGGCAGAACCTTTGGCCATAGACTCTATTTTCCTTGAAACTTGGTATCAATTCAGGACAGTCCTGACAGAAGAATTAATTTGCAGAGGTGCACTACTTTACATTCTTATTAAAAAGATTGGACAAGCAAAAGGTATAATTATTACGTCTGTATTTTTTGCTGTATTACATTGGGTAAATGCTGGAGTTTGGGGTAATTTAGCTCAAATGACGATTTTATTTACTTTTACATTTGCGATGGGACTTTTGTTGGCTTTTTCATATGCAAAAACATTTTCAATAATTTACCCTTTTGCTATTCATTTTGGTTGGAATTTAATGCAGAACTATATTTTTCCAGACACAGCAACAGGAAATCATATTTTTATACTTGTGGCCCCGCCACCCGAAGTAACGATTTCTTATTTAGCACTTTTCACAATGCTTTTACTCCCAAAAATATCTGTATTAATTGTAAATTATTTTATTATCAAAAAACACAGACAAGTTGAAATACCATAGCGAAGAATACCGGCAAATAGCATAGCCTCAATGTTTTGCAGTTTGGCGATGGCGAGGCACTTTAAAACATCAGTCCCAAATTCGCACAAATGCCCAATAGATCTAAAAATGCTGGATTTATAACTTATCAGCTGCACTATCGCCAATATATGCACAAAAATATCGTATATAATATTGGCTTCTTTGAAGTATGCCCTTTGTCCTTTCCAACGTGTATGGAAAACATAAAAAATGGAGGAACGACCATTATCGCTCCTCCATTAAAGAAACCACTTTAGGTTAGGAAAAGACCCTATTTATCCCACCAAACCCGGGTTTTGAACTCATTTGCACCTTGTGCGGCAATTGCTGCATTATAGCCCGAAGGATTGGAAGCAGCCTCACCCGCAGGATACATCAAGCGACGAGGAATGGTACCTCCCGTCAGGTTACCAACAGCATTGTTTGCGGCAAGAGTGGGGAAGCCCGTTCTACGCCAATTCGCAAAACCTTCGTAGCCATTCAGATACGTGGCAATATACTGTTGGGTAGCAATTAGTTCTGTGGCCTTAGCAGCATCGTATTTTACCGAAGCCTGTGCTAGATAAGCTGATACATCTGCATCCGAAACGGAGCCAAGTCCACTATTCACCATAGACCACATTTGCATCGAGGCTTTTACACCTGCATTGTAATAATCGGCAGCGGAACCACTTGCCCAACCGCGCTGTACCGCTTCTGCAAGAAGCAAATTCACTTCCGCTGCGGTCATAAGTGGTTGTTTGTTACTCTTTACCTTGAGCTTGCCGTTTACCATTGCAAACACATCTTTCCAGTTAGATGGTAAAGCACCTGGGTCGGTACCAGGTGTAATACCCGTCATTTTGCTGACGTCAGCGGAACCATCCGGGTTTTGGAAATAAATGGCCATACGTGGGTCATTGCGGCTCTTCATCAGATCAATGAATGTCTTGGAAATCCGTGCATCACTATGATATATATCCAGTGCATGTGCTACTCCATTATTATTGATGCCACTAGGACCATCGGTATGTAATACCGACGGCATATCAGCATTTGAAGTAAATACACCACCTGCAATCGCAGCTTTCACCGTTGCTTCGGCCTTAGCGGCATCCACTTTGGTTAAGCGCATCCCCATACGAAGCATCAAGGAATAAGCAAATTTTTTCCATTTTGCAACATCACCGCCATACACGATATCAGCCGCACCTGGGGTTTTCTTACCAGCATCCAATTTAGAGGCGGCATCGCCCAGATCTGCAATCATGCTGTTATAGATATCTTGCTGGGCATCAAATTTGGGGTTGTAAATCCCTTTTAGAACCCCTTGTCCCGCCTCGCTGTAAGGAACCATCCCGTAAGTATCTGTAACACGTTGATACGTAAACACACGCCAGATCCGCATCATGTTGTAGAAGTTGGATAAACTGGCATCTTGCGACGTGGTGTTCAGCAAGTCCGCCATATTGCGTGCCAATTCGCTGTAACTCCGGTTAAAAAGTGACCCAGAATAGTCATCATTTAGGGTGTACTTATCCCCGTGTGCCCCGAAACTCAAAACGGCCATCCGTTGAATAAAGGTCTCGGTATAGATCATGTTTGCACGGATGTGCGTGTACTCGTCACCAGCAGTGAGCAACTGAAGGTAGGTAAATTGAAACGCCGGATCAATATTGTTGGCAGCGTTGGGGTCTGTGTTGATGTCCACAAAGCCGTCGTCGCAAGAAGACATAACGACAGCCAAGAACATCAGCATCACAACCTGTTTAATTTTGAGGAATGTTTTCATATAGTCAAAAAGGTATAAGCTGAATGAAAAAGTGGGTATCGGGCAAGAAATTCCCGACACCTTGTTTCAGGGCTTAGAAACGCAGGTTTACGTTAAAGCCGAGCGAACGGGTTTGCGGTACACCATACATCTCGAGACCATAGCTTCCACCAACAGAATAGCTGGATTCTGGGTCAATGTTCGGAACGTTGGAGTAGAGCAAGAGCAGGTTACGTCCCACCAATTGTACTTCTGCACCGCGAATGGGGGTTTTGGAAAGCATGGAGGCAGGGATTCGATAGCCCAAAGAGAACGACCGAAGTTTTACATAACTGGCGTCATAAACAAATTGCTCGGTGTAGTTGTTGTAGAATTTTTGGTAATAGGTCTGTGCATTCATAGCTACATTTGAGCCTGGTGCTTTGAAGTTATTACCTTGGTCACGACCTTCAAGCGTATCTTTGTGCAAGCCAAAATAATACGCATACGCATTGGTTGCCGAGTACATTTCACCGCCCATACTGATGTCAATAAGGGCATTCATGGTGATGTTACCAAACATGAGGGTATTGTTGATACCTGATGTCCAATCTGGATTTGGATTACCCAAAACGCTTAAGGCAGACTCGCGAACGGGGAATCCATCAGCACCATGCTGAATACTACCATCTGCATTACGTACAAACTTATAACCTTTGATAACACCCATAGGTTGACCAATTTCCGCATAAGTAAATGCGTTCAGTGTACGGCTTTGTCCTAAGAAGAGGGTTTTTTGTTCTCCTTGCAGAGAAACCACTTCGTTGGTGTTCTTGGCAAAGTTCACATCCAAATCCCAACGCAATTTACCATTATTGACTGGGGTCAAAGAAAGCAATGCTTCCACCCCTTTGTTGGTAATTTCACCTGAGTTGATTACACGGGATCCAAAACCTGTCGTTCCTGAAATGGTTGCAGACAAAATCTGATTTGTGATACTCTTGTTGTAGAACGTAACATCCAGGCCCACTTTGTTATCTAGGAAGCGGGTAGTCACACCAAGTTCCATTCCGGTACCCAATGTTGGCTTTAAACCTGCGGGTGGGACCGCCCCATTGTTGAGTGCGCCGAGCGGGAAGCCGTTGTGTCCTTGTCCAACCAATCCATAGGTAAGTCCAAGTGCATAAGGGGCAATTTGGCTATCGCTACCCGTTTGTGCCCAAGAACCACGAACTTTCAAGAAGTTAACCACCTCCGGAAGTTTGGTCATATCAGATAACACCCAGCTCAGGCTTACGGATGGGTAAAATTGCGAATTATCTTGTGAGGTAGCCGAGGTAAGGGTAGAGAACCAATCATTCCGACCTGTCAGACTGAGGAAGAGATAGTTTTTGAAGCCAACATCCAATCCGCCATACAAGGAATTCACTTTCTTGTGGTTATAGCCAATGCTGCGGTTTTGATTTTTCAAATTATTGATGGAAACCAAGCCAGGGATATTAAAGGTATCACCACCCGTAAACAGACCTTCGTAGGTACGATCTAATTGATTCCCCCCTGCATATGCCGAGACGGAAATACCTTCCAAGTCTTTTTTGGCCGAAAGCAAGAAGTCGCTGTTCCGTTCTTTAACGTTTTGGCTGCTTTCGCTCATGCCACCTTGCTTTTTAAAAGCAGTTCCTTGCGGTTCTAACGAGGTGACACGCAAATTGTACCAGTCTTGCCCTGTACGACCCAGCAGCGAGAGCCAATCCGTCAATTTGTAGGTTGCAGATACATACCCAATGACACGTTCACGGGTATCCGAGTTCTTGTAATGATAAACCGCCCAATAGGGATTCGTCACAAAGGGGTTGTCATTAAACTCTTGTTCAGCCAATGGATTTCCTGCTACTTCTCCTCTTGGATTAAAAGAAGAAATGGAAACGTTGGTTGGAAGGCGATAAATACTGGCATTTGCGTTCCCCGGCGAGTCGGACTGGTTAGAGCGGTTATTTGTACCCTCGGTCACATAATTAACTTTTGCGTCCACTTCCAGACGACTGCCCAACTGGGTTGAGCCACGCAAGTTAAAGCTCGTCCGATTCAAATCATCATTCACCATAATCCCTTTTGCATTCAGGTTCGTAGCAGAGAAACGGAATGTGGACTTGTCGGTCCCGCCAGAAAATGCAATGGTATTGTTTGCGGTTAAACCTGGTTGGTAAAACTGCTGCATATTATCCTTTACGGCGGAATATGGACGGCTGACACCATCAAACTGAACCACACTGGAACCATCTAATTTGGCACCCCATGATAGCAAGCCCGTGGACAATGCATCTGTAACTGTTGCGGGTTTGGTTCCAAGTTTCCCTTGGCCGTATTCGTACTGCCAGTCAGACAAAACAGCGATAGACTCTGTAGTCAGGTTAGAGTTAAACTCAACCCCGATTCCATTGCGCTTCACCCCTTTTTTGGTTGTCACGAGAACAACCCCATTCAATGCACGCGAGCCATATAGGGCTGTGGCTGCATCGGACTTCAAGATCGTAAACGTTTCAATATCGTCTGGGTTCAAACTGGAAACACCGTCTCCACCATCACGACCACCCCATTCACCAGCTTGGCCTTGATTGCTGTTATCAATCGGAACACCATCCACAACATATAGGGGTTGGTTATTACCAAAAGTATTATTGCCACGAATAATGATACGGCTGGAGCCGTTTACGCCGGAAGCTGGTTTGGATACATTCACACCAGCGACTTTCCCAGCAAGGGCGTTTACGATGTTGTTTTCACGGACAGCCACGAGGTCTTCACCACGAATTTCTGTTACCGAATAACCAACCGATTTTTGTTGCTTTTCGATGCCAAGCGCGGTGACAATCACTTCGCTGCCCAATGAAGTATCTTCTTGAAGTACCACATTGATCGTACTACGCCCATTCACGGCGAGTGTTTGGGTTACATATCCTACAAAAGAGACGGTTATAGAGGCATTACGATTGGAAAGGGAGATCGCATAATTCCCATCAATATCGCTTTGTGCACCGTTGGTTGGTTTTCCGGCTTCAAGAATGGTTGCACCAGGCAAGGGAGCACCATCTGCCACCGTTACCTTACCACGTACCTGAAAGCTCTGCGCGAATGACCATTGAATACCCAGCATCATGAGCAGGCATCCAAAAGCCAATACGCGCTTAACGAGGGCTACCGTACCTGTAGCCATCGTGCTGTTTTGGTTGTTTTGGTTTAGCATATTTTTTAATGTTAATAATGGAAGGGTTTTTAAATGGATACAGAAATTTATTTCTTTACAGAAATCACTTCTGAACGAAAGCCGAAATCAAAAGATGAAACCCTGACTCGGCACACAACATTTTTTATACCATAAGCCTTGGGATTGATTGTGAATGATAGGAAAAGGAGTAAAGACTGGTGCAGTATTGAAAACCGAAACAGCCTGTGTGGATTCATTTGATTCAAAAAACAACTTTTTCAACCCATTAGAAGCCCTTCCGACTTTAGGCCTAATAGATAAACCTTAGAGTACCCTAATACGGTGAAAGGGGTTAGAAAAAGCCCCTTCCCACAAAAATCCTTTACATACTTCTTCTGGAAGCAACAAAAAAAAGCTGTCCACCAAAAGGTACACAGCCAATCTTGTAAGCCAAAAATAGTTATCCTGTATGCCATACACTGATTCAAAGCAATTGGAAGCACGAAAATTACAGGATAAAAAGCGCATGTCGAGGAACTTGGGTTTGCCGTCTATGGATTAAAGACGGCGAATAATAACAATTTGGAAACCCTTATGCAAGCGCTTTTCCGTGTTAACGATGTTACTTTATTGGGATATGCGGCGAAGAATGGCATGTAACCGCTCATGATCGTCTCCCAAAAGCCGACTTACAACACGTCCTGCCTCTATCAATACCTCGATCCGTTGGCGTTCCAGAATTTTTGCAGAAGACAGTTTTTGCAAAATTGTGACAAAAAGGTCGTCCGTAGGTAAACCACTTTCGGATGCTCCCATCAGCAGTCTAAAAAAATCGTAGGGCGGCTGGATCCTTTCAAACAGGGCCTGTTCCATCAAGTCAACAAACGCATGAAGTTCCGGAGGATACGGTGGAATAGTCTGACGAAAAGCACCTTCTTTCGTTTGATATCCCACCACTAAACAAGAGAAAACTGTACGAATCAACTCAAATACATGGGGCATTTCCCTTTCCAGTTCTTCTTTCGTGCGGCCTAAAGCTTCTACTTGGCGCCCAGGCTCAACACTTTCCCGTTGTATCGAATACACAATTCCAACCGTAGTAATACCGTCAGGGTGTTGCACACATACCCATTCACCAAATGCAGGCACTTCGGCTCCAGTCGCTACCTGTGCTTTAAAAGATTTAGACTCGGAAGCAATGATTTCACCAATCATAAAAAGACATTGTTTTTAAAGATTCAACATCCAGGCACTCTAACAACGTATCCCAACAAGGGTTCATTATTAGAGAATACTGTAACCTTTCTGAAATTCGGGCGTTTTCAACTTTATTCCCTAAAACTCATTGATCAATATCTCATGTATAGTCCAAACAAGATGTGCCTACTGTACGGCATCTTCTTCTTAGCTTTCTTTCCATTATTGGCTAAAGCCCAATCTTTTGTTAACCTAAAATTTACCGATACCCAGAATATGGCTATTATTGGGGTCAGTGTCAGATTAATTAATGAAAAGAAGCCATCTTCCCAACAAACCGGCACAACCAATCAAGAAGGCAACATTCGCCTGAAAGTAGAACCTACAACCACCTATCGGCTACAAGCCACTTTTATCGGGTATAAACCCATTGAGGAGCTTATCAGTTTTAAAAAAGACGATGTAGAGCGCATTTTTGTTCTGACAGAAGATACGGCCTCGTTGGGCGAAGTAACCGTTACGGCAAAAAAACCCTTGATTACCCAAGTGGACGATATGAGTGTAGTGGATCCCGGCCCCGTCGCCGATATCAGTTCAAACGCTATGGAAGTCTTAGAGAAAATACCCGGCTTGTTTATAGATCAGGATGGAAATATCTACCTGAGTAGTACCACGCCCGCATCGGTGTATTTAAATGGTCGGGAACAAAAGATGAGCCGCGAAGACATCGCCGTACTACTCAAAAACCTTCCACCAAACAGCATCGAACGTATCGAAATACTGCGTACACCTTCTGCCAAATTTGATGCCAGTAGCAGTGGTGGCTTGGTAAATGTTGTACTTAAACGTGGATTCAAAATTGGGAAAACGGGTAGTCTTAGTTCGGGATATAGCCAAGGACGGCATGGTGAAGGGCGTCTGGGTATAAACCTAAATAATCAAGATGGTGGGCGCACCTCATACTTTGGCCTTAACGTGGGAGGACGCACCGGATTTGACCAAGTGGAAACCTCCCGACTATTCTCGGCAGATTCATTATTGACTCAGTTTGCGACGACCACTTCGCCCAATCAAAACGTTTTTACCCGCTTTGGGTTTGGCTTTGAGCCAAAGGCAAATTGGGAGTTAAACCTCGACAGCCGCATCAGTTCAAACCGCAATACTTCGGATGTACTCAACCAAAATAGTATCCGCCGCGTAAGTTCCAGCTCCACCACGCCCTTCTCCCAATCGGAAAACCTAACCGACAACGACGGCCTGAGTTGGTCGGTAAATCAAGAACTTTCCACCAAGTATAAAATGGATCAAGAGGGTTCCGAGTGGACTACCGAGTTAGAAGCAACCTATGCAAAATCTGAAAGTGACCAAGTGTATAATAATGCATTCATATTACCTATGGTCTTTAATACTGGCGGAGAAGGCTCTTCAGAAAATCAACGCTTTGCATTCACGGCTCAAAGCGACCTAAAATACAAACTCCCACAGAAAATAACCTTGGAAGTTGGCATCAAATCTAACTGGCAAAACATCAAAAACAATGCTGATTACATTCGGATTCAAGGTACAACAAGAACACCAGACACATTCCGTACCCGTTCGTTCTCCTATACAGAAAACACCCATGCAGCATACTTGCAGGCCTCCAAAACCATTGGTTCATTTGTTTTAAAGTCTGGGATCCGGCTCGAAAATGCCAATATTCGCGGAAATCAAACCATCCCCTTTGATACCACTTTTCAAGTAATCCGCACCGACTTTTTCCCATACGCTTATCTGAGCCGTACACTGGTTTCCATTTCAAATTTCGAGCTAAAAGGCTTTGCCATTTACCGACGCTCCATTTCACGTCCCGGATACAGTTTTCTTAATCCGTCCCCTCGCTATTTAGACCAATATGCCTATGAGGTAGGAAATCCAAACTTGCGTCCACAATTCACGACGAATTACGAACTCAATATCAGCGTAGGAGACATGCCCATTTTCGCCATTGGTCGTAATGACACTAAAGATATTTTCACAAATGTGGTATATCAAGACCCTAAAAATCCTAGTGTAGCAGTACGCACCTACGACAACTTAGGGAAACGTGCCGAAGACTATTTCCGTCTTACGGCAGCCATCCCACCTGGTGGGCGCTATTTCTTTGTTGTTGGCACACAGTATGGTCGAAACCGTTATGATGGGCTTTATGAGAACAAACCACTGACATTTGACCGCGGGTCGTGGTCCTTTTTCACCTTTCATATGTTAAAACTGGATAAGTACACAAGCCTAACCCTAAATGGTTTTATGCAAGTTAACGGCCAACAACAATTTTATGAACTAGAAAATTTCGGTGCATTAAACATAGGAATCACACGTAAATTCCTTAAAGACAAACTAAATATGGCCCTGCGAATCAATGACATACTTAACACCCAGAAGAACCATTTCAACCTTAATCAAGGTACAATCCAAGCAAGCGGATTTCGTTCCGGTGACACGCGCCGTATTGGATTGAACATTCGATACAACTTTGGTTTCCGCCAGAAAGAGGAGAAGCCGAACATGTTTGAGGTGAATGGGGATGATTAACCCTAATGATAATCGACAAAAGCCGCATTTCATTACGAGATGCGGCTTTTTTAGTCAGCGTGCCCAAAAGAGGACTCGAACCTCCACGGGCATACACCCACTACACCCTGAATGTAGCGCGTCTACCAATTCCGCCATTTGGGCAAATGTTTGTATGGCACGCTTTTCAAAAACGGATTGCAAGATAGGATATTTACAAAGAAGAAAGCAAGATGGAGATAGAATAATTTACGGCTTTCCTTTTTCTTCATGAGTTGGGTTCGTAACTTTATATTTTAACATAGCGTCCATAAGGACATTGTTTTACCTTTAAACCCAAGAGGACATGCGTAAACGCTCCATTCTTTTTCTCTTGTTTGTCCCCATGATTACATGGGCACAACAACCCGTAAGACCAATTCCATACCCCATATTTACTTCGCCACAATTCGAGGCGGCAATCGCAAAAGGCACCCGGACCAAAACGGGTATTCCGGGTTCGAATTATTGGACCAATAGCGCAAATTATGTCATAGAGACCGAACTGGACCCCGCTTCCAAACTCATTACCAGTTCTGCCACCATTCAATATATCAACAATAGCCCGAACGACCTTCCTTTTCTGATTATAAACTTGCGTCAGAACTTGTACAAGCCCACTGCATTCCGAAATCGCCCTATTCCTTTCGCCACGGATGGCATGAACATCACCGAAACCAAAGTGCTAACCAGCAAACCTGGTGAATCCGAACAGTGGGCAAAGATTACACCACAAGTAAGCGGAACACAAATGCGGGTCTCTCTTCCGCAACCATTAAAGGCCAAGCAAAACATTACTTTACAAATAAAATGGTCGTTTACCTTACCAGAGCGCTCTTTTAGGATGGGTCATGATAAAGAGGTATATATTGTGGCTTACTGGTTCCCACAATTAGCAGTGTATGACGATGTACGTGGGTGGGATAGTGATCAGTACATTGGAAATGGCGAATTTTACAATGACTTTGGCGATTATGATGTAAAAATTACCGTACCAAAAGGCTATTTGGTTTCCGGAACGGGTACGCTGCAAAATCCGGCAGCAGTATTAGACACAGACCGATTGGCACGGCTACGCGAAGCCGCAAGTCAAGACTCGGTGGTGCATGTGCTTACCAAAGAGGAACGTGATGCTGGCAATGCGACTCTTTCCACCTCTGATAAACTAACGTGGCACTTTAAAGCAGAAAAGGTGCGGGACTTTACTTGGGCTACTTCCGATAAATATATATGGGATGCTACAAGAGCAGCGGTTGGCGACTTAAATAAAGACGGAAAAACAGACTATTCGATGATCCACGCATTTTATCGTCCTGAAAAAACAGTCTGGAAGCAATCAGCAAAATATGCGCGTTTTAGTATCGAGCACCTTTCTCAGCGATATATTCCCTACCCTTGGCCTCACATGAGTACAATCGAAGGTTTTATTGGCGGTGGAATGGAGTTTCCTATGTTAACGCATATTGGTGGTTCACGAACCCCACAAGCACTTTTCGGTGTCACATATCATGAAATTGCCCACATGTGGTTTCCGATGATGGTGGGAGTTGATGAAAAGTCTTTCTGTTGGGCTGAAGAGGGTGTAACAACCTATAATGAAAATGATGGCTATAATGCATTTTTCCCAAAAGAAAACGCTTGGGATCCCAAAATAAATGGTTACTTCCGCATTGCCGGAACAGGCAACGAAATTGAAATTGGACGCCATACGGATAATTACCCTATTACATCACCTGCACGTGGCATTGCTGCATACGATAAACCTGCCACCCTGCTGCGTGCACTTGGAGGCGTGATAGGTCATGAAAAGGTTATTGGCGCACTTCGGGAATATGCGAACAGGTGGGCCTTTAAGTACCCATATGACCAAGACTTCTTTAATACCTTCGAAGATGTTTTGGGTAAAGATATGGATTGGTTCTGGACCTCAGGATGGTTCACGACCTGGACGCTGGATCATGGTGTGCAAAGCGTTACCCAAAAAGGTAAAAAAACCACTATTGTTATTGAAGACAACGGCAATTTCCCCATGATGACCCTCGTGGAAGTAACCTATACCAATGGCCAAAAAGAAACGCTGACGCTCCCTGTAACGGATTGGCTAAAGGGAAGCCGCACTTCCAAGTTAGAGGTTTCTAAAGGAGTTGTACAAAAAGTTGAAATTGATCCCCAACAAACTTCGATGGATCTAAACCGTGCCAATAACGTTTGGACTAAGAAATAACCGCAGATACTCGTATTAGCGCGAAAGACCTCTTGATAAAGAAGGAAGCTGACCTCGGTTATCTTCCTTCTTTTGTTATAGGGCTATATTGCCCACAGATTTGTCATATGTGCAACCATGCCAAGTAATAAATCCTGTTTATTGATCTCAAAATGAATGATCGGTTATTTTTTAAGAAATCAACCTTTCTGTTTTACCCATTCGACGGATCCATCTGAATAAGTTTCCTGTTTCCAAATAGGAACATCTGCTTTTAAGTTGTCAATCAACCAACGATTCGCCAAAAAAGCCGCGTCCCGATGGGGCGTAGAAACCCCAATCAGGACGCTGATTTCGGTAATTGGAACAAGCCCTATGCGGTGTAGCAATACCATGTGCAAAATTGGCCATTGTTTTCTGGCTTCTGTGGCCAAACGGCCCATCTCAGATAGCGCCATAGGTAGATAAGCTTCATAAGTTAGGTGCTTTGTTTCACGCTCGCCCGTCATTCTGCGGGTTGTGCCCAAGAAAAGTGTCATTCCCCCGGCATCCCGGTGTGTTAGAAAGTATAAAGCACGTTCGGCTGGAATTTCCTCATCAGAAATTCCGATCCAAGTGTCCGAAAGTGGATTACCAAAGTGCATTTATCCTCCGCTTACAGGTGTAATCAATGCTACTTGGTCATTCGCTTTCAAAATCACATCCTCAGCACAAAAGGATTGGTTAACGCCCAGCCGAATAAATGGGCGAAACGACCTGATGGGCGGAAACTCCGCTTCCAGCCTATCCAATAAATCCGCTCCGGAGGCACCTTCCGCCAGCATAATGTTTAGCTCATTATGGCCAACCTGATCCTTTAGCACACTAAAAAGCAATACCTGAATTTGCATTATGATGGTATTTAGAGGCTATTTATGCAACCTTTAATGGCCTCAAAATTAGGAAGATGTCCTGCATTTTCAAGCACTTCTGCATACCGAACAAGACCCTCTTTATCAATGATAAAAGCAGAGCGTTTAGATACCCTACTCATGCCAAGTGCAAATCCTCCCGCCGGATATTTAATACCAAAAGCATCCCCAATAACGGCATCATGATCACTGAGCAACGGAAATTTTAACGCATTCACTTTGGCATATTCGGCAAGTGTAAACGGAGAATCTGTTGAAATCCCTAAAACCTGAACGTCCTTCTTATCATATTCTTCTAACTCATTATTTACCAGATTCAACTCGTTCGTGCAGACCCCCGTAAACGCCTGAGGGAAAAAAAGGAGCAGTACGTGCTTTTTGCCCTGAAAATCTGCTACACGAACCTCTTTTTTTTCATTAGAGAAGAGCGAAATTTCGGGAGCTTTTTGTCCTTTGGTTATCATAATTGGCATGGTTAATGTGATAAAAAGGAATAGTATAACCCTTTAAACCCTTCTGGTTCCATTTGATCTTTAAAGAAACGCTAAGATTCAGCCAAATCGGTTCATTCTTCTTTTCGGCAACGAATATTAAAGTTTACCACGACCAAGACTTTATAAATTATGCTACGTTTTATTTTGTTATTTATGTTTATAATACACATTCAAAGAATTTTATACGCAGGCCCACTTTCGGCAAATACATCCCAATCTCCACAAACCGATTCTACTCTGGTATTTACCGATTCCTCCAGCGTATTTAAGGTTGCCATATTCCGAAAACGGGCTTCAAACGGCCCTTTTGACTTGATCACATTGTTTATCCAGAACAAAAGTACCCAATCTATTTCTTTAAAAAACGGAGAGATGCGTTTCCGAACCAAAAAACCTGCTTGGGTTGATTCCAGCAAATTTGAGACGAATACGCCGGGGTATATTGTATTGCAAAGCCATGAAACCGATCATCCAGATAGTACCAAACGCTTTTTACATCACCTATCCTTTCGTTTTTTAGATCCATCGCTGGATGGAGAACAATTGGGGTCGAGCAAAAAATTCTATATAGTTGCCAAGACAGACACCACCGAATCCTCCTCCAACATATGGCAAAGCTTGCGTCTAATAACACCCTCTGCCATATGGACTTCGGGAAAGGCCATCTTAAGAATTAAAACACCTCCTATCCCGGATCCAATTGTGTCAACTATTCCGGCTTATATACAGTTATCAGGCCCTGACCTAGAATTCAACTTCGAGGCAAAATGGAATTCTATCCAAGTCATTGAAAAATTACCGACGGGAGTTTTCCGAGTTTCCAATGAAACCATCGAAAAGCCCGGCGTTTTTAAACTTCCAGCACCCCCCGCATTAAACATTGAATTTACGAAAACACACATTGACTCTACCGTTTATGTTGCTTGGGGATCGCTCATCCGTTGGGCGAATGTGGGTTTCAGAACCCCACCGTCACCACTACCCCAACTTCCACCACCAGTGATTTATATACTGAAAAACGGATTCTTTTTTGAAAAAGTGCTTCCATGGAATAGCATGATAGAAGTTACAGAGTTACTGGCGGATTCAGTATATTCTTTTTCCAGCACCGAACCTGGGTATAACCACCAGATTGCACGCCTAAAACATCCCGAAAAAACCATAAAGCCTATATTTCAAAAAGTACAGGAGTTTTTTTTGGATTATGAATTGATCCCCTTTATTCCCGAAAACCCTTCCACCCTATTACTGGATGTTACTGGTCTCCCAAAGCGTAAACGTAGTGCAATACAGTTATCCAATGACCTGCATATTTATTCGGACTCCTTATCCAACGGCCCCATCCGTTGGGAAAACCTTCGCCCCGGTCTATACGAGGTACACATAGAACCCATTATTTACCCCCCATTTACTTTTCAGACCTTTTCACTTTCTCAAACCCCTGCACTTTATCCAAGCACATACTCCAATCTAATCCCTGTCAGGTTCGAGATCTCAGACTCAAACTTAGGGAGATTTGCGCCTTTTACAGATGCTTCTTTATGGCCGTTACCCGACTTTAATGTGCTTCTTCCCGTGACAGATGTCCGGAGATACATCATGGGATTTATCGTAAACGATCAAAATGAAAAGCCCTGTACACCCAAATGGGGTGGTTATACTTCTTATAGCACCACCTTAGCCCAGCAAGAACAGGGAGATGGCCCGATACATTTGAAAGAAATGCTAAGTGCTTTCCGAAAAAACGGTGGTCACGTAGCCTTATCCCTTGGAGGCGCAAATGGCACACCTGTCGAAGCAACGTGTCCGGATTCTTCATCCCTTTTTAGGGTTCTGGACGAGGTACTTACGGCATATGAAACCAATGAACTTGATTTTGATATTGAAGGGAAGTGGGTCAGCGATAGGGCTTCCATCGAAAAGCGCATACAAGCCATTTACCAATTACAAGAAAAGAGGCCCTTACTTAAAACATGGCTCACCCTACCCGTTTTGCCTTCGGGTCTTACCGAAGCAGGCTTTTCCATCGTAAAAGCATTTGTGGATGCAGGAATTCATTTGACGGGTATTAACCTAATGACCATGAATTATGGAATAGAAGCTGCATCCAACCCTGACAAGTTGGCGGAATATGCCATTCAAGCATTAGATAGCACGTTTTTACAATTAAAGTCAATCTATGATTCTACAAAAGAGCCTCTCTCTGAAGAAGAATTATGGCATTTACTTGGGGTTACCCCTATGTTGGGCATAAACGATGTTGTGCGAGAGGTATTTACAACAGCTCATGCAGAAATATTACGTGATTTCGCAATAAAAAAACGTCTTGGTCTGGTTTCCATGTGGTCTTCACAACGCGACTTCCCTTGTGACAACGACCCTACCACGCAGGTCTCGCTCAGATGCTCTGGTACCACCCAAAAGGACTTTGATTTTTCCCGAATTTTCTTGGCGTTTAGAAGTGATGAGCACAATGTACCGATTCCTGCTACACCTATTGATCGGCAGGTGGAGCCTGAAAGTTTAATAAAAATGCACCACTTCCCAAATCCATTTAATCAATCTGCGCAAATTGAAATTGAATTGCCTACGTCGCAGTATATCCGACTGGCTGTTTTTGATGTTTTGGGACGTGAACACCGCATTTTGGCAGAGGGTACCTTTGAAAAGGGCCTCCAACGGTTTATGTTTAATGCCGGAGACCTTGCCAATGGCTATTATTTTCTACGTTTGGAAACACCTACACAGATCCTGCGTCGTCCCATGCTACTCCTTCGCTGATTTTCGTTTTTTGCCACTCTCAGCAAAAATTTGCTCCATCAAACCGGAAGCAATTTTCATAAAATCATTTTCCGTAACAATCCCCACCAACATCTCATCACGCACAACAGGTAATGCAGAAAAACCTCTTTCTTGCATGATAGAAATAGCCTCCACCGTTGACGTTTCTGGAGAAATATAAACCGGATTGGGTGTCATAACCTGTTTGACTGGAATCGGGGCATAAATATCCCGGTCAGGATTTCCCACCACATACTTCAACAACGAACGTTGCGACACCATTCCCACCAATTTGTGTTCATTGTCTTCAACGAGAATATAACGGATCTTTCGCCAAACCATCAGCGAGGCCACCAAATCAATCAGTTCCTCTTCATTTACTGTTATCAGGTCTGTGGTCATGTATTGTTCTACACGGGCGAAATTGGCTTTGGATTTACGCACAGAATCTGGATTTGCAAGGGGCCACGTATGCACAGGCTGATTGTTTTTTTGGTTTTGGAGGGTTGCTGCCACCAAGGCATTCATTTTCTCGGCCCGAGTGGCTTTTTCCATGTGATTAAAGGAAGATACCAACCATTGGGCGCCCGTTTGTTTTGAAGCCACCCTTTCAGATAAAACACCCATGTACCGATCAATGTCTTCCGAAGCAATATGGGCCGATTTCAGACCTTGGGTAGCAAGGGGGATCAATTCAGTCGAAATCAATTCTCTGGCTGGTAATCGTTTTCCGTTAAGCCAGATCAGTTCGCAGCCTAAGCCATATCGGGCGGCGTTCATAAAATTCCCTCGGGCATCGTCGAAGCGCATCGCCTTGCGGACATCTGGACAGACGTCTGCCATGCCATTGATCAAACCAAACCAGAAAGCGGCATTGGCCATCTCGTCCACCGGGGTTGGGCCTGAAGGGATGACACGGTTTTCAATTCGCAGGTGGGCTTTACCACCCCCGATACCATAACATGCACGATTCCAGCGATAAACCGTTCCATAATGTAGTTGCAGCGCACGTAGTTTGGGGACTTCTCCTTTTTCAATCGCATCCCATGGATTCGGAATATTGTCATCGGCCATGATAACCCGAAAACGTGCGATGTCTTCCTTATAAATTTCCAATACCGACTCATTTACCCAAGCATTTCCAAAATGAACCCGAGGGCTCATTTCTCTCAAATATTGGTGGCTACTCCGTGTATCAATGGATTGTTGAAACAAGGCAATACGGGTTTCGCGCCAGAGTCTTTTTCCAAAGAGAATCGGCGAAAAACAAGAAACTGCCATGACTGGCGCGGTTACGGCCTGCGAAATATTGTACATCTTCGCAAACTCTTCTGGCCCAACCTGGAAATGACACTGGAAACTGGTATTGCAACCTTCGAGCATTACCGAGTCGTGTTTAAGCAATAATTCATCTTCTCCACGTATCTGAAATTCAAACAATTCTCCGCCCCGTAATCGGTTTATACTCTCATTTAAGGCATAATACCGAGGATTTGGTGTCAGATTATCCAAGGAAAGATCTGCCAGCGTAATGGTCGGAAGAATACCAATTAGCAGCGGATGCGCATTAAACGCTCTAAGAGTATTCCTCCCCAACGTCAAAAGCCCCTGAATTTGGTCTTCCATTTGGCTTAGAGACTTCCCCTCAAACGGCAACGGGTCACAATTAAACTCTAGATTGAACTTTGTCAGCTCGCTGGTGTAATGTTCGTCTTGAATTTTTTCCAACGCTTCCACTCCAATCATAGCCGGATGCCAGTGTTCGTCAATCAGAAACATTTCCTGCTCTGCACCTATCCTGCGTTTACCTGTCTCTATGAGGTTGTTTTCCAGCATGTACTCCAATGCACGGACATCCCTTAGGATGGCTGCTGTAAAACGCCTTAGTTGTTCTTCATCTAAGTAACGATTGATATTGTGGTCGCCCATTGTTTGAATTGTTTTGATTGGGGGTTAGGTGTTTAATATCTTGAATTATCTTGAAGAGTGCAAACCTAAAGGCAAGAAAATTGTACGTTCATGCGTTTAATGCAGAAGTTAATTCCTTTTTGTATCTTATGAAGTTGCAAGGCTGTCTTAAACCATTATGTTCATTTCATAAAACCAGACCCTATGCGCCCCACTTTTTTTATTCTATGGCTCACATTTGTATTTCCAGTGTGGGCGCAAGAACCCAGTACGACACCGCCTGAACAGCCGTCTAATCAAGCCACGCTTTTAATGATCGAGGGGATGACGCGCGCGTTTCAGCGGGACTATGTGGAAGCCATTGCCGCATTTGAGAAGGCATTGGCTACTGCACCAACCCAAGCCGCAATATTATTTGCGTTGGCCGAAGCACATTATGAAAATGGCAATCCTCAAAGCGCTATGTTTTTTGCGCAACAGGCTGTTCAAAACAAGCCGGAAAACCGTGAATATTTAGGGTTCTTAGCCCAAATCACGGATAGACAAGGGGATACGGCGCGTGCTACACAACTTTTGCAACAATTTGCCAATGACCACCCTACCGATTCCCAAATCCTGATTCTGCTTTCTTCGTTCCAGATCAAGTCTGGCAATACAAGAGGCGCCATCGAAACCTTTAAAAGGTTAAGGGCATTAAGACCAGAAAAACTCTTATACACCCTGACTTTAGCAGATCTTTATGAAAGAATAAGCAATTTTGAAGAAGTGTCTGAACTTTTACGGCCAGTCGTCAAGATGGACCCTTATGACAAAAGTTCTTTACGAAAATTAATTACGGCATATGAGCGGCTCCAGCGTAAAGCGGATTTGGTCTCGATTCTTCAAAACGTGGTAACACAAGACCCTTACGATGTTGCCTCACGGCTGAAGCTAAAGGAATTAACCGGAAATTCGGGGGCAGACAATCGGGCTTCAGCCGAAGTTCATATTTCGCCTTCGGGCGGTGCTTGGACGTTGGAACATGCCAAAGCATTTTTTGCACGAATAAATACCGATCCCGCAGCACTCTCTCAAGCGGAAGAGGCCCTGATAGGGGTTACAAATGAAGAACCAAATCTTGCAGAAGCATGGATCTTGCTTGGGAAAGTTCGTTTTCAACAAGCCCGTTATAAAGAAGCAGCCGAGGTATTAGGAACGTGGCTTAGTAAATACCCACGTGATTTAGAGGGCTGGACACTTGCCATACAATCATCCACCTTGACGGGAAATACAAATAAAGCGCTTGACGTGGCACAAGAAGCTGGTTTTTTATTCCCCGGCCAGCCTCGTTTGCTCCATGCAGAAGCAGAAGCATATATAGCGGCTGCCAAATTTCGCGAAGCCCAGAACATTTTAACCGAAGCTGCCAATATTATCAAATCTGATTTCGGGAATGCGGTGCCACTTCAGATTGCTCAACTCGATAGAGAAGGAGACCTCCTCAAAAAACAAGGCGACCTCCTCGAAGCGCGTAAACGATGGCAAGCGGCCTTGGCATTAGATCCTAATCAATCCACTATCCGTGCTAAACTGGAATTTCAGAATCAATAAGGACATTACGTATGAACTCTAATATGTTTTTTTCATCTACCTTTGTTCATTTTCGTTGGACACCTTTTCTGGCTTTTATCATATTCACCGGATGCAAAAGTGCTCAACCTTGTATTGAACCCGTTTATGGTGCGGGAACACAAAGTGCATGGATAAAACCTTCGGAACCCACCAGTACCCCTATCGAAAATGTAGCCATTGTGAACCCTCCCATCACAACACCACCACAAATTGAACCGCCTACACTACCTCCACAAAAGTCGGCAGAGGCACAACTGGCAGAAGAAATCATTGCCCGAATGGAAATGGCACGCCCCAGACTGCACCGGCTTACGGCTACTTCTTCTATGGAAATAGATTCACCTGAATTAGAGCAAAGTGTGACGGCGCAATCGCGCTATGATTTCGGAAAAGGGCTTTATACCAGTTATCGGGCTACAGCGATAAATTTTGAAGGTGCGCGTAGCTTGGTAACCCGCGACAGTTTTTTTGTTTATAACCGCATTGAAAAGGAACTCATCTATGGCCCTATCACACTGGCAAACCGCTTTTTACCTGTTTCTGGGACTATTGAGCAAATTATGGCAATTTTGACAGGGTCGGTTGTGCCGGAAAATGGTTTTTCTTGGGAAGCCTTTCAAAACGGAGGACAAATTTTATTGCGTACCACCGATTTGCGACAGCAATTTACGGTAGATGCCCGCAGTTACCGTGTGTCAAAAATAGAACTCAGAAACAGCAAGAATGAGTTAACCGAGCAAATAATTTACCACGAACCAACAACTTTTGGGTCGCTGCTCATTCCTAGGAGGGTTGAAATGTTCCAGCCTTTTGCAAAACGAACGGTTAAGATATACCACCGAAACTTTGACCTAAACCCAGAATCTCTTTCGTTTGACTTGAATATAGATCGTAAAAAGGTTAAGTTAATTCCGGTTCGATAGCATGACTAAGGTTCAGCAACATACGAGTAACGCTGTACCCGTAGTCACAAATGATACAGACGCAACATAAAAGTCAAATGGTTAATTGGTTTCTTTTGGTGCTGCTTGGTTTATCGGCATATAATTATTTCGGCTCGGCAGTGCCTGCAATGAATTTCCATGTAGGCATTGAGCAAGACACCCTTCGCCAAGAACTGGATGCATTGGAAGAATCCATTGAATCCATCCGCGAAAAGGAACACAAGCAATGGAAAAAACTACAGCAAAAAGATCAAAAACTATATCAACGAGAACAACAAATAACGGCGTATGCTGCCCGTCTAACCCGCCTGTATGTTCAGCAAGATTCGTTACAAAATAGCATCTCCCAACTCCGTTTATTCTTAAAGGAACAGTCCCAATTTACCCAAAAACGTGCCATTTACCTTTACAAATATGGTCGTCAACACGAGTTACTGTTGCTGTTTAGCGCCCGTTCCGTCAATGAATTACTCATTCGTTTATATTATTTTAGACTGATTAAAGAACAAAGAGACGAGCGCATTTCAGCATACATTCATACCCAAGAAAAATTAGCCAATCAACTACGCAATTCTACGCTTTTGGTGGAACGCACCCAGCAACTCTTAAAAGAAGCAGAGCGATATCACCAACAAATAAACTCGGAAATTGGGCAGGCTGCCAAGACGTTAAACACCATTCAATATGAGCGCTTAGCATTGGAGAACACTGCAAGTATGAAGCGGCTTTATGTAGAAGGATTAAAGCGACAGGTGCAAACATTGTCTATCAATAACCAAAATGCCACCGAGGCATACAACCAAAACCTTCCCCCATTTTCGGTTTCCGAAATCCTATCAGGTACATTAAAACCCAAAAGTGATCCTAATGGCGTGGGTATTCTGATTGCCTCCCCACCCGAAACCGTAGTGCGTGCTGCACTTGGTGGCTTAGTGAAAGAGGTTTTCTCCCAGCCCGGATATGGAGAATGTGTTGTTATTGAAACCAATGGTTATTCACTGGTTTATGGTAATCTATCAACCATTACGCTTCGTCCAGGGCAACAAATCCAAAAAGGGAGCCTTATTGGTACATCAGGTAAAGAAAATCAGCCATTAGGAAATGCGCTCTTCTTGGCAGTTTTTAAAGGGCGACAAGCCTTATCACCGATTGCTTGGCTACAATGAATCCTATTATACGCTTGATTGCCTGACCGAATAAGCGTACATTCTTTTTCCCCCTAAGGAGTAAAAAATATAACCGTATGCAACTTCGCTGCTTAAGCTGGTACTGTTTTGTGTGGTTAACAATTGTTGCACCTGTTTTCTCACAACCCAGCCCAGAAAAACCCCTTGCGCCTGTTTCTAAAAACTGGCACATCGTGAATGCCCGTATTGTGCAATCGCCTGGAAAGACTATTGAAAAAGGATCGGTAGTCATTGAAAATGGCTTGATTACTCAAGTAGGCACTGTCACAAATGTGCCTTATGATGCCATCGAGATTAAAGGAGACTCCCTCACACTGTATCCCGGATTTATTGACGGCTTGTCTCATATTGCTATCCCACGTCCTAAGGAAGAACCACTCCCCCGCATTCCTCGTCCTGGAGAACCAGATTATAGCAGGGGTGGCATACAACCAGACGTAGATGTACGATCCTTTCTCAAGGCTGATGATCCAAGTGTGGATGAATGGCGAAAATTGGGATTTACCGCCGCACACGTTGCCCCTTTTGGCAGAATGATCCCAGGTAAAACCGCTCTCATTTTCCTTTCAGGCCAAAACGCCAACCAAATGATTTTCCAGCCCCAGGTAGCTGTCATGGGCCAATTACTTGGCGCTGCCCGTGGACAAGGCCAACAAGTATATCCCTCCAATGACTTGGGGATTCTTGCGTTTTGGCGTCAGGCGTTTGGTGCTGCAAAGCAAAGTTTATTTTACGAATCTACATATCATAAAAACCCATCCGGCCTTCAACGCCCCGTAACCGACCCGATCCACACTGCACTGTTCCCCGTCTTAAAGGGCGAAAAGCAAGTCGTCTTTTTTGCCAATGATTACATAGATGCACTAAGAGGCCTCCGGTTGGCGGACGACCTGGGATATAAAACCCTTTTGGCCGGATTAAAAAACGGGTACGAAATATTGCCCCAGATCAAAAGTCGGAGTATGCCTGTTTTCTTATCCTTAGAGCTACCCGAAATGCCGAAAGAGATAAAAGAAAAAACCTTAGCAGCATCTACGAACGAACGAATTGATTCGCCCACAAAGACCCCTGCCGAAACGAGCCGTTTAATACAAACACAAAAACAGAGCTACCTTCAGCACATTCGGCAGGCAGCAGTATTTCAGGAATCAGGGATCTTGTTTGGATTTTCCACAAAGGAGGTAAAGCCTGCCAACATCCGAAAAAACTTTGGTACACTTCTCCAAAACGGCCTTAACGAAAGCCAGCTACTAGCATCTCTAACCACCAATCCGGCGAAAATTTTAGGGGTCGAGACACAACTGGGTTCCATCGAAAAGGGAAAAATTGCAAACCTGATTTTTTCCGAAGGCCCAGTATTTGACGAAAAAAGCCAGATCCGAATGGTTATGGTGGAAGGATCGCTTTTCAAATATCCCAGAAACGCACCCAAGAAAGGAACAAATACAGAAGGCGGAAATGGGTCAGATACATTTTCAGCCGTTTTGGGTACATGGACGATCTCTGTGGTCACACCTGGTGGAACCCAAGAAGGTACGCTGGTTTTCAGCACTTCGGCTGGAACCCTCCAAGGTAGCCTCAAAACGAATGACGAAAATTCAACGTTGCAAGACGTAAAGCTGGAAGGCCAAACCCTTACATGTAAAGGAAATGCCCAAAATTCAGATATCGTCTTTACGTTGAAGTTAGATGGCGAAACGCTCAGCGGGACGGTTTATGTGACCGCCTTACAATCCGACCTGCCCGTTACTGGCACCAGAACGACCAAACCCAATTGATCATGAAACTCAATTTCTTGCTGATTGCCTTATTTTTCTGGAGTTTTGAGGCTTCTCACGCACAAGATAAAGGCAACCTCCTTATCCGAAATGGAACCATTCTGACGGTCACCAAAGGTACCTTGGAGGGTTCCGACCTATTGATAACCAATGGTAAGATTGCCAAAATAGGCAAAAACCTTACGGCACCCACAGGGTATCAGACGATTGATGCCTCTGGGCGTTATGTAATGCCCGGCATCATTGATGCACATTCACACATAGCTGTTGATGCTGTTAATGAAGCCACCAGCCCGGTAACCGCAGAAGTACAAATCCGAGACGTATTAAACCCTTTGGACATTAGCATTTACCGTGCTTTGGCGGGCGGTACAACCATTTCCCATGCAATGCACGGATCGGCCAATGCCATTGGTGGCCAGTGCCAAACCATAAAACACCGATATGGCGTGAAACTGCCCGAAGCCTTGGTGATGGAGGGTGCACCGAGAACCATCAAGTTTGCACTGGGAGAGAACCCTACCCGCGTTCATGGTCGCGGGAGTGGGGTTAATCCATCCACCAGAATGGGCGTTGAATATGTGATCCGAGACGCTTTCGAGCGTGGGAAACGATATATGAATGAATGGGAAGCCTACAAAAAGAATCAAATAGGCCCACCTCCTGCTTATAACCTGCGCAGCGAAGTCATTGCGGACATCCTAAAAGGCAATATTTTAATTCACGCCCACTCGTACCGAGCAGATGAAATCCTGATGCTCATGCAGGTTTTGAAAGATTATGGCGTCAAAAAAGTAACATTTCAACATGCAAACGAAGCCTTCAAAGTCGCTCCAGAATTGGCCGCTTTTGGCGCTACTGCCTCTGTTTTTGCGGATTGGTGGGCGTACAAAATGGAGGTCTATTACTCTACTGCATACAATGCCAGTATCTTAACCAAGAATGGTGTTCGGACTTCGATAAACTCTGATTCTGCGGACTTTATCCGGCATCTGAATCTTGAAGCGGCTAAGACCCAAAAATATGGCGGGATGTCGGATGATGAGGCATTGGCCATGATCACCATAAACCCGGCTGCACAATTAGGTATCGAGCAACGCACCGGATCTATTGAAGTAGGTAAAGATGCGGATATTGCCATTTTCAATGTTCACCCGCTGTCCATCTATGCCATCAACCAGATGACCATTGTGGACGGAGTGGTTAGGTTTGACCGAGAGGCCGACCCTGACGATATGCGCCTTTCTGTTAGGCCAGATGGACCTGTAGAAGCTGCCGAACTTTCAACAGAATCTCACGACCGCTGTATGCAAGGTGTTGACTGGCTTATGGAAGAATCTGCTACTACCCTCGGAGCTAAAATTTTTCACCAACACAAGTATTAAGCCGCACACGAAGACACAAAGCGCAATGAAAAAACAACTATCTCTTATTTTTCTGTTTCTATTTGCCTTTTCCGGCCTACATTGCTCATTGATTGGCCCACAAACAGAAATCCCGCCCCAATTCCCTGGCGGCGAAACACAATTGGGTGAATACATTGGCCTTAATTTGCGCTATCCGGACGCAGCGTATCAAGCAGGAACAGAAGGAACTGTAATTATAGAGTTCTATGTTGAAAACAATGGAAATATCGGTAACATTACCATTAAACAAGGGGTTTCTCCAGAATTAGACGAAGAAGCCATCAAGTTAATCCAAAATATGCCTACTTGGATTCCTGGCATGAGAGGACGAACCAAAGTACGTTCTCGGATGACGCTACCGGTAAACTTCACCATAAAACGGGTTTAATCACTTGTAATCCGAATTAAAATGCTAAAATTCTTTATTTCCGCATTGGCTCTAATCTGGATTGGATTCCAGCCCAATCCAGATCCTAAAGCAATCGCATTAACCAATGCACGCCTTGTAACCGTCACAAATGGGGTAATAGAAAATGCTACCCTTCTGATCCGAGATGGTAAGATAGCGGCTTTAGGCAAAGCCGTTGTCATTCCGAGTGGTGCAACAATTATAGATTGTGCAGGAAAATCAGTCTATCCCGGAATGATTGATGGTGGGAGTCAATTAGGCCTTTTAGAGGTCAATTCCCTGCCCGAAACAGTAGATCACGATGAGTTAGGCAATATAACCCCACAAATGCAAGCCCTTACGGCGGTCAATCCAAACTCAGAGTTAATACCAGTAACAAGGGTTAATGGCGTTCTGGTTTCACTTGCTGTTCCAACCGGAGGAATGTTTCCGGGTACCGCCGCTTTAATTCGTCTTCACGGTTACACACCAGAACAAATGTATGCAGGCTTCAAAGGTGTTGCCATGAACTTTCCGAATACGGGTAGGATGGGCGGATTTGACCGTAGAACCGATGAGGAAATCACTAAAACTGCCCAAAAAGCCCTCGAAGACCTTAATCAACTCTGGCAACAAGCCCAAGAATACCACCGCATACAAACGGCCTTTGCCTCTGGGAACCATCCCAAAGCACCCGAATACGTCCCCGAAATGGCAGCACTCCAACCAGTTATTAAAGGTGAATGGCCCCTGCTCATCGAGGTCAATACAGCTAAAGACATCGAAGCGGCTTTGACATGGATTAAAGCCCGAAATGTAAAAGCAGTTCTAACGGGGGTTCGTGAAGGCTGGCGGGTTGCCGATAAAATTGCAACTGCTGGCGTATCGGTCATCGCAGGTAGTGTATTTTCTTTCCCAACCCGCGCTTCAGACCGTTATGATCGGGGATATGCCAACCCCGCCTTGATGCATAAGGCAGGCGTCAAAGTAGCCCTTCGCTCCGAAGCAAACGAAAATGCACGAAATCTACCATTTTTTGCCGGATATGCCGCAGCATATGGCCTTGGAAAAGATCAGGCATTAAAAGCGGTCACCATCATTCCTGCTGAAATTCTTGGGGTGTCTGACCGATTGGGGTCGCTCGAAACAGGTAAAGAAGCAACTCTTTTCATTGCCAACGGAGATCCGTTTGAGCCTAAGACCCAGATTTCGCACCTTTTTATTGCTGGTCGTACCATCAAAATTGAATCTCGGCAAACACGTTTATACGAGGAATTCCTGAATAGAAACCCCGGCTTCGATAAATAAAGGGCAGATCCCGACGTTTTTTTTGGCAAGCCTCTTCCTTTAACAAAGAGGCTTTTTTATTTTGCATTAACCTTCACCTGAAACAATAAACATGACCCCAATTGTACTTAGTCGTTACGTTTTTTCCTCGAATGTAACCCTTGAAGCCTGTATTGGTGATCTCACCGAAGAAAGAAGTGATTTAATCGTAAATGCTGCAAATGGACGCCTCCGTCATGGGGGAGGTGTTGCCGGAGCCATTATCGCAAAAGGTGGTAAAGAAATTCAAACAGAAAGTACCGACTATGTGCGCGAACATGGGACTATTCCGGTAGGAAGTGTTGTCGTTACGGGTTCTGGCAATTTGCCTACAAAAGGCATTATTCATGCCGTCGGACCTGTGTGGACGGATGGCACACAAAATGAGGACACTTTTTTGGCTGCCGCTGTTTTGAATACGCTCAAAAAGGCGGATGACTTGGGCGCAAAGAGTTTGTCGCTCCCGGCCATCAGCAGTGGTATCTTTGCTTATCCTGTTACGCGATGCGCTACGGTCATTGTTGGATCCATCGTTTCTTATTTCAAACAACATCCAGAATCTACCATTCGACGAATTAGAATTGTGGACATAGAAGAGGAAACCGCCGAATTATTTGCAAAAGTACTAATGGCTCTTGATAACTAAGAAATAGAGAGTGGCTCCAAGTTTACTTCAAACATATTGCCCGAGTCTCCTGCATAGAACCTTTCCCCTGTTTTCAGCACTATCTGCTCACCACCGGGAATTTTCCCACTGCTCAAGGCATAGGTTCCATTTTTGGACCAACAATCTTCTAAGAAAAAAGCTTGGTCTTTTTCCTCGTACCGGATAACACAATGCCGACGGCTAATCTCGGTTTTGTCTTGTGGGTACACCAATTGACACATTCGAGCATCGCGACCTATTGCAAGTGGTTTTTCACCTAACTCTATGGTCGTCCCCTCATAATATCCCCCAACACAAGCCAAGACCGGAACATGAGGTCCGGCAGTAAACTTAGCACTCCGTCCGGTTGGAATCCTTCGACTGACCAGCTCTCTGCTCCGTGTCACTGCTTCGCGCATCATCACCCTTCCTCTTTTAGTTAATGCCAGAATGACCGCAGTTACACTGAGCAAAATGGCCACTAAAAGCCCGATGAGATACAACCGATCTTTAATTGGATTTGCAATACCCGATGTAGGCAATGCCCCACCCTCGCTACTGATGCCGGAACAAGGGGCCGCGGCATAGGTGTACGGTATTTTTAATTCATCAAGACCTTGTACCCATTCATCAAACGGAAGCGCCCATCCAATCCCTTCGCCTAGTGCTAAGCGTTTCTCCTCACCTTGGGTATCGCGGATGGTCGTAAGCGCTTTTTCTACATTGATGCCAATTACTTCTCCACAAGCATTAAACATAGGCCCCCCAGAATTTCCGGCATTGATCGCTGCATCGGTCTGGAACAACTTCCGCCCATACTCATCTTTTCGGACTTCCTTGCTAATGATGCCACGAGTTAAGGAAGGTATATAAAAATCATCCCCACCAGCAGCCCGATCTGCAGCAGCCGGATACCCCATAACATTAACGGTCTGTGCCATCCGTACCCAATTCGTTGGTACAAACGGGACCAAGTCTCGAACAATCGGCTCCGAGAGTTTTAAAATGGCTACATCTTTGGGAGAGCGCCAAACTACTTCGGCCGGTATTTCCCTACCAGGCCCCAATGAAACGACATAGGAAAACTTAAGATTTGCAGATGCAAACCGTCGCTGTTCCCAAGGATCCCCGATAGTCCGGAGAAAAAAATCTCGGTCGAATGCGACATGTGCATTTGTTACGACATAGTTTTTAGCAATAACCAAAGCCGATCCACCCTGAGAAGTTACAGATTCGTTTTCATCTAAATCTTCAATTTCAGTCCAGATACGGATGGCAACACCGCGCATCCGCTCGGCTGCAATCTCAAGACCCTCTTGCGCATGAACAACATCTAACAGCAATGGAAAAATCAAAAACCACTTCCATAATGAAGCTGTCATTTTATTGCCCCCTATAAGACCAACTTTAAAAACCGAGGTCCAATACATCTCCTTGCCCATTCGAATTAATTGTATTACTGACCAAAGAAGGTGCGGTATTCGGGTTTATATAGACCCCATATTCCGCATTACCGTAAATCTGATTTTCCTGTATGGTTCCTCTTCCTCCCACCGAGATCCAAACACCATGCGAATGACTGCCATATATTTTAGACTGACGAATGGTTGGATCTCCTTGTTTTTCGATACCTACTCCAAATCTGGCATTGTTATAAATGTTGCAGTTTTCCACTAATCCATTTCCTTTATCCGTTACCCAGACCCCTCCTCCCTGTCCGTCATAAATGTCTGTTTGTCGGATAGAGGGATTTCCGCCATCTTGTATATGGATATTCTGGAAGGCGTTACGGAATACTTGAGAATATTCGATCGTTCCTTTACCTTTAGAGGCTATCAGAATTCCTGCCTCCTTGCCATCATATACCTTAGAACGACGAATTAATGGGTCGCTCCCTTCCCTGATAACAATCCCTGTTTTTTCGTTCGCATAGATCTCCGTTTCATCTATGGTGCCCTTCGCCCGCTGATCAAACAAGATTCCTGCTTGTTTACTACCATAAATTTTCGATTTCACGATGGCTGGCATGGCGTTGCTACTGATAAGCATACCGTTTTTCTGATTTCCGTAAATTTCTACATTTTCCAAGCGGCCTTTTCCTCCATTATAAATCCAAACACCATTATCGAGGCCATCAAAAATTTTGGTCTCGGTTATCACGGGATCACTTCCATCGCGTATGGCAATGCCCGCAAATGCATTTTTATGGATTTTGCTTTTCTCTATTTTTGCCTGACTGTTTTCAGAAATAAAAATACCATTTTGCTTTCCATCATGAATGTCCACCATGCTAAGGGTTGCTTCTGCATTCCGGCTTATCTGGACACCAGGCTTATTCATTCCATAGATTTCCACTTCCTTGAGGGTTCCTCCTCCATTTTCAATCCAAGCGCCTCCCTCCTCCGTATTATAGATTTTGGATTGTTGGATAACAGGTTCTTTGGCGCCTAAAATAACCACTCCCCAACCCTTCGTATTCGCAATTTCCGCCCCTTCAATCAATCCACCAGCTTGCTGATCAATTGCGATACCATCCGTATGGCTTTTAGGAATGGAAATACGTTTTAAATGTGGCTTGGCGTCTCGACCACTGATTTGGATTGGTACACCTCCAGTGGATGTAAAGACACAATCTTCTAATATCGGCGTACCACCAGTCACGTATAAGGCATGTTGTCCACTTTTTTCTTTTCCAGTAGCCCGAACCTTAAATCCTTTCAAAATAGGGGTTGCCGTTTTTACAGTGATCACGTGATTATTGCCATTTTCAATCATAACATCTCCTTTTTCCTTCCGTGCTATGATCTCGACATCCCGATCCAGCACCAATACTTCCCGATACGTTCCAGGCTCTACGTAGATTTTCATTCCTTCTCCAGACGCTTCTACGGCCTCCATAATTTTTCTATAATCTCCCTGACCCGAAGACGAAACAATTAACTGCGTTGGACGATTTGTTTTATAGAACCAGACAGCCAGTGCCAAGAGGGCCATCAAGACACCAGCAAAGAAAATGGCGAGGGATGTCCAATCCCACCGACGTTCCACCACAGGCTGTTGAGATGTTGGTATGTCCGTTGGAAAATAGGCCACCGGATAATCATAGCCCACTGTTTGCGGTATTGCAAGGGGTGGTTGTGATGCCGTAGGACGGGTATCATCATTTACAGGTTCGGCCTTGGCCATTGTTTTTTGTTCCGAGAATGGCATTTCATCACCGGAAAGCAGCGCCGAGAACGCTTCGACCGTCTGTGGCCGTTCTTTCGGATGTACAGATAACCCCTTCAAGATTGCATCGGTTACTGTTGCAGAAACCCCTTGCAAACGGTTCTTCAACCTATCCGGATCATCGTTAGAAAGCCGTTCTGTTGCTTCCGGAGGCAACTTACCCGTTAGGGCATAATAGAGTGTCGCAGCACACCCATAAACATCTGTCCAAGTTCCTTGTTCACCACTGCGGTGATATTGCTCGATAGGTGCAAAGCCAGGTGAGAGTACAACCGATAGTCCGCGTGACTGCTCCTTAACGGCTGAACGTGCCGCCCCAAAATCCAATAAAATCGGACGGCCTTCATTTGTGATATAAATATTACCCGGCTTGATGTCCCGATGTAAGAAGCCCTTTCGGTGTACCTCAGACAGGCCAGAGAGAATCGGCAGTAAATAACCCAGCGCCTGTTCTTCAGTGATCTTACCCCTATTTGCCTCTAAATATTCACTCAAATTGGCCCCTTCGTAATAGTTCATCACAATATAAGCCGTCCCATTTGCTTCCAGATAATTTCGGACTCGTACTACATTTGGATGATCTATCCGAACCAAGGTGCGTGCCTCGTGCAAAAATCTGTCTTTACTGAATTCAAAAAGAGCGCGGTCATCCTCTGTGTGTAATTGCATCTGAATACCATCGGGCGCCCGACTAACCAACTCTCGTGGTAAAAACTCCTTAATGGCCACACGTGTATTCAAAACTGTATCAAAACCCAAATAGGTAATACCAAAACCGCCTGGTTTACCAAGTAATCTACCAGTAATATATTGTTTACCGATAAGGGTTCTATACGGCAGTATTAGCGGGGAACGGCGAGCATGTTCATCAAAACCGCAATGAGGACAAATAGCCACCGCACCTTTTTCCCGGAAACACCCCGGACAGAAATAATCCCATTGAGCCATCTAACTAAATTTTAACGTCATGAAGAAGGAAAAGCAGACACAAAATACCCATATTTTGGTCTCAAAAAGCGTCTCAAAAGAATTTCGCATACAAAATTTATTGCTATATACGTTCCACATACCACCTGACAGTTGTATTATAAGCCATATGCGAAATCATAATAAAACACAATCTACAACAACCGTTCCGCAGTATTATATTTCGGAACCTAATTCATAAAGCGCGAGGTATCATAATGTCTCTTTCCAGAAGAAGATTTCTCCGAACCGCTGGTGTCGGCGCCTTGTCCGTCCCTCTTATTACCCAAAAATCCTTCGCTCAACCAGTACCTGTTGCAGCGACAAAAAAACCAAAACGGTTGGGCGTTGGCTCCGTTGTGGGACTTATCACGCCAGCAAGTCAGGTTAGCTCCAGTGATGTAAACGAGGTAGCCTCAAAACTTCGTAGCATGGGGCTTAAAGTAAAGTTTGGTAAACATGTATTGGATCAATACGGATATTTGGGTGGCCAAGACCATGATCGTGCGGCAGATGTGAACAACATGTTTGCAGATCCTGATGTTGATGCGATTCTGGCAGTAAGAGGCGGCTGGGGCTGTACCCGCCTTTTTTCTTTTTTAGATTTCGATCTAATCCAACAGAACCCCAAGATCA
The DNA here is from genome assembly GCA_002344075.1 of Bacteroidetes bacterium UBA2364. Taxonomy (GTDB): domain Bacteria; phylum Bacteroidota; class Rhodothermia; order Rhodothermales; family UBA2364; genus UBA2364. Next base: position 33,456 of record DDTM01000005.1, read on the forward strand.
TTATGGGGTACAGCGACATTACTTCTTTACTGATTGCAATTTATACCCGTTCTAATATGGTAACCTTTCACGGGCCAGTAGGTACCGCAACTTGGAACAGCTATACCAAACATTATGTAAATGACATCCTCTTCGAAGGCAATCGTTCGGTATTCAGCAACCAAATACCCGTCACCACCTCACCTACTCGTGTAAAAACGATACGTTCCGGAATGGCGGAAGGCATTCTCCTTGGTGGGAATTTGTCTGTTTTGAGTGGAATGCTTGGTTCTCCGTATGTCCCATCCGATTGGTCGGACAAGATTCTGTATTTGGAAGATGTGGATGAAGACATTTATCGGGTTGACAGGATGTTGACTCATCTAAAAATCGCTGGCGTTTTGTCTCAGGTGCGTGGGATTGTTTTTGGTGATTGCCGAAGCTGCAACCCAAACCAATCACCAGCTCTTTCATTGAATGATGTTTTATGGGATCATCTTTCAATATTGGGCGTTCCCGCGTGGTACGGTTCTATGATTGGGCATATCTCCAATAAATTTACCGTGCCCAATGGCGTACGCGCCCGAATTGACTCGGTCGCAGGTACTATTGAAATGCTTGAGCCAGCCGTCTTGTAAGTTATACGAACCAACCAAAAAACCACATGAAAAAACCCCTTCTCTTAGGCATATTATTGGCCGTCGGAGTCGCTGCTTTACTCTATTTCCTGATGACTTTAGAAGACAATGAAGGAAAAACTTATCCAACTAAAGGGAGGGTCACCGGATTTGGAGATGCAGGGGTAGTATTTATTGAACATGAAACCATCCCAGAAGTTATGGAATCTATGACGATGCCCTTTACCGTCCGAAGCCCAGAACTCTTAAAGGGCTTAGAAACGGGAGACGCCATCTCATTTATCTTCCATATGACCGAAACAGACTCTTGGATTAGCGATATAAAAAAAATTCGCCCAGAAGACTTAAATCTGCCAAACTCAACACCCAAAGCGGAAATCCCAGATAACGTCAAGGTTCTACAAGCGGGTGACCAAATCCCACAAGTCACCCTCATCAATCAGGATGGACAGGATTTTGCACTGGATTCCTTCTCACCCAAAATCTTGGTAACCACGTTTATCTATACCAACTGTCCAGACCCTACGCTTTGCCCTCGGATGTCGGACCAGTTCAGGCAATTACAAACTAAAATTGACGCCACCAAACAAACCGATGTCCATTTACTCACCATTTCCTTTGACCCCAAGCGGGACACACCTGAACAACTTAAAAAATATGCAAATCGCTACACAAAAGACTTTAATAATTGGAGCTTTGCAACAGGATCAGCCGAAGCCATTGGTAAAACGATCGGTGCTTTTGGAGTGACAACCCGAGATGCGGGCGGAAATCTTATTGAGCACAATTTGTCCACAGCAGTCATTTCTCCGGCTGGGAAAGTGGTTAAGATATTTCGTGGTAATACATGGACTCCAGACGAAGTGCTCGAAGCCATTAAAATTGCCCGTTCATAAATATAGTTTCCAGAAAGTTTCTTGAACAAAGAGTCCGTTCTGGAAAAACACACGCTGGTTTTGTATATTATCAATACTGACAAATGCTCCTCTAGCTCAGTTGGTAGAGCAGCTGACTCTTAATCAGCGGGTCGTAGGTTCGAGTCCTACGGGGAGCACGAAAAAACGGCGTTTTTAATACTAAAAACGCCGTTTTTTTATTCAAGAATTTCTTATTCTTACCAACTTCGGAAAGCATCTTTACCTCACACAACCTCCATCCAAACGATAGACAGCCAAAGCGCCCTTATTATTCAACCTGAAACCTAAAGGTGATGGTGGTGGACTGGTTGATTTCCCCTCCACCTTCTGCCAAAGGTGACCATCGCCAACCACGGGCTGCTGATAGGGCTTGGGCTTCGAGCGAGGGATTCCCTTTACGTGCGATGGTTGCGCCCACAACCCGGCCTTCTGGATCTACAGTTACCCGGACGGTAATTGTGGCATTAACCAAAACCGTATGTCGGGGCATGGCACGACGAATGACCGCTCTCCCCGGTAACTGCCCACCAGAGAAACCTGTTCCTCCAGATCTGGGCGCGGCATCAGGGCGACCACTTGGCTCATCCCGTGTACCAGACCCCGTTGAGCCAGAACCCGGAGAAGCACTTGTATTGCCCGCCGTATTCGACGGTCTCGTGGGAGGTTCAGGGCGGGGTTGAGGGGTCGGGTTTTGCGGTAAAGGACGCGGTTTAGGAGCCGCGCTTTCAGGTCGGGGTTCGTTACTCGTCCGAGGTGTAGGTGCAGCAGATGGCCTGCTGGGCTGTCCCGTATTTTGTGATGAAGTATTTGCCTGTGGCTTTGTAGCAGGGGCAGGAGTACTACTCAAAGGTTTAGCAATTGGGGTTCTTGGCGGCGTAACCACCCGTTCTGGTGTTTTAGGAACAGTACGTTGAACCGGGGTTTTTACAGGCTTTGACGGAGGTGGGGGCAAGGGTTTGGGCTTCCTCACCTCAGTTTTGGGAGGAGGAGGAGGGGCCGGTACAGGCTTTTCACGCTCGGCATTTAAAGGGATTTCGTCGGATTGATTGTCCTCTGCGGTTTCCGCATTAGAGGGCTTGGTGTCCTCAGCACCCAAAGCATCCAAGGAGATCGCTTCCACCATGATTTCTGGCGGTGCTTTACGCGGTGGCGGAGTCATATTGCTTAATGGTACGACTGCAAAGCCACCCAAGAGAGCTGCATGTGCCAAAATGCTGATCACTGAAGCCTGAATATCCCTTTTCCTTTTCATAATCGTCATTGAATCAACGCTCTAAAACCAGTCTAACCGAAATCATATGAGAATTGCCCAACTCTGCCGTCGGGCCAGAAAAATCACCAAAAACATAATCAATGGCTGCCTGACGAATCATAAGACCCAAACCAACCATTGGACGAAGGGCCACACTACCATCAGCGTTTTTTGAAAAATTGGCAATGCCGGTTCGGAGCGCAAGTGCTTTTTTGAATTGATATTCAGCCCCCAAACGCGGATGGACAGAAAGGCTGCCAGCCGAAAAAGCATATTTTTGCTGTCCGTCGAAGGCCATATCTACATCTAAACCCAACGAGAGCCGTGAACCATCTTCGCCCATGTTCCAATCGTAGCCAGAACCCAGCCTTACCACAGGCAACACCATCTCGGTTCCTCCCTTAGGAATACCGTATTCGGGATACTCTGTGAACTCGGACTGATTGATGCTCCAAGATTGCAACATGGTGGTCATATCCTGAAGGTTAATACCCAAACGTAGGTTCCCTTTCTGATATTGTGCTCCAGCATCTAAGCTATATCCCCATGCGTCGGCATAAGGACCAATTTTCCTTCTGATCAGTTTTCCTGAAGCACCTACCGCTAAATGGTCGCGTACTTTACGTCCATAGGTCAGATAAAATGCATAGTCTGCGGCAGAAAAGAGACGGAAGTTATTTTCCGGATTGGGCTTGGGAGTGTCGCGTTCAAAGTCCCAAGCATCACGGGTATCTTTAATGTCATTAACCCCGCTTCGGATTGCGGCAAAACCAATTGCCGATTTTTGACCCACTGGAAAACCAATGCCAGCATAATCGAAGGAAACGATTCCCCCGAAGCGCTCAGCATGCATATAACCTATATCTGGATGCTTCAGGTGTACCAGCCCCGCTGGATTCCAGTAGGTGGAAGAAGCCGACTGAACAAGGGCAACGTGTGTGTTTCCCATGGCCATTGCACGTGCATCAACACCACCAGACAAAAAGTCGGCGCCATATTTGGCAACCGTTTGCGCTGGAAGCATTGAGGGAATAAGGGCAAGAAAACCACCCAGACACAATAAAAGACGATTCAATATACGATTATGTACCATTGGTATTGGATTAACTGAAAAGAAACGATTGGTTTCGTAACAATAGTACTATGGGTTCGAGGTCTTGTTGTGAGTGGCGTACCGAATTGTTTAATATACGTATTATTTTAAGTTTAAACACCCCATTTCTTTTTCCGTTCCAAGATGGTAATGGAAAAATTGGGGCTGGGTTACAACGGATCCGAAGGCTGCATCCGGACATTTATTAAGAGGCAGATATTAACGTGGACAGCATCATTAGAAACAGTCGTTTATTTCTTGGATTCGTAGGCTTGTTAGCCCTCCTTCCTCTCTTGCTCTTCTACTGGAGTTGGTTTCAGGTAGCATCTGATATTCATATTAACATGCCCAACATTACCTATCGTGGATTTGACTGGGTGCATTGGGAATTTGTAGATGGGCAAATCACGGCCACCTATGTTTTCCCCAAAGGTACTGCGTATGAAGCTGGCATTCGGTCGGGTGATGTCTTGACAGAATTGGATTATATCCGTTATTTCGATGCGGAAGCGTTCAAAATTGCAGTAGATGCCGTCCAACCTGGCCAGCATCATCGTTATACCATCTTAAGAGGCACCCAAACCTACACCTTTGATGTTCGGTTTACAAATTATCCCATATTTATATATCCTCATACTGAATTACTATGGAACATATCTCTTTGGGGATTTTTAATCATTGCCTTTATCCATTTGATGGCATTAGGTATTATCCTGCCACTTCGTAATAGAAGTACTAAGGCCAATTTATCTATTTGGCTTATTGGCACAGCGTCGGTAGCTGTTTTTGGCAATTTAATTCGCTTGCTTATGCTGGCACTTTGGGGGCCTTCGAGCATTACGGGAGTTGCCGAGTTGCTTTTTCAGGGTCTCTCTTTACTGGGTCTCTTATGCTGGATTGGCTTTCCAGCATTGCTTCTCCATACGGTTCTCTATGACCGTTCCCCCCTTCGGATGGGTCTAAGAAACAGTATTTGGATGCTGTATATACCGGCCATTGTATATGGCTTGTTTTCTGTTTTCACTTTTTTTGGTGGGACATTTGGGCCTATTTCCCATAAAAACATTTTCCCTCCCGTCCTTTTTTATGTCTATTTGTTTATTTCGGCTAGTATGGCCTTATACTTACTGTTTGACCGCTCGGCCTTGCTACAGCCCAATTCGGAGGAAGACCGACAGATTTGGTCTCGCATCGGTAGCCTGCTTTTCTTGGGTCTTTCCGCATTGATGGCGGTCTTGGTTTTGGCCATAAGCCGGGTACTCCCTTTGTCGGAGATTTCGGATATACAAGCAGGCTGGATATTGGTTATTGCGCAAGTATTGTCCACTACGCCCATCCTCTTGGTTTCCCTGGCCATTTTGAAGTATGGCCGGGTAGATGAAGTGATCAGCCGTTATTTATCCTATGCCATCGGTTTACTCTTCTCCTTTTTCCTTTTTTTAATCGGGGTAACTTTTCTACCAACATTCTTCCCCATCCTTCCCCACAATATTTTAGGAGCACTTTGGGCACTATGGATCATTCTCGGTTTTGAATGGGTGGTCAAGCGGCTTCAAAACATTATTTCTCGGCTCATCGCTTCGGAAAAGCGGGCAACGCAACGCAGCCTGAGCCGTTTTGGCGAACACATGCTTAATATCTTGGATCGTCAGGTATTGGTAAGTCAAACTTTGGAAAAGATTTTAGAAGGCGTCCATGCAACTTCGGGCGCACTCTTTTTGCGAACAACGAACCAGTCGGATAGTTGGATTTTCAGGAATATTCAACCTAAACCACCTTACTTCTCCGATGTACAGATGAACCGGATTTGGGAAGAACTAAGTGAAAAAGACTCCATCTGGACTTCCAATACGGAGTTAAGTGAAAGGAATTTATCCCGAATCACTCGCGAGATCTTACGATCCAGTGGATTTGAAGTCGTCATCCCCATTCCCGGTAACCACCAGTCTATCGGACTTTTGCTCCTTGGGCGTAAAAAGCGATACCGAAATTTTTACAACCTGAGCGATCTCGAAATGCTTCAAGGTCTTTGTAACCAACTTGGGCTTGCAAGTGAGCGGATTGCCCTCGTTGAGCGAGAAAAAACTTTGGTCAAACAACATGCAGAAGCCCAACTGGTGGCGCTTCGGGCCCAAATTAGCCCACATTTTTTGTTCAATACATTGAATACTCTTGCTGCATTGATTGATGAGAACCCCAAAGAAGCAGAAAAAAACGTACAGCATTTGGCAGCCATTTTTCGATATGTTCTCCAAACAGGCAGTAATACGTATGCCACTTTAAAGGAAGAATTCACCTTGGTTGGACACTATCTGGCACTTGAACAATCCCGATTTGGACAAGACCTAATCATTCATACCTCCCTTCCACAAGAAATAGAGCAAGTACTCATTCCTGCTTTTGCACTCCAAACCCTCGTTGAAAATGCCGTAAAACATGGGTTGGAAAAAAATAAACGACGAGGAACCTTGGCCATAATGGCACAGCAGGATAAAGCGTATGCCGCAGTCATTTCTGTTTACGACTCCGGTTATGGGATTCCTATCTTGTTTGGTAAGGGCGAACAATCGGCCTTTTTACAACCTTTTTTTGGAACAGGCCTGAATAATGTAACAGAACGCCTACTACAGATTTACCAACGCGACAACCTCTTGACCTTTCAAAGTGATCCAGAACGCGGAACAACCGCAACACTCAAAATTCCGATAAATACCTTGTAATTAACATAGATAAATTACAATTTGAATAGATAAAGCTCCAAACGTATATATAACCCAAAATCATTATGCTTAAAGCCCTGATTATTGATGACGAGGCACCTGCCCGAACACGGATGCGCAAATTACTGATGCCCTATATAGAAGCAGGACGGCTTGAACTTTGCGAAGATGCTTCTGATGGCTGGGAAGCATTGGAAGTACTGGAAACACAAAAAATTGATTTGGTTTTTCTGGATATCCGAATGCCAGAATTAGATGGGTTTTCTCTCCTAGAAAGAATTCCGCCCGATAATCGGCCCGTTGTGATTTTTACCACAGCCTATGACGAATACGCCCTCCGTGCTTTCCAGGCCAATGCCTTACACTATTTATTAAAACCCGTGGATCAGCTACAATTGGCCGAATCCATCGAGCGGGCAGAGAAACTCCGCAAAACACCTGAAAAAAAAGAACTTGATCAGGCTAAAATTTCTAAATTATTGGACTGGCTGGAAGTGCAGGACATGCCGAAAACCAGCCAAACCATGGCAAAAGCCGTCACGGAAACCTATGTTTCCCAGATTTCGGTCCCCCACCGAGACCGTCTTATTATTATCCCAGTTCGTCAAATTGTTTCGATAGAAGTGCAAGATAACCTGACACGGCTTTTCGCCTTACCAGATCAACCCGGCCCATTTCCTAAATTGGTTCGTCATATTGTTTCGCACACCTTAGACGACTTAGAACATCGCCTGAATCCAGATGAATTTATGCGTGTCCACCGTGCTGCTATCATTCGTTTGGATCAGATCAAAGAAATGATTGGTTGGTTTAGTGGTCGCTACAAGTTGATTCTGACTAATAACCACGAGGTTATTGCAAGCCGCGAACGTTCCAAACTCCTAAAAAAGAAACTGATGTTCTGATCACGAATCGAGTAGGAGAAAGTTAACC
>DDTM01000107.1 GCA_002344075.1 Bacteroidetes bacterium UBA2364
TTGAAAATGTCCAGTAGTATGGTAGTTATCATATGGCAGCATCAGGCATACAGTTTAGAAAATAATTTTCTGATTTTGTGTGGATTCAAAACAGAATACAATAGAAATCGAAAAGCACGCAACTTTTTCGAATAACTATAATTAATATAACATGTATTTAATGTATCAAATTCCCAAAAACCTAATATCTTTGATTTACTAAAATAATTTAACAAATCAAACGGAAAAAACCATCGGATATACTTTGTGTTTTCCGGCTTTGCAGGGTTGTGTGGGATGCCCAAGCATAAGCGAATATAGTTATTCAGGAAATTTGCACCTATGAATTCAGACAACATGATGGATCCCCAAAATCGGGGATTAATTTCAATCAGCCTATAAGATTCCCTCAGATTGGGATCGGAGCCGGCCTGCATAAACTCTAGCATCGCAACGCCAGACCAGTTCAAAGCCCCCAAAATCTGCGCACCAAGCTGTTCTAACACACTTCGGTTTTCGCTTTCCGAGAAAACCGTTACGCCGCCTTTGATCGGATACGTTCGCCGTCTTTTATGCCCATAATATCCCAGAACCCGGCCTTGATCCATGAGAAAAAATGCTCCAAAAACCTGATTGGTGTTACCAATTTTTTCCTGAATCAGGTACGTATCGGGATTGAGCAGTTTTTTAATCTGATCAAGGTCTTCTGGCCGATCAACATGAAGAATTCCGGCCGAGCCAGACCCATGTTTAGGTTTAACAATTAAGGGGAAAAAATTCTCGGCGAACTGATCCAGTTCTTTGAAGGATACAGGTCGAGGAACTGGAAATCCATGCGCCAAGCAATAGGATTCCAATGCCTTCTTGTCCCTCGCCAGATTAAATTGATCTTGTGGTGGGAGCAGATAACGTATGTTGGTGTTTGGTTGTGCTGTAATATACTTATATAATAGCAACGTCGTATCTTCCTCGACTGGCAAATACACCAAACCTTCATACTTATTTTCCAGTAGTTGCAAATCCGCTGTAAAAACAGTAAGGTCAGATTTACGCAAGCGCTCTATTTTTTGCCCGTAAACAAAGGGCAGTGCAAAACCCGTATCAACATCCGACGTTAAGACGCAGATATATTGGTCGGCATAACACGTTTGAAGGATATTAACCACATCAAACGCCTTCCGAAGATGGGCATCCGTAATGAGCACGTATGCTTTTTTATCCACGCTTTTGGGTGGTTAATCCAGATAAAAACGCCAGCATTTTTTCCGCCAAACGATTGCGGTCAAAATCCTCTGCCAATTGCTCCAAACCGTTCTGGTATTGGTTTAAATCCTTGTTTTTCCACATCGTATAAAATGCACCCACTTTCTCAACAAAATCTTCTGCACCATCCGGCTCGAAGCAAAGCCCGGCCGGATAACGTTCGATGATGTTCTTGGACTCTCCTAATACCCCCAATAAAATCGGTTTACCCATGGCTGCCAATTCAAAAATTTTGGACGGAATCACTTTCAGATACGCATCTACTTTTTTGAGTGGCACCAGTCCAATGTCAAACAAAGAAACATAGCGGGGAACCTGTTCTTTGGGAACGGGTGGCAGGAGGGTCAGGTTTTGCAGTTTCAGTTCTTCGCGGCGAAGGGTCAGGTGCTCTCGCATTGCACCATCTCCCATGATAAGAAAATGTACATGCGGATAACGTTCGGAGATGGTTGGGAACTGCTCAATCAGAAAATCCAGATTATGGCTGATACCCAACGTTCCGGCATATCCGATCACCAGTTTTCCTTCCAGATTCAGGCTTTTTTGAAGTGACTCGTCTTTGGGCGCGGGCCGAAACAAAGCACGGTTAGACCCATTGTAAATAACGGAAGTTTTAGATGGAGTAATCCTCGCGCGTTCAATAATGTTTTGCTGAAAGCTTTCGGTAAGCGCCACAATACCATCGGCATGACGGTACAGAAATTTTTCGATGCGCTCCAAGACCTTAAAGACTAAGCTCTCATGTTTCAGAAAAATAATGCCTTCCGGCCACATATCCCGCACCTCAAACACCCAAGGACGTCGCCGAAACCACGACAAGCCGATCCCTGCAAACGTGGTAAAGAACTGCGGAGACGTTGCCACGATCACATCCGGGCGCTTTTGAAATAGCCCTGCCCAAAAAGCCGTCCATGCAAAGCTTAAATGATCCAACACACGCAGCAAAAAACCTTCGTTCGCCACGATAAAACTCCAGACGCGCACCACCCGAATGCCTTCGATTTCTTCTACCTGATACAGCCGGTTTTTATATCCTTCGTACAAACGCCCTTGTGGAAAATTGGGTTGGCAGGTGATCACGGTTACTTCTGCGCCTTGCTGAATCCACATTTTGCAATGCTCGAACGTGCGCGTTGCCGGGGCATTGACTTCTGGCGGAAAGTTATCGGTGATGAATAAAATGCGCATGAGGGATGAAAAGGGCTATTTTGTGGTCGAAATGCGGGTCATTAAACGATTTTCAAATGTTATGACCGCTTTCACGGCATCGGTTGTAAACTGATTATACCCCATTGGGAGGTCATAAGACATGAGTTCCACATGCGATGCACCTTCCACTTGGATGGTGGCCAAAACACTATGCAAGGTTTGTCCTTCTAAACGGATTTCCACGCCAGCAGCAAAATGAAGATGGGCATATGCAGGTTCGTTTGAAGCAACGGAAACCGCATCTTCAATCACCAACGCCCCCCCTTCACGGGAAAACGTTCGCTGATGCGTTCCACCGATGTGAGCATATCCGTTGTGTTCAGCCCGAAGCCGAAAGCCTTGGGTGGGTGAATCCGGCTGCTCTTCTAAAATCCGGACGTAAGCCCGGCGTCCTACCCGAAATCCGCCCCACACCTCACTTTGTTCTTGTGTTCCAACTTGAACGGTATTATGTGCCGAGGTGGATCGTTCGGACTGTCTGCGGGCATTTTTTTCATACGTCGAGATGCCCGTGTCCACGACGAAGGGTTGCTGCACCACGCTCAGTACAAACGAAAACGTATCGGCGTGGGCGTGTCCAGGAATATAGTCCGGTCCGACGTCTCCCACATCTGCCATCAACGAAAACGCGTCCCAATCCATCCGCCGGTACCCACTTTCGCCCAGCGGCATGATGCGCGGCTCCACGCCAAGGCGGCGGGCATACGCGAGCAACGTCCGTGGCACAGGGGCAATTTCCGGCGCAGCATCTGCCCAATACGGATACTGCCCGTCCGGAAAGGTCATGTTCATTAACCAGCCCAGCATCAGCGCAGCCTTTTCGGCAAAACGATCTTCCCAGTCTGCACAAGGCTGAAAAACCGCTGTGTTGTGCATCGCCAGATTCAAACAATCCAGCACCCGATACAACATGATGCTGTGATACATGGGCGAGCGCTCAAAATGTGCGCCATCCGCCATGGTCTGCTCGGTTAATTCGGGTTTCAGGATCGCTTCTGCCTTCCGAAGCAATGGTAAATCCTGAAAATACACGGCGGCGAACCACAGTCCGAAGCCGTTTTCGAGCAAATGATTACCGAGCAGATGATATTCGAGATGGTCCGCCAACGTTTGCGCCTGTACATACAACGAGCGGTCAATTTCTGCATCTTGAATTTGATGCTGACGCAAAAACCGGATCCAGAAGATGATCCGCAATGACGTCGGATACGGTTCCGGTGCGGTTTTGAGCTGCGGATATTTCTGGATAAACGCGCGGATGATGGCTAAACCTTGTGCTGGAGAAACCTGCGGCTGCGCCAGAAACTCGAAGTAACAAAGGTTGTACGTCCAGAGTTTTCCGAATGCCGCAAATTCCCAGTCTATCTGCGCTGGCGTACCAAAATCATGGGCAAGATTCAGGAAGCGGAATCCGCCTTCACGATCCCAATTTTCGTAGGCTGAAACCGATTCGGCGAACTGAATGGGGGCAGCTTCTCCATCCCACGTCGGGTACTGAACCGGGCGGATACGCCTCCACCGACGCCGCAAAAGGTAATATAAACGATACTGAACCTGCTCACGACGCAAATGTTTTAAGGTTCGGTAGTATAATCCAGCCTTACGCAACATCTACCCAATTCCCGGTTTTGAGCGACTCGATGGCGGCAATAACGGCACGCGAAGTGTTCATGATTTCTACGAAAGGAATGGTGGCTTCGCCGCCCGTGCGGAGCCGCTCCACAAAAAGTTTAAACTGCGCTTCGTGCCCTTTGTCCTGCGCTTTTTTAAGTCCTTTACTTTTAAACCCGAAATACTCGGATTTCCGGAAATTGTCCACAATAATCGTTTTACCACTGCCAAAAATTTCGATGCGTTCTTTGGAATAGGCTTTAGAACCATTGGCAAAATAATTGATCACACCTTGCGAGCCGTTCCGGTAGCGGAGGATGATGACCGCGTTATCCGTATTTTCGGAGGTATGCGGCCCCAGACCGTTCATCACCACCGATTCCACCGTGCTGCCCGTCAGATACGTCATCAAATCTACGTAATGACAAGCTTCGCCGATGATCCGGCCACCACCCACCTGCATATCCTGCGTCCAATGCGAAGCCGGAATTTCGCCCGCATTCATCGTTGCAATGATATTGAGCGGCGTACCTGCATTACCCAACTGACGCTTTGCATCCTGAATGAAAGGCGAAAACCGCCGATTAAACCCAACCGTCAACGTTTTCCCGCTTTTGTGATAAGCTTCTTCCACCCGATTGAGCGCTTCGGTATGAATGGCAAGCGGCTTTTCAACAAAAACGTGTTTGCCCGCCTGCAACGCTTCAATCACTTGATCCGCGTGCTGGTTATGGCGCGTGGTAATGAGGACAGCAGCCACCGCATCGTCTTCCAGCATATCCTGATACCGTGTGGTAGAGTGCCGGATGTTGTATTTTTTGGCTAAGATGGTGCCAGATAAACCCTTGGACGATGCGATGTATTGGAGATTCGCCTCGATTTTGGACAAGGTCGGGACGATGACCGCGCCTGTAAAATTCCCTGCACCGATAATCCCGATGCCATCGCCGCCCGTTTTTTCCATGCTCGCCGAAACCGCAACACGTGTTTGCTGAACGTCCACATTTCCGGTGTAACGCATGATGGAAGCGATGGAACGGCTATTTTTCATGTCACCATAAATTTTGCCATATTCCTCCAAATCCACCACTTCGGTAATGAGCGGTTCCACGTGCAGGCGTTTTGCCGCCAATGCATTGAGAATCGCCTCAAAGTTCCGTTTTTCCGTCCAGCGTACAAATCCAATCGGGTAATCCTGCCCTTTTTGTTCGTATGCATCGTCGTAACGCCCAGGCCCATAACTGCACGAAACTTGGAAGGAAAGCTCTTTTTCGTAAAACTCAGCCCGCTGAATGTCTAACCCAACCACGCCCACCAGCACAATCCGCCCACGCTTACGACTCATTTGTGCCGCTTGAGAAATCACGTCGTTTGAACTGGTAGAGGCTGTAATGAGTACGCCATCCGCCCCGATTTGGCGCGTCAGATTCATCACCGTACCCACCGAATCCGTCGTACCGGCATTAAACGCCTGAATGCCCCAAGATTGGGCTAAGGCTACTTTTTGATCATCAAAATCGAACCCAATCACGTTGCAGCCATTCGCCTGAAGTAGTTGCGCCGCCAAAAGCCCGATCAGCCCCAATCCGACGACGACAATATGTTCCCCAAACGTGGGGTTAATCAGCCGAATGCCCTGAAGCCCAATTGCGCCAATGACCGTAAAACTGGCTTCTTCGTAGCTCACGCCATCCGGAATGGCCGCCACTAAGTTTTGCGGCACACAAACCACTTCCGCATGATGCCCGTTGGAAACCACACGATCACCCACGCGAAACTCGGAAACGCCTTCGCCAACCGCAATCACTTCGCCCGCATTGCAATACCCCAAAGGCAGCGGCTCACCGAGCTTACGAAAAACGGCTTCCAGTGTAGGGCGTAAACCATCCGTCTTGATTTTGTTTAAAACCTGCTTCACCCGATCCGGTTGTTGACGGGCTTTGTCAATATAGCTGGCTTTTCCGAACTCCACCAACATACGTTCTGTGCCCAACGAGACCAACGAACGGTGGGTTTTAATGAGTACGGTTCCGCGTCTGACCTGCGGCATCGGGACTTCTTCCAGAATGGTTTCTCCCGATTTCAGGTCTTGGATAATCTGTTTCATAGCACTAAAAACAAGTACCGCCCGGCAAAGCGTCAGGCGGTTTTGGGAATTTGATAAAGGTTGATCAGATGGCGAATGATCCGCGCGGCCGCTTTCCCGTCCCAACGTTTCGGGATCTCGCCTTTTTTCCATTGCCCTGCAAAAAGCATTTCCATTGCGGGCCGGATGGCTTTCGGATCCGTACCGATTAGCTCATTTGTGCCCACGGTTACGGTTTCCGGGCGCTCGGTATTGTCTCGTAACGTGATGCACGGCACACCCATCACGGTGGTTTCTTCGGTGATGCCGCCAGAATCTGTGATGACACATCGGGCATGTTCCACCAAATAATTAAACTCCAGATAACTCATAGGTTCGGCCGTAAAGAGGTTATCGGCGCGGATACCAAGCTCTTGGAAGATTTTTGCAGTGCGCGGATGTACTGGAAAAACAATAGGTAAACCCTGGGCATGAGACGTAATTTCGGCAATGAGTGAGCGTAGTTTTTCCGCCTGATCCACATTGGCGGGGCGATGCAGCGTCATCACCAAATATTGCTGATCCTGCAAACCGAGTTGCGCCCAAATAGGTGGCTTAAAAAAGCGCGAACGATGCTTGTGCAAAGTGTCAATCATCGTATTGCCCACAAAGAAAATCTGATTGCGGGGCGTTCCCGCTTTTCGCAAATGGCGATTCGCAACGTCGGAGGTGGTGAAGAAATAGTCCGCCAGTACATCAGTCACCATACGGTTAATTTCTTCCGGCATAGACAAGTCGAAGGAGCGTAAACCCGCTTCTACGTGTGCCACTTTCACGCTTAGTTTTTTGGCGGCGATGGAGCAAGCCATCGTGGACGTCACGTCCCCCACCACCAAGCACAAATCGGGTTTATGATCCAGCAACACTTTTTCATACCGCACCATAATGTTAGCGGTTTGCTCCGCCTGCGTTCCCCCTCCCGCTTCGAGGTTTAGGTCTGGCATCGGAATCTGGAGCTGCTCAAAGAAATTATCGCTCATATTCCGGTCGTAGTGCTGCCCGGTATGAATCAGCCGATAGTGAATATCGTACCCTTTCTGGTTTGCTTTTTGAATCGCCTCGATGATCGGCGCGACTTTCATAAAATTGGGGCGTGCCCCGGCGATGATGTCAATTAGCATGAAATTTCAGATTTCCTATAAATCCAAGGAGACCTCAAAAGGCTACATATTGAATATATAGGAATTTTATTTAATATTAGATTCCACAAATTTTAATTTTCCAGATTTTGTTCTCGGGAGTTGATCTAAATACGCAAATTCCAAGTGAATATCGCCTCCAACGCGCGAAACAAATTCCCGAAGCAACATTTTTTCGTCCTCATCACGATAGCCTTCGCGTTTTACAATTTCAACCCGTGCATTGGTAACAGAATTTTGCACAATCCGTGCCTCTTTGATGTTAATCATATCTTTAAAAATATGATCTAATCTTCCAATTTTCACACCATTAGGCAAAACCAAGTAATCCTCTTGCCGGCCATCTATGCGGGCAACAATCCGTCCTGCACGCCCACAGGCGCAAGATTGATTAGGCGTCAGAATGGCAACATCATTGGTATCGTACCGCAACAACGGAAAGGCCGTATTATTCCAATTCGTTCCAATGATTCTGTGCGCGCCCTCTAATCCTTCAATGGGGTCAAACTCAACCAAAGAAAAATCTTCATCCACATGCAAGCGTCCTTCAGGGCACATGGAAATATTAGCAACCCCTTCAGCCAATCCGTAATGTTGTTTAGGCTTTACGCCAAATGCTTTTTCGATGATGGAAATTTGCGTATCTAATAAATTTTCCGCCCCTGTTGTAATGGACTGTACAAAATCAAACTGTCCAATTCGCTGCGAATCAATAACATAATTTGCCAACAAACTGATATAAGATGGGTAGCCATGAATCCATGGTAATCGTCTTCTCTGTATATCATCCAAATATTGACGAGCTGTTTTTTCTGACAAATGATATAAACTATACATCACTTGTCGTGCAGGTTTATTGACACGCCAATAAGGTGTAATATCTTGTTGGATTGGTACAATAGATCGCCCACCCAAATACGTACACCATGTATGTTTATCAATGTTATTCCAGTTACGATAACGCCACCAAATAGCCCATTGGAGTTGCTCAGAATAATGTGTTTCTGGGAAAACAAGTCCTCCTCCTGTTGTTCCACTTGTGTGCCGAGAAATCGTTTCTTCTGACACAGGGTTTATGATACTGAGTCTATTTTTCTGAACTTCTGACTTATTCAGTATCGGCAATTTAGACAATACTTCAAACGGGGAATCTTGTACCAGATCAATTCCATATTTCAAAAACTGATCTGACCAGTAAGAATTTTTGCAAATCGAACTGAAAAAATCTTTTAGTTTTTGTTCTTGCCATTTATGCAATTGTGGTTCAGTCCAAAAAGTCCTCTCTTGTGCAGATTTTAGTAGCGAATTATACGCTCCATCGTAGCGCCGTCTGTTTATTTTCCAACCTTCGGCATGAATAGCCATATTTTGAAGAAAAACAGGTAATTTATTGTAGATCTTTTCCTTATTCACCACATTAACCTCCATATTCAATATGACCTTTCCACCCAAAGTGAGGTTCAAATTTCATGTGTTCCATCTTTTCATATTCAGAAAACGGAACATTTAACTCGGGTACATCAGATACAATTTGTAACTCGCTTGGGTTTTTAATTTTAGTGATAGGTAGATCAACCAACTTCAGGCTTTCTCGAAGAATCGGTATCTTACGATAGTCAAACCCCATATAACGCGCAGCTACAATATCCACTGCAACAGGGTCTATACCGCCAATAACGACATTTGAGTGAATTGGGAAGCCTTGCATAGGGCCTTCCCCTTCCATACCAATAAGCCCATCCACCACGGTATAGTACCGTTTCGGTTGATCCATCCGCAAGGAACCATCCATATTGCCATATAAAAGGCAGCGGTTTAAGTCTAAGCTCATCCTCCAAGTCGTATTATTTCCATACCAATTTCCGCTTCGGATGACTTTCTGTGTTTCACCAAAAACCTTTGTCCCCGCAGCTCTCATTTTCTTGGCGACCATTGGTCCCAAAACGGGAATGCGAAGCGCAAGTTTGCGGGCAAAGTGTACTGACACATTTTCTAACTTCTGCAAAAATCCCAAGACAGGAAACTGATCTCCACCGTCATCAGGACTACCCTCCGTATGATGGGGAAGCCAGTTTTTATCAGCATTGATTCCAACTAGGTTTTTCAAACTAAGTGTAACGCCTGTTTTTTTGTGTGTTTTCATTTTAGGCATATTGATAAAAACATCACACCTTGTTGGAGTTCCACAAATAAGATATTCTTGCGTTTCGCCGTGATGGTGACGATTTACGATCTGACTGTCATAATCAGCGCCATAATATTTACCTTCACCTTTATGCTTATAAAACAAGCTGAATTTTCCCAAGTTGATGGCAATTTTCCCATTGGGATCACCTTTTAATTTTTCCCGACGAACAATAATTCCTTCTTCAGCAGTCCATTCTTCATCGCGAAGATCAACAAGTTCAATCTGAATACGATACTTTTGTGACGAATTCTGAATGAAGGTATCAAGGTCAAGGAGTTTAGCAATTTCCCTAAATGAAGAATCCGTTTGCGGAGCATCGCAGATCGTTATCCGTCCTTCGCCTTTCAATTTAACGCAAACGTCTTCCACAACCTCCCTGATCAACATTGGGCTGGTAATAACAGACTCCCATTCATTCGGATCTGTTTCTTTGCTTTGTTTAACGAGATTAGGTTTTATGACCACCCAATCTCCGGGTCGAACATCAATAAATGAATAGTTTCGTTCTTTTTTAAAAACATGCACATTCATAACAACCTCTTAAACAAAATAACTGCCTTTAAATTTCAGTTTAGAATACGCCATTTGCTGGCCATAATGAATAGCTTCCTGCACGCCCCATCCTTGATGTAATTTTGCAATAAATGATGCAAGGAAGACATCTCCACAGCCTATGGTATAAAGTAGGTTCTCATCTTTTTCTGCGATGCTTTCAAAATGTTTTATTTCTGAATTCAGAAATAAATATACTCCATGCTTTCCATGTGTAACAACTAAAAGAGTTTCATTACACGAGAGTAAGTATTTTTTTCTTAAAAACTCGACTTTCGCTGCATCCATCTCCTCA
Organism: Bacteroidetes bacterium UBA2364; assembly: GCA_002344075.1. GTDB lineage: Bacteria > Bacteroidota > Rhodothermia > Rhodothermales > UBA2364 > UBA2364. The sequence goes on from DDTM01000107.1 coordinate 10,362, forward strand.
TGTTCTGCAAGAGAAAGAACAATGAGATTGTTTTCAATAAACCCATCAGAAATATTCTGATAATCATGCGAAATCAAAAAGCAACCAAAATCATCAAGTATCGCTTGATGGCTTTTGATCCAAGTTCTCACATCTCGATTATATCCTGCCCATACAACATATACTTTTTCTTTTTGCTCACATATCGAATCTAATATTGTTTTGAATGAAAAAGAAAGTTGCTTATAATTAGGGCGAAAAGAAATTTTACGATCATCAACCCATACTTCACATACCGGTGTCTTAATATTAGGGTCAAGATTACAAGTCCATGCAAGATCTAACCGATCGAGACATTGTTTAATTGTCTTACCTACTTCATCGTAACCAAGGTCGTTACCAATGAATGTTACTGGGATTTTTTGGGTATGTAAATTAATTGCGATATTCAGACCTCGCCCGCCAGGAGCCTCATAATCAACAATACCTGGACGTTGAATATATTGATCCCATAAACATTCACCAATTACGACAACCATTTCTTACCAGAAGCTTATCAGAAGGTATTGTTATTTTCAGAACCTCTAACTGGGCACGAGCGGATCATCAAGCTCACATTATTCAACACACAACCTTTAAAGTTTTCAACCTCACAGACTGAGCAAAGGGAATAAGCCTTATAAGTAAGACACTGTTGATCACATCAATACCCTTGGGCATAAAATAGGTTACGTTTGTGCAACGGAGGAAGGTGTATCTTTTTCATGCTTGCTACAAATACGGCGTCAGGAATTCATTATTTTATGTAAAACATCCTATAGAGTACGCAAATTTATCCCTCTGAACGGGGCTTGGGCAGATTTTTTTCTTCGTGCCGTCACCATTAGAAAGCCTCTAGATAACGATATGCTTTACTTCCATCAGAGGGATTGAACACACTTTTATTCAAGAACTACGCCTTCAGAGATGGTGGAGGGAATGCATTAATCCACCACTTGGCAACGTTCGGTAAAACAAGGATTTGAATCACCCCTGTTAGTAGCCCCGGTAGCAGGGCTTGTTGAAGGTATGTCACAAAATCACCTTTCACAATGCCTAAAATCAAAACCGATGCGATGAAAATCAATCGGCCCGCAACAATGGCTAAAGCGACAGATAACCAAGGAGCGAGGTTTACCTTTTCCTTGAGAAATCCCGTCACAAACCCATAAGCAAACAACTCAAACGTCATGGAAGGGAGAATCATAGGCAGCGGATGTCCAGTGATCATAAAATTTACCAAAGGAGAAAATAATCCCACGATGGCGCCGCCTCTCCAGCCCAGAACCAGACCTGCCAAGATGACCGACCAGTGCATCGGTAACCAAAACCGAACCGATATACCCAAAGCATGCGCCAGAATAGGCATGAGTACGGCTATAGAAATTAACATCAGTTCAAGTACCAGCGCTTTGATTGCAGATACTTGTAGAATTGCATTTTGCGGTTTCATCATGCTGCTTGTATTAATGGATTTTGAGGAGAAATTTTTGCGCAAATTGATGGCGCTCCGTTTAATGTGTTACTTACGAGGTTTTGGAGGAATTCGCTAATTGCTGCTCGTAAATTTTAGCTTTGATATGGAAAAACTGCACACCCCGAAAAAGGTTATAGATCAAACCTGCTTTTCCATCTAAAAACCCCAACTTAAAAATGTAGAAGTAGATGAAGACGAAAAGCGGAAGCCCGGGTAAGTTCATGAAGGACTTGCGCAACCAGCGGCGGCGCTCAGCTTGGCTTCCCCAAAACCGCGCTTCTAATTCGCCTTTTGCGCCTTCGGAGTGTACTTGTGCTTCCCAATTAGAATATTCATCATGTTTGATGATGTAGCGAGATAGGGAGTTTACATTTTCGTGCTTGATGGGATTGCGGAGTTTTCCGGTTGTGCCCGTAACCACGACATGTTCATGTACTTCCATATCTGCCATATCCGTCCGATTGCCCTCGATGCGCTGTTCATAGCGACCTTTCCCTTTCCGGAATAACGACAGCTTATAGAGCCGCGTCTCGCCATACCGTAAAAGCCGCCCAAGGAAATAAACATCAAATGGAATCCAATAGCCATCATGGGTCGGATTGGCAACCAACTGTTCAATTTCCTTCTTCACCGCATCCAGCAAGATTTCATCCGAATCCAGCAAAAGAATCCAATCATTCTTGAAAGCGTATGTATCCAGCGCCCATTGGCGTTTTTTAGGCCAACCACCTTTATACGCAAAATCCAAAACCGTTGCACCATAGCTTCGTGCAATTTCCGCTGTACGATCTTGACTAAGGGAATCTACGACGACAATTTCATCTGCCCAGCCCGCCAGCGGGTCTAAACAACGATGCAGGTTTTTCTCTTCGTTTTTGGTTGGAACCAAAATGCTGATAGGAATGACAGGCATAGGTTTATCTATTAGAGAATCTCGTATAAATACTTTGTAAATGATGTTCTATAAAGCAAAATACGGCAGCGGTTGGGTTGATAGATTTTGCGCTTGGAAACATGGCGGTTGAGAAATGATAAAGATTCTCTGTACCCTTCACCTTACCATACTCATTTAGAACTGCCTTATCATCTATACCAAACCGAATGAATCCAACCGGATGATAGGCGTCTTCCACCTTGTCCACACCACTGTTTTCATGATAGACCGATTCAAAAGGAATTTTTTGCGCATGGAGATACTGCGCTAAGTACTCTTTCAGTTCAAGAATCACAGCCTGATCTTCGGGACTTTTTTGCCAATCAATCACTGGAATTCTTTGTCCGAAGCGATCTGTTTCATCAGCCAAACGAATGTAGTTAGCATTCGGGAACGCTTGCTCGATGTCTAATTGTACGCTCCAGTTATTACGATGCGCATATAACTTTTTGAAGAATACCACATTCAACCCAAGCCGCAACATAAATTCCAATCCACGTAACAGTTCGAAAAAATTAAGCCGGACTTCTTGCTTCCCAAACAACATCTTCTTAAGTGCAGAAAAAAACTGTACATCTTTATTGATGACCACGTGTGCAAACCCGGAGCGCCCATTCTTAGCAGAAACCAATAATCTTTTTGTAATCAAATTCCCTTTATAGAAATATGGTACAAAGTCTTCCTTTTCCAATATTGGCTTTGTATTTTTCACTTTAAACAATTCAACAGATAAATGGTCGCCGAAATTTTTCCCTAAATCACTCCATGACCCAAAAGAGTATTGCTCTTTGACCTCAAGCAACAGCCTACATGACTCTATCGCTCCCGCTGTCAAATAAAAAACATCTGCTTCTAAATCCTGCTCAATCTCACCTTCTTTTTGATAACAAACCGTTTTCAGCTTGCTACCTTCAAAAACAAATCTAGTTACTCGAGCACAAGATATGATATTTAATTGGTGTTTCTTTTGCTTGGGTATGTACTTAAATATGTTACGTTTTTGATATTTCAACCATATCCCTGCCTTGATGTTTTGAGGCTCTTTTATTTTAGGTACATCGCCCAACAAATGCTTCACAACATGATGCTCATATTTCTGATTGATCTCTACAATTTTTCCCCATACTTCGTCCGTTGCATCTCGGTTATCATAGAATAAGACTTGCCCTCCCCACCGTGTTGAGGTGCCCCCAAATCCAAAATATCGCCCGTCTTTAGAAGCTTTAGAATTCGGAGAAACCGACTCAAAGCCTATTTCCTGCTCATTCTTGGTTACCTCATTGCCAACCTCAAGCACAACAATGTCGTATGCATACTCATCTGCCAAGGTAACCAGCCTTGATATTAAGTATGACCCATATGTACCGCAACCAATGACGCATAAGCGTTTTTTATTAGTAGCCATTATTGCACACTCCTAAACAATTGAATATTCTTTTGAATAGACGCATCTGAAGACATTGCAACAATAAAATGTCCTCGGACATGTTCTTGAATGGCTTCATCGAGAGATTTCATTTTCACATAAGTACTGGGGCTAAATAAAGAAAAATAATTAACATATTTACATTCGTCGTTTTGAATAAGGATAGGATATTGCACATACGGCACTTGAATCGTATCAATTTCAGAAAAATGGTCTATTGATTCAATATTCATAACATCTCCTTCATCTACCAAACTAATACCAATATGGCGAACAATTTTTTTATCTCTAAGGGCTAATAATATTTCGAAATAGGCATCCTGATTAAGATATTGATGCACATTGCAATGGATGATGATCTGATCTAAGTAATCCGTTTTTAACCGCTTCAAGCTCCGGTAAATACTAGCCTCAAAGGCATCACAGGAGAGCATCTCTTCTTGCGACATAAACGTGGAAGATGCACTTGAGAGCCGCCCTTTTACCAGATTATGCTTATACAATGGGCGAGCCAAGGGTAGCAATAGTCGTTTATGCAACGGAACTTGTGTATGATGCATCCCAACTTTCGTTGAAACAAAAAATTGTTCTCGCCTCCCACGTAAGCAATCACCAATTATGGATTCGGATTGCCCTAAGCCATATGAACTAGCGGTATCTATTGTATTCACCCCTATAGCATGGAGTGTATCCAAGATGTAGTGCGCTCTTCTTGCCCCAATCCGGCTTCCCCAAAAAGAGGTACCAATGCTTAGCTGAGAAGCTTGAATATAGCCATAATTAGCATACTTCATGTTATTGGGCTTTTATGAGTTGCTCATATACTTGTATCCAGTGATGAACATTATTTTCAATATCAAACTGATCACGGGCAAGTTTATAGGCTTGATCTCGCATTCGTTGATATTCATCTGCACTGAGTGCAAGAATTTTGTCAATCCTTTCGGCTAATTCTTCTGACGTATTATCACACCAATAACCCGCCTGATACGTTTCCAGAATAGACCAAGGCGTACCTGTAGAGGCGATTACAGGCGTTGCTTGTGCCAAAGACTCCACCACCACATTGCCAAAGTTTTCCGTGAAGGACGGCAAACAAAGACAAGTGGCACGGGCATAGATTTTTTGCTTCTCTTCTCCATTCACCGGACCCACAAAATCCACCTTATCCGACAAATCCAATGCTTTGACCAATGCTTTCATCTCCTGCCCGTAAGATGTACTGTCATCTCCTGCCAGCACCAGCCGAAAGGAACTGTCTTTGAACCTTTTTGAACGATGAACCGCATGTAAGAGCCGATCAATTCCTTTTACCGGATGAAATCGGCCTAAATATAAAATGTACGGCGGCTCATCAGGTCGTGTGTTCGTTTGCCGCTCCGGGAGGGCAATGTAATTGGGGATTTCAATCAACTTGATGTCTTGTCCTAATTGTGCCCGAATTTGCTCGACTTCGACCGCACTGGTTGCCTGAAAAACAACTTTCTGCGCCAATGTTTTACGAATGAAAGAGATGAAGAGCGCTTTGCGGTTACGCCCAAAGATTAAGGCGGCCTCACTTAATTCACCCCGAGGCGACCAGACCACCTTCTTGCCAAGTAGTGTTGCAAGTAAACAGTAGAAAAGATTGTGAAAAGCAAAAAAAGACGTCAATACAACAACATCATGCTTAAAAATCTGCCTAAAACTTGCAAGAATAATTTTAGGCGAAATATCAGAATGAAAGCCTTTGATGTAGATGACCCTTCCATAATCCGTTTGTATCCACTGATCAACAGGCACTTTACCATTGGTAAAAATTGACGAGGTCACAAAAGTTACCTCAATACCTTTTTTAACCAATGCTTGCGCCAACCAATACAACGTGAGGGCAGGGCCTCCATTTTCAGAAGGATACAAATAGCCAACCGGGAAAAAAACCTTAGCTTTCATGGGTCAGAACGAGAGTCCAAGTTTGGCAATGTATTGATCTAAAACAACGAACAACCATACCTGAACCCAATTGAAATGAATATCTTTCTTGAACTTATGATACAGGTCAACAACCTCGTTTGAGACGACGCCCTGTTCTACCAAATTATGGATGCTGCGGTCGCACATTTCCGCAAGTTCGTACTTAATCCAATGCTCCCATGGGAACGTAAATCCCATTTTCTTTCGTAGTACGACATCATCAGGCAGCGTTCCAACCGCATGAACCAATAACGACTTTGGTACACCATTGGAAAGCTTTATATGATCTGGCACATTCATGACATAATCAAACAAATCATTATCGAAGAACGGAACCCTTAATTCCAGCGCAGACGCCATACTCATCTGATCCGAGTCTTTCAGCAGCACATTTTGTGTATAGCCATACATTTCCCCCATACTGAATTGGCTAAAAAATGGCAAGGGATCCGTATAGGACTGTATTTGAGCTAAGTTGATTTGTTGTAGGTTTTGGCTTTTCACTTCTAAGAAAGGCATCATCTTAGATAGTGTCACATCATCGAAAGACGTTCTGAAATACGGATAGATATTCCGTAAAGCAGGTTCCGCGTATGACGCCATGTTGAACATCCGCTTGATTTTCGAATTCGTCATCCAAGACTGGAGTGTTCGTGCAATCGGGCGTCTTGCCGAAACCGGCACTCGATAAAGAAGATTTGAGTTCAACTGTTTAAACTGCTTAAATCCGGCATATCCAGCAAATAGTTCATCACCTCCAAGCCCAGAAAGTGCGACCGTGATTCCTGCTTCTTTCGTGATTTTGGAAATCAGATAGGTGTTGATGCCGTCCACACTGGGCGTATCCTGCGCAGCCAAGGCATCCGGTAAAATTTCCAACAGGTCTAGGGGGCGCAGTCGAAACTCTGAATGCTCGGTATTAAATTTATTAGACACCAACGTTGCGTATGCCGACTCATCAAACTCTTGTTCACCAAACGAAATATTGAAGGTATGGATACGCCGATCCGTAACCTCCGCCATTAGTGCAACGATGCTGCTAGAATCAATTCCGCCAGACAAAAATGCCCCAAGCGGTACATCGCTCACCAACTGACGCTCTACGGCACGCAACAGCAAGTCCCGCGTTTTGTTTTGGATCGTTTCGTAATCTGACCCTACTTCAATCTGGGGAACATTCGCTAATTCCCGATAGCGATTAACTTGTAGGACATTATTTTCTAATATCGCATAATGCCCTGCTGGTAATTGGTTGATTTCCTCTACAATGCTGATGGGGGAACCAACGGCGGTAAACCTAAAGTAATCAATCACGGCCAGTTTGTTGACCTTACGAGACACCAATCCTGTTTCCAAAATTGCCCTTAGTTCCGAAGCAAAGATCAACGCCCCATTCACATGAGCATAGTAGAGCGGTTTAATGGCAAAACGATCTCGAACCAAATAGGTTTTTTGAGCAATCTTATCATAAATAGCAAACGCAAAAATCCCATTCAATTTCTCGAACGCCGCCACACCATATTTAATAAAGACGTTCAAGACGACTTCTGTATCAGAGTTTCCCCGGAACGTAAATTCTTTAAGCTCTCGTTTTAGGTCTAAGTAGTTATACACTTCGCCATTATACACAATACAATATCGTCCGTCGCTACTCCACATGGGCTGGCTGCCTGCGGGCGATAGGTCAATAATAGACAGTCTTCTATGTCCTAAAGCCACATGATCATCTACGTACACAGCCCCTGCATCCGGGCCACGGTGTACTAGGCGATCATTCATACCATAAATTTTATTGCGATGCTCCGGATTAGCGCTGATAATGCCTGCAATACCGCACATAACTATATAGGTTTAACCCATACACTAAAGTGCACGAGCAAATGGAAAACACGGTGTTATTGCTTCGCGTGAATATTGTGGATTACGAAGCAAAAAACCTAATTCAGGATTTATACAAATTCGGGAATATAACCGGGGGCAGAAACCGATTCTTTTTGTTGTTCCTCCATCCCTAACTCGTACTGGCGACGGATATACAATTTTGCAATAATACCAAAGAGCAAGAAAAGATGCATCGCCTGATTCCCGCTTTGAAAACCATCTGCATGAAACAAATCATTTGCAAAAAAAGCTGTACTTAAAAACAAAAACAATCCATACCTAAGCGTTTTCCCAAAGAAACTTGCAGACTCATTCTTTCCCGCGTTATGAACAACCCAATTCATCATCTTAATCATAAAGATTAACATCCCTATAAAAAGGATGACATTGAAAAATCCTCGTTCAAAAAACATA
>DDTM01000089.1 GCA_002344075.1 Bacteroidetes bacterium UBA2364
CTTTGATTCGTTCAGGTTTAAATGACGGGTTAACTTTCTCCTACTCGATTGGGTTGGTAGCAAAAAGCGTTCTAAAAGTAGAGGGGGATACCCATTCCGCTTTTTGAACCGTGCCTCGAAACCCTCCAAGGTCTCGTACCCACAACTGAAAGCAATCACTGCCACTGACAAGTGGGTTTCCAATAGAAGTTTCTTGGCAAGTGCTATCCTGTGATGTGTTAGAAAGCCCTGAAGCGACATGCCATGCAAGGTATTACGCAGAAGTAGCTTCAATTTACGGTTTTGACATAACTGGAACGTTTTTTCTATAACGGAAACACGCAGTTCTTGGCAAAATATAGACTTCCGAATAAAGTCCGTAATTTCCGTCAATGTTGAATCCGTAGGAACAGGTGCAAAAAATAGTTCAGCGTTTATATAAGCTGTTTTAATTTGAGAAATGATCGTTTCCTGTTCAATCCAATTTTGCGAATCCGGCTTCATATAGGTTGTTCTCGTCATTTTTATGTACTGGATAAAAATAGACACAAACAACGGAGACCATTCTTAGTGAGCAATGTTAAAATAATACACATTAAAATGTAATACAATAGTATCATTAATAAAAATGCTATCTTAAAGCTAAGAAATATTATCTATTTTGAAATCAACCCAAAGATACTTCATTTGAAGTATGTCAAGGATCAAGAAATGTATTATGTTGGCCAAGAGCAAATAAGGAAACCTTCAAGTGAGCAAGTATTCTAACTCTCCTACGAAATATCATAATACATGGTTTTGAGTAGAAGTTTTGGTGGTGTCAATCAATGGGTGAGTTGTGTCTTTGCCGAAAAAAGTGGTAACCGAAAACAGATGTTGTAAGAAATGCCAGTCTGAGGACATCGTCAAGAATGGCAGCAATAGGCGCATTCATGCCATTGCCAATCCTTCTGAATGTCAGAGAGAAATTCGCGAAGACCGTTCTATGGATGTTTAAGCATCTGGTTTATAATTTTAGGCAGCAATATCATCATGCAGGAGCACGATATCTCCATGTTGATGAACACTATTTGCACCCCTTACAAGGGCCTCATCATCTGTCTTCCATTTGATATGTCCTGTGGCCCTGTTCAACATTATTGGACGCTTGTCATAGTCATTGGTGCTGATATCGCCAAAGGTAAATACGCCATCCGGTTGTAGTGGTGGGCGTGCTGAGACCCCATACGTGACAACTAAGGTGTTTTTCTTCTCTACCTTGCTTTGCCGCCATAGGTTTTTGAGGGTCAGCCCATCGGAGCTGATCACCTTCCCTTCGTTGTTTACATCACAGCCGGCACTCGTGAAGAAAAGGAAAAGGAGCGGAAGAAAGAAGTTTTTGCTCATATAGGTTATAGGGGGCCGAAGCCCCCTGATTTATCTTGGCGCCACATCGAATGTGCGTCCATAACGACCACGGCTTTCCATAACACGTCTTATTTCCTCAAAAACACGCGGGTGGTGTCTTTGTTCGGAATGATTGATCCCTTCATCCTCCACCACAATCTTACCAGCAGCATTGGCAAAAGTTTGGGATGCAGCGGTGATAAAGCCATCCCCCATAGAATCGGGGGTACGCACACCTGCGTATAGCATGTTCCAATCACGCTCGGTCCAATAAATTGTCCTTGCATCCTACCAATAGAAGCGAAATGGAAAACAAGAACAGAAAGGGCTTGAGCGTGTAACGCATATCATTATTGGGTATAGTGAATGGTTACACATAAAGTAATATATTCTTTTACATACTACCCAAGCCTTTTCCTAAACTTTTTTCCAAACTTTCTGCCTAAAAGTAATTCTTAATAGGCTCATTGGATTCCGGTGGCCATTAATTAGAATGTGCATTAGGCCAATACACACATTTGCCTTTAGCCGTTCAGAATGGATTATTGGTCTTATAAAAAAGGATTGCTCGAAAGAAGGGAACTGTGGATGTGATTTGCGACTGGCATTGACCCTGAAGGCGCATTTTACGAAATTACATTCACCTTTTTTTGCTTTGGAGTAGGGCCACCGCCAACCAGCAATCCCCATGTCGGGTAAAAGGAACCATCCAGTTTTGCCCGTTGTGGTCGGTGACAATCGCTTCTTGCGCAGCGAGGTTGATGTGTGCGTGTATTTTTTTAGGGGAAAGCCGAAATCCTGTTTTTAAGCCCTTTAGTACCGCTTCTTTAATGACCCAGAGCAAGATGTTTTTTTCATTTTGTGGGGCGTCTAAGGCATGAAAAGCCTCGTAATCGTTAGGAGCAAGAAGGAATTTCCAGAGGTCGTCACGCCTTTTTTGGATGTGTTCCAAGTCTATTCCAACGGGTGCCGATGCAAAGACTGCGGCGGTTTCGGAGACGGTATGTGTAACGGAAACATAGAGGTGTGGGGCCGATAAGATGGCAGGAGCGCCGGACGGCTCGGTAAAAAGGGGGATTTCTTGGGGCAGTTGATTGAGATGAGGCATGAGCAAGGTGCGCATAGCGAGACGGCCTGCCAAGTAGGTGGCGCGGCGGTTTTCATTGGCAAAAGTTGCTGCATGGTTCCATTCTTCTTCCGAAACCAATTTGATATAATTTGTCGGGAACGGGCACCTGACAGGCATGATGCAAAGGGATTTCTGCTGTATCAAGGCCGAGATAGAAAGCGGGGGGATAGTCATGCAATTGGTCGAAAAGAAAAGCCCGATCATGAATAAAAAATCGGGCTTAGGTCGTTACATGATAATAAATTATCCTTTTGTTGCTGTGTAAAGACTTGCAACGGCGTCCCAATTTACCACATTCCAGAAAGCGGCAATGTAGTCTGGACGACGGTTTTGGTAATGCAGGTAATAGGCGTGTTCCCAAACGTCCAAGCCGAGGATGGGCGTATGGCCTTGCATTAATGGACTGTCTTGGTTTGCAGTTGAATAGGCTTCCAATGTACCCGCTGCATTTACCACGAGCCAAGACCACCCGCTGCCAAAACGGGTAGCACCGCCTTGTGCAAACTTGGTCTTGAAGGCATCGAAAGAACCAAATGCCGAGTCTATGGCCGTCGCCAAGTCACCTTTTGGACCGCTGCCATTATTCACTTTCATGATGTTCCAGAACAACGTGTGGTTGGCATGGCCGCCGCCATTGTTGATCACGGCTTGACGGATGTTTTGAGGAACACTGTTAATGCCACGCAAGAGGTCTTCGATGGGCAATGCCTGAAGATCAGCATGGCCTTCTAAAGCGGCATTTAGGTTGTTTACATAAGCCTGATGATGTTTTCCGTGATGGATTTGCATTGTTTGGGCATCCACATAGGGTTCCAAAGCATCATAAGCATAAGGCAAGGGCGCAAGGGTATGACTCATTTTTTTGTTGGTTTGGGGTTGGAGTTGCTTTAATGTAGGAGCGGAACAGGCCGTTAAACTGCTTAAAGCAAGGGTTGTGAGGAAATCTCGTCTTTTCATACAGGGGTGATCTAAGGGTGAAAAGAACTGGAAATCCAACGCACTTGGTGCTGGGAAGTTCATAATAGGGCGTCAAGGTTTGGTTAAGAACGTTTTTTTAGCTTCTATCTCATTGGAAAACCCTGCTTACTAAAAGTCCGATGGCGTGCTGGGGACCAGCAAAGAAAGATGCCTTATGGTCTCAAACACAGGTGGATATAGGCCATGCTTGACATCATGTAAAAGACTACCGACCAGAAAAAAGACATTGAGGCAAAAAATACTTCAAATGAAGTACATGAGGCTTTCGGCAGATGTGTACCTTTATCTAAACCCTTCTCTTCTAAACCCTTTATGTACATGCAAGAAAAAATTTTAATAGATACCCTCCTTGGGCTTTCGGCCTGTCGCTATGGGGTGGAGCAAAAAAATGCCGCTTTTCAGATGCAACTTAACGGAGCGATCAATGATACTTGGACAGGGAAAGCCAGTTTTTATCCGGCTTCACGGGTGGATAACCGTGAACCTGCTTTACGCCTTCAGTGTTACACACACCAACAAAAAGGGTTTGTTTTCCATATCCCAACGACAAAAATCTTCACCGGACAATCTTTTGCGCTTACCCCCGATATTCGGGAAGATGCTTTGTTGTTATTACTTTCCGGATTTGATGGACTCATGGTTCCGGTTTCTGGATTTTTGTCTTTCGACGAGGTGAATAACCGATTTTATGGGGGAAGATTCGCGCTTGTTCTGCGCAATGAAGTACATCTGGGGATGGAGAAAATGCCGGAAATCAAGGTAAATGCAGCATTCCGCGCAACACCCGGCTGGCCTAATTTCGATCTACTCATTGGAGGGGTTCATTGTCTGAACTGAGGGCATCGCGGTGAATTCGTGGTAAACATTGAAAAACGTATTTCGTTTCGGTAATTTTATACCCTTCCACTTACCGAAAAGTATTTACATGTCCACCTTGTTCCGTCGTTGGCCGCTCCTATTGTTACATTTCGTCACCGCCTTGTTCTTGGTGCGTGCAGCACAAATGGCACTTTCTGACCGCCTTTTTTGGGATATTGAGTGGATCAATGGTGGTTTGGTAACGGCTGTCTTAGACCATAGTCCGGCTAAAAAATCGGGTTTATTGCCGTTAGATTGGGTGCTTATGGTGAATGACGCAAAATCTGAGGAGATGCCCCATTTGGTTGCGAAGGCCGAGGTTGGAAAGAGGCTCTCTCTTCAAGTACTCCGGAATGGTCAGCAACAAACGCTATGGTATCTGGTGACGGTTGCACCTTTAGAAAACAGGCTCCATGAACTGATGAAGCCCTTTGTGGGGTTTTCATTTTGGGTGATCGGGCTGATATTGGTGGTTTTCCAACCTTCTCATAAGGTGGCGCCCATCTTTTTGGTTTCGTCTGTTACGGCCACGATCATGCTTTCTGCCATCACCTTACGGATTACCTTGCCGGGAGGCTTGTTTGTCTCAAATATTTTAGAAACCATTATTGGGGTGCTGGCCATCCACAACTATGCACTTTTTCCGTCATCCATCCCTAAAAAAATGCTGACATGGTTGATGGGCATTATGTATGGATTGTTATTTTTAATGGGATTAGCAGCTTTTGGGGCCGTGTATTGGACGGACGATCTAGGCGTGCGGACCTGGCAATTCCGACTCCAGGAAGTTTTTACCGATGTGGGTTTTATGGTCGCACTGCTCATTTTGCTCTGGCCCCCTGTTCGTACAGACAATGTGGACCTCGCCCGCCGGAAACGGCTCTTGGTTTATGGCCTAACCTTGGGATTGTTTCCGTTGGTTACGTTGTATCGCTTACCTACGGTATTTGGCAATGAACCTTGGGTGTCTTATGCGTGGGTATATCCATTTATTGTTTTTATACCCATTACCTATGGAATGGCTTTGCTGAGGGGTGAATTGGGGAAGATTGACCGTTTCTTAAACCGCAGCTTGGTGTATTCAATGCTCTTGGGGATTTTTGTAGGAAGCTATTTTGTGCTTTTTTTGTACTTAGAATCCTTGCCAAAATATACATTTCTTAAACCATTTGTTAGTGCAAGTATTGCGTTATTGGCTGCCTTTGGTTTTCCTTATGTGCGTCAATGGCTCCAAAAACAAGTAGATGCCTTGCTGTATGGAGGCTGGTATGACTACCGAACCATTATTGACCAAAGTGCGATGCGGCTTAATTTTGTGCGGGATGGAACCGAAATGGTGGCGGAGGTACGAGAAATCCTGCATTGGATGCGGTTTGAACAAGCGGTATTACTGTTCCCCCAAGAAGTAGGCGGGTTTCGGGTGGTAGATCAATTTGGGCTTCCGGAATCCCAAATCTATTGTTTCCGAAGAATGTCCGCTTCGGAAGTGGTTGCTGCGCTACAGTCGGTTGGTAAGCCTATTCCGCAATATGAACTGGCGGAAATACTATCCGCTTCTCTTTCTCGGCCATTGGATGATACATTACCACCTTATGCCATTTGGATACCACTCATCAGCCGTGAGCAGATGCAAGGGGTTTTATGGCTGGGGAGTCGAAAAATGGAAACTCCTGTGGAAACAGAGGACTTGTTGATTTTGCGTACCTTGGCCGACCAGTTGGCCGCAACTTTGGAAACCGTCACGCTTATCGAACGGCTTAGACGCAAGGTGGCCGAACTGAACGAAACCAAACAACGCCTTGCCGAAAGCCGAGAAGCGGAGCGGCTACACCTTGCACGAGAACTGCACGATGGTCCGATACAGGAACTCTATCGGGCTGGCCATCTCATGGATCAACGAAAACAGACAGCCGCAAACCCCGAAACGCTACAGCAAGTAGCGCATTTGCAAAGACAAGTGGCCGCAACCCTCAGGAATATTTGTCTCCAACTCCGGCCACCGTTGTTATTTGGCTTGGGGTTGGAAACGGCGCTCAAAACCTATGCCGATGAAGTGTATGGCGTGGATCTTGCCGCCTGCATTCATTGGCACATCCTTCCCGGAGATTATCATCTGGATGAACGTACCCGCTTGGCCCTATATCGCATTATCCAAGAAGCTCTGAACAATACATTTAAACATGCCAAGGCGTCTGAGGTTTGGGTCTCGTTCGAGTCGGATGCCGAAGGGGTGCGGGTAGAAGTTCGGGACAATGGTGTGGGATTTGATCCGCCCCATTCCTTATTGTCTTGGGGACGAAAAGGGCATTTTGGTTATATGGGAATGGCTGAACGGGCCGAGATGATTGGGGGCGTGCTAACCATTACCAGTGCACCCGGCAAGGGGACCCACGTCCGCTTGGAAATTCCAGTGGAAGACGGTGAAACTACTGATTTAGATTGATGGGATGCACTTTCGTTACCTGAACAGGAGCATCGTGGGCCAAGGCAAAATGTCCCGATACCGCCACCAGATCGCCCGCACTTAATCCTTCCAGAATTTCAATGTTCCGCCCCGATCTACTACCCGTTTTTACATATACCCATTGGGCTTTTCCGTCTTTGACCACAAATACCAAATCCCGTCCTTGACGTACCAATACCGCGTCCGTAGGAACCACCAATGCACCCTGTAATCGTCGGGTTTCTAAGGCAACATAACAAAATGTACCGGGTAAGAGACGATGATCAGGATTGGATAAAACAACCGTTACCCGTCCTACACCTTTGTCGGGGTCTATGGCCGGGTTAATGCTAAATACCGTTCCTTCATAAAGCGCATTGGCTAATGCCGGAATCCGCACCTGTGCAGAAGTACCTTCCTGGATATAGACCAAATCGGCCTCCAGTACATCTACCGTCACTTTCATCTGTGTATCGTCTTGCAGCAAAAAAAGTTTTTGTCCAGTAGAAATTCGTTGGCCTTTCTCAACAGATAAATGGGTGATCCTACCTGCAAAAGGGGCTTTTATCTGGCTATGACTCAGGTTAAGTTGTGCTCGTTCTACCCGTTGTTCGGCTTGCTCTACACCAGTAATAACTGCTTGAACAGTGTTTTTTTGTGCACCGGATAACAAACGGGCCGCTTCGAATCGGCGCTGGGCATTTTGCCACTCCACCAAACCAATTTGCCCACGTCGGTAACGTTGCTCTGTTTCTCGGAGTAACCGCCGTGCTTGTGAAACCACTGTTGTATCCAAGGTGTGGCTATCCTGACCAATGGTCTGTGTGGCAAAGGTTGTACGTGCCTTGAGGAGTTCTGTTTGCGCCTCTCGGAGGCTCAGCCGAAGTTCGCGGTCGTCTAACTGAAATAAAACGTGCCCTGCTGCCACAAAACGACCTTCTTCTACGTTCCGGATTGTAATCAAGCCACTCATTTCCGCACTTACCTCTGCTTGTTTCCAAGCTGCCAAGTGCCCAGTGGCTTCAACCCGAATGGGGAACGCCATAGGAAGCACATTGACTGCTTCTATTTTGGCCGTCGCATCTGGACGCTGAACCTCATTTGCTCTATCTGCTTCATCTGATAGGCCCATCAGTTTGGGGTAAAAAGCATAGGCCAAAATACCGCCAATGGCCAAAAAAAGAACGATACCAGCCCAATGATGCGCACGAATTTTCCACCTTTTACGTGTTTGGGGGCGAGAATCCAATACTTGAGACGGAGAATCTGGGACGGTTTCCTGAGACATTCGGATATCATTTATACGTATAAGAATTTGTAACCCACACCTTCGTTGCCCATATAATCTCTTATTTCATATTTAAGGGGTGTGTGATATGTTCTAAAGATCAATATACAGTCTTTTAGATAAACTTTGTATCACTTAATGCTAAAATTAAGACCTGATCATTGAAAGGTCAGCGATATCCATTGCCTACTTGGTGCCAAAACCAACGATTTTATACCCATTATGCTTCGCAATAGGAGGTAGGGAGGATGGATCGAACATAACATCCTCCTTCACCTGATATAACGGCGAGTTAACTCCTTATTCTTGAAACACCTCATCTGATAGATGAATCGTTCTTAGAGTAGGATTTGCTACTTTTTTCTCTATACTTGCAATAAAAACTGGCCTCATATCTAGTTTGTACATGACATCATCCTTGATTAAGTCGGGCACAAAAATACGGTTTTGATGAACCTCTTCACCATAATATGACTTATTATGATATGTGTCTTCGACTACTATAAATGATTGATAGATTGGTTCATCTGGTCGTGGAAATACCCCATACATTTTAATAAAGAAACGGTCTTTGTAAGGAAGAATAGCATTGGTAGCTGTTGATTTTCGTTGTATGGCGTTTATCCAGTCTAAAGATTTAGTACGAGATTTTGCCTCCTCCTTCTGATCCCATGGTTCTGCCTTTTTAAAAAAGGGTGGTTTATTGTTTACAATTTGTTTAATACTACCTGTATTAGTATTAACTTCATAAATTTCGCCTATATAAGGTAGAGCAGTAGTTATGGTAGCATTTTTCGAAGAATAATAAGCATTTCCATCTGAAACTCCGCGCTCAATAAATGGCATATAGGGTGTTAACTTATTAGAGCTATTAATAAACTTTTGTTTCAGTGTAAAACTATAATTAGTAAAATTTAATTGATAGCCTAAGATGTGATATGGTAATTCTTTTATAACACTATCACTAACAAAATAGATTGTTTTATTGTTTTCATTATAAAAAAAAGTTTTAATGGAATGCCCAATTAATACTTCTGGAATATTCCGTGTTGCCAAGTGTTTTCCATTTTTTGAATAGAATAAAAGCCTAAATTGAATAGTGTCAAAAATAATAATAAGTTTAGAGGAGATTCTAAAATCTACGATAAATGAATATTGATCGGGCCCTGTCCCTATGCTACCAATCTGGTTGAGGTATTTACCTGTTTTTTTGTTAAATATATAAAGGGGGTTGTTCTGGGATGCTATATAAACAGAGTCATTGACCATACTACTGGACATTTTCAA
>DDTM01000087.1 GCA_002344075.1 Bacteroidetes bacterium UBA2364
GAGATGAATAAACCCATGACTGCCATTATCGTATTGTCATTTTGCTCTTGCGGAATTATGTTTTACCTGAAGATCGGGATCATTTCAAAAATGCCAATACGCCTATAATGCCTATGGATTCAGTAGTATGCGAAAGATATTTTCATGCTATACTTTAGGGAGTCTTGAAGTGCATCCCCTAAAAGTACTTGATTTGCCTGAAAATCTGATATTTGGATGATTCAGGACATTGTAATGTGTATTCCTTGAAATAGGTTTGTGCAGGAATCAAGAAATACGCAATGGTTTTGCAGGTTCATTAACGGAAGGATAAAACTGATGGCGGTTGAGCGAAGTCCAGCGGCTGCCCGTGCAATATACTGGAATGTCATAGAAAGCTGCCATATCCAATAGTGCTTCGCTAAGGGCCTCAAACTCGGTAAAATATCGGGAGATGAAGATGGTTTTTTGGTGTGGGCCTTGAACAAAAATACCTACATCTTGGAGTTCAAAATAAACCAATTTGATGTAGTCAAAAACATCCGTTTTAGCTGAAAGGTCGGTAGAAACCAAAAGTCGGTCTGAAACCTTTAATTGGCAAACCTGATGCGAGTATGTCAAAAATTGGTGATAATAATAGCGGGCTACAAAGGCAAAGCCTACGACCAATCCGGTAAGTGCAACATAGGGTGAAAAACCCAAAAACGGAATTCCCCAAGCGATGGCAAAGGCTACAAGGATGTGCCAAAGCATTGTAGCACGATGTGCAACCCAAAAAGCATGGCTTGCATAAGTTTTATCGAGCTGATATACTTTGAACCTATCCATCAAAAGAGAATAATTTACGACTTAAACGGTTTTCGTAAGTTCAGTTTCGGCTTTATTTGCTGAGTTGTCAAAAATGTGGCTTCAGGTGTCAAAAACAATACCTAATCGGTTGTTTCCGATAGTAATTGATCAATCAACGATGTGGGAGAGACCCGTTTCCGCACGACTTCTACCTCACCTGTTTTCCGCACCAAAACCTCTTCTGGAAAAGGCCTGAGGTTATACAGCGAAGACATGGCATATCCATATGCGCCAGCATCTAAAATGGCCAAAATGTCGTTCACCCGAATTTCCTGAATGGGGCGGTCTTTGGCAAATCGGTCACCGGATTCACAAATATTTCCGGTCACATCATAATTGTATAATATGCCTGTGGGATTGGAAAGGTTGAAAATTTCGTGATAGGCATTATAAAACATGGGACGAATCAGGTGATTTTGCCCGGAGTTGGTGCCAGCAAAGGTACGGGAGCCGATCCCGTTTTGCTTGAGCATGGTTACCTCGGTGAGTAAAGTCCCCGCTTCAGCGACGAAATACCTTCCTGGTTCGAACCAAAAAGCGAGTTGTTGGGGTAGAACCTCCGACCATTCCTTGATTCGTGGGATTAAAACCTGCTGGAATCCATCGTAATCGAAACTGGCTTCTCCAATGCGGTATGGGATTCCAAGGCCACCGCCAAAATTGATAAAAGTGAGGTCTGGAAAATTCGGTGCGGCCTCCAGTAAGACTTCCACCGCCGACCACAAATCAGCGATATCCAAAATGCCACTTCCAATATGTTGGTGGATCCCAATAATTTTAAGTCTATGTTTTGCAGCGATTTCCAGTGCTTCAGGCAAGTACTCCATAGGGATGCCAAACTTGGATTTCTCTCCTGCGGTCACTACGTATTCATGGTGTCCCGCACCGACCTTTGGGTTCAGTCGGATGCATACATCGGTGCCGGGGAATGCCTCTCCAAATCGTGCGAGGCGGTAAAGTTCTCCAATGTTGAATAAACTCCCGTAGGATGCCGCTGTGTGCATTTCTTCATCGGTAATGCTGTTGGCTGAATAGAGTACGTCTTCCGGAGCAAACCCTACTCTTTTGGCCAGTTCTAATTCGCCGATGGAAACAGCATCAATACCAATCCCTTCCTCACAAATGATTTTCAGAATGGCCGGGTTGTAATTGGCCTTCATGGCATATAGCAATTTATGGGGCAGTAAAGAAACCTTGTCTTTGAGTTTTCGGCAGCGATCGCGGATGATTTCTTCAAAATACACATAAGTGGGGGTACCATGAACGCTTGCAATTTGGCGTAAGGTCTTTGGTTGGTAAGGAACTTTCATGGGTTTTGTTTTGTGGGGCGGGATGGCTTTATAGCGGTTCGCGTGTTTGTGTGTGAAAATTTATGAACCCACCGAGAAGGTGGCGTAGGTAACGGTGGTTTCAGAAAAAAGGTCTGTTGTTGGTACGATGTCTTAAAATACTTTGGATTAGGTGAAAAGTCGCTTCATTATTGTTAGTGTTTTGTCAATTTGGCCTTCTGAAATGTCTATATGGGTGGTTGCACGGATGGTAAATGAGCCAAAAGCCACCATTTTGATTCCTTCCTTTAATAAGGATGCCAGAATCTCTTTTGCGGGTTGGTTTCGGGTGCCGAACATGACAATATTGGTTTCTGTTTTTTCTGGCTCGATGTCAAAAGTCCCCAGTTCACCCAAGCCCTCGGCCAATTTTTTTGCGAGCCGGTGATCTTCCGCCAATCGTTCTCGGTGATGTTCGAGGGCATACAACCCCGCTGCGGCGAGGAAGCCAACCTGTCTCATGCCGCCTCCCCACATTTTTCGGTAACGGCGTGCTTTTTCAATCAATTCCTTTCTCCCCACCAATACAGAGCCGACCGGAGCACCGAGGCCCTTAGATAAACAGACGCATACGGTATCAAATGGGGCGGCATATGTTGCTTCTGGTAACCCGGTGGCTATGCTTGCATTCCAGAGCCGGGCGCCATCCAAATGAAACGCCAAGTGGTGGTTTTGCACAACGTTTGCAATTGCGTGTATTTTTTCTAACGGATATACCACACCACCTGCTTTATTATGGGTGTTTTCCAGTGCAACGACCCGTGTTTGGGGTTCCCAATAGGCTCCGGGCCGAATAGCAGCCTCTATTTGGGAGGCGCTCAGAATGCCTCGGTTGCTCGAAATGGTTTGGAATTGCAAACCGGACAAAACGGCCCCAGCTCCCGACTCGTAGTTGAAGATGTGGCAGTCGGCATCACAAATAACCTCGTCTCCGGGTTGGCTATGCAGTTTGATTGCCAATTGGTTACCCATTACGCCGCTCGATACAAAGAGGGCGGCTTCCTTTCCGAGAAGCGTTGCAACAGTATCTTGGAGTTGATTGACCGTAGGGTCTTCTCCAAAAACATCGTCTCCTACAGGGGCATTCATCATAGCCGCACGCATTGCCTGTGTGGGCTGTGTAAGGGTATCGCTCCTGAGATCAATGGTAGTATTCATAAAGCAATCAAATAAAAAGGGCTATACCGATAGCCCCTTATCACAGGAGAACAAAAACATTAGTACATGATCTTACCACCAGGACTGATGGTCTGATTTGCCCCTTGCGGTGTTCTGTAAAGATCGTTACTACCACTTCCCAGAGGATCTACTTTCCCGCCCGGTGAAAGCACGACGCTGGAGTCGGGAAGGGTGGAGGTGCCCTTTCTGGAACTTAGAGAGGATTGCATGGCCTGCCACTGATTGAGGTTTTTGGTACATTCTGGGCAGCCACACCGTGCCCAGTCGGTAGGTGTCCAGTCCTCTGCACGATTTGGGAACCGGCCACCACGGCCACCGACATAACTCGCAGATGCTGTGGAAGACTCAACTTGCAACCCCGTATCTTGTCCAGAGAGGCTTAGTTTCATTTGTTGCCAGTTAATAGGTATAAAATCTGTTTGAGAAAACCGATATACGCCAATGACCCCAAAGAAGAGCAGGAAGCCGCTCATTAAAACCGCAGAAAAGTGCAAGGGTTTTTCATACCATTTCTTTAACCGTTCTAATTCTTTCTCGGAAGTCACGGCTGTTATAACAGGGATTGCCGTGATTGCTTTGGGCAAAGTTGTACCTTTGAACCCTGGTTGTGTAGTTGTAATACGTCTTCGAAAACCAGAGGATTGGGTCGAAACTGGTTCTTTCGGCTCGATCTCGCCCTCCGAAAAGCGGTGTGGGTGCAGGCCACTTCGTTGCATGGCTACAGGTTCTAAAGTAGGCAAAGGAGTGGCTGGGGCTTCCGGCAAGGGTGTTTCGGGAAAATGGGCTGTTTCTGTAATGAAAGCAGAAGGTCCTGCTGTAATCACCATAACAGGGGTGATACCTGTCCTAAATTTAAAATGTCCTTGTTTGCCATGCAAAATTTTTGACACTCCGGGGAACGAGGGTTCTTCCTTATGGCCGTCCTCTGTGGAGGCAGATAGTGAATCGTTCGGCAAATCCTTGTCCATGCTTAGGTCGGATGTGCCCGACAAGTCATGAGAAAGCGGTTGCACGGTTTCCGGATTAGCGGTGTTTAATGGGTCGTATGCAATTAATTCCTCAAAAGCGTCTTTACCTGACAAAGGAGATGCGGTTCGGGCAGTAAATACATCCTCCAAATTTGCTTTCGTCTCGCTCTCGTTCTGTGGAGGAAGTGTCAAATGTCCATAGCCCGATTCATGCCCGACTTGTACATGTTTTACTACCTCGCTTGGTAGTTCCGGGGTGGGGGGATGGTGAATAGAGGCTGTTTGTTGGGAATCTGTGCCGCCAGAAATTTCCTTCAGGGCGGGGATGTTCGCCGTTTGTTGGGGTTCTGTCGTTTGGTTCAAAGGTTCTTCAACTGAATTTCCTTGCTGTAAGTCTTCAAAAATACCCATGCTTTCCCAAAAGGAGCGGGTTTCATCGGTTTTAGGTTGCTGATCGGACATATTTGCTAAGGGCTAAATTTGCTGTAAACTAATCAAAAAAAGATCAATACATCAAGCCCATTTCCAATTTTGCTGCATCGGTCATCATATCCATGGTATAGGGCGGGTCGAAAGTTACTTCGAGGGTGCATTTCCCTACCTCTGGAAGTGAGCAAACCATCGTTTCCACCTCTCCCGGAAGTGTGAGTGCGGACGGGCAATTAGGCGTTGTTAGGGTCATCACAATGTGTACTTCGTCGGGTGGTGTGATATTGATTTCATAGATCAGTCCTAGGTCATAGACGTTCACGGGTAATTCGGGATCATAAACCATTCGGATGGCATCAATGACCCTGTCTTCTGTAACCGGATAGTTTTCGGATACGGTGTTGGTATTTTGATTGGGATTGTTTTCGTCCATCATATCAGAACGTTCAGGTTGGGTTGGGTAAGGATTTATGCGTTAGGGGTGTATCGGCTTGCTTCGGCGTTGATTTTTTTTACCATCGCCGCCAATCCACCTTGTCGTTGGGATGTTAACAAGTGTTTTAGACCGATCTCTTCTATAAAACGGAGTTCGGTTTGGACAATATCTGCTGGTTTCTGGAAATTCAATACGCGGATCAACAACGCAATGATGCCTTTGGTGAGGTGCGAGTCGGAGTCTGCCCAAAGATGCATTCTTCCTTCTTCCAGTCTGGCATGTAGCCACACCTGAGAGACACAGCCATGTACCCGTGTTGCCTCGGTTTTTAAGGCAGGGTCCATTGGTTCGAGCAAATTTCCTTGGTCTATCAGCAATTCAGTTTCTAATTCCCAATCGCCGTCTGCCAATTGAAATTCGGCAATTACCTCGGCTTCGCGTGCTGCGATACTGGGGATCGTTGGGTTCATAGGGGTTTTGGGTTAAAAAAAGCGGCGTGCTTTCTGAATACCATGTACTAAGGCGTCCACTTCTTCGAGGGTATTGTAAAATGTAAAGGAGGCACGAACCGATCCTGAAAGTCCAAAACGGCGGTGCAAAGGTTGTGTACAATGGTGACCTGTTCGGACAGCAATGCCTTGTTTATCCAAGAGGGTTCCCAGATCAAACGGATGAATATGTTGCACCATGAACGAAAAAACGGGGGCTTTATCTGTGGATGGTCCGTATAGCGTGAGTCCGTCTATTGCGCGGAGTTGGGCATGTGCATAAGCAAATAATTGCTGTTCGTGCGCTTCAATTCCATCAAAACCGACTTCCATCACATAGTTTAAAGCGGCGTCTAAGCCTAAAAAGCCAGCAATATTTGGGGTGCCGGCCTCAAATTTATGAGGTAGTACATTAAACGTTGTTTCGTCAAAAGAAACAGTACGGATCATGTCGCCGCCGCCAAAAAACGGTGGCATTTGTTCCAAGAGGTGTTTTTTGCCAAACAAAACCCCCGTTCCCGTAGGACCAAAAACCTTATGACCGGAAAAAGTAAAAAAGTCTGCGTCTAATGCCTGAATATCTATGGGTAGGTGCGGGGCCGATTGTGCGCCATCCACCATGACCAGAATACCTTGTTCATGGGCCATCTGAATCATTTCATGGATGGGATTGATCGTCCCGAGCATATTGGATACGTGAATCAACGAAACCAAGCGGACGCTTTCGGTGAGAAAGGAACGATAAACGTCTAAGTCTATGGTTCCGTTGTCTGTAATAGGGATGGCTTTTACGGTGGCGCCTTTTCGGGCAGCAATCAGTTGCCAGGGCACGATATTGGCATGGTGCTCCATTTCCGAGACCAAAACCACGTCTCCGGTTTTCAAGAAGGCTTCGCCAAAAGAATGGGCCACCAAATTACACGACATTGTGGTTCCCGAGGTGAGGATGATTTCCTCCTCGGAAGGAGCATTCAGGAAGCGGCGTATCGTTTTTCGTGCGGTTTCGTAAGCGTTGGTGGCGTGTTGGCTTAATGTATGGATGCCACGATGTACGTTTGAATTTCCATGTGCATAAAACTGCTTGGTTGTCTCTATGACACATTGCGGCTTATGTGCGGTTGCACCATTGTCTAAATAAACCAATGGTTTTTGGTTTATGGATTGATGCAAGGCCGGAAAGTCTGCACGGATGCGGTTTACATCAAACGCAACTGCGGTATTTAAAAGCATGGGTACGGATTCTTATTTAGATTGTATATAAACAGAACGCCGTACCCTGCAAAAGGTTTGCCAGATTATTCTCTTTAGACGCTCTTCATGAAGCAGTGTCAGCGCCTTGGTTCGGGTTTAACGACTTTGAGCGTGGCCTCGGCGCTGGCTTTTCCGGTAGCGACAGCAATGGTATAGTCGTCTTCGGCGAGGTAGAGAACGCCATTTTCACCCGGTTTCTGCTCGCCTAAACTGCCAAGTTGGGCAGAAAGGTTGTACGGAATCTCGTTCAAGCCCATCCTTAGCGTATAGCTAAAGGTTTTGAGGGTTTTACCGGATTTGTCTTTTATCATAAATGTTGCATTTCCGGCAGATTTTGCAAAAACGTGCAGGGTCGTTTTGGGTTCAAAGGCGTCGCGCCATGTGGCACCTTTGGCTCCCCAACGGTCGTTAAAGGTAATTTTGTCTGGTGCAAAAATATGCAGTTCTTTGGTCATAATGTCGGCATCTATTTGCCGGAGTTGCGAGAGGTTGGCCAGATAAATGGATCTGCCGTGTGTCCCTACGATCAAGTCTCCTGCTTTAGGATGAACGGCCAAGTCATGAACAGGCGTATGGGGAAGTCCGTTGTCCAGTTGTTGAAAGCTAATTCCACCATCCAACGAGGCATAGACACCCAAGTCTGTCCCTACAAAGAGCAATTTCGGGTTTGTAATGTCTTCCACAATCACATTTACAGGTTCGTGGGGCAGATCTCTTCCAATGCGCATCCAATTTTGCCCATAGTCTTTAGAAACATAGACATATGCGTCAAAGTGGTCCCAACGATAACCATTTAGTGTCACATAGACAGTGGCTTTATCAAAGCGGCTGGCTTTTACGCGGCTCACCCAAAGGTTTGCAGGTAGATTGTCTGAGATGCGTTGCCAAGAAACCCCGCCATCTTTGGAAACATGTACCAATCCGTCGTCGGATCCGGTATAGAGCAAGCCAAATTGCAAGGGTGATTCATCTATGGTGGCGAGCGTACCAAATGGAACATCTCCGGGCTTGCCACCAAGGGTCAGATCGCCAGAAATGGCCGTAAAGGTGTCGCCCTTGTCCATCGAACGGTACAGACGATTGGCGCCAAAGTACAGAATATCTTGGTTGTGTCGCGATAGATGAATGGGTGTTTGCCAGTTGAAGCGAAGTGGGCGTTCGCCCAGTTTATGGCGTGGCCGTACCGGACGAGACTGACGTGTGGTGCGGTTGATGCGGGAATAAAACCCAAATTGTGAACCAAAATAAACGGTGTTGTTGTCTCGAAAGTCCACTTGAACCTGCATACCATCGCCGCCACCCAAGCGTTGGTATGGGTAACGCCCATCGTCCGTCCATTCAAACGGGGATTGTTGGTAGGTACTGGGGCCAACCCAGACCCCGTTGTCTTGTAAGCCGCCATAGACATTGTATGGTTCTGCCATATCGAAGGTAACGGTGTAAAACTGACCTACGGATGGTGTATTGATTTTGAACCACGAAGCACCGTCATCGTAGGAGACATTGACCCCGCCGTCGTTTCCATTAATGAGATGGCCAGGTCGGTTTGGGTTGATCCAAAGGGCATGGTGATCGGCATGAACATTATCGCCATTGATGTTTCTGAAGGTTTTACCACCGTCATCCGAACGGAGAATGGGAACACCAGCCACAAATACTTTTTCTGGATTTTTGGGATGTGCCCAAACGGTTCCGAAATAATAGCCATAGGTATAATAGACCTGATCTAAATAGCCATCGTGGGTTTTTTTCCAAGATTTCCCACCATCAGTAGAACGGTATAGTTCTGCACCAATGACATCGGTGTCAAATAATTGTTGGTTGGCATCTTCCAGATATTCTACCAAAGCACTGGGTTTCACTTCGTCTCGGCGCACCATTTCGGTCACACTTTCGGGGGTGTATTCGCGTGGGAAGCCAAAATTTTCGAGGTATTGTTTTAAGTTCTCTTTTTTGAGTGCCAGAAAAGTTTCTTTACTCATCGTCCGAAGGTCGTCTTTGGAAAGCCCCGCATCTGGTTTTTGGGCAGCTTTCGGCTTGGTGAATTGGTTGTCTAAGAAGGCATAGAGGCTATTCCCAGAGATGCTTAGGCCAATCCGACCAACCCCTTTTCCGGTTGGGAATCCGGCATTTTTCGTGGAAACCAGCGTCCATGTGTCTCCGCCATTGGTGCTTTTATAAATGCCAGACGTTTCGCCCGCTTCCTCAAAATTCCATGCGCGGCGTGTGCGATACCAAGCAGCCGCATACAACACATTCGGGTTGGCGGGGTCTGCTACTAAATCTATCACCCCTGTATTTTCGTCAATAAACAAGGTTTTCTTCCATGTTTTACCGCCGTCGGTGGTTTTAAAGACGCCTCGTTCAGGATTGGGCGAGTAGAGGTGGCCAATGGCTGCCACCCATGCAATATTGGGATTGTTGGGATGCAAGACCATGCGTCCAATGTGGTGCGTTTCGGCAAGCCCCAGATGTTGCCAAGATTTACCTCCATCATTTGATTTATAGACTCCTGTTCCGGCATATGACGAGCGACTGGAGTTGCTTTCGCCTGTTCCTACCCAAATTGTGCTGCGGTCCCAGTCAACGGCAATGTCTCCGATGGTAGGGCTTGCTTCCTGATCAAAAACAGGCGTAAATGTGGAACCGTTGTTTTGGGTAAAAAAAACAGAGCCAGACGCATACGCCACATAATACTGGGTTGGGTCCGATGGGTTTACGTCGAGGTCAGTTACTCGGCCACTCATGATGGTGGGGCCAATGTTCCTTAAAGGCAGACCCGCAACCCAAGATTGGGATTTGGCCGTCTTTCGGGCATTAAAGGCACCCATGCGAACGTTTTCGGAGGTAGGGGCTATCTGGCCTTGGGCAATTGTGGGGAAGGCAACCGTCCAGATCAGCAATAAGGCCATCATAGAAACAGAACGAACAGAACGCATACATTTGGAGGTTCAGTTAAAAGGAAAGGTGAGGTAATTTTTTTTCGTCGGGAACTCTTTAGGAAAGAAAATACTACATAAACTTCCCCATTTAGACAACAGTGGGGAAGCCGTATTCCGGATTCTCGACGGATATCTTGTACAAAATAAGCATAAAAAGATGACAGATTTTTCCCTAATGGACAAAAAAACGATTGATGAATGGCAAACCAAGTCCATCCAAGATACATGGCGCATTTTTCGCATCATGAGCGAATTTGTGGAAGGATTTCAGACACTTAGTAGCCTCGGCCCTTGTGTGACCATTTTTGGGTCGGCACGTCTAAAAGAAGATCATCCGTATTATCACATGACGGCGGAAATTGCAAAGAAGTTGGTGGAACGCGGTTTTGGCATCATCACTGGAGGTGGCCCAGGGTTGATGGAAGCAGCCAATCGTGGCGCTTTTGAGGCGAAGGGTGTTTCGGTTGGTCTGAATATTACGCTCCCGCACGAGCAGTTCTCCAATCCCTATATTGATCCGGATAAACTCATTACTTTCGACTTCTTTTTTGCGCGTAAGGTGATGTTTGTTAAATATGCCATGGGGTTTATTGCCATGCCGGGCGGGTTCGGGACATTAGACGAGCTTTTTGAATCGTTGACCCTCATCCAAACCGGAAAAGCACGCATCTTTCCGATAGTGCTTGTCGGAAAGTCTTTTTGGGAACCATTGGTGACATGGATCAAAAATACACTGAAAGAAGGAGGATTTATCTCGCCGGAAGACCTTGAACTGATTCAAATAACCGACGACTCGGAGGAGGTGGTGAACATCATCACCGATTTTTATAAAAAGCACCGAATCAAACCCAACTTCTAACCCCTATTTTATCCCAATTGTTTTGATGACTTCTACCACCCCCTATTCCTGCCAAAACCTATCATGAATTTGCATCGTTTGTTGTTGCCCATTGTTTTCGCCCTGAGTGTCGTCTTTCTTCAGGAGGTCCGTGCACAGGAGGAGCCGGATTCTACTGAAGTGGATATACCAGAACCGCCCGAAACAAAGTCTCCTAAATCTCTGGGAGAACAAATTTCAGATTATCTCTCTCGGTATAGTGCCGGTGCCATCTGGGGCATTAAAGTGATGGATCTGACCAATGGCGAGGTGTTGTATGAACGGAATCCGGAAAGACCCTTAACCCCGGCGTCTAATATGAAACTTTATACGACGGCTGCGGCATTGGATTTGCTTGGGCCTGACTTCCGCTACGAGACCGATCTATATTATAAAGGTAAAATTGAAGGCGAAACCCTGCGGGGCGATTTATACATCCGAGGTTCGGGTGATCCAAGTTTGGGTGGCTTATTTGATGACGAGCAGAATGACTTATTACGGGTCTTTCATGAATGGTCGGAAGCGTTGAAGCGAATGGGTATCCGGAATGTAGAGGGCAATGTGATTGGCGATGACGACATCTTTGATGATTTTGCACGTGCAGAAGAATGGGAGTCGCGGGATTTTAACAATTGTTATGCCGCCGAGGTAAGTGGATTGTCGTTTACCGAGAACTGCGTGGAATTTACCGTCGAGGGTAATCGGCCTGGACAAAAAGCAACGGTAACACTACGCCCCGGAAATACCGAATATGTGCAAATGGTGAACAAAACAGCAACCACTTCGGGCCGAGGGGTTAGTGGGGGCGTTGGGAGGCCCTATCATACCAATAATATGACGTTCACCGTAAAAGTGGGATCTGGCCGTTCTTATACGAATACCATGCCCATTACAAATCCGACGCTCTTTACTGCACAGGTATTTAAAGAAACCCTTCAAAATACTGGTATCCAAATTTGGGGTCGTGCAGTAGATGTGGATAGCCTTGCGGAAAAACCCTCGTATCGTGGCTATGAGATGAGACGGGTGGGCACAGCCGTTTCGCCTCCTATGGCGGAGATTGCTGCCGTTATTAATAAAAGAAGCCATAACATGTATGCCGAGCACGTACTCAAAACGTTGGGAACGACCACCTCATGGGATGGAGTGCCCCGGCCTGGTTCTACCGTGCGTGGAGGACGTGCTATCCGAGACTTCCTACGCAAAATTGGAGCGAGAACCGATGACATTATCCTAAGTGATGGCTCTGGCCTTTCGCGTGGCAATAAAATTACCGCCGCTGCTACGGTACGGTTGCTGGAGTATATGTATCAGCATCCGAATATCCAGACCAGGCAGGCGTTTTATAACTCGTTATCGGTTGCTGGAGTGGATGGAACCCTCAGAAAACGCATGAAAGAATACCCAACTATGGGGAATGTCCGGGCGAAGACCGGATACATCAATGGGGTTCGTTCCTTGAGTGGGTATGTGACGACGGTAATGGGAACCCCCATTGCGTTCGCGCTCATTGCGAATCAATACAATACTTCTACCGGATATGTAACACGTGTGCAAGACAGTATTGTTAAGTTGATTGCCCGATATCAGCATTAATTTCAAACAAGAGATACATGACCAAATTAAAATCAACAACCGTTATTGCAATAAAAAAAGATGGAAAAGTAGCGATTGGATCGGATGGGCAGGCCACCTTTGGCGACACGGTGATGAAGCACAAGGTGCAAAAAGTACGTGTTTTGAATGAGGGGAAATTACTTGTTGGATTTGCAGGCGGCACTGCAGATGCTTTTACCCTGATGGAGCGCTTTGAAGAGAAATTACGGGAACGAAGGGGGAATGTATTGCGTGCAGCGGTTGAGTTGGCCAAAGATTGGCGCACAGACCGATATCTACGCCGTCTGGAGGCCTTAATGGCCGTGGCTTCGCCGGATCATCTGTTGCTCATTAGTGGCACTGGCGATGTAATTGAACCGGATGATGACATTGTGGCAATTGGATCAGGAGGATCATATGCCCTCGCGGCTGCACGCGCCATGCTCAAACACAGTCCGCAACTATCGGCGAAGGAAATTGTGAGAGAAGCCCTACATATTGCCGCCGATATTTGTATTTATACCAACCACGAGATCAATGTTCAGGAAATCTAATCCTGTAACACGCCTCTGAATAAAAAATTGCATGAGTACTTCCCTGACCCCCCGTGAGATTGTTGCGGAGTTAGACAAATATATTATTGGTCAGCAAGAGGCCAAAAAGAGCGTAGCCATTGCATTGCGTAACCGCTGGCGTAGGCTTAATGCTGCTCCCGATATTCGGGACGAAATCATGCCCAATAACATTATCATGATTGGGCCAACAGGTGTGGGAAAAACCGAGATCGCCCGAAGATTAGCTAAATTGGCCAATGCACCATTTCTCAAAGTGGAAGCGACCAAATTTACTGAAGTAGGTTATGTGGGGCGGGATGTGGACAGTATTATTCGCGAGTTGACGGACCTCGCCGTGAACATGGTGAAAGCCGAGCAGAAGGCCAAAGTACGTGTTCGTGCGACCGAAATGGCACATGAACGAATTTTGGATATACTGTTGCCCACTCCTTCTGGTGCAAAAGAAAACAGTCGAAGCTTATTGCCTGCTGGATTTAACCTCTTTGGAACCGAGCAACGGCCGCAGGGCGAGCCCGAGGAGCCTAAATCGGAGCATAAACACGAAGAAGAACTTTATGGTCGTACCCGCGAGAAGTTTAAGAAGAAGTTGGAAGCGGGCGAAATGGATGATCGTGAAGTGGAAATTGAGGTGGCGGCCAATGGCAGTTCGATGATGCAGGTGTTTTCACCTATGGGTATGGAAGAGTTTGGCATGAATTTGCAGGAGATGTTAGGGCAAGGAGGGCGTAAACGAAAAAAGCGTCGGATGCCCATTAGGGAAGCACGCCAATTTCTGATAGACGAAGAAGCTCAGAAACTTATAGATATGGATGCTGTGCTTGCTGAAGCCATCGAAAAAGTGGAACAATCCGGCATTGTATTTTTAGACGAGGTAGATAAGATCGCTGCACGTGCAAACAAAGGAGGTGGGGCTGATGTCTCACGTGAGGGTGTACAACGCGATCTTTTGCCGATTGTAGAGGGGTCATCGGTGACGACCAAACATGGCGTGGTGAAAACTGATCATATTTTGTTCATTGCAAGTGGGGCCTTTCATGTTTCGAAACCCAGTGACCTGATTCCGGAATTGCAAGGGCGTTTCCCTATTCGTGTTGAATTGCACAGTCTAACCGAGGAAGATTTTTACCAAATCCTGAAGCAACCGAAGAATGCCTTGCTGAAGCAATACGAAGCGCTTTTGGCAACCGAAAACATGAAGATTAGCTTCACGGAAGAAGCCATTCGGGAAATTGCCCGCATTGCAACTCAGGTAAACGAGGAGGTGGAAAATATCGGGGCGCGCCGCTTGCATACCATCCTGACAACGTTGCTTGAAGACATCTTATATGATGTACCAGATGCGATGAACCAAGACGACTTGCGGGTGGATGCAGAACGTGTACGTGTGCGCTTAGAAGGCATTTCTCAAGATAAAGACCTGAGCCAGTTTATTCTATAAAACCTTCAGCGTCCATAGGGCCAGAACATTGCGACAGGTTAAAGGGTAAAGGTGCGGGAAAGTTTTTTTTGAAGTTTCGGCGAATGGTCTTAAATTGCTGTTTTCCTTCACCCAAAACCGCCTTTCAATGAAACGAAGAGCCTTTCTAAACACAATCGGGACAGTAGGCGTTGCTACGGCCTTCTCTCCGGAATCTTTTGCCGAAACTTTGCACACACTCTCGGCCTGGAATGGATCGGTTGCCGAGATTGCCGCAGATGAATCCTACTGGTTGGAAGTACAGCAGGCCTATACCGTCAACCGCAGCATGGTCAACCTTAACAATGGAGGCGTTTCGCCTGCACCAAACATTGTACAACAGGCCATGAAACGGTATTTAGACGTCTCGAACGAATCAACTGCCTATACCATGTGGCGGTGGTTAGAGCCTCAGCGCGAAGCCGTCCGCCAGCAATTAGGACGACTGTTCCAGTGCGATTCCGAAGAAGTGGCCGTTGTTCGGAATGCCTCCGAAGGTTTACAAATTGTCCAATGTGGTTTTGACCTAAAACCGGGCGATGAAATCTTGACGACCACCCAAGATTACCCGCGCATGATTACGACGTACCAGCAGCGGGAACGCCGAGATGGTATAAAGTTGGTGCAAATTCAAATCCCGGTTCCGGCAGAAAACGATGACGAAGTGGTACACCGGTTTGAACAAGGCATCACCTCGCGCACCAAAATCATCCACATCAGTCATATGATTAACCTTACCGGACAGATACTTCCGGTGAAGAAGGTGGTACAAATGGCGCGCCGTCGCGGGATCCCCGTTATTGTGGATGGGGCACATTCTTTTGCCCACTTCCCATTCAAACAAGCCGATCTGGATTGTGACTATTTTGCAACCAGTTTGCATAAGTGGCTGTGCGCTCCTCATGGAACGGGTTTGATGTATGTTAAAAAAGACAAAATCAAGGGCTTATGGCCGCTTCAAGCTGCCCCGGCTTCGATGGACGAGAATATTCGAAAGTATGAGGAAATAGGAACACACCCCGCCGCTAATATTTTGGCTATCTCGGAAGCGATTATGTTCCACAATGGCATTGGGTCGGAACGTAAGGCGGCACGTTTGGTCTATCTGCGCGAGCATTGGATGAAACAATTGGAGGGGTCGGAGCGGGTGAAGTTCCATACCAGCCGGAAGCCGGGCTTGGCTTGTGGTTTGGCGAATGTGCAAATCGTGGGGGTAGATCCTGTTGCATTAAGTGATTATTTGCTCAATAAATACAATATCTTAACGGTAGCCATTAAACATCCAGAGTTCGAAGGAATTCGTGTCACACCACAGGTTTATACAACCATAGAAGAATTGGATCGTTTTGCCGATGCCATGAATGGAGTCATCAAGAATGGTATTCCCAAAGCATAGTGGCATGAAAAAAATATTTTTGTTGGCGTTGATAAGTTTATCTGCGTGTTCTGTTCCTCCGGGGGCTGTCCGAAAAATCATTGCTACCGATCAAGCGCCTAAAGCCATTGGTCCGTATAGCCAAGCCGTAAAAGTGGGTGATATGATGTGGCTCGCCGGACAACTGGGACTAACGCCCGATGGGCAGTTGGTTTCTGGTGGCATAGAGGCCGAGACCAAACAAGTGATGGAGAACATCTCGGCGGTACTGCGCGCTGTAGGTATGAACTTCTCGCAAGTGGTGCAGGTGAATGTGTTCTTGGCGGACTTGTCGGAGTTCCAGAAGTTCAATACGGTTTATGGAAGCTACTTCCCATCCGACCCGCCAGCACGCTCAACCGTACAAGTGGCCGCGTTGCCCCGAAATGCACGTGTACAAATTGCCGTCACTGCTGTTATTCACACGATTAGAAAATAATAAAAATGGCAAAACCGGATTTAGTGGGGCTGGTGGTGCAAGATATGGCCCAGGCCCTGAAGTTTTATCGCTTGATCGGGCTAGAAATTTCGACGGAAATGGACGCCGAAGACCATGTAGAATTTCGTACAGAAGGTGGATTTCGTCTTACATGGGATACAGTGGACTTGGTGAAGCGGTTTCATCCTCATTGGAAGCCCGCCGAAGGGCATCGGATGGGCTTGGCTTTTTTGTGTGAAGACCCTGAAGAAGTGGACCGCTTATATTCTCGAATTACAGACGCTGGATACGTGGGCGTAAGACCTCCTTGGGCCGCTTTCTGGGGGCAACGGTATGCCATAGTGCAAGACGCTGACGGTAATTTGGTGGATTTATTCGCGTGGATGAATACCCCTGAGCCTTAAAATGGTCATTTTATCCAATAATAAAACAGTCACCACAAAAAACGTCTCCAGAGGGATCGTATCTCCAGAGACGTTTTTTGTAGGATCGGAATTTCTATTTCTCTACCTCGATCACCATTAAAGGGGTATTACCCGGTATGCTTACGCCGGGTGGAACCGTTAGGGTCCAACGGAGCAAAATCATATAAACCACTGGTTGAGAAAGGTTTTCGTTTTGTAGGGGAAGATCGAACTTGGGTACTCCGGAACTGGCTAACAACGTAGCATTCGTAATATTCATTTTCCAATACGCGTCTTTGTTCCCTATGCCACTATTCAATTTCCGAAGTTCATAACCTGTAAAGCGCACTACATTTTTACCCTCAGCCGCAACCCATGTATCGCTTTGTTTGGTATAAGGGTACTTTTCTTCGTTTGCTACAGATAACTTGTCATAATCTAACTGGACTTCTATTGGAACCGATTTTGTGATACGAAGATTAGACGGAGCACGAAGTTTTACGTACCGTGCCGTAGCCCAAGCTTGGTGTACTTCGTTGGCGATGAGCGAAAACCCCGGCGTTTTGATGGTTCCAGATTGATGATACCGGATATGAGGGTTGAAGGACAATCGGAGTAAAGGTCCCATTTTCCGACCTTTATGCTCCAAATTCATCAGCGGAAGGGCAATGTCTAATTGAGTTGGTGTATCTGGTTCCAGTAATTGGCCATTTACCGTGTCCAAAAAATAAGCCATATCGCCATGCGTAACCTTTTTTCGATCGAACCCATCGGCTTTATCATTAAAATCAGCACGGATCATACCAAGGTTGATATAGGGCTTGGTGAGTTCTGGTTTGATACGGATTTGAAGAAAGTACGACTTGTGCGGCCTCAAGTCGAATGTGAAATACGGGATTCGGCTGTTCGGTGGATTGGTTCTGAGGGCATAACCCAAATCTGTACCGAGTGGGCT
This sequence comes from Bacteroidetes bacterium UBA2364, assembly GCA_002344075.1. GTDB lineage: Bacteria > Bacteroidota > Rhodothermia > Rhodothermales > UBA2364 > UBA2364. Next base: position 17,566 of record DDTM01000087.1, read on the forward strand.
ACGCAAGTTGATGATTCCAAAGTGGAAATTTCGACTCTCGCCAGAGCCACGAACTTCAAGATTGCTTAATAGGGTTTTCTGCGTATAATCGCTTCGAAGTCCGGGGGTATGGGCAGATGTTTGAGCCGACTTATTCAGAAAAAGGGCCACTTCTAATTGTTCCAATATTTTCTTTGGAGGGATATTAACCTGAGTGGCCCAACTATCGAGTAGTGCTTTTGGGAGGGAAAACTTTACTTCTTGTATGGTTGGTTCTGCCGAGATGACCTTCGATTCATTGATAGATTGCATAAATGCATTATTTTCGAGGTACCACCATTTCGAGAATCCTTTTTGTTGGTCACGCTGGCTGGGAATCCAATTGATCTCGCCCAACTGCTTGGTTATGATTTCATGCAAGGTCTTATCCGAAGCATTATTAGCGCGAACTCGACTGGGGGTATATTGATAAATTTGGGTTCCCCATGCGGTTTCATCATAGCATTCACCGATATAACAGGGTCTTTCAGATGCTTGGTGGGTCGCACTCAGTTGTGCAAAAAGTAGTACAGGCGGTCTGGGCGCTTTTATTGCATAGAAATTAAAATAGGTTTCTTCTGCATGATAGCCTGTTGACTCGCCCGCGCCCCTGATGGTTTCTCGGAGTTTTACTTCAGCAGATGCCAAGTATCGTTCTGCCATTAGTTCTACCATTTTTCCGGCCATATCCGCACCAAGTTTTTTTCCAAAAGCGTCTGTTCTTATTTCACCCAGTCCTTGAATATGTTTTAGGTCTTCGTCTATCACATCCAGTGAGGTTTCAAGGAGCGATTCTCCCGTTTTATCCGCGAGTTGTACCACAAACATGGCTTTTGCAGATTCGTCGTCTGGATAGAATTCTTGGTACAACTCTTTCATCTCGTACAAGAAGAGGAAAGGGGCCGCTCCACCAGAGGTAAAGGCCAAGCCTGCTGATACGGCTGCTTTGATTTTGATTCCTTTCTTAATCCAACCAATAACGTCGCTTGTTGCTACGTCATACCAAACTGGAGAGTAAATCCGTAGAAATTCAAGGCGATTTATCGTCTGATCTTTCTTTAAGCTGAATGTTTCAGTCATGAATTGGCGTTCTTTTACATCTAAATAGGCAAATAATTTTCTATTGGTATTTGCTTCTCCAAGTAGAGGAACTTTGTGGCTTGAGGATAAGGGAACATCAAAATACAGAATCGTATTATCACCCTCATAAACGGGCAGCACCTTTAGGTTGAATGTATGTGTGTCGAAGAGGCCACTTCCCATTAATGTGGCGGTAAAATCTATCCCCCAAGGTGCAAAAGTTGCTCCATATGCTTCTATAAGGGTGGTATTGGCGGAAAAACTTTGCTGTAGCCCGATAGGTTTGCCATTTATTTCTTCTAAGTCCTGAAATTCTATATCTGTTTCTGGCTTAGACTTGCTAATTTGCATGGCTTCATTCAAAAAAGCAATTCCTTTTCGGTATGCTTCGGTGGAGTCTCGTCCATTTTTTGACACAGACATTTGATAATAGAAGTAGCAACGCGCTTTCCAGAAGGGTGCTCGCCAACTTGTGCTGAAATTAAAATTGGGCTTAGAGCAGGAAGTACTGTTTGGGAGAGTCTGTGATGACACGGGAATACACAAGCATAATCCCATAACCCCGATGATGAACTTTTTCATGTCATACAACCTCCAGTCGGATTTAGGTTGGTATAAATATATCCGAAAAATCTGAAAAAGATGTACACCAAACTCTTATGGTCTTGTGTGATTTTGTGGTAAGGTGGGTGGTACACTTTGCACTTAGGGTAACTGATCGCTCTACAAAGAAGCCAGATAAAGACTGCTACTGCTATGTTATGATTAGTATCGGGCGTTGTCGTGGAAATTGTTTTCACAATTATGTATGCCATGATGCGTATGCAACATTGGCAGTTGGGACTTTTATAAATTTTGCCTACTTTTTTAACCTCCTATGGACTCGTTGGGAAGTGTGATAGAATTCCCGTAGGGTTAATTTGCCATGATGGGTATTTTGTGTTAACTTTGCATTTCAAAGTACACAAGCACGGACCCAAACATGGAACACCAATCGTCTGAATTTTCCGTAGAAGAGCAACTGAAGGTTATTCGGGAGACCATGACCCGTACCACCGCTTTCACCGAGATACCTGGATTTGCCATGATGGGTATTGGTCTATTGGCGCTTGTGGTGGCTGGATTGTTGGAATACACCGGTACTTCGTATATCACTTGGGTGGAAGCATGGGTGCTCACGGCCTTGATTGCCATCCTTTTGGGGGCGTGGGGTATTCACTTAAAAGCCCGAAAAGTGGAAAAACCACACATTGCACAAACCGCTCGTAAGTTCTGGTTGGGGTTGGCACCCGCTTTTGTGGTAACGGCTTTTCTCACCCTTATGGTTTTGGGTGTGACCCCACATAATTATCAGGAAAAATTAAATACATACTGGTTTATCCCATTAGACGTACTCCGAATATTGCCCTCCCTTTGGATGCTCATGTATGGCTTGGCGATTAGTGCTGCTGGTGCTTATTCCATCAAAGCGGTTTCGCAGATGGGCTTGTCCTTTTTGGGAATTGGCGTGATGACGTTTTTGATCCCTGAAATGAACATCAACCTCATGATGATGATCGGCTTTGGCGGACTTCACCTCATTTTTGGTTGGGTTATTGCAAAAAGATACGGGGGGTAGGGGACTTATCCCGGTAAGTGAAAAGATATGTTCAATTTAGACCCGCTTCTCATGGATCGCGTTCGGCTGGGGATCATCAGTGCTTTGGCGGTGAATGAGGAGTTGTCTTTTGTGGTCTTACGTGAATTATTGGGAGTGACCGATGGAAACTTGAGCGTACATGCCCGAAAATTGGAAGATGCAGGTTATGTGGTCATTCAGAAACAATTTGAGGGCCGTAAGCCTAAGTCGAATTATCGCCTCACGGTAATCGGACGTAAAGCCTTTGAGCAGTATCTGGACGAAATGGAGCAGATGATTCGTGAAGTTCGAGGTGGATAAAAGGGCGATCATGGGGCATCTGTCCATACGTTTATATGATGATCCTCAAAAAGTTTGGTTGCCGAACGGGCATGGCCTGCACGTTCAAAAACGCCAAAAAAGGCTGCGCCTGAGCCAGAAAGAGAAGTATAAACAGCGTTGGTTTCTTCAAAAAGAGTTGCCACACGGTTGATTTCTGGGAAATGCGATAGAATGGGGAGCTGAAAATCGTTCACCAATGTTTTTCGCCAGTATTCAGGATCGTTAGTACATACGATTTTGCGCAAATCGGGGCGAGAACGGTTATTGGGTGTTATCAAACGATAGGCCAACGGGGTAGGAACGGCCACAACTGGCATGGCCACCACCAAATGAAATGGAAAGGTATAGGGCGTTTCGTCTAAATTTATTAGGGGTGTCAAGATTTCCCCGCGACCAGTTGCATACATCGGCTGTTCGTGGAGAAAAAACGGAACATCAGAACCTAATAAAGCCGCCAATTCGCTCAATTCCGCAGTAGAAACAGGCAGATTCCAACTTTTTGCAAGTTGCTTGAGCACCGTAGCGGCATCGCTAGAACCCCCACCGAGGCCTGCACCAAAGGGTATGTTCTTTTGCAAGTGAATCTGACAGCCTTGAACAACCTGAAATCGTTCTTTCAAGATAAGGGCTGCTTTCATACATAAGTTGGTATGATCCATAGGAAGGCGAGGATCCGAACAAACCAAAGAAAGGGTGTCGCTGGGCGAAAAAGTAAGTTCATCCGCCCACTTAATGGCCAGAAATACGGTCTCCAGTGCATGAAATCCATCATTTCGTTTTGAAAGGACATGGAGTCCGAGGTTAATTTTCGCAGGAGCTTGTTTTTTCATGACATCCGAAAAATAAATTAATCAAGGTTAAAGATTGTGTTACAACCCAATGAAAGATTTTACGTCGAAGTTGTGCCCAGTGGTCGGGAAAATCTGTAAGGCGTATAGCTGTAGCATCTGGCCATCCTAAATTACATGCCAAGGCATGGAGCCTTGCGAAAAACCGCCATAAATTAACGGTGTACAGATTGCGGAACCTCCTATGTCCGACGTAGTTTATTTAAATACTGTTCCAACTAACCCCACCAAAACAGCATGATCGGTTGAGACCACGTTCTAACTTTCCTTAAAGTCCACAACGATTATGCTTTTTTCCAAAATGTCTTTTTTCTTTCCCGTTCGGTTTTCTGTTTCTTTGTTGCTGTTTTTGGGTATTGGGTGTTCTGTATGGGCACAAACAAATCCGGCAACATCATCACCAACGACCTTAGACCAGTTGCTGAAAACGCAAAGTCCGTCAGAGCGTGGAAGTTCTGTTGTGGCGCGTTATTTTTATCCGGCAAATCCGGATTTACCGCTTGAAGGCCCTGTGGATGAATCGGAATTTATTTGCGGACCTAATGATCTATTTACTATTTCGATTGGTGGCCCGGCACCTCAACAACAATTGATACCCGTTACAGCCGATGGAAACTTACTAATTCCAGGAATAGACCCTATTCGGGTGGCGGGGAAAACATTGTTGATGGTTAAAAGAGAGGCCGAAGCCTCTTTACGACGAATCATAGGCAACCACCCCATAGAAATTGCCCTAAGTCAGCCCCGAAGTTTCTTAATTCCGGTTATTGGTGGGACTCCAGCACCTGGTATGCAGGTGATTTCACCAGTCTTGGCCACTACCCGTGTGGCGTCGGTGGTCTCAAAAGCAATTAACGGAGAAAACGAGTTACAAAAAAAGCTGAATTATGGCTTTAGGCCCTCCATCCGCACCATCGAAGTCCGGCGCAAAAATGGCACAATCTTATATCCAGATTTAGCACGCTTTTTTGCAACAGGTAACTTTAACTATAATCCTTTGCTTCAAGAAGGAGATTTAATTTTTATTCCTTCTTTCGATTTTGTAAACGAAGTTATTAATGTTCAAGGCTTTGTTCCTTATCCGGGAACGTATCCGATCCGTCCGGATGATACGTTGCTGGATCTTCTGACGATCGCCTGTGGAAGCAATGGTTTAGGGAAATTGACAGAGGTCCGTCTAACCCGTTTTGGTGAAAATAGCCTCGCCGAGCATCAGGTGTTTAATGTTCCTGACTTAATAGCGCGGAAAGTGGCCAATCCATCTCTAAAGCCGCGTGATCTCATTTATATCCCCCATCGAAACCGCGATAATGGTTCTGTGTTTGTTGATGGGGAGGTGAAGTACCCCGGTCCATACCCAATGTCCAATGAACGAACCACACTACGGGATTTGATTGCCAATGCTGGCGGAATTCGGGAGGGTGCTTATGGTAAATCGGCTTATGTGGAACGGGTGAGAAATGCTTCCGAATCTAACTCGCCTTTTGTAATTCCCAATTACATGAATCCACTTACCCGTGAAAATATTGCGCTGACGGGTGAACGGGGGCGTTTGGCCGATTTAGATTATTCAAGCCGTGTGTTTCTGGAACGGGAACTGATGATCAACCATACACGAATTGCCATTAATTTGGAAGAAGCCCTCAAACCAGATGCACCTGATGTCTATCTTTTTGACGGAGATCGGTTATTTGTCGCACGGGATCAGCGCAAAGTGCTGGTCGTTGGTGAAGTGGTTCAACGGGGTTTGGTGGACTGGCAGCCTCAGCAAGGAGTAGATGCCTATTTAGCCGCTGCGGGTGGACGAGGCCCTCAAGCCACTTTTGTATATGTGATTAAAGCCGGGACCGGGCAACTGGTGGATGGTTATAAAAGCCAAATTGAATCTGGCGATATCGTATTTGTAAACCGTAAGTCTGCGGTTGTAGATACACCAGACTTACAAGCACTTCAGTTTCAGCGTAAATCTTCGCAACTTCAACGCATTGCAACACTTGTGACAGCGGTTTCTACTGCAGTTTCTATTACAGCTACGATTATTTATCTGACCCGAAACAATTAAATACCCATGAATCAAGCTCCTTCACAGGAAAACCGTTTTTGGCAGACTTTAGCCGTGCTGTATTTATGGCGATGGTTTATTACAGGAATCACGGTTTTAGTTGCTATCATATCGGTTGTTATCGCGTTATTCCTGCCAAATGTCTTTACTTCTTCCACTTCTTTATTACTACCCCCAGCATCCGGTGCTGGAGGGTTGGCCCAAGCCCTTACCGGACGAGGCCTGGGTTCGGTGGCATCTTCCTTATTAGGCGGTGCTGGAGGAGATTATACGCGGTATATGGGCATTCTGGGCAGCCGTCGGGTCTTAGAAGCAGTGGTTCAAAAGTATGGACTTATTAAGAGTTATGAAATAGATTATCCAGAGCCGGGCCGCAACTTAGAGGAAGCCATTAAGACATTCCAAGACAACCTGAAAATTGAAGTGGATGAGAAGTTAGAATATTTAGTGGTATCGGTGACTGACAAAGACCCCAAGAAAGCGGCAGATATAGCCAACTTTATGGTGGCGGAACTCAACCGGATTAGTTCGGAAATGTTTTCGGCGAATGCCCGAAACTACCGAACCTACATGGAAAGGCGGTACAATAAAGCGACAGCGGCCCTTGATTCTCTCCAAAACGAAATGGAAGCCTTTCAATCGCGCAACGGAGTGATTGAATTGCCCAGCCAAATCGAGGCTTTTTATACCAATGTGGCTCAATATCGAATGGAAGTAGCCAAGGCAGAAATTGCTGCCGAAGCTCTGGCCAGTCAATTGGGGCCAGATAATGCGCAAGTCTTGGCCAGTCAACAAGTATATGAGCGTTCTAAGCAGCAATTAGAGGACTTTATGAATGGTAACGACCGGATGATGCAGGTTTCATTTGATCAATTGCCCGGTGTAGGGCGCGAATATGCAAAATTATATCAAGGTATTTTGGCACAAGGGAAAATTCTGGAGGCCCTCACGCCACTGTATGAGCAGGCCAATTTCGATGAGAAGCGCACTACCATTGCGGTTCAAGTCTTAGATAAAGCGGTTCCTTCGGCCAAAAAATCATGGCCACCACGTGCCATTATCGTGATCGCCTCCGCTTTTTCTGCTTTAATGCTATGTGTGTTTTTTGCACTTGCATGGGATTATTTATCCCGCCAAAAAAACACGATTTCCACTAAGTTGGCAGAGGCTGTTCAGCAAGTCCGCTCAGAATCTACACATCAAAAGGGCTAATCAAATGATCCGCTCCGAGACCTTTTCCTCATGGATTGATTGGAGCCGGAAGTTTTTAGCGGTTGGGTTTGGTCTTAGTTTGATTCTCGTTTTATTATTAGCGTGGAAAGCACCCTCTATTTTATTCTTTTTACCAATTTTATTGATCGGATCGACAGTAGCTTGGCAGCTTTTTAAGTACCCAACCCTTAATTTAATTGTTTTACTTTCTGGTTTTTCCATTGTTAGCAATACACAAGAGGGCTTACAAGCTACAGAAGCCATGTATGGCATATATTACTTCTTGTCTATGGCTTATTGGGTGTTAACTCATTGGTTAAATAGGGGAAAAATAATTGAAACGCCTTTTGATTCTGTATTTCTTTTTTTTCTATTATGGATTATTGCTTCAGTTTTCCAAACATTGCTTTTTGGTGGCGAACTTAAAGGTTATTTTAGCGAGATGATCGCGTTGGCATTTTTGTTTTTATATTTTCCAGTTAAAGAATTGTGTTCAAAACATGAAAAAGGTTCTCAAATATTAATAGGTATCTTGATGTTTCAAGGATTTTTTGCAGCCATTAGAAATTTAATGAATTATCGAGAAATCATTGTTAATGCACAATTTGCATGGCAATTGGAGAAGGGACGGGTTATTACAAATGAGCAATTATTACTTATTCCGGCTCTGATTTGCTTGACTTTATTTTTATTTGAGGTCCGCTGGAAATTTAAAATGGGGTACTTAAGTGGATTTTTATTGTTTTTAGGAAGTTTAATATTAACCCAGAGTAGGGCTTACTGGGTGGATTTTGCATTTGGTTCCTTTGTTTTATTTTTCCTTCTAAACTGGAAACAAAAAGCACAACTAATTGGGACTTCTTCGTTAGCCCTTACATTTTTTATTGTTCTGGGAATTGTCTTCTTTGGAAACCTATTCTATACCGTATTAGAAGGTTTAGTGGATCGGCTATTGAGCTTGGGAAGTGCAACAACCTCCGATATTTCACTTATTAACCGATTTATGGAAACGAATGCAGTATGGGAAAAGATTATACAGAATCCAATTATTGGCTATGGAACAGGTGTTTCTTATGCTGTTTATGATATTACTTTTGGTTTTACGCAGGTAGATACTTTTGTTCATAATGGATTTTATGGTATATGGTATAAATTTGGACTTATTGGGTTGGGATTGTTGATTTATATTTGGGGTAAATCTATTAGGAGTCTTTTTTCTGCATGGTTGAAAATACCCCTTCACAAACGGGCTACGATTGAAAATTTATCTGTTTTGATGGTTGCCATTGCATTAACTTCTCTTCTTCCTTCTGCAACTACCTCAAATCCATTCTTTTTAAAAGATGCGATCATGACCTTTGCTGTTTTATTTGGCGCAGCGGCTGGGCTAAAGCAAAAAATGAATGGTGATGAATGACGAAATAAAACGTGCTGGCTTTTTCCAAAACCTGACAGCCTTAACACTGGGTAATGTACTGGTGCGGCCCATCTGGGTGTTTTTTAGCATTTATATGTCCGCAGAGTATTTGGGGAAAGAAGGGTTTGGAGTGTTTAATTTTGCTATTTCATTGATGACGGTTGTGGCGGAGCTGGCAGACTTGGGGATTACACATTATGCCAATCGTGAGTTGGTGCGCCGCCCTGATTTTGGCTCCGTTTTATTAACCAATGTCTTGGTGGTGAAAGGGGGAGCGACCTTGTTGATTGTTTTGGCGGCATGGACAGGCGCTTGGCTTGGGCATCAAAGCGCTACCTTGCAATGGGCTTTGGTTTGGGCAGGGCTTTATACGGCTGTGTTTCGCCACTTGGAGTTTTTGCGGGCATTCTTTCGGGCAAATCAGGTCTTAAAGTACGAATCTATTTCAATGATCGTCGAAAAAAGCTTGGTGGTCTTGGGCGGCGTGGGGTTTCTTTTGGTCTTCTTTTCGCCCGAAGCGGCTTTATTCGGCATGTCTTTGGGGATGGTGACCACCTTTCTTTTGGTCTTATACGGCCTTCATCGTTACATGGCAGCGGTCAATATGAGGCTTTTAAACCTTTCGTTAGCCCAAACCATGTATCGAAGCGCACTTCCGATGGGGCTTATGGGGCTTTTTATTATGGCCTATCGTTATATGGGCGTTTTGGTGCTATATGCGCTATATGGAGAGGCAACGGTGGGCGTTTACAGCCTGCCCTTACGCATCATCGAAACCTTACAACTCATTCCAACCATTCTGGGGGCAACCATTTTTGCTTATTTTACCCAAAGCCTACACGAAAACCGCCTTGTTGATTTTAAGCGGATGCTCCAAAAATCTTTGTTGAGCATGTTAGGAGTCGGCTTTGCGGCAGTTGTGGCGGTTTGGTTGGGCGGCTATCAGTTTATTAAGCTATTTAAACCTGAATTTGCGGCAGCGGAAGGACTGATTAAGCTCTTGATTTGGTCGTTTCCTGTCACCTGTCTGAACTCTATTCTGGTTTTGGCCCTTATGGCTTTAGACGAACAACGGTTTATGGCCAAAGCCGTCGGCGGTGCGATGTTGGCTGCTTTAGGGCTTAATTTTTGGTTGGTTTCCCAATTTGAAGTCTATGGGGCGATTGCAGCTTTTCTTGCTATGGATGCTTTGTTGTGCATGGCATTGTTAAGCCAAGCCCTTCATAAAATCCAAGTTTTGGCGAAAGAAAAGCGAGTGGCGCGGCAGCTTGATTAACTTTTAACGGTCTAAGAGTAGGTCATAAACTGTCCGGGTTTGCGCTAACATGTCGTCTAAACTGGTTTTCACAACATTGGGCACTCGTAAAGGAGCCTGAAGCGCTTGTGCCAAAGCATTTGCCAAAGCCATAGGATCATGCGGGGGGATCACCGTATGGTTTGCATTCAAGGCTGCCGCTTCTGCGCTGCCTCCTACATCCGAAACCAAAACTGGAATTTGGGCCGCATTTGCTTCCAAAATTGAATAAGGATAACATTCGTAACGAGAAGGCAATACAAATAGATCCGCTGCAATTAAATACTCCCGCACTTGGGGCTTGTCTTGAAAACCGAGCCAGATCAAAGCGTCTTCGACTTCTAAAGTTTTTGCTAAAGCATGGAGCTGCGCCCGCGCTTCGCCATCTCCTAGCAAGATAATTTTAAACGGAGGCAAACCCTTTGATGGAAGCAAAGCGATGGCTTGGATTAAATAGTCAAACCCTTTTTGCACGGTGAGCCGGCCTAGCCCCAAGACAAGGCGTGTTTCGGGTAAAACTTGAAGCTGCGTACGAACCGCTGTACGGAACTGTTGTTTTTCAGCCAAAAGTGGTAAAAAAGGGGCACTATCAATGCCATTCCGTATTACAAAGTCGTTTGGTTTTTGTGTTCTGAGTAGCCCAAGCCGTGCATAAAAATCTTTTACATTTTTAGATACGAAAATCAAAGCATCGGTGAAGTGACGATTATATAATTTTTCTATTTTTGTATAAACCCGGGCTTTAAAAGGCGAATGCGGCATCAAAAGCGGCGACATGTGGAAGGTATAAACACTTTTAATCCCTAAAATATTCGTAATGGGGCCGCCCAAAAGACGGCTTCGTGGGTCTTGAAAGTGGACAAGATCGGGTTTGAGCCTCCGAAAAAGTTTTAATAGCCGAAGCCCAAAAAGAAAATTATACTTAGAGGGGCGTTCAATGGGAAGCAGTTCCGTTTTGGGCAGTCTTGCTGCTGCTTGTATTAAAAAAGGCGGGGTAAACCAACCTAAAATCTTAACTTCAAAACGGGTCTGCAAGCCTTCAGCAAGTTGTAAAATATTTTCTTCCATACCGCCAATGCCCAGTGGCGTAAGCGAGAAAATAATGATACGTTTTTTTATAAACATTTTGCTCCAATAAGTAGAAAAACACAGGGTGCTTGCTATGGCCTGTATCTTGCGCCTTTTTATGTTGAATCCTCTTAAATAAAAGTTTATTTTGATAAAATGATTGTTTTTGTTTGCATATTACCTTCTACAACCAACTGGCAATAATAAACACCAGATGGTAAATTGTGTCCATCCCAATTTATAGCCTAAGTTCTTACGTTTTTTTGAAGTTTTAAGGACACATTTTAAAAATACGCTACAGATAACAACGGGTGCATTTCAAAAGTTCCCTGCGCGTTAAAAAAGTCGCCGTCAGAAGTGGTTTATGCTT
>DDTM01000007.1 GCA_002344075.1 Bacteroidetes bacterium UBA2364
TAATTACTTAATGATTTATATCGTGTCTATTCATATGTTAAATAGGGACGTAAACTGCTCAGTGTACTTCTGCTATCTAAAAGAAGATAATACTTTGTTGCGTGCAGTTAAATAGTGTTTAGGTACTTTGATGACCCAAATCACGCTTAAACACTCTGAGAAAGAGATTTCGCTTCGTTATTGGGCATTAGATGGCTACTTTGGACACCAGACCTATGTAAATTTAGCCGAAGCCAACGGATTGTTTGGGGTTTCCAAACTGAAAAAGAGTACGAGCCTATATTTTTCATATCAACCACCAAGCGAAGTCAAAAAATGCGGTCCCCCTCGCATTTACGGCGACAAAATCAACCTGATTCAGCGTTACGAGCAATACGATGTAACACATGTAGTTGGGAATAAGGATTATGCTTTGGTTCAACAATTCAAGGTACAAAGTCGTTCAATCAAAGGTCGTTTATTGAACGTGGTGGTTTTATACTTGGATGCTAACGACTTAACGAATCGGATCGTATTATTCAGTACCGACCTTAGTCTGATCGCTTCCAAAATGATTTTGTACTACCGTTGCCGCACCCAAATCGAGATCAATTTTCGAGAAAGAAAGCAGTATTTTGGTCTTCGTGATTTCAAGAATACCAAGGAATGCCGAGTAGGTCTTTCGATCAATATAGCGTTTACCGTATGTGGCATTTCGCTTATTTTACGGCAAGGTTATCAGGAACTGTTTGGCCTTGATTTTGTGTCCACCGAAGATGGAAAAGGTAACAAAAATAGCAAAGAGAATTATTTCTGCAAGCTAAAAGCCCGATAAAAACATTTTTAATCCACACTCCCTTAGGGATTTAGCCAAATTTGAAGCCACCAATCTCTAAGCATGGCTAATATATAGATCCACGTTCTAAGAAAGAATAGTGCTTAAAGAAAGATAAAAAAATCCCCACCGATTGATAACCGATGGGGAAACATTGTGTGCTGCATATTAGAATATCACACCTTATAAATATGTTCGATATAATCGCGTACCTGACGTTCGGCAGAGAATTGATACACGAGTGTTTTCATGGCTTCTCGCATTCGGGCAACCCATGCGGTAGGGATACCGTTGTTGTCTCGGTTGTAGAAGGCGGGAATGACTTCATTTTCGAGGGTATCGTAGAGAAAGTTTGCATCTTCCGGATCTTGAATTTTCGGGTCTTTGATATCGGCAGAGGCATCCGTCCCAATTGCCCATCCATTGTTGCCTTTATAACCTTCGGGCCACCATCCATCAAGGATAGAGAGGTTAAGCCCACCGTGTATGGCCACCTTTTGTCCGGATGTCCCGCTGGCCTCCATGGGGCGACGTGGATTATTTAGCCAAATATCGGCACCTGAGACTAAGTAACGCCCGATTTCCATGTTGTAGTTTTCCATCAGTACCACTTTTCCGCGGAGTTCGGTGTGTTGGGTGTACCAAAAGACGCGCTGGATGAGTTGCTTGCCGCCCTCGTCTTGTGGGTGTGCCTTTCCTGCATATACCACTTGAATAGGCCGATCGGTTTTACGGAAGATCTCCAATAGGCGTTCTTCGTTCATGAATAACAAGGTGGCACGTTTGTAGGTGGCAAAACGGCGCGAGAACCCGATGGTCAGTACATCTGGATCGAAATTCGGCTCCATTGGAATGGTTTGCTGTGGTGCGCGTTGCTGAATAAATTCTACCAACCGTTTGCGCAACGAAGAGCGGTATTTCCAAAGGAGTTCATCCGGAATCTGGTCTATAGCCGCCCAAAGCCCGGGATCAGCAGCCCGGTTTTGCCAGTCGCCCAAATGTTTAGATAAAAACTCTTGTGCCGGACGTGCTGCCCATGTGCCAAGGTGAATGCCATTCGTTACATGGGTAATGGGCACCTTGGCGGCATCTTCCACTTGCCACATGTCTTTAAACATTCTTCGGGAGAGTTCACCATTGAGTGCAGAGACCCCATTTTGTTTGCGCGAGAACCGGAACCCTAAGATGGTCATATTGAATAGGGCGTAAGGATCGGAAGCATCTACCCGGCCAAGTCCTAAAAAGTCTCGTTCGGAAAGACCCAACGATTCGCGAACAGTGCGCAACATATACAGGGTAAGCGATGGGTCAAAGCGGTCGTGACCGGCTTCTACCGGTGTATGCGTGGTAAAGACGGTCTTGGAACGAACGGCGGCCTCGGCTTCTTCCATAGAAAGGCCGTTTTGAAGGGCTTCGTTCAATAATTCTAAGGTCAGGAAAGAGCAGTGCCCTTCGTTCATGTGATAGGTTTCTACCTCGATACCTAAGGTGCGTAGCAAGCGAATACCACCGATACCCAGTACGATTTCCTGCATGATGCGGGTGTCACTCCCACCAGAGTAAAGGCGGTGGGTAAGGGCGCGTAAATACTCGGGATTAGACTCCAAGTCCGAGTCTAAAAGATACATCACCGTATGCCCTATTTTCATCTCCCATGCCTGAAGGTTCAGCGGGCGATCGCCCACCTGTACCGTTACGATTACCGGAGCGCCCGAATCATCTTTTACCAACGACACGGGCATATCGGCTGGATTTACGACGGGATACTGGTGTTCTTGCCAGCCATCATTGGTAAAAGACTGTTTGAAATAGCCTTCACGTAAGAAAAGGCCTATAGCTGTAAAAGGTAAACGTAGATCCGAAGCGGCTTTACAATGGTCGCCGGCCAAAATACCAAGCCCACCGGAATACAACGACAGGCTTTCGTGCAGGCCATATTCCATACAGAAATAGGCCATTTTCGGATACTCGGCGTTCAGTGGTGTGGCCATGTACGCCTGAAAAGCATCATAGGCGGCATCCACCCGTTTGGAGAAATCAGGGTCATTCAGGACAATTCCTTTGGCCTCACGTAAGGCGATAACGGGGTTGTTACCAGAAGCGTGGAAAACAGCTGGATTCAATTCTTCGAATAAATCCAATGCAACAGGATTCCAACTCCACCAAATGTTTTGCACCATGTCGTGGAGTTTGGTGCGGGTTGTGCTCATTTTGTTCTAAGGTTTTGACGTCTGTTTAGGGGGTTAGAGGGCATTGCGCAACCACTATATGGGGGACTGGCGGACGGAATTGGTGGGTGAGGTTACAGCCAGATACCAAGATATAGGGTTACGTTTTTTTGCGCATTATGCGGAAAAGGTACAAAGGTAAGCGCTTACATGCTACGAGGCTTGTAGGTCTTCACGGTAAATCTTCAAAGCAAGAGCACATGGAACCCAAAAAACCGCTACCAGAAAATTAGTGCATGATCTTGATCTCGAAAGGAGCAAAGGAAATATGGCGCTGGTTCTGAAAAACAGTCCGATGCTGAGCAGAAAGATTCACCCAAATGCGGATGCGCTTCCCCTTTTCACGTCGTTCGAAAGCGAGTAATGTATCATCGGATACGGGCAGCCAGTACAACTTTCCGGAAAAAAGCAAGGGATTTTGTTTCCGAAAGGCGATCCATTTTTTATAGAAACGCCATGTTGAGTCTGGATTTTTTTGTTGTGAGGTTAGATCATCATCAGGCGGGAAGTTGGGTATCCACCATGGTGCATCGGCTTTATACCAAATGGCCGATCCGGCTGCTTCGCGGTCTTTTTGCCACCGAAAAGCCTGTCGCATCGGGATATCGTTGCCATCGTGCCCCCAGTCGCCCTTTGTGCCTTTCATGCCGATTTCTTGGCCATAGTACAAAACGGGAACGCCCCCAGTCAGTAAGGTGAGGGCTGTAGCGGTTTGCAACGGGAGGGACGTTCGGTTGGTGTCGTGGTTTTCCACAAATGTGAGGTAAAAATGTTTTCCAGGGGTTGCTGAGCGCGTAGAATCTACTGCTCCTCGGATACGGTGACCTCTAGCAGTCT
Organism: Bacteroidetes bacterium UBA2364; assembly: GCA_002344075.1. Taxonomy (GTDB): domain Bacteria; phylum Bacteroidota; class Rhodothermia; order Rhodothermales; family UBA2364; genus UBA2364. The sequence goes on from DDTM01000007.1 coordinate 3,880, forward strand.
GGAAGGCATACCACTGCACAAAACCAAATTGTGCATCGGCGCCAGCCACCGAAAACATCGGTGCATCGAAGCCCCAATTGGCCTGTTCCCCGATAAAAAACACTTTAGGATAGTGCTGTTTGATCTTTTTAATGAGTGGTTTCCAGAATACGGGGTATAAATTTTTGATCAGGCCTTTGTTATCTAAATCGTCCATCATATGGTCTATCCGGAAACCATCTACCCCATCATTTGGATTGCCATCTTGGTTTGGGTCGCTCCAATAGCTGAAGAGTCGGATCATCTCTTGCAGGGTTTCGGGCTTGGTCATGTCCACCGAAATCATCCCAATGTCTTTTCCTTGCCAATCTTTATAGGAATGTAGTCCCCAAACTCCACCTTCGGGCTGCGTGTTACCTGTGTCGTGGTATCGCAATAAGGGTGTATAAGGAGAGGCCGGGTTTTGGTAGGAGTCCTTAAACCAAGGGTGTTTATCGGTGACATACTGCATCTCCATATCCAAAATCAGGCGTAGGTTCCGTTTTCTGGTTTCTTTACGGAGTTCAAGAAAGTCGTCCATCGTCCCCAAGCGCGGATCAATCCGGTAAAAGTCATTTGCAAAATAGTTGTGATAACAATCCGCGTCTTGGATGGGCGAGAGCATGATGCCTGTAATGCCAAGTTCTTGTAGATAATCCAGTTTTTGGGTAATACCTTTTAGGTCACCATGGCGGTCGTCATTACTATCATAAAAACTTCGGACAAAAATGTGATACCATACATCTTGCGAGAAGGTGGTAGGCTGTGCTTGGGTATGGGAAAAAGGGAACAGATATGCACCTATCCCTATTAATAGACCGAGTATGGGTGAATGAAAAACTGACATACAAAATTTAGAAAAAGTGGTTGTGGTAATTGACCGAAGGGGTCGCTTCCAGATGGTTTATAGGTTACCCATGTAGCACGCGATGCGCCAGTTCGGGATGATCGGTTTCTACCCACCCCACCCCCTGTTTGGCCAATCGTCTGAGGATATCGGTATGTTCTGCGACCAAAGAGACGGGCAATTCCTTCGGCATGAGCGGGAACAGGGTAAAAGTTCCTGTTCGCATGTGGCGTGCTGCAAATTGGGCAATGGTATCATCGTCTAATAAGGTGTGCTCTGCAATCACCATACTGGAGCGAACGAGTTTCCCTAAGAAATTACTTTCCAGAATCCGATTCAACCATTTACCGGGGAGTGGGATATTGTCGTCGTAGGCAAAGGCAGTATGGATATGGGGGTATGCCCACTCAGCATCGAAGGTCATAAAGAAGTTAAAAGACGTTAGAACACATTGCTCTTCCATGCCAAACTGACGAACAATCCGGGCAACCTCACGTCCGATTTTTCGTTTTCCCCATGAGACGTTATATGCCTTTAGTTCAATGTCTAAGAATACGTCTTTTCCTCGTAATTCTTCCAAAACATCGGTTAGGAGACAAATTTTTTCAGTTTTAGCGTATTTTCGGAGGCCCCCATCCACTTCTATTTCGTCCATCAACGCTATTTTTTGGAGTTCCGGCCAAGTCATATCGTAGATGTTACCATCCACGCCCGTCAGACGTTTTGGGTTTTCATCGTGGAAAAGCACCACTTTTTGATCTTTGGTCAGGAATACATCAAACTCTGTCCCATCACAGTATGGGCTTTCGGCAGCGGCCTTGATGGCGGGAAGGCTGTTTTCCTGATATTCAGTAACAAGGCCACGATGGGCCAAAATAAGCGTTTTTTGCATTATTCAAGGAGTTCAGCGTGGTATTTGGCGGCGGGCTGGTCTCTTTGCGTAGCAACAATATAAAAACGTGTTGGTCAAATATATATCAGCTAACTCGTTGTATGGAGCAGGTTTTGGAATGTACCTACAAAAAGCCCTACGTCGTATGCATCTGCCAAACCATGATGCAGGTGAAGGGAAATGGGCATTTCTTTGTGGTGGGTTGGCCCCGTCATTTGCCCAAAGGTGATTTTAGGAATGGAGTCTTGGAACGCAAAATGGCGGGCATGAGAGAGACCTGTGAAATTCAGCGTGGGCAAGGTAGAGACATGTACGATATTGGCATGACCTGTCCTCAACTCCAAACCAGAGGCGGTACGTACCCGCTGGATCTCTACGGCGGCCTTTGTTGCGAAGGTCGTGAAATCAGGATGATAGTCCATGTATGCAAACCCAAAGGTTCCATCTGGGCGGTTGATGGTGGGTGACGCATGGATGAGATCGTGTAGGAATACGGCTTCCTTTTCTATGCGGTAACGGAATGCCTCGGTCTCGTTGGCAGCTTTTAGGCTTTGGTGCAAATATGTAAGAAAAAAGGAATGCCTGCTTTCTTTTGCTGCCTGCCAGGCTTTGGTGACGTTCACCCGGACGGTTACGCCAAAAAAGGGTTCGGAAAAACCGTTGAAAAACCGAAAATGGTCGCGTCGTTTCCAGGTTTCAAGGTCAATTTGGATTTTGCTCATAACAGAATAGGAAGTACATCCTTAAGGGTTTCGAGGGTGCGAAATCGCTCATTTTCGATCTTTGCATCTATTTTTTCGTGTTCCCATGTGGTGTGATAAGGCACATGAAAGCCCCAACCGCCCAAATTCAACACGGGCAAAACATCCGAACGGAGCGAATTGCCAATCATTAGAAAAGCCTCTGGTGGCACCTCTAAGTGGCGCAATAATTTGCGATAATCTTGTTCTTTTTTGTCGGACATAATCTCGATATGGTGGAAATATGAGGCCAGTCCAGATTTTTCCAGCTTTCGTTCTTGGTCCAATAAATCTCCTTTGGTGGCCACGACCAAGCGGAATTGTGTTTGAAGGGTGTCTAAAACCGCTTGAACATCGGGCAAAAGTTCGATCGGCTCGTGGAGCATCTCGCGTCCCAGATCAATGATGTGGCGGATGGAGTGGGCCGCTACCCGGCCCTCGGTGATCCGAATGGCGGTTTCGATCATGGAGAGCATAAACGCTTTTGCACCATACCCGTACAAACTCAGGTTGTCCATCTCTGTCCGGAAAAGCTCCTGAGACACGGTATGTCGTGGAAGAAAGTCTTCCAATAAGCCGCAGAATTGCTGTTCCACGTGTTGATAATGTGGCTCGTTCACCCAGAGAGTGTCATCTGCATCGAAAGCAATAACTTGGATTGGCATACGCAATAAAAGATAAAGTGTCTGGCCCACTTGCTGTACAGTCTTTGAAATTGTAACATACAACAAAAACCTTTTGGCGACTGTGGATCTTAAAATGCTGGAATCTAAGGATAAAACGGCTTTTCGTAAACAGGCAATTGCATATCGGGCTGCCCTCTCCGAGGCCGCCTATGCCGCCTTTTCAACCCAAATCGTGGCGTATCTGAAAGAGGTGCCCGAATTCCAAACAGCCAGCACCATTATGGTCTATTATCCCGATGTACAACGCCGCGAGGTGGATATCCGACCTTTGTTCCACCTCTGGCATCATGCAGGAAAAACATTGCTTTTGCCCTATATTACCAGTATGGTACAAGGTCACATGCAGGCCGTTTTGTTTAATCCAAAAGAAGAGCTACGGCCCAATAGATGGGGAATTCTGGAGCCGCAACATGCCCATTCCATTTCTAATCAAGCCATTGACGCTGTTCTGGTACCTGGCCTTGCCGCCGACAAACATGGCACTCGCCTTGGGTATGGTAAGGGATTTTATGACCGTTTTCTGAAACCCTTGTCTGTTCCCGTCGTTTTAGCCACGTATCATGCAACCATCAAAGATGTTTTGCCCAGCGAAATACATGACTACCCAGTAAATTTGATAATTTCGGAAGAAGGTGCGTTCAGAATTTCGTAACTTGCAACTTGCGCCACTCCGGATCGTACCGCAACCGGTTACATAACCCAACCCCAATATGAGCACCCGTTTTAATACTTCCCGCGTGGACGATACCCGCTACGACGAACTGAATAGCCTGGAATCGGTCACCGATCACGACATTGCTTCCGTTCTCTCTGGTACTGACACCAAAGAGCAAAAAGAATCTGTGTTGAACCTACCCACCATTGCGGGTATCTCCACCATTGCGGTTGGAATTGCCTATATGCTACAATTCTTTGGTATCAACCTTGTCGGCTTCAGCCTGACGGCATTGGTTAATTCCATGACACTTATTGCCGGGCTTCTGATTGTTTTATTTGGTTTTGGGGTACTTTCTTGGCGCCCTAAAAAGAATAAGAACCTCGCCAAGTCCATCGGAAAGCAAAAGGGCCAAACCTTATCTGCCTCTACACGTGATGGTAAAAAGACGCTGTTTAAGTCGCTCACCAACAAAAAAATTGCGGGCGTGTGTGGGGGCATTGCCGAGTACTTTAATTTAGACCCCACATTGGTACGGATCGGTTTTGTGGCATCGCTCTTCATCTTCCAGTTTTTCCCACCTTTTGTGTTGTATTGGATTATGGCCGCTGTTTTGAAGAATGAGCCTGTGGTGCCGGTAAATAAAGTAAACGAATGGCAAAATCAGATTCGTGATAACGAAAAACCCCGCGATAACGACCGGATCCGAATCACCCGCGATTAATCTACTTTTCCAATGGTTTTATAAAAACGCCACTTCGCCTTGGAGGGGCGTTTTTTTTGATGTAGGAATACAGTAGCATTACAAGAGTATTTTGTGGGACTAAAAATAAAATTGCGTTCCCCCTTGTATAACCTATCTTTTTAAGTGTACTTTCTTACATAGGTATAAGCTTCTGTTAAAAGACCTTTCGTGTGCAGCCAAGCATGATTTAGCCTAAATGATGAACCATCTCAATTGACTTACAAAGGCTGAGCAGTCATTTTTATAAAATATTGGATTACACCCGCCACCTGTTCTTAATAACACACTAAAACCAACAATAACCATGCAAAGCAACAATACTGCCATTCCAATGAAGTGGTGGTTATTTGCCTTAACGGGGGTAATCGTCATTTCATTTTTTGTACTACGGCCTCATAACCCCACGACCTTGCCGGATGCGGAACAATTGGAAATAGGGGAAGGCGGCTGGGGACGGGTAGAATTCGATCGAGTTCGCTTCCAAGACCCCAAATCAGGAAAAATTCCTGAAGGAATCCGCGCCAGAGAACTACGGTTTGTTCAAGACCTACCGATTCGTTTGGCGGGAAACGCTCTACATAAAACCGCCGCTGATGTGTTGTCTTGGACACAAAGAGGCCCCTATAATGTGGGCGGACGTACCAGAGCTGTTCTATACGACGTAAGTGATGTCACACATAATACGCTGCTTGCAGGCAGTCCAACAGGGGGCGTTTGGCGTACCACAAATGGAGGAAACTCATGGGCACGTAGTGCACTCAATCCCCTCTCTGGGTTTCAGGAACTACACAATGTTACGACCTTGGTCCAAGACACCCGTACCGGAAAACAAGCCAACTGGTACTTTGCTTCAGGCGAGTCTAATGTGTCGCATGGGGCTAACGGGTACTTTACTCTTATCGGTGAAGGCATCTGGAAATCCACGGATAGTGGTGTTTCATGGACGCAACTTAATGCTAATATTGGTTCAGCTCCCAGCCCACAATCTTGGAACTCGCGTTTTGATTATGTTTGGGAATTGGCCATTGATCCATCAAATACTACTCAAGACGAGATTTACGCCGCCTGTGCATCCGATATGATTGTGCGTTCTACCAATGGGGGGAATTCATGGACAACCGTTCTGGGGGCTTTTGCTTCCTCTTCTCGTTATACCGATGTGGCCGTTACCAGTACCGGACAAGTTTACGCCACATTCGGGAATCATACCGGAAGTGCCACAACAAAAGGAATTTTCACGTCTAATAGTGGTGATACGGGTTCGTTTAGCAATATTACACCGCCAGCTTTAAGCGGAACATATCGGCGAATTGAAATTGCTGTTGCACCTTCAAACGAAGATGTTGTTTACTTTATCGCCGAAACGCCAAGTGCTGGCACCAACGGACACATGCTCTTTAAATACCAGCTTTCCACCAATACATGGACAGATCTATCCAGCAACATCCCAAGCTACGGTGCCTTTAGCAACGGGGTGTTTGATTCTCAGGGTAGTTACGACCTACTTATTAAAGTTAATCCGGCCAACGAGAATCAAATCTATATTGGTGGAACCAGTTTATACCGCTTAACTTTTGCGCCCCCTGCTACAACAGCAACCGCTTCCGTACAGATTGGTGGATATAGCAATTCCGGCGACAATTGGAATGGTACGACGGGGAATATAGACCAACATGCCGATCAGCACGCCCTCACCTTTCGGCCGGGAAGTAGTACCATTGCCGTTTCTGGTCACGACGGGGGAATTAGCTTTACCAATGACATCACTGCGGGTACGGTTACATGGGATAACCAAAATAATGGCTACCTCACCACCCAGTTTTATACGGCTGCTGTGGATCAGAACACCGCAAATGACAATGTGTTGGTGGGAGGTCTTCAAGACAATGGTTCTTGGTGGGTAAATTCTTCTTCTTCTTCGGCCAATTGGGCTGAGCAATTAGGTGGAGACGGGTCCTTTACCGCCATTTCCAACAATAAAGGCTATTATTATTTTTCTTGGCAGAATGGTACCATCTATCGCTTTCGGCTGAATAGTGCTGGGGCATTATTAGGGTTTCGGCGCGTAGATCCAACAGGCGGCACTGGATATCAATTCATTAATCCGTTCATCTTAGATCCCACAAACACGGCACGGATGTACCTTGCTGGCGGTACGACAGTGTGGAGAAATAGCAATTTAGAAGATGCCGCAATTACGGAAGGAAGTAATAGTACTTTAGCAACCAATTGGGCACAACTATCAGGTACAAATGTGAGTGGTCAGTCCATTTCTATAGTGACGGCTTCCACTTCACCAGCCAATCACCTATTTTATGGAACCATTGGAGGGCGGATATACCGTTTAGATAATGCAGATTCAGCTACGGGTGTCAGTGTGCCAGTAGAAATTTCGGGGGCTGGTATGGCGGGATCAGGGAAGTACACCTCTTCGATTTCGGTGGATGCTACCGATGCCAATAAGGTACTGGTTACCTATTCCAATTATAGCGTGATCAGCGTTTATTATACCACAAATGCACTGTCTGCTACCCCCACTTGGACGAATGTGAGTGGAAATATCGAGCAAAATGTAGATGGGAGTGGGAATGGCCCAGCCGTACTCTGGGGGACGATTATGCCTTATCAAGGTGGAACATTGTATGCGCTTGGAACCAGCACGGGGTTATATCTTTCAACCAGTGTCAATGCTAGCACTACATGGACACGCGAGGCCGCTGTGGGCATTATGCCCGTCAGCATGGTAGTTCCACGTCTAAAAGATGCCAACCTCTTTGTGGCTACATTCGGAAATGGTATGTTTCAGGGAACAGGATTGACAGCCCTGCCCATTCAGGTGACTGGGTTCACGGCGTTTCAGGAACAAGGAGCGGCTGTACTGGAATGGCAAGCCTTTAACCAGCATAATATAGATGCCTTTGTCGTTGAACATGCGTTTGGTGAGAAGGCATCGTTTAGGGAAATTTTAACCCTAACGCCCGAAAACAAAGACGAGCCAACATCAGACTACCAAAAAATAATCCCCAATTTATTGCCAGGTAAGCATCGCTTCCGAATAAAGCAAATCAGCACAGACGGAAGGATTTTTTATACGGATGAAATAAAATTGGAGGTCACCTTGGCCAGTAAATTCTTACTCAGCGAGGCTTACCCCAACCCATTTAACCCACAAACAAAGCTACATTTTGCCGCTGCTACCACACAAAGGGTTACTGTAAAGGTGTTTAATGCATTGGGAAAACAAGTAGCCACGCTATACCAAGGAACCGTTCAGGCCAATGAAACCCAGTTTCTCACGTTGGATGGCAATGGATTGGCCAGTGGCCTGTATTTGGTACAGTTTTTGGGGCAAAACTTCTCTGCGGTGCGGCGGGTGAGTTTGGTTAAATAACAAAAAGCGACACCAGGTCTTGTGGGATGCGTTTTCTGTTTGGAAGCGGTAAAGCATTTAACCTTCAGAGAATCAATCCATCTAAAGATAAAAT
>DDTM01000029.1 GCA_002344075.1 Bacteroidetes bacterium UBA2364
CAAATACACCATTTCATACCCTCTCGGCTCGAAAAATTATTTTCCGGACTGGATGGAGTCCACGAATTGAATAAACCAAGGGTAGGCGGTAAAGTGAATGGCTAATTCAGGCCATAGCTGCTTGAAAAGTGTACTTCTTAGCGTTCGGTGTGTTTCTCGTTGAATAGAACGCCAGTATGAGGTAGGAAGGCCCTTTTGTCTGATTAGCTGTTGTTGTTCACAAACCAGATTGAGATAACGCAACACGGCAACGCGCACAGAAAGACTGATTGGCTGGATGGGGTCATTTAACCGAAGTCGAGCGGGTTCACCTTGGCTGTCAATTGCCGCCTGCCAGATCTCGTCATAACGTTGGGCAAGTATGATAAAATGTGTCGTTTGGCTATGCTTTTTAAATGCCCTAAACATCATATACAAACCGCCCAGAATAATAATTGTTGGTAATAACGGCGAGACGAGGGGCAATAGTTCCAAAAACGTGCGATAATCCGGCATAATGTTCATGGCGATGAGGGTTGGCATTTTTATAATGGCTTAAGATACGAACGGATAATGAAAAAAAAGTCCCAACTTTTGCAAAGTGTAAAAATGTATTTCAGAGGTTATTGGGTTGAGTAGAATTGGTTCATCGTAGGAAATGGCCAAAAGGTACGCTTGTCCATTTTTTCAACACACGATAAAATCATTGGGAGATGTAGTAGTTGTTTTGTATTTTACTAAGCTAAAAAACAACCACGAAATAAGCTCGATACGTATGGAAAATGAACCGATAGCACAAGCAGAATTGAGTGATTATGGAGCCTCTAATATTCAGGTGTTGGAAGGGTTGGAGGCTGTTCGAAAGCGACCAGCAATGTATATTGGCGATGTAGGATTCCGTGGGTTGCATCATCTGGTCTATGAAGTGGTGGATAACTCGATTGATGAGGCGCTTGCGGGCCACTGTGACTCTATCGAGGTGACAATACACGAGGATAATTCGGTTTCTGTGGTGGATAACGGTCGCGGGATTCCTGTGGGGATGCATCCCACCGAAGGCCGTTCTGCCTTAGAGGTTGTAATGACAGTCCTTCATGCAGGAGGTAAATTTGATAAAAACACCTATAAAGTATCCGGTGGTCTGCATGGTGTAGGGGTGTCTTGTGTCAATGCCTTATCCAAAAAATTGGTTGTAACAGTTCGGCGCGATGGCAAGGTTCATCGTCAAACTTTCGCATATGGTAATCCTACTTCTTCGGTCGAAATAGTGGGAGATATGGCGCCAGGAGAACGTTCTGGAACAACGGTACATTTTTGGCCGGATGAAAGCATTTTTATTGTGACGGAATACCGCTACGACACACTGGCAGACCGAATGCGAGAACTGGCCTATTTAAACCGAAATATTCGTATTTCTATCAGTGATTTGCGAGAAGAAGATGAAACACTCAAATCCGAGTCTTTTCATTTTGAAGGGGGGATTGTGGCCTTTGCTAAATTCTTGGATGAAGCCCGGACCAGCATCATTGATGATCCAATCTATATTGAGGGCGAGCAAAATGGTGTTCCTGTAGAAGTGGCGATGACATATAATACGGGGTATGCTGAAAACGTCCTTTCTTTTGTCAATAACATCAATACCCACGAAGGGGGAACGCACGTATCGGGCTTTCGGCGGGCGCTAACCAGAATCGTAAAGCAATATGCCGAAGACAACGGATTGCTGAAGAATGTGAAAGTGACTGTGTCAGGAGACGACTTTCGGGAGGGACTGACAGCCGTGATTTCGGTAAAAGTACCGGAGCCTCAGTTTGAAGGTCAGACCAAAACAAAGCTCGGAAACTCGGACGTTGAAGGAACCGTTTCGAGCCTTGTAGCGGCTAAACTCAAAGAATGGTTAGACGATCACCCAAAAGAATCGCGTCAAATTGTGAATAAAGTGGTACTTGCAGCCACTGCCAGAACGGCCGCACGAAAAGCCCGTGAGTTGATTCAGCGCAAATCCGCTTTTGGAGGAGGAGGACTTCCTGGAAAATTGGCCGATTGTGCCTCCAAGGATCCGAAAGAAAGTGAACTGTATGTTGTGGAAGGTGATTCGGCTGGTGGGTCTGCCAAACAGGGCCGAGATCGGCATTTTCAGGCGATTTTGCCTCTTAAAGGTAAAATCTTAAATGTGGAAAAAGCTCAGATAGATAAGATTTTGGAAAATGATGAGATTAAAAACATCATCACAGCGCTTGGGACGGGTATTGGGGTGGGGAGCGAAGAGTTCGACATTAGCAAACTACGGTATCATACCATCGTCATTATGACAGACGCTGATGTTGATGGTTCACATATCCGTACCCTCTTGCTTACATTGTTCTTCCGGTTTATGCGTCCAATCATAGAAAATGGGAACTTGTACATAGCACTTCCGCCTCTGTACAAAATTAAGCGGGGTCAACAAGAGCGCTATGCCTGGACGGAAGACCAGATGCGGGACTCTGTCCGTGAATTTGGAAACGGCTCGGTGGTTCAACGTTACAAAGGTTTGGGAGAAATGAACCCTGAACAACTTTGGGAAACAACCATGAACCCGGAAAATCGAACCATGCAGGTAGTTACGATAGATGACGCGGCAGCAGCGGATCGCATATTTTCGACCTTAATGGGAGATGCGGTGGAGCCGCGACGAAAATTTATCGAACGCAATGCACGTTATGCCACGATTGATGCTTGAGCTTCATGTACTGCCTTTTCTAAAGAAACAATACACAAAATCCGCATGGTTGAAGGATCGTCATGCGGATTTTTTGATGCCGTGCCATGCAACCATATCAACCACAAGACATGTTCCATCCGGAGCAGTTTAGAAAGGAAGGCCATGCCCTCATAGACCTTCTTGCAGACTATTTGACGGACGTAGGGCAACAAAGAGAGGTGGTCTTATCTTGTACAGCACCTGATGAAGAGGTGGAATTTTGGAAAACTGCCTGTTTTGGGGATAATCTGGCCTATTGGAAAACTGTCGTGGCACGCTCGATACACCTTCACCATCCCCGATATATGGGGCATCAAACTGCTGTAGTGGCAAATGAAGCGGCGTTGTCTGCCTTGGTAGGGGCTGTTTTGAACAACGGTATGGCCGTTTATGAGATGGGCGCTGTTTCTACTGCACAAGAACAAATTCTCGTAGAAGTCTTGGCACAAGCGTTAGGTTTTGGCTTTCAGGCTGGTGGATTTTTGACCTCTGGCGGGACGCTTGCGAACCTGACTGCGCTCCTAACAGCCCGTGCGGTAAAAACAAATCGGGATGTGTGGGAGGAAGGTATGCAAGAACCTCTTGCGCTGCTGGTCTCGGAGGAAGCCCATTATTGTGTGGATCGGGCGGTCCGGATTATGGGCTGGGGGAGTGCTGGTATTATCCGAATTCCAACGAATAGCAGGATGCAAATGGATACAACTTCTTTGCCTTCGGCCTACGAAGAAGCATGTGCCTCTGGTAAAAAAGTGGTTGCATTGGTGGGAAGTGCGGGCAGCACTTCTACAGGCTCCTTCGATCCGCTAAATGAATTGGCCGATTTTGCAGGAAAACATCAGTTATGGTTTCATGTAGATGGCGCACATGGGGCCGCTGTGACTTTTTCGGATAAATACAAATTGCTTCTGAGGGGAATTGAACGTGCAGACTCGGTGGTGATGGATTTTCACAAACTATTGGGCACGCCTGGCCTCACTACGGCCTTGGTCTATCGGAATGGAGCAGATTCTTTTCGTACTTTTGCACAACGGGCCGATTATTTGTTGGAGCAAACTCAGTCTCCAGAGTGGTTTAACATAGGAAGGCGTACCTTGGAATGCACTAAAAACATGATGGTGCTTAGGGCATATGTGTTGTACCAGCGTTATGGAACCACTTTTTTTGCCCAACAGGTGGAAAGACTCCATGACTTGGCACAACAATTTGCCCAGTTGGTACAGGGGAGCCCGGATTTTAGGCTTTGTACACAACCAGAAACCAATATTGTATGTTTTAGGTATCAGCCAGATTACGTTCCGTCCCAAAATGTTGAAACCCTCAATCGGGAAATTCGGAAAAGGATCATCGAATCCGGCGCTTTTTATCTGGTTCAAACCCAAGTAAAAAAACAGTTTTGGCTCCGCCTGACGCTGATGCACCCCGAAACCACCAAGGAAGACCTGAAGATACTACTTTTGGAAATACAGCGAGTGGCCTCCGAAATCGGCCCTGTCCATCATCCATCAATTGTATGAAGCCTCATGTATCCATTGTGATTCCTGCTAAAGACGAAGCGGAGTCCTTGCCCGAATTGGCCATTCAAATCCGATCGGTCTGTGAAAAAAACAAACTTCATTTTGAGGTCTGGATCATTGATGACGGCTCGAAAGATGATTCTTGGGCAGTAATTACGCAGTTACAAGCACAAGACAATCGGTTTAAAGGGATTCGGTTTGCACGGAATTATGGCAAGAGTGCCGCTTTGTCGGTTGGTTTTGCACGGGCAATCGGGAATTATGTCGTAACCATGGATGCGGATTTACAGGACGATCCTGCCGAAGTTCCGGAAATGATTCAGATGCTGGAAAATGGTTTGGATTTGGTAAGTGGTTGGAAAAGAAAGCGCAACGATCCGTTAGGAAAAACAATACCGAGTAAGCTGTATAATTATGGAACCCGTTTGGTTTCGGGCATTCCATTACATGATTTTAATTGCGGATTAAAGGCTTATAGGGTTGAAGTTGTGAAAATGGTTAAGGTATATGGCGAGTTACATCGGTATATACCATTGCTGGCAAAGTGGGAAGGGTTCACTCGAATCGGTGAAAAAGTAGTCAATCATCGGGCTAGGAAGTTTGGGCACACCAAGTTTGGTTGGGAGCGTGGCCTCAGAGGGGTCTTAGATTTAGTCACTCTGTCTTTCCTTACGCGCTTTGCAATACGTCCGATGCATTTTTTTGGAGGACTCGGGTTGCTTGCTTTTTTTATTGGTTTCTTGATTGGTGCTTGGCTCAGTTTTGAAAAAATATTTTGGCTTGAACCTATCGGAGACCGTCCCTTGCTTATGCTGGCGATGTTATTGATGCTATTGGGGGCGCAGTCTTTCATGACCGGGCTTTTAGGAGAAATGCTGCTAAAACCTACGCTCGAAGGAAATGAGCAATATCAAATTCGGGAAGAAACACTCACTTAAGATTAAAGGACGCGCAATATTTCCAAAAACGCTACAGGTGTACAGGGTTTCGGCTTCTTTTGTCCGTTTTACCCGAAAACCGCTTTGTTAAGTTACACTTTATGGCGCCCGAACAGGGTTTATATCAAAAAGCCAGCCCCGCTTTTTTGCAAGGCTGGTTCTACAAATAACTTTGATCTATAATTGAACTTGCGTGCGCGTAGGCTGCGGTTTGGTATAGAGAAGTTCGTATTAGAAATGATTGCCCTACGGTTTACCAGCCAATTTGCGAGGAAGTGCATTTCGCCATGTGCTAAAGATGGAGAAACAACCTCGCGCACGCAAGAACTTTTCCGCTTTCACATCCATAAACGAAACAGGCGAAAAAAAAGGATCATCAGGGACAAAAACTTTTTTGATGAACTTGTTCAGGCCGTTTTTTGTCTTACCTTTCAAAAACGGTTTATCCATCACTATATCCTAACTTGGCAACAGCCACTTCGAAATCTTATGGCTCAGAACAAAAACCTGACGCAATTACTCAGACAAATCAGTGAAGGCGATCAGAAAGCATTAAATGAAGTTTTTCCATTGGTTTATGATGAGCTTCGTGCAATTGCGCATCATCGTCTTGCCCGTAATCGGATGGGTGAAACACTCAATACTACAGCGCTGGTTCACGAGGCCTATATGAAGCTCATAGACCAGTCGCAGTCTCATATTAATGATCGTAGTCATTTTTTTGCACTTTCGAGTGTGGCCATGCGGCATATTCTGGTAGATTATGCCCGCTCGCGTAGTGCCGCAAAGCGTGGTGGTGCACACGTGGCCCTTAGTTTGGATGATGTGAATATTGCTGTTGAAGATCGTGCACAAGAATTGTTAAACCTTGATCAGGCATTGGAGAAGTTGGCCTCCGTGAGCGAACGCATGTCTAAGGTGGTGGAATATAAATTTTTTGGCGGCCTAACCAATGAAGAGGTGGCAACGGTACTGGGCGTATCGGTCCCAACGGTAAAGCGTGATTGGCAATTTGCCCGTACATGGCTCTATCAGCACATGACCGAAGACCAATAATCCAATTGGGCCAATGCAAGATCTGGAACGGATACAAGACTTATTTACGGAAGCACTTGAACAACCCGACCATATACGGACAGTGTGGTTGGAAAAAGCCTGTGGGGGTGATCAGACACTTTATACCGAAGTGCTTAATTTGTTGAATGTGGCTTCTCAGGCACACGACGCATTTGGTGAATCTGGTTCCGAGTTTTTTGAGCCACTATTGGGGCAATTGGAAACAGAATTGGAAGGGAAGGACTGGGTGGGGCGCCAGATCGGGCGATATTATGTTCAGAAATTGCTGGGACATGGTGGGATGGGGGCCGTTTTTTTGGCCGAAGAACATGGGGCGGTTACCAGACGGGTTGCCCTTAAGATTGTACGTCGTGGGATGGATACCGATCATATGATCCGCCGTTTCAGGACAGAACGTACAGTCTTGGGTGCGCTAAACCATCCGAATATCGCACGCCTTATTGACGCAGGGGTGACAGCAGAAGGTCAGCCTTTTTTTGTGATGGAATACATTAAAGGTAACCCGATCAATAGACATTGTGACGACCTGCGGCTTCGGGTGGATGAGCGGTTGCAGGTATTTCTACCCGTTTTAGAGGCGGTCGGGTTTGCACATCAGAACCAAGTGATCCACCGAGATCTGAAGCCTGGGAATATTTTGATTAATGACTTAGGTGAAGTCAAATTATTGGATTTTGGCATTGCAAAGGTCTTGGATCCTAAACGGTATAACCTTTCTTTTTCTGTAACTCAGACCGAACTACGGTTGTTGACCCCTGAGTACGCCAGTCCAGAGCAAATCGCTGGACGAGAAATTAGTCCGGCAGCCGATGTGTATCAGCTTGGGGTATTGCTTTATGAACTCATCACAGGCCACCGCCCTTATAGTTTGGGAAGTGTGGTCTCTAAATTTGAGATGGCCCGTATTATTTTGGAAGAACCACCCACAAGACCAAGCTCGGTGATTGAGAAAGTGGTGAAGTTAGAGCATGGGCGTAAGCAAACAATCGTACTTTCACCCGAAGAAATTACCAAAAGCCGGAGAACGACATTAGAACGTCTGAAACATCGGCTGACAGGTGATCTGGAATTTATTCTAAACAAGGCTCTGGAGAAAAAACCGGAAGACCGGTACAAAACAGCCGAAGCCTTTGCCGAAGATATAAGGAAACATCTTAGGGGTGAACCCTTGCAGGGACGATCAGGCGGTATCTGGAAAAGAATCTTGCGAAAAGGATCCTAATAACAAAAAAAAACAAATTCATGCATTTAGATCTTTCAGGAAAAATTGTGTTGGTAACAGGGGGGACACGCGGAATTGGCCGTTCAATTGTTGAGGCGTGTGTGGCAGCTGGCGCCAAAACCGCATTTACATACCGTTCTGCCACAAGCGAAGCAGAGGCCCTGTGCGAGATGCTCCGTAAGCAGGGAGGAGAAGTCCTTGCATATCAAAGTGATGCCGCAGATTTCGCAGCATCGGAACAAGTAGTGAATGAAATTGTGAAGGCTTGGGGGGGGCTGGATGTCTTGGTGAATAATGCAGGAGTCACCAAAGATAATTTGTTGTTGCGCATGAGTGAAGCCGATTGGGATGTGGTGCTGACCACCAATCTGAAAAGCATTTTCAACTTTACGAAAGCCGCTTATCGGCCCATGATGAAGCAACGGTCTGGCAGCATCATCAACCTATCGTCGGTGGTTGGTGTGATGGGAAATGCTGGGCAGGCAAATTATGCCGCTTCAAAAGCCGGAATTATCGGGTTTTCCAAGAGTATGGCGAAAGAATTAGGCGGCAGACATATACGGGTAAACGTGATTGCACCTGGCTTCATTGAAACCGACATGACACATGTACTGGGAGATCAGGTGAAAGAAGCGCTGTTAAAAAGCATTCCATTGGGTGCATTGGGTAAACCGGATGATATTGCCGCCGCAGTATTGTTCCTTGCCTCGGATGCTTCCCGTTACATTACGGGCCACGTTTTGCACGTTGATGGCGGAATGGCAATGTAACGATGACCACACGACTCATGATTATGGCGGCGGGGATGTCCAGCAGGATGAAAAAAATGCCTGTTGGAGGTGATATTCCGCCCGAACTGATAGAACAGGCTCGCTTACTTCCGAAAAGTATGATCGGGGTTGGTGTAGATGGGCGCCCTTTTCTGGAGTACCTGATAACGGAAGTTGCGGCGGCTGGCATTCGAGAAGTCTTGATGGTTCTCAATCCAATGGATACGGTGACAGAACCCCATATTCGTGCGATACAAGCGGAGGGCCGGTTTTTAGATTTGATTTTCCGGTTTGCTATTCAATACATAGCCCCCGAAAGAACAAAGCCTTCGGGAACCGCCGATGCCGTTTTACAGGCATTAGAGCAAATGCCGGATTGGCAAACGGAACGGTTCTTGGTCTGCAATGCCGATAACTTGTATTCTCGTAAAGTCTTGTCTCTTTTAGCCTCTTCGCCATATCAACAGGTTTTGCCCGCTTACACCTTCGAGGCTTTAGGGTTGCCAGAAGACCGTTATCGGAATTTGGCCATCATTAAAACGGATGCGGAGGGGTATGTAACAGATTTGATAGAAAAACCCGATCGAGAGGCCGCGCAGGTGTACCGAGAAGCTGGGTTTGGGGTGAGTATGAACGCTTATGCACTATTTGCACCCACCGTTTTGCCGTTCCTAAGAAAAGTCCCATATAGTCCCATGCGCAACGAAAAAGAACTCCCCGTCGCCATCCGGCTGCTTATCCAAACACGCCCCAAAGCCGTCCAGACGATTTTAGTGGCCGAGCCTGTTCCAGACTTAACTGGAATGGAGGACTTAATAGCGGTGCGAGAAAAATTAGCACAATATAATGTATAGACTACACTACTCATCCAATATACCCTCTAAATAAAAATGATTACATATTTAAATGGATTATTGGCAGCCAAAAAACCTACGGAAGCAATAGTTGATATTCAAGGTGTGGGTTATCGTGTACTAATCCCAGCGTCTTCTTTTCAAAAACTGCCGGAAGCGGGGCATATGACCCGTCTTTTTATTCATTATTATATTAATAACAATACCGATACCGTTGCACTCTATGGCTTTGCTACCGAAAGTGAACGTTCTGTTTTTGAGCGATTGATTAGTGTTTCAGGAATTGGACCTAAAATGGGCTTGGCGGTACTTTCGGCCATGAGTCCAACCGAATTGCAAGAGGCCATGTCATCAGGGGATGTGGGGTTATTGACCAAAATTCCGGGTGTTGGGAAAAAAACAGCCGAACGAATGATCGTTGAGTTAAAAGATAAATTCGCTACTTTAGACCTGCCTGCCACGGGTTCTATACCAAGTGCTTCGCCCGAAAAAACAGCCGCACGGGCAGACGCACTTGCTGCACTGGAGGCGCTGGGGCTTTCCCGCGCCCTTGCCGAAAAGAAATTGCGGGTTGTACTCCGAGCGCATCCGGAGTTGATCTCGGCGCAAGAACTCATCCGGCTGGCCTTGCGAGAAAACGGTTGAATGAATCAATTGGATATGGTGACGCTTCATTGTACTTTGGGGTGAAGCCGATGCCGGAGATACCACCGAGGGCGCGTCTGTCCAAAAGTGTGCATAATGCACCTCCGGCGAAAATCCAAACCTTGTACTTGCTCTTCGGAGCCGAATATACTTTCTGCTATGCCCCGCATTTTATTGGTTGACGACGAGCCTGACCTTCTCCAGTTGTTGCGTTACCGCTTAGAGCGTGAAGGCTTTGAGGTATTCTGGGCCGAAGATGGCCAAGAAGCCTTGCAAAAATTGCGTGAAACGCGGCCAGATCTGGTTGTGTTGGATGTAATGATGCCTCGTATGGATGGCGTGGAAACGTGTAAACGCATTCGGAATGATGTAGCTTTTGCACAGATTCCTATTTTAATGCTTACAGCCAGAACTACAGAAAATGATGAAATTTTAGGGCTGGAAGCAGGGGCGGATGATTATTTGCCCAAACCTATTTCAACACATCTCTTCATAAGCAGACTGCGTGCCCTCTTAAGAAGGATCCAGCCCGAAGCCGCACCCGAAATTGAAGTGGCCTCAATGTTTGATATCCGTGTGGACCGGGAGCGGTATCTGGTATTGCGTACTGTAGAAGGGGCACGCGAGGAAGAAATCCGCCTGCCCAGAAAAGAATTTGAGTTGTTGTATTTTCTAATAACGCATCCCGGAAAAGTTTATTCCCGTCAAGAAATTCTGAATCAGGTTTGGGGTAGCGAAGTTTTTGTGGTGGATCGGACGGTGGATGTGCATGTGCGCAAGATTCGCGAAAAACTGGGCGAAGAATATATCGAGACTGTAAAAGGGGTTGGATATCGGTTTAAACAATAGTTTTATGCCCGAAACAGGCCGTACCAAATTCCCCATAGATGAATTGGCCCTGAAAATGGCCTTTATAGCGGCGGCACTAATGGCCACATTGGTAGCTGTCGGTTATCTTGTTCGCGAGGTCTTTAGTTTCCAACTCTTGATTCTCTTGTCCATCCCTGCGATGGGGTTGGCCTCGTATTTTGCAGCACGTTTTTTCCTGACCAGCCGGATTGAATTGGCCCACTCTACCCTCCGAAGAATCCGTAAACGTAATTTTGAAGGCATAGATAGCACGAAACCTCCACATGGAGATGCCTTAGATGAACTCGTGCGGCAAGTTTATCGGATTGGCCATACCATGCAAACAGAAATTAACCGGCTAAAACAATTAGAAAATTATCGGCGGGAGTTTTTGGGGGATGTATCTCATGAACTGAAAACGCCTATTTTTGCGGTTCAGGGGTTTGCTGAAACGTTGCTGGACGGTGCGCTTGAAGACGAGTCTGTGAATCATGCGTTTGTAGAAAAAATCTTACGTAATGCAGAGCGGCTAAACAACCTGGTTGAAGACCTGGCCGCGATCTCTATGATTGAAACGGGTGAATTGAAGATGAATATCCATCCCTTTGAACTCCAGTTGCTGGTACAAGAAGTAGCGGACGAGTTGGAGCCATTGCTGGAGCGCAATGAGGTGCAACTCTTCATTTTTATTCCAGAACACCTAAGCCCTGTAAAAGCCGATCGCGACCGAATACGCCAAGTATTGGCAAATTTATTGACCAATGCCATCAAATATAACCGTTCCGGTGGACGAATTGAAGTGACGGCCCGGAGAGTGGGGGCAAAAGATGTGTATATTTCGGTTACAGACGATGGGTTGGGAATTGCAAGAGAACATTTAGACCGCATCACCGAGCGGTTTTATCGCGTGGACAAAAGCCGTTCACGAGATCAGGGTGGGACAGGATTGGGGTTGGCCATTGTAAAACATATCCTTGAGGCCCATAAAAGCCATCTGGATGTTGAAAGTACTTTAGGTAAAGGTTCAACCTTTTCATTTTTATTACCCATCCAACCGATTACCTTGAGTCTGGAGGCGGTTTCTATGGCCCCGTCCACCTCAAACTAAAGGTTACAGTTCGTTGGGTAGTAAAGCCCATATTTTACACAACTTCCGCATTTGCCCTACATGTTATACTCGGCACAAGACTTGTATGCCCCAGGACAATTGGCCATTGACAACCTGATTGCAACGGCCAACTGGATGATGAACGAACTCACCAAAGGGTTGGCGCCTTATCAGATTACATTGGCCCAATATAAAGTCTTGCTGTATCTGTATAAGCAGTATCCAGCACATGTTATGGTTTCTCAGATTGGAGAAAACCTGATTGACCGGACGCCGGACGTCACAAGATTATTAGACCGATTAGAAAAGCAGTTGTGGATTGCTCGAAAACGGGCCGAGCATGATAAGCGTATTGTAGAGGTTCATCTGACCGATTCAGGGCGGGACTTGGTAGAGGCTGTTCAGGAGCCGCATGACCGCATCATTGACCGCTTATCTGGTATTTTGTCTAATGCCGAGCATTTACTACTTATAGATTATCTTGAGCGGCTTCGTCGTGCCCCACTTTAACGAATAGATTCTTCCAAGGAATCCGTTTCCGGTTCCTTGATTCCAGCCCCCAGCAACATAGCGCCGCCTACGAGGCCGAGGTCTTTAAGAAGGGCGGTTAGGTATCCAAATGCTTCTTCCCCGCCTGCCCATACACCGGGTAAGTGTATTATGAGGATATAGAGCGAGAGGAGGATGACAAGCATGGTCATGGCTGGGCGGGTGTATTTCTGTATGTAGATACTAATGGCGGCTGCAATTTGACTTACGCCAGCCAAGTACACGAATGCTAAATCAAAAGGAACCCATTCAGGCATGATCCCGCCAATCTGCGGCGCAGCCAATAGGTGCTTCACGCCGAAAAGAAAAAAAGGGAGTGAAAACAAAATCTGCCCTGTTCGGGCATTTAAAATAGCAGCGTTCAGGTACTTCATCTGTATTTTAAAAATCTTTGAAGAAAAGATTATGGTGTAATGAAGACCTAAAATAGGTTTTTTCGGTTGGTAAATGCCAAATACTGCGAAGATTTTACCTTTTTCAGATTTTGGGAGTCGTCAAATAAAAAAAATCAGCCAAACAGATCGAACCTCTTGGTACTGCTTTATTTTCCGGTATGCGATACCTAATCTCCATATTCGTTTTGGCCGTTTTTTGTGGTGCTGCTCGCCCTGCAATGGCACAAGAAATACCCTTGAAGGGTTTGGTCTGGGATGTTCCCAAGACCGAAAAAGAGGCCTTGGCCGAACTGAAGGCGCTCCATAAAATTGGCGTGCGGGCATTGCGTACGCGCTTGGTGTGGCGTGATACCCTTTTCGCATTAGCAGACTCGATGGGGATGGTGTTTTTTCAGGAACTGCCATTTTCTGAACTCTCGGTGAATGAACTCCGGCAAGCGCTGCCGTATGCCATCAAGACGTTGTCCAAGAATATCGAAAAGTCGAAAAAATACCGCTCTGCTCGATATTTTGGCTTAGCTCAAAATTGTGATACCAGTGATCCCGCTGCGATGACTTACTTCTCTGGCCTGATGAATGTGATCCGGACAAAAGGAGCGCCTTTTACACAAGGGTATTATACCACTTCCTTTACCAAACGGGATCAGGCATTCCCATCGGTGGATTTTGTTTTGGTAAAAGCAGTAGATCGAGACGATCCGGCGTTACTTGTTCGTCAGATGAACCAACAAACGGGGGGAAAGCCTATGGGGGTGGTTGTAGGGATGGGCGTTTCTCGTGAGAAGCGAGAAGGATATAAAGTGCAAAATAGCCCCGAAGCACAGGCAAGGTATCTGGAAAATAAACTGAATCAACTCTTGTTTGCGCCACAAGTGCCTTTGAAAGTGGTCTTTGTTTATCGGTGGAAAGATGTACCCGGCTCGATGTTTGCCCAGAGTGCTACCACAGACCATAATTTGGGATATGGACTTTGGGGGGCTGATGGAAAACCAAGACCGGGTTACGAGGTGATGAAGGGAATTTTTACGGGTAAACAAACAGTTTTTGCGTTTAAAGCGGGTACTCCAATACAACAAGATCAGGTATGGATGATCATCCTCGGGTGGGTCATCATTGCGCTCATCGTAATCGCCTATATCCTTTCGTATCGCTTGCAAGATATTCTACCACGTTTTTTTATGGCGCATGATTCTTATCAGGAATACCTCCTCCGTTCAAGGGATGCACATACCGGAACCAATGCGCTCTTGATTGTGGCATTTGGACTTTGTGCGGGGCTTTCGAGCGTGATTATTTTCTATGCGTTACGCCCCTATGCTGCGTTTGGGTATTTTGTACAAGAGCTTCCTTCTTTACCACAGTTTATTGTCCTAGCGGCGCTGCGTTTGCCCTGGAGTTTTTCTTTATTGGCAATGTTGGTTTTCGCGTTTGTGATGGTGGTGATTGCATTGGGCCTGTATGGATTTGCGCGATATGTTGGGCAGCAGAACATCACTCCCCAGAAAACCCTTATGATTACTGTATGGGCACAATGGCCGATGGTTATTCTGATGCTTGCTTCAATGGTTACCTTTAATATTTGGGAAACTTCCAGTATGTATCCACCGCTCTATTTATTGGTGTTTTGGGCGGTCTTAAATGTACTCGCTTTTTTTCAGATTGCTTATGACTTCGCTTATATCGTTAAGAAGCCCACTTGGACCTTGATCTTGGGTGGATTGGGTGTTTTTGCCTTGATCCTGATTGTTTTTCTCCTCTTTCGATTTCCGGAAATGTCTTCAGAATGGAACTTTCTAACCAACTTGGTCAGAGAAGGACTTGAACGGGGTGTTGCTGCTCCTACTCGATCTTTTTAGGTGAAAAATGTCTGGCAATAAACCACAAAAATTAGGCTTGGTGCTCTCTTCACTCATTGATAAGTGGGGAATGCGCGAACGCATGGAAACTGCAAAGGTGATCGAAACGTGGGCTACACTCGCTGGGCCGCAGATTAATGGAGTGACCGATGCGGTTTGGCTTAAAGATAAACGTCTCTTTGTACGGATCATCTCGTCGGCATGGCGGCAAGAACTTTATATGCGCAGAAAAGAGTGGTTACAACGCCTGAATGAAGAACTCGAAGGTGGAACGGTGGAAGAGATTATCTTCCGGTGAGGGGTAAAGACTATCCAAAAAAAGTATCAGAGGTTTCAGATCATTTAATCAACTGGCGAATACACGCCAAGTGAGCAAATAAGACACTGGGTACAATAAAAGAGGGCAACCACAAAAAAGGAAAGTACAACATCGCCCGATTTGGTTGTTCAAAAGCGTACATTTGCAGAACAGAGGGCAGGGCCAAAATACCGTGAGCCACGATAATAAGCAGGAAAACCAGGCCAATCACATTCCAACCCAATAAGAAAGGTTTAAATAAACGGGTTTGGGTATAACCAAAATAGGCAATAATTGGAGAGGTTAAGCCCATGATAATGTCAAAATTGTGACCAGAAAAGGTCATCTCTTCTGGAATGAGTTTTTGTTGTGCCAGCCAGAACAAGCCAATTTCGACAGGTAGTCGGACAATATGCAAATAGGTAAGGGTCTCTGCCGATACACGTTCCACGAATTGTTTTGAGGCAATAAACAAGGCCATAATGACCAGCAGTGGTGGTAAAATGAGCCATATTGTGCGGGGAGGCACTCCAGAAGTGTCGGTATAAAATCCTGTGAGTCCCAAAATGGCTTGGCCTACAAGCCAAATGAGTGCCAGTATTACAAACCGAGGAGCCATGTCCCGCGTACTGGTGTAGCCCGCATTTCGGATTGCCCGAAATACAAACCAAAACGTAAGCAACGTGGTGAAGATGAAGATAGAAGGAATCTGAAGTGGCAGGGGTGGCATGAGAAAGTGTTCTGGTGGTAAGCAATGCCTACCCGTTAAAGGCACATTAGAGTAAAGGTTTTATGTAAAACTATTGTACAACAGGCATAATAAAAAAAAACTGTGGCGGTTGCAAACGAAGTGTCTATCAGAAATTACGAATGTGGTATATGCCATGTATAGGTATAGGCGGGTGGGATATTCCGGAGGACAACCGGGCTGCGCGTGGCCTCACCATATCGGTCATTCATGTATTGCCGGAACGCCATTGCTTGTGGTATACGGGAAGCGTGAAGGTACTGAAATGTTCGGAATACACTTCCCGGTGCGAGAAGGTGGGTCAAGTTTTCCAAGATGGCCATCCGAACCTGTGAAGGCAAGGTGGCAAATGGCAAACCTGAGATAATATATTTAATAGGCCATTCTGCATGTTTATCCGAGATATGGGCGGCATTTACGGCATCTCCCGTTACAAAACGAAGGTGTGAAAATCGTTTTTGTAACAATGCCACGAAGTGCGGATCGCGCTCAATGCCCAAATAACAGGCGGAATGTGGTAGCCGGTCGTTCAGGGCTTGTGTCAGAGATCCTGTACCAGGACCTAACTCCAAAACCGTTTGACCTGGTTTAATTTCTAAGCCCTCGACCATTGCGCGGGCTAAAGCAGGGGAACTTGGCATCAATGCACCTACGTGCAAAGGGTTTCTAAAACCTGCTTTAACAAAATGAAAAATTTCACTCATGTCATCAAGAAAACATACGGTGTGCCTAAAAACGGCCCAAGAAGACTAAGATACGGAATTTAGCGCCAGACCTCTTGTATTTTATTGCCTAAATTGTGTGCTCCGGCAAAGCTGGTACGACCAATAAAACCTGTTCGCGCTCTACAATAACTGCGCCGGGCGTGCCTTTCTTGGCTTTTCGGACAAACTTTCGCTCCGTACAAATGACGGGAACCAAAGAGCTGTTTTTGGCTTGGCTAAAATAAGCTGCAATGGCTGCTGTTTTCTCCATTACACTTTTGGGTGGAGCCTGAGTTTTGGAAGACCGTCGAAGCACTACATGCGATCCGGGAACGCCACGTGCATGGAGCCAATAATCATGTTTTTGGGCACTTTTGAACGTCAGTAGATCGTTTTCGCGTGCATTTCGGCCAACCCAAACCTCATATCCGGCAATTTGGAAACGCCGAAATGGTTGTAATTCCTGCCCAAGGTGTTGATGTCCGATCAATTTGGTCAATACTTCTGCATGTTGGGTTTGGAAATGCTCGACGGACTGGGCGGTTTTTAGTTGCGCCAATGCTTGTATCAGCCCCGAAATGGTTTCTGAGAGGGCTTCCGTCTCCAGCCAACGATCTTCGGCATAGTGGTGGGATTGCCGGGTTTTGCGTGCTTTATCATAATAGTATTCGGCATTTCCCATACCGTTTTTTTTAGGGTCGAGAGGAATCACTTCCGAAGAACCCGGTTCAAATAAGTCGGGCAGATGCACCTCTGTTTGGCCATTGGGAATGGGTACGCCTTGTGCGATAAGCAGGTGTGCCCATTTTTCATACCGATCTGCCCGGCTGGGTTGTGCCAGCTCATGTGCCATTTGTTGGGACCGGAAGCGTGTTTGTTCTGCTGCATTAAGCAATGCTTTTTGTAGCGGATCATGTAGGCGCTGGAACGTATTCTGACCAAGAAATCGTCGCCAATACACCCGTACAGCAGCATCGGTTGTGAGAAAAGATTCCTCTCGTAAGTGTGACAGGTGGGCAAGGGGAATTAGCGAAAACGTCACCAAGCGTTCGTCTTCCCAGTAAAGGCAGGGTTTTGGCTGAGTCAGTTCTGCTAAAAGCGAGTGCGTGGCTTCAAAGAGTGCATTCACCGAGGGTGCATGGGTCCATGTACCTTTGAGCCGATGCAGTGCTTCGGTTGCAAGGAGTTCGTCGAGGAAGGGTACGGCACGGCGTAGTTGTTGAATCCATGTTTTACTTCCTGATGCTGCTTCCCAGCGCGTGGTAAAGGTTTCAAAGGATAGTACTTCTTCAGCTGGGCGCATAACCGGAGGCGGTTGCCCAATCCACTTATGTGCCGCCTTGAAGGCATCCATAACGTGTTTGGCAGTGTCTAACAAAAAAACATTGGCCTGTGGTCCAAACAGCCGCATTTGTATTTGCAAATGGTTGTCTAAGTGGAGCAATAGGAAGCGGTCTCGGTCTGCCATCGTAATTTGTGTGATGCTCCGGCCAATCGCTGGTTCAAAACGGGTGAGGACATTTCGTTTGGCACGGTTATATCCCTCGGTCATAAAAACCCCTGTTCTGCCTGTGTTGGTCTGTACCCGAAGCGAGTAGTCCCCATCAGGTGTACCGATTGCCAAGACCAGTTCACCCTTGCTCTGCGAATAGATGTCGCCCAAGACCGCGTTATCGAATCGGCCTTGCCATTCCTGCGTCAACGCTTTTAGGGTGAAATAATGTGCAATCATCGAAAAAAAGACGAACGTTATACGGAAGGCAGTTTGGTTTTCAGAAATTAACCATACCAACTATAATAAAAGCGGAAATTCAGACAGCAACACAATTTACCCATAAAACTTCATCTTCCCATGAAAATTGCCCTGTGGATGATCGGTAAAACCGCCGAACGGTACTTGGAAGAAGGGATGTCGGTCTATGAAAAACGATTACGACACTATGCCCCCTTCGAGGTCACAGTGCTGCCGGACATAAAGCAGGTGAAAAATCTGAGTATAGCCCAACTCAAAGAAGCCGAATCGGTAGTGGTATTGGATCGGTTGGATAAGCGCGATGTCTTGGTATTGTTGGACGAAAAGGGCAAAACTTTTGGTTCTGTGGCCTTTGCAAAATGGATGGAGGGACAAATGAATCAGTCGGTACAACGCATGGTAATATTGATTGGCGGGGCGTATGGGTTCTCGGAAGACGTTTATCGTCGAGCACAATTCCGAATTTCGCTATCAGAGATGACATTTTCTCATCAATTGGTTCGACTGGTTTTTCTGGAGCAGTTATATCGTGCCATGACGATCCTAAAAGGCGAGCCGTATCACCACGAATAAACCGAATAAAAACATGAATATCAGCAAAACATTTTTGGTTGTTGGCGCATTATTGGCTGGCATTGCCGTTGCCGTAGGTGCGTTCGGTGCGCATGGTTTAAAGCATATGGTGACCCCAGAGCGCCTACAGGTTTTCGAGATTGGGGTACGGTATCAGATGTACCATGCGTTTGCTCTTTTGATATTGGGCTGGGTGATGCGTACTGCTCATGTGGACCTCGCGTTAGTGGGATGGCTTTTTGTTGCTGGCATTGTCTTGTTCTCCGGAAGCCTTTACGTGTTGGTCTTGGGCAATTTTCCACGTTTAGGTATGGTGACTCCACTTGGTGGCGTGGCCATGATTGCCGGATGGTTGTTGTTGGCGTATAAACTCTGGCGTGGCTAACGCTTAAATCCGGTGAAGTTTGATAATCTTTACCGGACAATTATTTGCGGCAAGTTCGTTTTCGTCCCACTCGTGGTCGTCCACCACCACGGTATAGAAACCGCCATTGCGTTCCTTGCCACCTACGAGGGTGCATTTACCGTCTTTGTGGGATACGCGCCAGCGATAGTCCGCCGCTTCCACACAGGCATTACAGCCGATGCACTTGGCACGTTGATGAATAATACGAATCATATTTTGACGGGAGCCAATTTGTACAACCGATCCGAGGGGCGGATTTTGCCTTCTACCGGAAGCGTAAAAACATCGCCCTTCTTTACCTTTTCTACGGGTTCGTTGTTGATTCTTAGCTCCGAGACGGTGAATTGGAAGTAGCCACTGGTTGGGCCAGTAATGATCATTTCGTCGCCCACGGAAAGACTGTTCGATTCGCAGATAAACTCTGCAATTTGGACCTTGGGGAAATAGTTAAGCCCTTTGGCCACAAAAACTTTTTGCTTGCTTGCTTTGGAGCCGGGTACATCCGACCACTCGCCCATTTTACGGCCCAAATAATATCCATCCCAAAAACCACGGTTATACACTGTAGCCAATTCTTCCATCCAAGTATCAATTTTTTTGCGGGTATAAGTGCCGTCTAAATAAGCATTTATCGCTTCGTTATAGGCTTTGGTGACGGTGTAAACATAGTCTGGTGCGCGGCCACGACCTTCCAACTTGAGTACCCGCACGCCCGCATCCAAGATTTTGTCTATAAAATCTATGGTACACAAATCTTGGGCAGACATAATATATTCGTTGTCCACCTCGAATTGCATACCCTCTTCTTTATCAGTGACAATGTAGCTTCTTCTACAATTTTGAATACAGGCACCACGGTTGGCCGAGGCAAAATGTGAGTGCAGGCTTAGGTAACATTTTCCGGAAATGGCCATGCAAAGTGCGCCATGTGCAAAAATCTCCAACTGCACCAATTCCCCTGAAGGCCCGGTAATATCACGCCGCTTGATCTCTCGGCTGATGTCGGCCACTTGTTTTAGACTTAGTTCTCGCGCCAGAACCACGACATCCGCAAAGTTTGCATAAAACTCCACCGTATCTATGTTTGAAACATTGGCCTGGGTGGAGATGTGAATTTCCATTCCAATCTTCTTCGCGTAGTTCATGACAGCATGGTCGGCGGCAATAATGGCCGTAATGCCACTGTCCTTGGCGGTTTTTACGATGTTCCGCATCAGCGAAATGTCATGGTCGTAAAGAATTGTATTCAGGGTGAGGTAGGTACGGATATGATGCTCTCGGCCAATCTGCGCAATCTGTTTAAGGTCTTCTAACGTAAAGTTATTGGACGATCTTGCCCGCATATTCAGCTGTTCCACACCAAAGTAAACGGAATCGCAACCGCCTTTGATGGCAGCCCACAAGGCTTCGTAAGACCCCGCCGGGGCCATGAGTTCAATGCTTCGGTTCATGATGCTAGGGGTGTATCGGGTGTACACAATGCTTGCGGCAAGATGCCGGGGGTGGTCTGTTGAAATTGGCCTCTTCAAACGGTGTAAAGACACTTTTGTTTCCGGGCTACAGGGGTCAGTGCGTAATTCTGAGGCGATAGCCGTCCGAGTCGGACCATAATTGTATTGGCGTACCAAATGCCGCCGTTAGGTGTGTACTGGTGAGGGCTTCGGTCAGAGGGCCTTTGGCAACCATGTGCCCTGTGCCTAAAATTAGGGCATGTGTAAAAGAAGGCGTTATTTCCTCTATATGGTGCGTTACCAAAACCACTGCGGGTGAATCGGGCTGGCGGAGGAGTTTCTCCACGAAAGATAAAAACCGGACGCGGGCTACAGGGTCGAGGCCTGCACAAGGTTCGTCTAAAATCAAGAGAGCAGGTTGGGCCATACGGGCGCGGGCAATGAGTACCCGCTGGCGCTCACCCTGAGAAAGAAACCGCCACGCTTGGTTTTCAAGGTGTAGAATCTCGGTCTGTTCCATAAGAAACCGCACCGTCTGAACATCTATGGGTGTGGGATCTGCCCATAAATTAAGTTGTGCGTACTTCCCACTTACCACAACGTCCCGCGCCACTTCGTCTTCTCCGATCCTTGGTATAAGTCCGGCACTCACCAATCCAATATGCTTGCGAAGCGCCCGCCAATCGGCACGGCCAAATGTTTTCCCCAGCACCTCAATCTTTCCTGATGTTGGTGGCATGTATCCTGCCAATGCGTGCAGAAGGGTGGTTTTCCCTGCACCATTTGGCCCCAATATCACCCAGTGCTCCCCAGGTTCCACCCGCCAATGAATGTTTTCCAGGATACATTTCCGGCTCCGTGTAAGGAACAGGTGCTCCACTTGGATAATGGGTGGGTTTGTCAATGATAAAGGCATTAGGCATCCTTTTTGAATGAGTCTTGGGTAGATCTTGGCTTTTCTGGAAAGATAGCCCCTTATTAATCAAAGAAACCAAAGTGTATTATGAAGACCACAAAAATCCATTTTGTCCTGTTGGTTACCTTCTCTATGTTTGCAACAGGCCTCTGGGTACAAGCCCAAAATTTGAGCAGAAAAGACCTACTAAAGCCATCTCGGCCAAAAGAAATAACGTCAAGAACTGCGTTGAAGCGCTATCAATGGGTACTTGTTCAGTTATCCGATGCGCAAGGAAATACAAGGGTATCGGGGCAGAAAATCTTTTTCCAAGTTGATCCTTCGCTGAAAAGTTTAGGCGGGAACGGTGGTTGCAACGTCTTTGGTGGCGACCTCAAAGCCACATCTCATGTCCTAAAAATAGGCCCTTTGATGTCCACAAAAATGTACTGTGATGAGGCCAGTGGGCTGGAAAATCGTTTCTTGGGAATTTTGGACGGTGAAAAAACATATAAAATTTCTGGACGAAGACTCACCATCCGGGGTAAGAAACCCAATACCGTATTGGTATTTACAGCCCAGCCAAGGCAAAAGAATTAATTTATGGCCGATCTAAATAAAAGATCCCTAAAAGATGTAAATTAGAGATGGTTGGAGAAATTTCAAACCATCTCTTTTAGTTTAATCGTACAAGCAAAATGGCCGCGAAGCGATCTATACCCCGAAAGCCTAAACATTCGGACCTACCTAATAGAGGGCTAAAATGGGTGATCTTCGCGGTGTTTGTACTAATGGCTGCACTTTATTTTATACAACAATGGATGAATGCCCACTCTGTCCCAGACTTTGATGGGGGACGTGCTTTTAACCACTTGGTGAAGCAGGTGGCATTAGGCCCTCGAATTCCCGGAACGTCCGGACATGAAAAGGCATTGGCGTATTATAAACAAATACTTACACCCCTTGCGGAGAAAGTCACGCCCCAATCGTTCGAGTGGCGTGACCGTAAGGATACAACCAAAGTTTGGCATGGGGTGAACGTTGTCGCGTCGTTTAATTTTAAAGCCACTCGCCGCATTTTATTGCTCGCCCATTGGGATACGAGACCTTTTGCAGACCAAGACCCCGATCCTGCCAATAGAAACAAGCCCGTACCCGGTGCCAATGATGGGGCTTCGGGCGTGGCTGTTTTACTCGAATTGGCACGTATCCTGCACGAAAATCCTCTGGAGGTAGGGGTGGATCTTTTGTTGACGGATATGGAGGACTTGGGTGATTACGACCACGACGAAAACCCGAATGGCCGCAACCCTTTTTCGATCGGCGCACAAAAATTTGTAGAGATGAACCCAAAATATATTCCTGAATTTGGTGTCTTATTAGATATGATTGGAGATAAAAACCTTCGGATTCCTTACGAAAAAATTTCCATCACCAACGCGCCAGACGTAATAGAAAAGGTATATGCCGCCGCAGAAAGAGCAGGTGCGAAGGCTTTTGTGCGGGAAGATGGGCAGGCGGTAACAGACGATCATATCCCATTTCTTCGACGTGGGATCCCAGTAGTGGATTTAATAGATTTTGACTATAAATATTGGCATACTGTACTGGATACTCCCGATAAATGTAGCCCTACAAGTCTGAAACAGGTCGGTCAAACAATGCTGGAATTATTGTATCATCGTTAGAATGATTACCGTGGCTTATTTAAATAAAATTCTGTTCTTAAGTTAATTAAAAATCTAATAAAGAGTATGCGGCAGTTCTTTTATAAAATTCTCTCAGTGTATGCAAACAGATTTCATGCACATAAAGTTGTAGGCAAACCTGTAAAGGGTAGTCAAAAATATTTATTCTATGAGAAAAATCAACACCTTACATTCTGGTTTAATACGCAAATTGATTACGAGCCTAAAATAAAAGCAATCATCAAGCCTTACCTTTCTCCATCGGATATTGTTTTTGATATTGGTGCCAATATTGGGCAATATACCATGTCTTTCTGTGAATGGGTTCCAAAAGGTGCTGTCGTGGCGTTGGAACCGGATTATAAGAATTTTGCATTTCTTCAGTTTAA
>DDTM01000071.1 GCA_002344075.1 Bacteroidetes bacterium UBA2364
AGTTCCGGATATTTGGCCATAGGCAACCTCATTACATATAAGCAATAATGTAGCAATAGCCCATATTTGTTTTTTAAATACAATAATTTTAAATATTTTCATAGATATTAATTAATTTAGGCCAACAACAAACCCAAGTTCCCATTTCTTCTGGTAGGTAGCCCTGAAAACAACAAACAACATGCCCTACAGAACGGCGCACTTTAAGGTCTAATCAACCTTACCTTTATAATATTTAAATGTGACACTAGGGAAATATTTAGCCTAAAAAATTAAAAATCAATATCTTAAAAAAATGATATTTGAATTTGAATTTACAATATGTCATCTTATCTTAGAAAAGAGTTATAGCCATCATAGTTATATGAGAGATACAAATCCTGATCTCAGTTTACAGGGAGACTTGACACTGCTACTTAAAGAGGTGAACCAAGGGAATCTCCAAGCCTGGGAGAACTTATTACAAAGAACCTACCCTCATTTGTGTTCACTGTCTTCCGATCTACGATCTAAGTTTGAAAAAGGGCCTAATGACACCCTCAATACCAAAGCATTGGTACACGAGATGTTTCTAAGTTTGTTTTATAGCCAGCAAATTGAATGGAAAAATCGCCTCCATTTTTATATGACTGCTGCAAAAGCCATGCGATACGTTCTACTAAACGATAAACGGGGGAAAAATCGGTATAAGCGTGGAGGTGGCGTCGAGCATGTGCCCTTTGATGAGACCGACTTTGCGCCGGAAATGGATCTCGGAACTGAAAAACTGCTGGAAGCCTTGGAGATGCTTTCAGCAACACATCCTCGTGGGTATCAAGTGGTTCATCTCCGCTTCTTCCTAAAAATGAAAGAGTCGGAAATTGCTGAAGTACTGGGATTATCTTCCCGAACAATTATACGGGATTGGCTCCTTGCAAAAGCACTACTGGCCAAATATCTGACAGAATGAGGCGCATCCCTTGTACTAAAAGAGCAAAGATTTATATGATTTCCGTTACACAGACATTAGGGCAACTGGGGCCTTATTTAGAACAGTTACTGGCAGCTCCTCCCGACGAACGTTCGCAAATATTGGCTACATTTGGTCAAGAAAATCCAGCATTAAAAGACACGCTTTCAACCCTCCTGAATGCTTTTTTGGCACATGGCGATAAGGTGGATGCACTCTTTACACATGTGGAAGACCTAAAGTCCGAAGGCAAAACGACTACATTAGGAGGATCTTTAACCAGAGGCTCAATTGTTGAAAAGTACGAAATTATTTCCTTTTTGGGTGCAGGCGGTATGGGCGAGGTGTATAAAGCCCAACGACGTGGGCATATTGAACAAGTTGTTGCACTAAAAGTCTTCCGTCAACAGTTCGCCTCTATCAACTTGGCCAAGCATTTTGAGCAAGAACAGCAATTTCTCGCACGGCTCAATCATCCACATATCGCCCACTTCATAGATGCCGGACAAACGCCATTAGGACACCCTTACTTGGCGATGGAATTGGTAGAGGGCATACCAATCACCGAGTACTGTGACGAAAAAAAACTAGACATAAGCCAGAGATTGGTACTTTTTTTACAGATTTGTGAAGCGTTGCAATATGCACACCAGCAGCAAATCGTTCATCGGGACATAAAACCTGCCAATATCCTCGTAACAGAAGGCGGCCAAGTGAAAATATTGGATTTTGGTATTGCCCGCTCCTTGGGAGAAGAAAGTCCCTCACAAACCCTCCAATGGCTATTTACCCCCGATTTTGCAAGCCCAGAGCAGTTTAAGCAAGAACCCCTTACGCCTGCATCGGATGTGTATAGTTTAGGGATTTTGTTGTTTGTTTTGCTTGTCGGACAACGACCGTACCGTTTAGAGCAGGCCGCACCGTTTGTCTTATGGCAAACCTTTCAACAAACACCTTTCCCAAAGTTGCACCAAGCCGTTTGGCAGGCCTTTGGAACCACCTCCCACGACCCTTTCAAGGTAGCAGCCCACCGCCATACCACACCAAGACAATTGACCAAAGAGGTAAAAGGGGACTTAGCGCGAATTGTAGATAAAGCGACATCGCGGGATATAAACAACCGATATACCTCGGTACAAGCATTGGCTGATGACATATCCCGCTTTATCGCTCAAAAACCCATTCAAGCAAGACCGCCGGGGGTTGGGTATCGGATACACCGCTTCGCAAACCGTCATTTTGTACCTATCGCCGCAGTTTTGGCCGTTATCCTGCTTACCAGTCTTGGTTCTGCTTATCTTATCTACCGAGAGGCACAAAAGACAGAGGCCAAGTTCACGGAAAACCAGGTCATTCAACAATTCATTACCTCATTTCTTTTCGATAACCAATTAGGCATCAATAGTGGTTTGCAGCTCGATTCATTACAGACCCAAAAATTTCTGAACCTCGCCATGTTTAGAATCGAGAAAGACCTCCAGGAGATACCGCGTGCCCGATTCAGTGTCTGGCGATCGTTGATTGATTTCGCCCTGCAAAGACGCCTCTTTCGGGAAGCGGAAAGCATGATGACACGCATTGAACCCCAAATGGTGAATTATCCGGATCTTATGGCAGGGCTTTTAGGACAAAAAACAGTTTTATCTCTTTATAAAGGACATCCACCCCAAAAATCACTAGAATATGTAGCCCAAGCCAAACATTTACTAACTAAATACCCCAATCCTGAAGTTGAGACAGAAGTGATGATTGCCGAGGGGGTGCTACAGGGCGAACGTGGGGAATGGCAGAGTGCTCAACGTCTATTGGAACGTGCGTTACAAAATCGTCGAGAGGGATGCATAAACGAACCATGTGTCGGGATGTTCAATGTGTTACAACACTTGGGGGATTTGTGGAGCCATCAAAAACAGTATGACAAAGCATTGCCCTATTATCGGGAAGTCTTGCAATCCCTGAAAAACAGGTTGGGCGAAAATCATGTCTTACTCGTGGTTCCGAATGCAAATATGGGGTCTTTGCTTGCCCAATTACGGCACTACGAGCGTGCAATGGTACATTATAAAGAAGCATTACGCATCAATGATTTGTATTTCCAATCCACACACGACGACCGACAGATGATCCTGCTGGGGATGGCAAGCGTAGAAAGCAAACAAGGATATAAGGAACGTGCCCTCATGCACTTCCAGCAAATTCTAGCAATTCAGCAGCAAACCACTGGGGAGAGGTCTTTTCCCGTCGGACTAACCAATCGGAAACTTGCTCAAACATATTTGGACCTCAATCTACAACATGAGGCACTGGAACCAGCTATAAAATCCTTGCGTATTTTTGAAGAGAATTTTGGCCCCCTTCATCCCGAAACCATTGCGGTCAAACTGCTGACTGCAGAAACCTATCTGTACAACAACCAACCCAAACTGTCCGAAAAAATAATCCGGGAAATACTCGGTTCCGAAAAAAAATGGATGCAACAAGACCCACTGACTTCAGCAAAGGCCATGTTGCTATTGGGTTGGGTAATGGTGGCCACACGTCAAGATCTTGAAGCTAAACAGGTTTTAGAAGCACTAAGGCCGTTTTTTGAAAGAAAAATGGCTTTTCCACCTGAGTTAGAGGGGGATTGGGAATGTTTTCAAGGCATTCTGCTTCGCAACGAGGACCCAATTGTAGGCGAGTCACTCTTGGCAAAAGGCAAACAAAAATGGATGCTTACCCGTTGGAAAAATCATGCTTTTGGCAGCTTTTTAGACCGTATCTGAAACAAATAAAGAGGTAAGCGAATCAATTTTATTGTAGTGCCCCGAACCATCGTTATGTGTATTACCAATCTTACATGTTGCCCTTCTCTGCGCAAATCCCGTAAATACGGCGACCTTATAACGCTTTTGCGTCATGTGTGACGAGGTGGAAAGCAGGTATTTTTTACCCGTCAACCATAAACCTCAAATTAATTAATTACAACATCTTATGAAACACATGACCAAATCCGCCGCCGTACTATGTTTATTCTTTGTACTGGCACTCAGCCCGCTGCTCGCACAGACCAATCAAATCGAATTTACCTCTACAAAAGGAAAAGCTTGCTATGAGAACAATAGCGCGTTGGATGGATGCAAAACCCTGACAGTTTTAAAATTGGGAGGAACGTTCGATCAAAAAACCGACGCCCTTACCATCTCGGCTTTTAACATGGATCCCCTGCTCTTGGATGATGGAAATGTTAAAATTGCAATGGCCATGAGTAGTACTGGGACGGGCAGTTTCGATTGGGATACCGGTAAATCGGTGGCAAAACTTTCGTTGATTGCCACGGTTTCTAGCCCCACTGGTAAATATAATCTTGGTAAATCTTGTAAAATACCTGCAAATCTTAATCTAACAACCGAAACAAGCGGTGGTCTGACAGGAAAAAGGTACCCTGCCAATCAACTTTCCGGTGCATTGAAGTATGTGGACAATACATTTGTAATCCAATCACCCGTATCAGGAAGTGATTGTGGCTTCTATACAACACTCATAGGCGGTGCTACGCCTACCCAATCTGGTACCATGTCTATTTGGTTTGAGATGAATGGCGTTATTACGCCACCGCCCGCCGGAAGTATTGTCGCAGAAGTAGAAAACAACAACACGGCCAGTACAGCCACAAAATTCTCTTCGGTAACAAATACGATTGAAGGCACAACAAATATAAGTGATCCAGATTATTTTTCCATTCTCTTGAATGCCGGACAAATCGTGACGGTGGAATACATAATCAGCGCTAAAACAAGCACAACTTATAGCTGTAATCCCGAAAGTACAACCGATCCCAAAACTTCTATCAGCTACGGTGGCGTGGCACTTATGATTGGCGGTTCTACGACATACACCACTTCGGTCACTACCCAAAAAGGTTCTTGTCCACCCGCCTACAAAGAAGGGGTAAACGTAAATGCTACCGATATTACGACAACCACCTACACCCTGCGTAAATCATGGACTGCTAGTTCAAACAATCAAACCATAAACTTTCCGGTTCAAGGAACCAATTACAATGGATTCCCCACTTCTGGTACGTATAGCTTAAAAATTTCAGTAAAGTAAGCATAAATCTCTTTTCTAACACGTACTTCTTCGAGTACCGCCATCCGGCAAAAAGGGTCGCACCATAACATGTGTTTCCTCAAGCCGGATGGTATTTTTCGTAACGAAAAAACAGACCACCTATCCGAAAATAGACCGAGCTTCTTGATAGCAAATGGCATGCATACGGGCCGTTTCTTCGGCAGACGCCGCATATCCACCTGAAAGGGTGATACAAACGGGGATTTGTGCAGCATGTAGGGCTTTGAGTACAAAATACTCGCGCTGACGAAGACCCCATGGCGACAGGTTGAGGCGTCCGAGACGATCTCCTGCCAAAACATCCACTCCTGCCAGATAAAACGCTACATCCGGCTGAGCAAGCGCGATGGACTGGGGGAGAAACCGCCTTAAACAATCCATATATCCATCATCTGACAAACCATCTGGCAAGGCCACGTCCAAGTCCGACGTTTGTTTATGGAATGGATAATTTTTTTCGCCATGCATCGAAAAGGTGAATACGGTCGGATCGTTCCGAAAAATATAGGCAGTTCCATTTCCCTGATGCACGTCCAGATCCACGACCAGCGCTCTGCGGATCCATTTGGCCTGCTGTAACACACGGATAGCAATGGCGACATCGTTAAATACACAATAGCCCTCGCCGTGCTCCGGAAAAGCATGATGTGTTCCACCTGCTAAATTTGCTGCCCAACCGTCATGCAAAGCCATTAGGGCCGCATTGATGGTTCCTTGACAAGCCAACAAAGAACGTCGTACTAAACCCGACGACCAAGGCATGCCCAATATCCGTATTGCGGCTGAAGACAGGGTCCCTTGAATAACCCCATGTACATATTCGGCTGTATGGACCAATATGAGGTCTTGTAGTTCTGCCTCGTTGGGTCTTACGACGTTGCCGGTCTTTATCAGGTTTTCGGAAAGCAAATAGTGGTACAATGCCGGGTATTTCCCCATCGGAAACGGATGTTTTTCTGGCAAAGGTACATAATATGCTTCATGATAAGAGACCCGCATACATCAGTCGTCCAATTCATTGAGCAGGGCAGGACGGAAAACGGAGACGATGGTACGACCATAAGCCCGACTCGTATCTAATGCAGGGTGATCGTCAAAACTGTGTCGGGCATCGTGCTCCAGTACAAACAAACCCTCCGGTTGGAGGTGTGGAAAAACCCATTCTGGTAATTGGGGAATGGCCTCCAATTCGTATGGTGGGTCCGCAAATACCACATCAAACTGCGGCCCTCGGTATTTTTGGATAAAGCCCACCGCATCCCCCAGTTGAAACCAGCATTGTTTTTCGATGCCAAACATGCTTGCGTTTTGCTTTGTAAGTTCCAAAACAGTGCGGTTCAGTTCAATAAAGGTTGTACTTTCCGCGCCTCGACTCATAGACTCAATGCCTAGCGCACCGGTCCCTGCAAACATATCCAAGACACGGGCACTGCGCATTTCCATTCTGGAATAGAGCAGATTAAACACCGAAGTCCGTACACGGTCTGTGGTGGGACGGGTGATTTCTCCTTTCGGCGATTTCAACGAGCGGCCTTTAAATTTTCCGGCAATAATGCGCATGGGCAATAAGAGGTTAATCAAAACGGCAGGCAAGATACGACATGGTGGTAGAGCCAGTTGTGAACTTCCTCAATCCTTCGATGGCTTTAATACCTCAAACCGTCCTTCATGATTGATTCGGTAGCGGGTCTTTTCACCAGGCGTGGTCAAGAGTGCCTCGAAGGTGTGGGCGGTACTTTGTATCATTAGGCGATAGGTTTTGCCTTGTTGTCGTAGGGTAGTCGGAACCCCTAAAGCTGCGGCAGTGGTTGCAAATTTCCCAGTTTTGGCCATTTTTAGCTGCTGGCGGTAATACACTTCTCGTAGGTTTTTTCGGAAGGGTTCGTCTGAGGGCAGGACAAAGGGTGTATCTTTAGATTCAGAAAATTGTACATACCCCCACCGCTCTGGAAAGTGCATATTAACCAAGCCTTGCGGCGACCATACCCAATTGTCTTCGTGTAGCGGCTTACTGTCGGGGCCTTTTACTTTTTCATAAGACGCACCATCCCATGCCGTTTGCCACTCCACTCGCGAGAAGTTCATACGCCACACATCACCCGTCTGAGGCTTTAATGGATCCACACCAAAGCGGAGCGATTTAAACGGAATCGCCATTTCGAGCGTCCAGCCTTGGTCTATGTCCGATCCATCATTCAATGTTCCGTCTAAGGTAACGCCCGTTCTGAGGTCGCGTACATCCCAAGAAATCAGCGAGGGGCCACCGTCCCGATAGGGCCGCACCAAAAACAAATCAAAAACTTGTTTGCGTGCATTGACTTCCACTTCAAAGTAGGCGTGCGAATCGCCATCGTGGTCTATAAATACCTCAAAATCGTTTTCGTGAAAGGTGATCATGTCGTGCTGATCGTAGGTAGCCCAAAGATGTGGCTCCTCTAATTCGGCAGCAATATAGAGAAATTCGTCATCCCAGAGCATTTTCGCACGGGTTTTAAAGCGCGGTTTAGGTTTGTCTTCCCCCTCAATATCCGCAAAGTCTACGGTCCATGGTGCCTCTTGCCATGCAGTTTCATCCAAACGGCCATCTATACTCAAAGGCCACTTGGCTTTCGCCGCCACATAGGTTTGCGGCGTTTTCTGAAAACGAGAAAATGGCACCTCTTTCCATGGGTATTGCGCCCATCCAAAGGATGGTACCCCAAACAACAGCATTAAAATGTATTTCATGAGTCTCGGTTTATGAAGTGAGTATGTAAGATATTTCAAAAAGTACTGTTTTCCAATGACCTTAGTGTAATGGTGTACCCTACAATCCCCAAAGAGGAGTTCTTACGAGGGATCTCCGATAAAGTCCGCTTCCCAAAAACACCTTAAAAAGCGATTTTACAACCAATTTGATTTCCACTCAACCCTTGTCATCATGGAAAAGAAGCACATTGTCATAGTCGGAACCAACTTTGCCGGCTATACCGCAGCCATCGAATTAAAAGAATTGGTTGGGGATAACCACCGCGTAACGGTAGTCGCGAATACGCATAAGTTCTTGTTTTTTCCCTCGCTTATTTGGTTCCCCTTCGGGCTGCGTGACGAAAAGGACATTACGTTTGATGTTCGGCCCATTTATACCCGTCATCACATTAACTTTATAGAGGCGCAAGTCACCCACTTCGATCTGGAAAGAAATCAAATTTTTACCAAAGACGGACAAACCATCGGCTATGATTATGTAGTTATTGCGACAGGCCCCAAAGTAGATACCGAATATATTCCAGGGTTGAAGGAATATTCCCATTCCATTGTAGGCCTTCCGCCTGCCATGCGCACCCGTGAGGGTTGGAATAAGTTCTTGGCGGATCCAGGCCCCGTAGTGATTGGGTCTGCGCCAGGAGCGGGGTGTTTCGGTGCAGCGTATGAATTCCTCTTTAACGTGCGTTACCAGATTGCCAAGCACCACCTCAAAAAACAAGCACCACTTACCTATGTAACAGCCGAGCCTTTCTTGGCACACTTTGGCATCAATGGCTTTGGAAATGCCCAAAAAATGTGTGAATGGATGTTCAAAATGTACCACATCAATGCACACCTAAACACCGCCATTACCGAAGTACGACCCGATGGCGTGGTTTTGGATAATGGTGATGTATTGCCATCCAAATTCACGATGATAATGCCGCGTTTTCTGGGGGTGGATGCTGTCCGTAATACGCCCAACTTAGCCAATGCCAATGGATTTATCGAGGTGGACGATAGCTATGCCCATCCACATTATCCGAATGTGTATGCTGCCGGAGTAGCCGTGGATGTTAAACCACCCGCTCAAACCGAAATCCCGTGTGCCGTACCTAAAACGGGGTGGCCGTCTGAACAAATGGCTAAAACTGCCGTCAAGAACATTGTGGCAGACATCAAGGGCTTACCGAAGTTGCACCAGAAATTTGATGATATGGCCGCTTATTGCATTATGGATACCGGAAATATGGGTATGATGATTGTCGGCGATCATATGCTCTCGCCCCGCGAACACGAGTTCATCATCCCTGGCCCTGAAGCCCATTGGGCCAAGATCGCCTTCGAGAAATATTTTCTCTACTCCCGTCGCCACGGACACGTCTGAGGTACGCCGTCCACATTCGCAAAAACCGGAGGACACCCTTAACCCTCCGGTTTTTTTTTGTTGTAGAAATCCTGCAATATACCCTGGCCTTGATGTTGTGAGGATTAGAGGCAATATTGGTTGTGAACACCCGTCCGTTCACAACATAAACGTACCGATCGGCTGCCAAAACCTGCATTCATATTTATATACAAACCTCCCATAGACCAATCCAAGACTTAGGGCGCTTTCACCAACTCTGATATACATTTTCATTAAATATGCGCCCAAACCACGTTCCACAGACCATCCTTGATTCATTTGGCAAAATGATCGAACACAGATTGGTAACTGTGTTTGTTTTCAACGAACTGTTTCGCATTGTACGCCTGTGTTGGGTAGGTATAAGATCGTTCAGGTAAGATCTATTTTATTTTCAGGATAGAGTTAATTTTTATAACCAATCTAATTAAAAGTGTAAAATATATCATTATATATTAATTGTTAAAACTTATATTAATGATAAATTCGTGATTTGTAGTTTTATTTAAACAAAAATAAAAACTTTTAGGAATCTTCAAAAAACTTAAATAGAATGATTCTATCTAACCAGTGATTTAATTAGCACCTCTATAAAATGATATGTTCATAATTAATTCAAAAAAACAATTTTATTCCAT
This sequence comes from Bacteroidetes bacterium UBA2364, assembly GCA_002344075.1. GTDB lineage: Bacteria > Bacteroidota > Rhodothermia > Rhodothermales > UBA2364 > UBA2364. Next base: position 9,836 of record DDTM01000071.1, read on the forward strand.
ATATTCTTTAGTGCTTATGGGCATAACAGTTTTTATATCATTTTATCAAACTTTAAGTAGCATGAAAAAAAATTACAAAACTTTCATTAAAGCTGTATTTGTTACGCTAATTGTTTTTATTTCTGGTTGTGACTCAACAGCCTTAAAAAACTCCACAGATATGCCTAAAATGTTTTCGGTTATTGATGGACGTTTGTCCTTTAAAGACCAAAAAATTTTCGAGACATATATGCAAAAACTATTTACCCAAAAAGATCTAAAAGAGGTTAGCATTAAAGGATTTACATCACTTAAGTCTTCAGTTTCACAAAATACAGAAAGTGAATCGAAAGCTAATCCATTAGGGGATATTCCGATGAGCGACCAATTTAAGTCTGTATTAAACAGTAAAGGAGAGTTTCAGGTTGGTAATAGCGTGTATGTAGTGGCTAATGGTCTTGTATCAGAATATGAGGCTTCTGATTACCAAAGTAATAGTTTATCAAAACAAAGTGGTCAAATCAGAAAAGAAATTCAAATTTTAGGTACAAAAGATTGTGAAGTAACATATGTAGCTCCAACTAATGAGCGATATAGATTAAAAGGACTGGCATTTAACACAGATTACCTTGTATATCGCGAAGCTGGTGCAAAAACCTACTGGCAAAAAGCTAGAAAAAGACTGTTTGGAGGAACGGATTGGAATACAACTTCCGATCGTCTAAGCCATGTCTTTGTTTCGGTATCAGGCGAGCTAACCACATATGCTCTCGATGGAACTCCACTAGGCCCCTTCCTACTGCCGGGGGCAGGCAGTGATACCGATACTGACGGAGAGGTTACGAAGTTAGGACATTATGAGTGGGGAGGAATAGGTTTTGGCGTAAACATGACCTCACAACACGTTGCTCACCTAAGCAACGGGGCTTCCATATCTTGTAGTAACAGCTACCAAGACTAATCGTGTGGGTTCAGATTATAATAAACCAAGCCACACAAACGTTTCAATGTTGTGTGGCTCTACTTTTTGTCAAAAAAATGCACCTATGCAAAAAAAACACCTTTGCAGTATCTTGCTGATTTTTATTTTTAATTTTGCCACACCCACATTTTCACAAAATATCCCCACTCGCTTCGCAATTAGTGGCTATATCCAAGAAGCAACAACCGGAGAACGCTTGCCCGGAGCAACTATTACGGTAAAAAATACCAGATGGGGTACAGTATCCAATAAATACGGCTTTTTTAGCATTACCCTTCCTACCGAAAACTATGTGGTGGTCATTTCTTACTTAGGCTATCAAACAGAGACCCTTTCCATTAACCTTACAAAAAATACTCCTATTAATGTTCACCTAAAAGAAGATATAAAAGTTACCTCAACGATTGATGTAAATGCAACACCCAGCATTTTAGAAACAACTCAAATGGGTGTAGTGGACATAAATTCAGACCAAATCAAAAAAATCCCACTACTTTTGGGAGAGGCAGACGTATTAAAAGTCATTCAGACCTTACCGGGTGTAAAAGGAGGGAATGAAGGGACATCCGGATTTTATGTTCGGGGTGGAGGTGCTGACCAAAACCTGATTTTGTTGGATGATGCAACGGTATATAATGCTGCCCACCTTTTTGGATTTGTTTCCGTATTTAATGCGGATGCTATTCAAAATGTATCGCTGATCAAAGGCGGTTTTCCTGCCAGATATGGAGAAAGACTCTCCTCTGTTTTGGATATAACGATGAAGGAAGGGGACATGCAAAAAACAAGTTTGACGGCTTCGATCGGCTTAGTCTCTTCCAAAGCAACTTTAGAAGGACCTATTTTAAAACACAAATCAAGTTATATTCTATCGTTGAGAAGAACTTATATTGATGCATTGCTTACGCCATTCTATACAATAAAACAAGCTTCCAGCCAAAATAAAACAATACCAAGTTACTATTTTGGAGACTTAAATGCTAAAATCAATTATAAGCCCAACTATCGTCACCATTTTTTTGCAAGTATGTATTTAGGGAAAGACAATTTGAATATACAATTCTTAAAAAAAGATGAAAGTAACGAAAAAAATGAAAATTCAGGGCTTAAGTGGTCAAATCTTACCTCTACCTTGAGGTGGAGCTACATTATTTCTCCTAAGATTTTTTCTAATACTATTCTGAATTACAGTCAATATAATCTACAAAATAGGAGCACTGCCTTAGAAATTTCTCCCAACACTAAATATACAACCATTTCAGACTATAGCTCAGCTATTCGAGATATAGGGTATAAAACTGATTTTCAGTATTTGCCCAGCCCCAATCATAATATCCGTTTGGGTTTTAGGCTCATCTATCATACATTCTACCCTGGAAATTACATCTACAATCGCGTTATATCCGATCTCCCAGAAGAAACGGTTAACACCCAGAAAAAACAACCTGATATTTCTACAAGAACCCTCATAGAGTATATAGAAAATGATTTCCGAGCTACCGAGGAAATAAAATTTAATATAGGAATACATTTGGCCCAATATCGTGTTAGTGGGACGACGTTTTCTTCCGTTCAGCCTCGATTTTCTGGCCGTTTTAAATCAGGCCAATGGGCTATTAAAGGATCTTTTGCTACAATGGAGCAATATATTCATCTTTTAACAAACAATGGAATAGGCTTACCCACAGATTTGTGGCTCCCTGCTACCCCAAAAGTTAAACCACAGTCTTCTTGGCAGGCTGCTTTAGGTGTTTCTCATTTACTAAAGTCATACGAGTTTAGTATAGAGGGATATTATAAAAATATTTTTAACACCACCGAGTACATTGAAGGTGCCAGTTTTATGACAAATTATGAACGAGCCTGGGAAAGCAATGTCACGCAAGGAAGTGGAGACAGCTATGGGTTGGAATTCTTTATGCAAAAGAAAGAAGGGAAAACAACCGGTTGGCTTGGCTATACTTTATCATGGAGTAATAGACGTTTTCCTACGATTAATCAAGGGAATACATTTCCTTTTACTTACGATAGAATACATGATTTTTCTATAGTCTTGAACCATAACCTTAAACCAAACTTAAATGTCTCATTCAATTGGGTTTTTAACACAGGTAATGTGGCCACCTTTCCGCAGTCCGTATTTACACCCGCATTTTTAGGAGACGAAGCAGTAGGCGAGCTGACTCCCTACTTATACTCTTATGGAAACAGAAACAGCATCAGAATGCCAAGTTATCACAGAATGGATTTAGGCTTAAACCGGATAAAGTCTAAAAAATGGGGCGAACAAATATTCTCTATTGGGTTGTATAATTCTTATAACAAAAAAAATCCGTTCTTTATTTTTCTGGTACAAACAGGCAATGGTAATCAAGTTTACAAAAGAATATCCTTATTCCCTATTCTTCCATTTATTTCCTATAATTTTAAAATTAAAAAATGAAAAAAATCATTCCATTGCTTCTGATAATGTTTCAAACATCGTGTGATTTTCAGTTATCAGAAGAATTTAAGCCAACATACAAACCACAAATAGTACTTAATTCTTTATTTACAGAAGGTAAAGATTGGCAAGTATTTATATCTAAAAATATTCCAGCATGGAATCAAAAAAAAGATATAGAAATCACTAATATAGATCATTTTATTAAAAATGCAGAAGTGTTTTTATATGAAGGCGAAAAATTATTAACGATACTGCCTTATAAGGATAAAAC
>DDTM01000103.1:0-85655 GCA_002344075.1 Bacteroidetes bacterium UBA2364
ATTTGCAAAAATGTCCAGTAGTATTGTGTATTTTATTCTATTTTTCCAACTTTTTATACAAATTCGAATGCTTCTTTTTCTGTTTCTTTGGGCACTTGCACCGGAACAGGATACTTATTGGTGAAGCACGCCGTACAATAATTAGGAGGTATAGAATTGGTTTCTCGGACGGCCTCCAACAGCCCTTCTTCGGAGAGGTAGGCCAATGAATCAACCCCAAGCCATGCCGCCATGCCGTCTATGTCCTCGAATTGATTAGCGAAGAGTTCATCGGGTGTTGGGAAATCCATACCATAATAGCACGGGCTAATCACGGGTGGGGAGGTCACCCGAAAATGCACCTCTCGTGCACCAGCTTCTCGTACCATTTTGACCAATTGGCGGCAAGTGGTACCGCGTACAATGGAGTCGTCCACCATCACCACAATCCGGTCTTTTAGAACTCCTTCGACGGTATTGAACTTAAGGCGGACTTTGAGTTCTCGTGCGTTTTGCCCGGGAGAAATGAAGGTGCGGCCCACATAATGGTTACGGATAAGGCCAAACTCGAATCGGAAATGATCCCGCTCTCCTTCATGGCAGTAAATTTTATTCAATTCCGTAGCATATCCCATAGCCGATGTGTTCGAGGAGTCCGGTACAGGGATCACGATGGTGCGTTTACCTTTGGAATCGAAAGGTGCTGGGGCTTCATGCGCTAGGGTTTTGCCAAATTTGCGCCTGACCTTGTCCACCATCTCGCCAAAAATCCGGGAATCGGGCCTCGAAAAGTAAACATATTCAAAAATACATTGTGCAGTTTGGGAGGTCGGCTTCAGGAGATAGGATTCAAAATTTCCGGTTTCACAGGCTTCCTTTTCCATAACCAACATTTCCCCTGGTTGAATTTCCCGTACATATGTGGCCCCCAATAAATCGAAAGCACAAGACTCGCTGGCTACGCACCAAGCAGGTTTTCCCTGATTATGGGCTTCATCAATCCGACCCAACATCAGCGGGCGAAACCCGTGGGGATCACGCACGGCGATTAGTTTGTCGTCGGTCATCAGGATCAGAGAAAATGCACCTTCAACTTGTGAAACCGCATCCAAGATCTGGTCTCGTTGTCGGAATTGTCGGCTTTGAGCGATCAGATGAAGAATTACCTCGGTGTCGGAAGTGGTTTGGAAAAGGGTTCCATTTAGATCAAACAGTTGCCTTAACTGGGTGGCATTGGATAAATTCCCGTTGTGGGCAATAGCTAAATTCCCATTTCGATAATGTACCACAAATGGCTGAATATTGGCGGCATTGGTCGAAGATCCACTGGTGGAATATCGGTTATGCCCGATTGCCATATCTCCGGCAAGCTTGTGCTGGAAAACAGCGTCGTCTCGGAAAACATCGGTCACCAATCCGAAATTACGGATGGCTGGCATAATGGCGCGTTTGCGTGCCGCATCATAGGCTGTGGTCACAATACCAGCGGACTCTTGGCCCCGGTGTTGGAGGGCATGAAGTCCATAATAGGTTTTTCGTGCCGCATCTGCCGCATTGATAATTCCGAAAATTCCGCACATAGGAAAAGGCTTAATTGGTGGATGAATAGTTGGTTTTGATTCGGATCACCCCGACGGCGAGAAGTATGCCAGCGGCATCTGCTACCAGATCCCGTCTGCTAAAATAGCGAGATTTACTTCGCTTTAGGTCATAAATTTCTTTAAACAATCCGATCAATGCCGTAGAGCCTGCCGAGAACTTTAGGGCTTCGGACTCAGAAAGGGCTATTTTATTCACCAAAACATACTGATTGCCCAGCACCAGTAGGTAGCTGAAAACAAGGTGTTGCACTTTGTCGAATCCCAGCCAAGGATCGTGTGGCTTGGTATCCGTAGGGATCGGGTTATAGGTTTCCTGTAATTGCACCGCCAATAACCGATTAGGTGTTGCATAGGCGGTGGGCACATCCGGATCTCTACGAGCGGCGGATTGGGCCTCGGCTTGTGCAGGAATGAGCAGGAAAAGAACAACGACCCATTCTAAGATGGTGTAAATAGCCGAAAAAGATTTTTTGGATTGCGTGGTAGCACTCATGTCACTCAGGCGTCGTGGTTTCGGTTAACAGTTCTATCAATACTTCGTCTATACGGTGTTTCGTGATTTTTTTAACTGTCATTTTTAAATGATCCAGTGCGATGAAATCGCCCTCTTGTGGGAAATCGCCAAAACGATGAAGGAACAGGCCTGCAACCGTTTGAATGTCTTCTTCTTCCTCGAAGGTAAACGGAATTTCGGCCTGAAGGTCGTCTATGTGCATACGTCCTCCCACCAAAAAGGCCCCCTTCTCGGTTTTCCGAAAGAGAATTTCCTCCTCGTCGTCCAACTCATCCCGAATATCACCCACAATTTCCTCCAAAATATCTTCCATCGTAACCAAGCCTTCTGTTCCGCCATGTTCGTCAATGACAATGGCCATATGGAGGCGTTTCTGGCGGAATTCCTCTAAAAGATTGCTGATTTTTTTGGATTCTGGTACATAAAGAGGTTCGGGGCGCATGAGTTTTTGCCAATCCACTTTGTCTGGAAGGGGGGCATTGTTCATTAAGGGCAAAAAATCTTTGGCATACACCAAGCCTACAATCTGGTCTAAGTTGGATTCATAGAGTGGATATCTGGAATAACCATGCTCCCGTACCAGATCTAATACCTGCGAAAAGCTGAGATCGGTGGATAATGCGACCACATCTAATCGGCTTGTCATTACATCTCGGACGGTGGTTTCATTAAACTCTGCAATGGAATGGATCATATCGCGCTCCATCGCGAGAATTGTTCCGTGTTTTTCACCAATGTCTGCCAGATATTTCAGGTCTTCGGCGGTCAGTCCGCCATTGGAATAATCCATCCGCTCATTGATTCGGGAGGACAGTGGTGCAAGTAGTCGTCCGAAAGGGGCACTTAGCCGGACGGCCCAGTACACCGGCAATGACATAAGGCGGCAATAGGCATGTGCATAATGGTGTGCCAACATTTTTGGGATGATCTCTGCAAAAGCCACGAGCAAGAGCGCGAGTAAAATCACCTCTACAAATAAACTCCATTCAGGTGGAATGCCCTGTCTTAACGCAAACTGGCGGGTTATTTCAGTTCCTAATAACACCAATGCGACATTGGCCAAGGTGTTGATGGTAAGGATAGACGTGAGGGTTTCGCCAGGCGTGGTAACAAGGTGTAGTATCCGGCGGTGCAGTGTCGAGGAATCTTCGGTTAGCCGACGCTTTTCCCTATCGGAAAGGGATAGAAAAGCAACCTCTGCACCGGAAAGCAGTGCGGAAACAATGAGAAGTGTTACAAAGGCGGTGATCTCTAAAAAGAAACACCACGGGGTTGCAACAGAGAAAATCGCCCAGTCTAAATAAGCAGAAGGGTAAGGGTCGTCCAAAGCCGGAGAAGGTAAATCCTTCGTTTTGTGAAACATAAGACCTGATAACAGGCCGTCTGCAAAATCATTTACAATGAATGATCTTTAAAGTTAGTAATAAAACAGGGTGGGTATGCAAGCGCCTCTTATGATTTTTTTGGAGAAATAGCGTTTCCGAAGGGGTCTTTCATACCTTAATACCGATAATATTTCTGAATTATCCGTTAATGCCGCCTCACGAACGGAGGGGAGGGTTAATTTTGAAATGCTTTTTAAAGTATGCGGTATCAAAGATTATTGCAGTTATGAGAATAGAGGAAGGCTGGGAGCAGATTCGTCCCAATCCGGAAAGTGTTTTGACAGTAGGAACTTTTGATGGGGTTCACCTCGGCCATGCAGCCATAATTCAGTTTTTGAATCAGAGGGCACGAATGGTACAGGGGGTAAGTACGGTGGTTACGTTCGACCCACATCCAAGGGAAGTGCTAACCGAACAGCCCCAAGGGTTGCTTTCAACCATTCCAGAGCGGGCTGCATATCTGGAACAACTGGGCTTAAACAGGATGGTGGTTGTCCCTTTTACCCGTGAGTTTGCCGAGACCCCTCCGGAGGAATACATTCGCCGGTATTTAGTCGGTAAGATCGGGTTAAAGGCATTGGTGATTGGGCATGATCACAGATTTGGTCGCGGGCGCGAAGGAGGATTTTCTTTGCTCCGTCACAAAGGTTCAGATTTTGGTTTTGAGACCTACGAAATTCCGGCACAAATGGTCGCGGATGAGGTGGTTTCCTCTACGGTAATCCGTCGTTATTTAGAAAAAGGGCAGGTTGCAGAGGCGGCACGGCTGTTGGGAAGGCCCTACGAGGTGCGTGGATTGGTGGTTACAGGGCGTAAATTGGGGCGAACCATTGGTTTTCCTACTGCCAATGTGTTCATCGAGCATCCGCGAAAAATATTACCAGTAAATGGCAGTTATGCTGTGACAGCCACCTTAGCAAATGGTGCATATTTTCAAGGCATGGCCTATATCGGAAGGCGGCCTTCTATTGAGCCCAATGGAGAACGAGGGTTGGAAGTAAACCTGTTCAACTTTTCAGGCAACCTGTATCAGCAAACAATCAAGGTACATTTCCATGCCTTTATACGCCCTGATAAACGGTTCGGTAATCTGGTCTTGTTGCAAGAAGCGTTGAAGAAAGATGAGGTGGATTGCAAAGCATACTTCTTATCCTTATCTTAATTGATCTGTATAAATTTATTCACAAAAATCTTCTTCCGGATAGACGATTCGGAAGATGGAGACCTGATCATGACAAAAGAACAAATTGCCGAATTGGTAAAAACCTACGGTGGCGACGAAAAAAATACGGGCAAGACCCATGTACAGATCGCCATCTACACCAAACGCATTGCCGAAATTACCGAGCACCTACAAAAAAACAAAAAAGATCATGCCGCCCGTCGTGGTTTGATCCAACTCGTAGGGAAACGTCGGAATATGTTGGATTATCTTCATAAGAAAGACGTAGAACAATATCGTCAGATTCTGAAAGACCTCGGTATCCGTAAATAATCGATCCAAAAATGGCAGCGGCTTCTTGGTGGGAGTCGCTGTCTTTCTTTTAACGGATTCACCTGCTTGCAAAGGCTTGTTTTTGGTAAATCATACAAGTTGTAGCGGGCAAAGAATCCATGTGTTGAACGAATCACTAAACAAGCTGCGTTGTAATGTTGATGTTTCCCAGGCTTATGCTTGTGCCCTCTATGTTGTGAACGCGCGAAGGAAAAAACATGAATGGTATTAACCAAATACTAAACCTCGGTAATGGCCGGGAATTATCTATTGAAACCGGACGCTTGGCCAAACAAGCTGACGGCTCGGTTGTCGTCCGCTTAGGCGACACGATGGTCCTCTGTACTGTTGTCGTAGGACCTCCTCGAGATGGGATTAACTTTTTCCCACTGACGGTTGAATACCGTGAAGGATTCTCGGCGGGTGGGAAAATTCCGGGCGGCTTTATCAAGCGTGAAGGCCGTCCAAGTGAAAAAGAAATTCTTTCAGCACGGTTAACCGACCGCTGTATTCGGCCTATGTTTTCGGACGGGTATCAGGACGAAGTGCAGATTATGCTTACTGTACTTTCTGCTGATGGTGAAAATGACTCTGATGTGATTGCGGCTACGGGGGCTTCGGCAGCCCTGATGTTGTCAGGGGCGCCGTTTCATGGCCCGGTTGCGCAGGTCCGGGTTGCGCGTATTGGCGGGGAATTTGTGGCCTATCCCACCATTTCTCAATTGTCCATGAGCGATATTGATCTGGTGGTGGCAGGTACTGCCGATTCTGTGGTGATGGTGGAAGGGGAAATGAAAGAGGTGAGCGAAGAAGATATGATGGCCGCATTAGACTTCGGACACGGGGTAATCCGTGAAGTTGTGCAGGCACAATTAGATTTGGTCGCTCAAGTAGGGGAGATTGAGCCAAAAACCTATACACTCAACCGTTTGCCAGAAGATTTGGTGGCAAAAGTGGCCAGTTTGTGTGGACATGAAATAGATGAACACCTCAACCAACCTTACAATAAAGCCAATTTTTATGGGGGTATCGAAACGATCTCTCAGACGGTAGTGGCTTCTTTGCTTGGCAAAACTGATGAAGAAGCGGGTACGGTACAGGCAGATATAACCGAAGAAGGTTGGACGCTTAAGCAAATCAAGGAGGCTGTAGATGAGGTGGAAAAAGACGTAATGCGTAAAGCCATCCTAAACGATGGTCGCCGAATTGACGGTCGTTCGCTCTCGGATATTCGCCCGATCTGGTGTGAAGCGGGTTATTTGCCCCGCGTACATGGTTCTGCCATCTTTACCCGTGGCGAAACACAAGTATTGGCCTCTTGTACCTTGGGAACCGATAAAGATGCACAATCCATAGACCAACTGTTTGAAAACCAAGATCGTCGGTTCTTTTTACACTATAACTTCCCTCCTTATTCTACCGGAGAAGCAAAACCAATCCGTGGCACAAGTCGCCGCGAAATTGGTCATGGCAAATTGGCAGAACGTGCCCTTTCTTATATACTGCCTTCTATTGATGATTTTGCTTATACCATCCGCATCGTGTGCGAAGTTCTGGAATCAAATGGCTCTTCTTCTATGGGCTCGGTGTGTTCGGGTATGATGGCTTTGATGGATGCAGGTGTTCCGGTTAATAAAATGGTGGCCGGTATTGCTATGGGGCTGATTGCCGAAGATGACCGTGTCGCTGTGTTGTCGGATATTTTGGGTACCGAAGATCATCTCGGAGATATGGACTTCAAAATTACGGGTACTGAAGACGGGATTACGGCATGCCAGATGGACATCAAAATCAAGTCTCTTTCCCGCGAAACAATGGCAACCGCCCTGAACCAGGCCAAAGCTGGACGTTTGCACATTCTGAATAAAATGCGGGAGACTATTTCGGAACCACGCGAAGACCTCAAACCATTTGCACCACGTCTGACCGTCATCGAAATTGATGCTGATTTTATTGGCGCGGTGATCGGGCCGGGTGGAAAGGTGGTACAAGGCATTCAGCGCGAAACTGGAACCGTGATTTCCATAGACGAACGGAATGGTAAAGGGTATGTAACCATTGCCGCCGTGGATGGATTGAAGGCCGAGGCCGCTGCCAAAATTGTAAAGGGTATTGCCTCTAAGCCTGAAGTAGGTGATGAATTTGAAGGCCCTGTCACCCGTATCCTTGAGATCGGGCCTTTGATTGAAATTCTCCCTGGAAAAGAAGCCTTACTCCATGTTTCTGAAATGAGCTATGAATATGTGAAGAACGTGGAAGATGTAGTGAAAGTAGGGGATATCCTGAAAGTGAAGTTGATAGATGTATTGCCAGACGGAAAACTGAGACTTTCTCGCAAACCCTTCCTCGAAAAGCCCGAAGGCTATGTGGAGCGGGAGCGTACACCGCGCCCTCCACGCCGTGATGACCGTCGCGACGACCGCAGGGGCGGTGACCGCAGAGGTGGCGGCGACCGTCGTCGCTAATCCAATACACTCATGAACTACAAGAGGCTTACAAATATTTTTTGTAAGCCTCTTTTGTATTCATCCTTTTTATGATCAGGTGTATCATAACGAGTACCAACGCCCCCACCAGTAGATTAAGCTAATGCATCCTTCTAAAAGCAACCTGATCCGAGAGATTCAGACTACCTTTACACAATTTCAGATTTATATTGAGAGCCTGCCGGAGGAAATCTTATTCCGCAAACTTCATCCGGATAAATGGTCCATTGCAGAAAACGTAGAACACCTGAACATCTGTCTGAATCAGACCAATCTGGGCCTTCGGTTGCCCAAGATGTTGCTGAAACTCATGTCTGGCACTTCCCAGCGTGATTCTCTTACCTATGAAATGCTTGTTGTGGCCTACCGGAACGTATTAAAATCCGGAGGACGTGCCCCTGAACGTTATCAGCCACAAGAAACCGGCGATCGCGGAACCTTGCTTAGGGCTTTCGCCGTGGAAGTGGAGTTGCACCTAAAGATTTTAAGAAGCAAATGGAAGGATGAGCAGATGGACCTGTTTCTCATGCCCCATCCTTTGCTCAGAAAGATCACCGTTCGGGAGTTGATTTATTTCACCATGTACCATATCCGGCACCACCGCCAAGCCATCGAAGTGATGGTGGAGCGGATGTATAATCCCGGAGATGGGGTGTCTATAGAACCTCCCTTGGGGCCGAAAGTGACTGCCGATATTGGTTGAAAATACCAGACTTGGAGACAATTCCAAGATATTGTCCGTTTTCGATGACGGGTAGATTCCAACTATTGGTTTCTTCAAATTTTTTCATGACGCTTTCCATGTCCTCTTGTACCTCTAAGGTTACAGGAGGACGTGTCATGACATCTTCTATCACGAGCCAATGATAGAGTTCTCGGTCGAAGATCACATCTTTCACATCATCCAGCGTGATGACCCCCACGAATCTGCCGGAGCGCTCTACAACCGCAAAGAGATTGCGTTTACTGTTACGTATGGCCTCTACCAAGTCTTCCAGTGTTCCATCCGGATAAACAGTGGCTACATCTTTTTCTAATAATTTGGTTAGTTTAAGCCTGGTAAGCACGTTATGGTCTCGGTCACTAGTGAAAATATCGCCCTTGGTTGCTAATTTTTTGGTATCCATGGCGTATTGCTCAAAGTGTCGTGAGATGAACAGGGCCACCGATGCAACAATCATCAAAGGAATAAACAAGGCATAACCACTCGTGATTTCGGCGATAAGAAAAATGGCAGTCAGAGGCGCGTGCATGACGCCACTAAGGATACCCGCCATACCGACAACCGTAAAACTGGCTTCTGGTAGCCGAATCCAGTGAAAGTAATTGATAAGTCGGGCAAAGAAAAATCCCAAATAAGCCCCAACAAACAATGAAGGCGCAAAGTTCCCTCCATAGCCACCGGAAGCCAATGTGATGGCTGTTGCAAATACTTTCAGGAGGGAAATAGCGGCCACCAATATCAACAACACCCATTCCGTCTCGGGAAGGTCGGGCAGGAAGGGATGTTGTAACAGCATTTTGGGATTATTTCCTGCGAGAAACGTAAGACTGGAATATCCTTCTGAAAACAAGGGAGGTAAAAAGGTACACATGATGATCAGGGCCAGCCCGCCCAAAGCAGCACGTCGGTAGGGGTGATGCTTGTATCGTAAAAAAAAGCTCTCGATCCAATGGGTAACGCGGGCATAGTACACACTCTGGAGTCCCGCCAGAATTCCAAGCAATAAATAAAAAGGCAGATGGTACGCTTCGAGGTTATCCGAAATGCTAAAGGCAAATAAGATCCCTTCGTTTAGGAGTAATTTAGAAAACAACGCCCCAGCCGCAGATGCAATTAATAATGGAATAAAGTGGCTCACTGCTGCTTCGGTGAGCAATACTTCGATGGCAAACATAACGCCTGCAATGGGGGCATTAAATGCGGCGGCAATGCCCCCGGCTGCACCTGATGCCAGCAAAAGGGTTCTCTCAGGGTAATTGGTCCGATAGATTTTACCATAATTGGCACCAATCGCCGATCCGGTGGCCACAATGGGGGCTTCAAGCCCAGCCGAACCTCCAAAACCAACCGTAAGGGCACTTGCAATGGCATGTAGATAGGTGTTCACACGGGGAATGAAGCTGGACCGCTGCGCAATGGCATATAGCACACTGGGGACGCCACGTTCCAGTTTCCCGTCAAAAAACTGCTGAATGACCCAAACCGTCAAGAGGATTCCCACAAACGGGAAAAAGACATAGGTCCAACCAAAAACACTGACACTGCTTAGAAACTGCTGGATATAGTGAACAGACGATTTGAGCAAGACCGCAATTGCACCGGAAGTAATGCCCGTAAGTGCCGCAAGAACCATGATAAACTGTCCTCGGCTGAGTCGTTTCCGCGTCACATTGAGGATCGGTTCGGTGTAGCGTAGCCAAAACATAGCAGTATGGAGGGATGAAATTGCCCTTTGCGTTATCAGGGAGGCAGAAGGTGTACCGAATACCGGTTAAAAGTACGGTATTTTTTTACCCAGAGGGGTTAAATTATCGCATTTTTACGGATTTTGGATAGCGGGAGGAATTTTTGTAGAATATCGCCCTCTAACTGGATAACTTAAGGGGTCATGAACCGTGAAACGGCGAAGGCGGTAGAGTATAACGGGTGTGGACGAATAGAGAAACGTTACTGTTGCCTCAAATCTTAATTGTAAAAAACCGTTATCGTCAGAACTTTTCAAAGACTTCCAAACGAATCTTATCCGAGATTTGGTATATTCATCGCTCTATCAAAAAAAACAAAGAAATATGACGCAAAAAACAGTACTGGCCAACGGAATTCGGGTGGTGACGGAGACGATCCCGACGGTTAGGACCGTATCAGTAGGGGTTTGGGTGGATAGCGGTAGCCGTGATGAGGTACAAGGTGAAGAGGGTATGACGCATTTCATCGAGCATATGGTATTTAAAGGGACCCAAAAACGAAAAATGAAGCAAATTGCCGCCCATCTGGAATCGGTGGGTGGGTATTTAAATGCTTTTACAGGTAAAGAAAATACGTGTTATTACGCCCGCGCATTGGTAGAGCACGCAGAACGGGCCATAGACTTGTTAACAGACCTTGTTTTTTTTCCAGTTTTTCCGGCATCAGAATTGGACAAAGAAAAGGAAGTGGTGGTAGAGGAGATGAAAATGTACGAAGATGATCCCGAAGAGTCTATCTTTGACCAATTTGAACGGGCTGTTTATGGCGATCAGCCAATGGGTAATCCTATAATTGGGTTTCCTGAAACGGTAATGGCTTTTACCCAAAGCCAGCTATTGGCATTTGTTGAAAACCGCTATCAGTCGCAGCGTGTGGTTGTGGCTGTTGCCGGAGCCATCTCGCATGAAAAAGTGGTACGTCTGGTTGAGAAATATACAGCAGGGGTGAAACAATCGGAAGCAAGTTTCCCAGAGCGGATATGGTATGCAGAAGCCGCGCAAAGAAAAGAAAAACCCAAACCGATTCAACAAGCGCACCTGATTTTGGGAACCACTTGTGCGGGTTTACGCGATGAATCCCGCAGGAATGTACTTTCGGTTTTGAATACAATGCTAAGTGGCGGAATGTCTAGCCGACTTAACCTAAATATTCGTGAAAAGTACGGTTATTGTTATAGCATCTATTCTAGTCTGAATGTGTTTTCGGATGTAGGAGACTTTAGTGTGTATATGGGTACAGATCCCACCAAGATTGATCGTGCCCGAAACCTGATACATCGTGAATTGGCCCGTTTTGTGGAAGAACCCATTCCCATTCGTTTGATGGCACAGGCAAAAAAACAAATCAAGGCTGGTTTGATGTATGAGTTGGAAGGAACAACGAATTGTATGATGCGCATTGGTAGAATGGAATTGTATTTTGGCCGCTTTTATTCGCCAGAGGAAATATCGGAAGCGGTGGATGCGGTACAGGCCGAGGAAGTGAAACAAGCGGCACAAGAACTTTTTATACCAGAAAAATTTGCCGAAGTGGTCTATTTACCTACGCTGAATCAGGAATGAAACATGGACTATCGCATCCAACTTACGGAATTTGAAGGCCCCTTAGACTTGTTATTGTATTTTATCCGTCGCGACGAAATAGATGTTTTTGATATTCCGATAGCACATGTCACACAAGAATTCCTGCAATATGTTCAAGCACTGAAACTGGTAAACTTGGATGTGGCCGGAGAATTTGTGTATATGGCCGCTTTGCTGATCAGTATCAAGACAAAGATGTTGCTGCCCAGGCAAGAGGTGGACGAAGAGGGTGAACCTTTAGACCCTCGGCGTGAATTGGTGGAACGTTTGCTGGCTTACATCCGATTTAAGGAAGGAGCGGTACATTTGGAAACTGCATACGAAGCCCGTAAAGACCAGTTTGTACGTGGAATGGCTGGAATGGTGCAAGAATATGTGGAACCAACCGAAGCCGTGGAGTATCGTGTTTCTGTTTTTGGCCTCATCTCAGCACTACAACGGGTCTTGCGTCAGGTTCAGGAGGCTCCACCCATACATGCCATTGCGGCAGAAGCCCATTCGATCGAGGGTCAAGAAGCATTTTTGGTGGAAAAAATGCAAAGATCGAGGCGGCTGAGTTTTGTAGATACATGCGTTGGAAAAAGCAAATCCTTTATTATTACTACTTTTTTGGCTATTTTAGAGATGGCCCGGAAACGCATGATCTGGATTATTGAACGCACCACCGAGGCCGATTTTTTTATAGAGCCGTTTCAAGAAGGATTGCACGTGGCACTGGGGCTTGAACCCGACGTTGCGGACGCAACCAGCAAAAAACAAAAAAAACAGTTCGATAAAACGGGCGTTATTCTTTCTGATTCAGAAGGATGATTTTCATCGCCTTAGGCCATGTTCACGCAGTCACTGTGGGATCTCTGCTAAAAGCAGTGCTGTGCCGTGTTGCGAGAGGACTCAAAGCCGAATGCGTCCAAACCGCTCCAAAAAAAGGCAGGCGGCAGCGCATAATAGCAATTATGTATGTAATTTAGCGTCCTTCACCAAATATCGTCCTTATGTCACTTTTGTTTTGGATCATCGCAGGATTCTGTTTAATGGAAATAGCAGCCTATATTTTACATCGTTGGGTATTTCATGGATGGTTTTGGCGGATTCATCGCACACATCATGAAGCGTCACAAGGTGTTTTTGAAGCAAATGATGTCTTTTCGATAGGATTTGCAGCCGTTTCCATTACAATGATGGTGTATGGATGGCTTCCAGAAGTGCCCGATTATTGGTTGGGCATAGGTATTGGTATTGCGGTTTATGGAATGTTGTATTTTATCATCCACGACTTGTTTACGCACAAACGGTTTTGGCCCTTTAAGTCCGATAATAAAGTATTGCAAACCATTCGCCATGCACACCAACGGCACCATCAAACCACCGAAAAAAAGGGCTACGAACCCTATGGTTTGTTTTTATTTCCCTATAAACAATTCCGTACACCTTTCCGGCGGGGCGCTACCTCGCCCAAAAACAAAGCCAATACTTAAGCAACCGAGCGTTTCTGTATTGGTTTAGGACGCTTTTTCAGGTCTCGAAGGCATTCATGGCCGAAAGCCGATACCGAAAGTAGGATCATGATGCCAGCAAAAAGCCAAAGGCCCAGAAAAACGGCAATACCGGCATGTAAGGCAATCATATTAAATAACCAAAAAACCCTGACTCGTGGAATCCACATCCCAATGCCATATAAGGTCTCGATAAATAGCGTCCACCAGCCCAAAAACATTGGAATAAAGGGATAATCCGCCACCCAGTGCATATCTAACAAGCTCTTAAAAAAAGGGTGTGTCATCGAGTACCACAAAATGTCGCCGTTCCACCATTCATAATTCCATATTTTGCCGACACCTGCCGAAAGATAGGCAAAACACATATGGAGTTGTAGAACACGAATCGCTACGCCTGCTCCCCAAGTGGCCTCTGGCGAAACCAAGCCCAACTTAACGTCTAAAGACCAAGCTTTTGAAACAGGAAATACCATTAGGTAAAATAAAGCGATGTGTATAAAGATGTCTAAACCGTAAAAAAAAGTGGGGATACTCGCCATGATCACAATGTGGAGAAACCAAGCCACTATCGCAAAGATTCTCGTGAGTAAACCCAATGTTACCAGTCCCAAAGCACCCACATAGACCCAGAAAAACACATAAATACTATTTTCTTCAGAAATGCCAAACCAACCCAGTAATTGACTGATATGCTCGATATGAACTTCCCAAGGGTTGTTAAGCGCACGAGAAATCTCCCATTGTATCCAGCCATATTTTCCCAAAAAAGCCTCCCAGTCTGGTAACCATAGCAATGCCTGAACGATACAAAAGAGCGAAATGGCGATCCTGAAAAATCCTAATGGGGCGGGAGATTGGGGCGTCTCGAAAAAGGCCGTTATGCGGCTTAGGAGGGCGTTGAAGGAAAATGAAAACATGTTTGTGTTTATTGAGCGGCGAATTCTGCAAAATATACTTCTTTAGGCTGACTTCGCTTCCCTGCCTTCCAATCCCGTAAACTGGGATTTTGCATACCCAGCAGGCTTACATCCACCTTAACTGCTTCCCGCTTTTGATTCAACATCCGAACCGCAACGGTATGGGAGAGCAAGTCCTGGTAGGTGGTGTCTTGTCGGATATAAACGCTTAGGCCATAAAAGCGGTTGTAGGATTCGTGGGCGTGGGTAAAATAGCGGAACCCTTTTTGGGTATCTAAGATTTCCTGAGAACGATCCCACTTGTGCAAAGTATAACGCTCGAAAGCAACACTACCTACTTTTTGCGAAAAGAAGCCAAAACTCCAGTCGCCAAAATAAAGGTCATTCATAACCGCCGTAAAATAGCTAAAGTTCGTGCGTTCCAGTTTGCCCAAAACTTGGAAAAGTGCCAAGGTCAGAAAGCAAAAATGTACAACCAACAGGGTTCTTATGAGGTATTTCATGGGCTGTTTACAAGGATGAGAGCGCTAAAACAAGAAAAGGGAGGCCGAATGAATGGTGCAGCCTCCCCAAAATGGTTCCAATCCGATTTATTGGTATTTATTCAGAATCGTTTGAATTTTTAGGGCTTTTGCTTGACCCACAACCGATTCAAAAGATTTTAGGTCGGATTTGTAAATGAATACATAACCAGGGTCGCGAGTAATGAAGGTCATACCTTGTAACTCTCCCGGGCGACGAATTTTGGAGACGGCTTTCACCTCAGAAAGTCCCATATTCTTGGTTCCGATGGTACTGCCATCCGAAAAGCGGATAAAATATTGATTGGTATTTACTCCTTTCAACAAGTTAATCAATTCAGCCTTATCGCTGGCATCAACTGCGCCACGACCAAGGATAAACCCTTTGTGTTGTTGTCTTAGGTTGGCGATCTTGGCGTCTGTTAGAACTGGTTGGGCGTATGAGACATTTGCCATGACTAAAAGCAGCAAGTATAGGGAGGCAAACTTAGAAAATAAATTGATATTCATGGTTGGACTATTTGATGGGTTGAGACATGTTAAAAACGATTGGCCAATTGTTGGATCTTAAGGGCCTTTTCTTGACCAATTTTGGATTGGAAAGCCTGAAAATCTGAGGTGTAGATATAAATAAATTCAGGTCCTTCTACAATGAAGGTGATACCTTGCGTGCCACCAGGTCTGCGGATTTTGGAAATGGTTTTAACTTCGGACAATCCAAGGTTTTTCTTTCCCATCGTTGTACCATCTGCAAAACGGACAAAGTAGAGCTTTGGATCAACATCTTTAAGGAGCGCTTTTAGTTGGCTGCGTTCAGTGGTCGGAAGGTTGCCGCTACCCAAAAGAAAGCCTTTGTTGGAAGCTTTTAGCTGGGTTACTTGTGCCGCAGAAAGGGGAGTTTGTGCATTTGCCTGACCTAAAAGACCCACAGCAAACGTGAAACATAGGGCCACGCCCAGTTTGGTGATTAATTTCATAGCAATACAGATTGATTTGTGTTGATGAGTATAAGTGGAATGGCGGTTGAAAATGCATTCTCGGCAAGCAATATCGGGAAAAAGGTTTAATGTTTAAAATACGTGAAGATGATGTTTTTTAGTATTCATCTAAAACACACAAATCATTTCATCTCCGAGAGGTGTCTAAGGCAGGAAAACCACAGGGGCTAAGCCCGCAAGGGCTGTTGAGGAATGGAGAAAGGCAAGACACAAAAAAAAGCCGGCTATATAACCGGCTTGGTTGCGGGGGCGGGATTCGAACCCACGATCTTTGGGTTATGAGCCCAACGAGATACCACTTCTCCACCCCGCGATGTAAGATTATCAATATAAGGAAATAAAATCTTAATAGCAACTGTTCCAAATTTGATTCATGATTGCTTAATGTTATTTATCCAGTTTTGGAAAACTTCTTGTTGCTTTTGTTCTTGTATGTGCTGGTCATAGATACGCGCAGGGGCGGCCCGATCGGTACAGGAAAGAAGAGATAAGCTACATCTTTCGCATGTTTCATTTACTTGAACAACAGCGATTGAGGGATCGTTCCAGAATTTAACAACCGATTTGAGCTGATCGTCCATCATCAAACCGATGGAAATGGCGGAAAGATGTCGTTCTTTCAGTAGTAGCCGACGGGAGATGGAAAAACTAAGGAAGCTGGCCTTTGCATCCATAAACTCCAACCGCTTTAGGCTGATGGCCTCTTGGTGTGGGGTAGAGGGAGGGAATTGTGAGAGGGCGCGTAATTGTGCCAATGCTGTCCAGCGCCTGCAATAGTGTTCATTCAGCCCTTTTCCATGATACATAAAAACAGGTGACAGGTTTAACCGCTTGGTCAGTAAAAAATCATCAGAGCCGATAGGATGTGTAAACCGTTGATAATACAAGTGGCGCAAGCCTAGTTTTCCGGGGATGAGTTGGCTTAGTCTATACAAAAATAATTCTGGAGTTACTGCATAATGCGCTTTGATTTGAGAGAAATGTTGGGCGTCCCAGTGCGTTTTGGAAAATAGTTTTTGCAATTCACCCACAATGGTGTCTCCATCCAGCATAACGGCTCCAGCAAAATACGAAGCTTTAAAATACGAGAGTAGGCCTTCAAAAGTTTTAGGAGGCCCTAAGTGGCTTCCGGAAACCACCGGCGCATCCGGAAGTGCCAATATTTTAAATCCCAATTCGCGGAGCAGAATAAAAATACGTTGTGAGGCCCATAATTTTGGATTGATATAGAGCCGCTCTGGTTCCCCTTCGATTCTTACCGAGCGAATTTCCGGCATACTCAGTGTTTCCGGAAGGCCATCAAAGAATACGTGTTGCCCAAAATGTTGCCGGGCAAGTTGTACCAAGGCTTCTCCATCTGGATCGTTTTGTAGAGACCATTGATGGTTTTTTCGGAATTGCTCAGCGGCTTCTTCGAGCTCTGGGAAATAATTTTGCTTCATGGCCTGGAATGAGCGCAGGGCTGCATGGAGGAAGTGGTCTATGTGCATATCGTATTCACCCACAATTTCAGAAAGGGTTTGGATGAGGGCCGAGGCACTATGAGGCTCACCTGCCACCAATTCAAGCAAATCCTGGCCCGTTATTCCAAAAATTTCAAAGGGAAACGAGCGCATCATTTCGGAACCAAGTAGGGTTTTTAGGGGATCCAGTTGGTCCGTTAATTGGGTAGAAACGAGGTTATCAAAGGATAAATCCAGTACTTGAGACAGTAGTAATAATTTTTCCGGTTTTGGGTACTTCTTACCCTTTTCAATTTCGCTAAGGTACGAGATGGAAAGACCCGTTTTTTCGGCCACATCGCGGAGGGATAGGTGTCGCTCGATGCGTTGTGTTTTGATTTTTAGCCCAAGGATGAAGCGGAGGTTCTCAGATGTCATGATTGTTGTGGTAAGCGTTCGCTAATGGCGAAAATACGGCAAATATGGGGGTAGATTGTGAAGAAATTTGGCTAAGAGCAGAAAATTTAGTTATTAGCGAAATTTCGCTTGTGTAAAATGTTTTCGCTTTTTATCTTATTGTTACCGTGATAGTAGCGATTAGCCCAACGTACTTTGGTTATAAACTTGTAATATCTATGAAAGCATTAATGGAAAATGTTGCTTTTATTCCGGAAGCGCTTGCAGATGGTGTAGCGCTTCATCAGCCTGCTAAATCCAAGAAGGCCATTACAATCCTGTCTCCACCTGTTGTTCAACTGCTTCAAAAACTGCATACGCGGTTTCAGCCAGAGCGCAAAAGGCTTTTGGAAGTGCGTAAAGAGCGACAGCTGAGGTATGATGCGGGCGTTTTGCCGGGCTATCTGGCCGATGTAAACCCGGAAGCGCTTTTAGATTGGCAGGTTCCTGTTATCCCAACTGATTTGCAGAAACGACGAGTGGAAATTACTGGGCCGGTAAACAGTGCCAAAATGGTGGTTCAAATGCTCAACCGTAACGAGGCCGGGTATCGGGCCGATACCGCCATGTTGGATTTTGAGGACTCTATGAAGCCGTCGTGGGAAAATGTAGTGGATGGCGTTTTGAACGTGGTTGCTGTTGCCGAGAACCGGCTTCAGGCTGTGGAAAACGGGAAACAATATCTTTTGCATTCAGACGACCGTGCTGTGATGATGGTGCGGGTTCGCGGTTTGGCGCTCGAAGAATCGAATCTCCGCATCAATGGGGAGGCCATTTCGGGCGGGCTTTTTGATTTAGTGTTGACGTGGATGCATACGGCCCAAAAACTGGTTGCACAAGGCAAGACACCTAAGTATTACATTCCAAAGACCGAATATCACGAGGAAGCACGCTGGTGGAATGCGGTTTTTTGCGCTCTTGAAGACGAAATTGGGGTTCCTGAAGGCACCCTTCGGGCCACTTTTTTGATTGAAACCCTTCCCGCTACTTTTGAAATGGAAGAAATCCTGTACGAATTTCGTACCCATGCTGCTGGAATGAATGTGGGGCGTTGGGACAAAATTTTCAGCGACATCAAAGTTCTAAAAAACCATCCCGATCGCATCATGGGCGATAGGGCCACGATTACCATCAAGTCGGATACGCCTTGGATGTACCAATATGCCCGTAGGCTGATTCAGGTTTGCCATAAACACGGTGCATTTGCCATTGGGGGCATGGCCGCTTTTACGCCGGGAAAAACGCCAGAGCTACGGGCTGCGCAAACGGCAAAAGTGGTGGCAGACAAGCAATTGGAGGCTTCGCTGGGGCATGACGGTTGCTGGGTGTCTCATCCATATTTCATTGGCCCGGCCTTGGAACAATTTACGAGGGACAACCAACTGGAGGTGCTTCAAAACGATTTGGAAAACCAGCCGGACTTGTTGCCACAAGGTCGAGGTCCATATACAATCGAAGGGTTACGAACCAATGTCCGTGTGGGCATTGGCTACCAAGAAGGTTGGAACCGAAATGTTGGATGTGTGGCGTGGGACAATTTGATGGAAGATTTGGCAACGCTGGAGATTTCGCGGGCACAGGTGTGGCAGTGGCTGAGACATGGTATTGTTTTGGAAGATGGAAGGGTGGTTACCAAGGCGCTGGTCTCTTTGGTTTTCGAAGAGGAACTTCTGAAGATTGAACAGGAATTGGTGGAAGCAAATGCCAGCATACAGGTTCTTTCGGCCTTTAAAAAAGCCGCATCCGATGCCGAAGCGTTGTTTTTGCAGGAAGACTTTAGGCCACATCTGGCGCTGGCTTCCGATCTGGTGCGGTAATCCTACCAAAAAACCGAAATTAATCCATAAAAAAGACCCCGATAAAACTGCGCAACGACCAAATCCCGCAATTTATCCGAGGTCAACTCTTTTTAACAATTACAAAATAAGGAGTTTTCCCATGGAAATCCAACATTACATGCAAACCGATTGGGTCAATAACCCGCGTTGGGCAGGTATAACACGTCCTTACACCGTTCAGGATGTTCTGAGGTTACGAGGAAATTTTAGAATTGAACATACCATTGCTCGATTGGGTGCAGAACGGCTTTGGAACCTTCTGCATACCGAGGATTTTGTGAATGCACTTGGGGCATTGACCGGAAACCAAGCGATGCAACAAGTACGTGCGGGCCTCAAGGCCATTTACCTTTCGGGATGGCAAGTGGCCGCAGATGCCAACCTTGCAGGAGACATGTATCCAGACCAAAGTCTGTATCCCGCCAACAGCGTTCCGGCAGTAGTAAAGCGCATCAATAATACGCTTTTACGTGCAGATCAAGTCATCAGCGCTGAAGGTGGAACAAGTGATATTCATTGGCTTGCACCCATCGTAGCCGATGCCGAGGCGGGTTTTGGTGGAGTACTTAATGCCTACGAACTGATGAAGGCCATGATTGAGGCTGGTGCAGCGGGTGTTCACTTTGAAGACCAGCTTTCTTCCGAGAAAAAATGTGGACACTTGGGTGGAAAAGTGCTGGTTCCGACCAACGAAGCAATCAAAAAATTGGTCGCGGCCCGTTTGGCTGCTGATGTTTGTGATGTACCGACCTTGTTGGTCGCTCGGACGGATGCTGATGCTGCAACGTTGCTGACAAGCGATATTGACGAGCGCGACCGTCCATTCTGTACTGGAGAACGCACCAGCGAAGGCTTTTTCCGCATCAAAAATGGGATCCCAACGGCCATTGCGCGTGGTTTGGCCTATGCACCCTATGCGGATTTGATCTGGTGTGAAACCTCAAAACCGGATTTAGAAGAAGCAAAAATATTTGCAGAAGGCATTCACAAAGCATTCCCTGGTAAGATGTTAGCCTATAACTGCTCGCCTTCTTTCAACTGGAGCAAGAACTTAGATGCCACGACCATTGCCAAATTTCAGCGCGAGTTGGGCGCAATGGGCTATAAATTCCAGTTTATCACCCTTGCAGGATTCCATGCCCTTAATTATGGTATGTTCGATCTAGCCTATGGTTATGCACGTAACCAAATGTCGGCATTTGTAGAACTGCAAAACAAGGAATTTGCTGCTGCTGAACGGGGCTTTACAGCGGTGAAGCACCAGCGGGAAGTGGGTACAGGCTTCTTCGACGAGGTAACGAATATCGTATCGGGTGGGACGGCTTCCACAACTGCATTGACTGGATCTACGGAGGCAGAACAGTTCCATTAATACATAGTTGACAAGTGATTGGGCGTTATTCCTTCGGGGGTAGCGCCTTTTTGTTTTTTGAAATCATTGTGTCAAGTGCAGATTCTAAGCAGATTCGTCACACGGATGCGCGTACATTCACTGTCTCTATTATCCCCAAAATCCTATGAAAATGATGCATTTACCGCAAGAACCCCTGCGTTGGGGAATTTTAAGCACGTCCCGAATTGGCATGAATGCCGTAATTCCGGCCTTACAAACCAGCCCACTCGCCGAGGTTGCGGCCATTTCCTCCAGAAATCTGGCTCAAGCAAAGGCCGCTGCCGAAAAAGCAGGCATCCCGAAAGCCTATGGTAGTTATGAGGACTTGCTCCACGACCCAGAAGTGGATGTGGTGTATAACCCCTTGCCCAATCACTTGCACCTGCCCTATACACGAGCTGCATTGAACGCTGGAAAGCATGTCTTGTGTGAAAAACCGCTTACGCTTAATACCGAAGAAGCGGTGGAGATGGCCCAAACCGCCGAACAATTCTCCCACCTCAAGGTCATGGAAGCATTTATGTATCGGTTTCATCCACAATGGGGACTGGTGAAAAGGTGGATGCACACCGGACGAATTGGGCGGGTACAAGCGGTTCGCTCTGTGTTTACCTACTTCAACGACGATCCGACAAATATCCGTAATGGAACTTTGCCGGGTGGCGGTGGACTTTTGGATGTGGGGTGTTATTGTCTTTCTGCCATGCGTTTCTTATTGGGTCGCGAGCCGAGGCGGGTATTGGGCTTGGTAGAGGACGATCCGGTATTTAAGGTGGATCGTTTGGTGACAGCGTTGGTGGATTTTGGCGACGTGCAGGCCTCTTTTGTTTGCGGAACCCAAGCCGAGCGGCAACAAGTGGTGGAGGTGATAGGCGCGACCGGACGTATCCTCATAGAAATGCCCTTTTTTCAGTCCGATAACCAGCCCGCTAAGTTAAGGTTGGTGCAGGAGGGGTGGACAGAGGACCACACAACCGAGCCGGTGAACAACTATGTGCGGATGTGCGAGGCACTCACCCAAGCCATTTGGGAACAAAGGCCAGTACCGATTTCCCTTGCAACGTCTATTGCCAACATGCGGGCAATAGATGCGGTATTCCATAGTAAAGCTATAGGTGGTTGGGTGGATCTATAAAATAAGACGTATCGCTCAATAAATACAAAGGCGTAACAACAAACAGATAAAAGTTTTGTACTTCCCAATATGCCCGAAAGCGGAGTATGGCCGATCGAAGGCGTGCCGTCGGATCAGCCATTTATGAGGTGGGGAGTACGAATCATACTTACACAAACGAAAAACCCTGCCATCTAGTAAATATGAGCAATACTTACTAGGATAAATACACCGTTGCTAAAGCGGTTTAGGAATAGATGATGGGAGAATCCTTTCGTTTTTAAGGGAAGAATTTGTTCATTAGGACATAGTCTATATTCCCACTTTGTGTATGGCACGAGATGCAGGCAGCCCCTTTCTGTGAAGCTGAGATCCGCACACTGCCATCGGGATTGATATAGCCCCATACCCATCCTTTTGCGTCTGCATCCGGATGGCCGGATTTTTTATACAGGATGGCATAAAGAGACAAATCGCCTCCGGAAGTGACCAATTCTTTCACGACAACCGAGCCGTCCGGAAATGTGGCGTTTGGTTGCACTTTTCCGGCAGCATCCAATTTGGCAGAAGCGGTTGCATTAAACCGGGTGCGCATCAAAGGGGCAGTATGACCACTTCCTGAGCTTTTTGGTAAGAGAAGATCGGATTTTTTATACCAGACATATCCTGTTGTGGATTTTGCAAAATCGTATAAGGTCTCATCCGTGGTACGTTCATCTGGATCTGGGTCAGGATCGGGTGCTGGTGTGGTGTCACAACCAAAAATAAAGACAATAAAGTAGAGCGACAGAAAGTGTTTCATAGGGAGTCAGGTTTTGAAAGATGGAAGTCAGTATCCCAGTTTGGGTCCGTTTTCCTTAAAATGTTACACATTTAGGAAATGCGCCATTTTTTGGCCAAGTCAAGTTTTCCCCAACGTACATATAGGCGGTTTAGGCGGGACCAGATCTGAATTTGAAAGCGGAGGTTCATCCCCGGTAGTTGTTCTAAGGCGTCATGTGCGGATAAAAGGATTTTCTCGGCGCGTTCCAAGTCTCCTTTTTGCAGGTACAGGTCGGCGAGCAGCCCCTGGGTTTCCAATGCTTCGGGATTGTTGGGGTATGTGGTAATTAGTACAGAGATGTCTTTTTCTAGCGCAGTAAAGATGCTCGGTGTTTCCATGAGGGTAGCAAGGAACAACAAACGGATATATTGGAGGCGTGCTTTGAGGTCGGTGGAAGGTGTTGCGTTAGCTTTGAATAGGGATTTTATTTCGGAGAACGCCTGTTTTGCGGGTGTGAATTCGGATAAGCGATAGTGTAAAAGGGTTCGGTAAAAAGCATTCAATTCCTTTTCTTCGGCTGTGAAAGCGTTAAGGTTTTGCTGGAGTTCGGCAATTTTTTGGTAAGTCCTCAGCGCTTCACGTTCCATGCCCGCCGCCAGTTGAAAATTTCCGAGATAATATAGGCTTAGAACGATTCTTTTGTTTTGCCAGCCCAGCAATCCGGCACGGGTTTCTACGACGCGGGCATACATATCGGCAGCGGGGCGTAATTTTCGTTGCCCGGCATACATCAATCCATGAGAGCCTAAGATCATAGGCGTAATTTCGTGATAGCCATTGTTATACCGCGATGCGGCAGAAAGGGCTTTAGCCAGAATGGGTTCTGCGGCATCGTATTGGCGATTTGTTAGCAAGGCATATCCCCATGAATTATATAAGTTTGCAATGTCTTTTTGAGGAGGATTCGACAGTGACTGGTATCCAGATTCTGCTTGTTGGTATAAGGTAATGGCTTCTGGGTTGCGGTGTTGTGCTTCACGAACGGTGCCCAGATGCATACGAGCATAGAGGGTTTTAGGGTCGTTTGGCGGCAATAGTTTTTCAAACAAGGTTAGGGACCTTGCCATATAATATGCGGCACTATCCGGCATAAACAAATACATGTACGAAGACGTAAGGTCTTCAAAGGTAATGGCAGTTTCTATATGTTGTTCGCCAAAAGTTTGTTGTTTCAGTTTTAGGGCATGAAACCGCAAAGACAAGGCCTTGCGGTGGTTTCCGAGTTGGGTATGGGCGCGTGCAATAACATCCATTAACTGCCCCCGAACCCCCGGATTATATGCCCCAATACGGTGTAATTTGGCTTCGCTTTGTTCCAAAAGCCGCTTCACCTGAATAATACCTCCTCTTGCGGCATCTGATTCTCCCAGCGCGTACATTTCTTCCATAAAAGAAGCGACCAATTGCGCACGTTCTGCTTCTGAGCGAGCGCGGTCTCGTTCTTCGCGAATTTCTCGTTGTTGAAGTGCCATAAAAATGGCTGATCCAAAAGCAATGAGCATTGCAGCGATCCCAATTACAACAGGAAGTCGGTGTCGTGCTACAAATTTCTTGACATGGTATCCGAACGAGTCTGGTTGCGCGGCTACGGGGAGGCCCACTAAAAAATGCTGCAAATCGGTTATTAACGCTTCTACGGTTCCATATCGGCGTTCGGGTTCGTTACGTAAGGCCATTTGGCAAATGGCATCCAGCTCGTGAACGGCAGCCTTGGTAAAGAAAAAACGCCTTCCGATAGGGAAATTCCTTGCCCGATTAGGGGGAGAGGAGTTAGATCTAAGATTTTGTTTTTTATAAGTATGCCCCAGCTCTTTTGTATTTGAAAAATCTTGGTTTGGCGTTAGGAGCTCATAAAGAATGCGTCCTAATTGATAGACATCCGAAGAGGTGGTGATAGATTCACCCCGTAATTGTTCGGGGCTGGCATAAGCGGGGGTTAGCCAAATATGGCGGGAAACGGTTTGGTATTGAGGCGTATCGGATTCAATGAGTTTTGCGATACCAAAATCCAATAATTTAACCTTCCCTTCGGAGGTGACAAGGATATTAGACGGTTTAATATCTCGGTGGACCACCAAGTTGCGGTGTGCAAACCGTACTGCCTCACAGACCTGTAAAAGCAATTGGATTCGCGCCTCCTGTGATAGTTCCTTTTGAACACAATAGGATGTAATGGGTTCACCTTCTACCAATTCCATTGCCAGCCAAGGTAGCCCCTCCGATGTAGTGCCGCCATCCACCAATTGTGCTATATGGGGGTGGCGAAGATTGGCCAGAATCTGTCGTTCGGCTAAAAAACGCTGGTGCAATCCCGGACTCAACGTGTTTTGTAGGACTTTAATGGCCACTTCTTGGTCATATGCCCCATCAATACGCTTGGCACGATACACCGTACCCATCCCGCCTTCGCCTAATAACGACTGAAGCAAGTATGGCCCTATCTGAACATCGGTTCGGTTGGGAGGGCGAATGCTTTTGCGGATGGTTTGTCCGGCTTGTCCCAAATAGGCGTCTGCTTTTTCGGCAGCATGTAAAAGGGCCGCTACTTCTGTCTGAAGTGGAAGAGGCAAGAGGGACAAGGCTTCCGCCTGTGCGTTTTGGGGTAGGTCTAAGATTTCATCAAAGGCTGCTTGAATTTGCAACCACCAGGCGCGTTCATTCATTCCGTTGTTCCTAATAGGGGAGGTCTTCATCGTTCATAAAGCGGTACAACCATGCCTGTGCGGATTTTGTGTTTCGGGTAACGGTCGGAATAGAAATGGCCAGCGCTTCGGCGGTTTCTGCAAGCGTCATGCCCCCAAAAATCCGCATTTCGATGATCCTTGCGCCCCGTTCATCAAAGATTTCCAATTTTTGTAGTGCTTCGTCTAATTCAATTAGGTGTTCGGCTTCATTGTCAGACAATTCGATGGCAAAATCAAGCGGTACATGCAGGGCGTTGCCTCCTCTTTTTTGGCGATTCTGGTGTTTGGCATAATCCAGAATAATAGACCGCATGACCCGTGATGCCAATGCAAAAAAATGGACCTGATCCTGCGCTACGTGTAAATGGTTCTCGACCAAACGTAGGTAGGCTTCGTGTATCAGGGCTGTAGTGTTCAGGGTTTCATCCTGTTTCCACTGCACACGGTGTCGGTGCGCAACTTGCCGCAATTGAGGGTACACCAATGGCCAAAGTTGGTCTAATGCGGTGCGGTCACCATCTCGGTAGCGCTGGAATAATGCGGAAAAATTAGTTTGGGATGCGGAAGTGGGCATATTCTATTTTTTACAGTCATTGAAGAGAAGAAAATACGGTCTTAAACGACTTATCGGAAAGAGCCGTAAAAAAAGGTTCATTAAGATGGTGGTATGGTGATGAATTAGGGCAGACAATGTCGGTTTTTATTAAGGGAGGGTACAATAGTAAGATCTTGATCCACTGAACTTCCTTTATGGATGGGTAAGAAATGGATGGATCGTTTGTCCCGTTAGCCAATCTGTTGATCCCCTCATTCTGGATTCAAATCGTAGCCTATGGATATTTTATTAAAGACCATTCGGGTTTTGTTGTTGGGAACCTTCCTTTTCTTGGTACTGGTTCCTTGTATAGTCTTTGCGCAAGGGTCTAAAAAACAGATCCTTAAAGTAAGTGGAAGTACAGGTTTTTCGGTAGAATTATATCGGGTATCTGGGATAGAAGCACGGCGTCCGGGCAGCAGTGCGCAAGCCTTTGGGAACGTCCAGTTCAATTTGTTGGGCCTCCAATCTGGTATCAATGTGCTTTATTCTACCGAAGATAACCAACTCCGCCAAAGCATCAATCAGGTTGGTTTTCATTCTCAGTGGAAGTGGGGCAAAATCGGCCTTGGGTCGGTAAGTCCTGTATTGGGCCGTTTTGCACTTAATGGCGTTTCGATGATGGGCGGTTCTGTCGAACTAAGCCCCCGCTTTTTTGTCTTAAATGTAGCTGCCGGACAAACAAAACGGGCCACCAAAGGCTCTACGGAATCCTTGTTCAGTAATGGGAGTTTTGCGCAAAGGCTTTATGCGGGCCGTATTGCGCTTGGAGATCCGAAGGGATACATTGGGCTGGCGCTTACCTATGCCTATGACGATACCACCAGCGTGGCGTTGTTCCGTCCGGCGGTAAAACCAGTCAAAAATGCCACCCTCACCCCTGATTTTCAATTGCCCATTGTGCCGGATAAGATCGTGCTTCAACTTCAAGGGACTCTTTCTGCATTTTCTTCCGACATATCCTTAGACACCCTTTCGATTGCGAATACAGGTTTGGATGCACGCCTTACCGACGTCTTGAACAAGGTGTTGCGCCGTTTTACCCTCCATACCTCTACCCGTGCCGACTTTGCGGCCAATGGTGAACTACGGGTCTCGTACCCCACTTTTGGATTGCGGACTGGTTATGAACGTATCCAGCCGAATTTCCAGTCATTAGGGGTTGCTGCCATTCAGGATGATCGCGAAATTTGGTATGTACAGCCTACTTTGCGGCTATTTAAGCGGAAATTAAATCTTGGCTTTCAGCTCAATCGGCAGTCAAACAATTTATTGGGACAACGTACTTCCACATTGACCCGCACCCAAATGGGGGCCAATCTACAAGCAAGGTTATGGAAGAACGTTTTGGTTTCGGCCATTTGGAGCCAGATGCAACATGGCTCGGAGCCAGAAGCGGGGCTGCCAAATTCCGAAAACCTCCGCCAGAGCCAGAAAACACAAGTTTTTACCTTGATGCCCATGTTTACCCTACGAACGGGTAACATCGGGCACACGATTAGTACGAACCTCAGTCTTCAGCAATTCTCGGACGCCAGTCCTTCCGTTCTTTCAGGGAAGCGGCCTTCGCCGGACTTTAATACCCGTACTATGAACGCTGCTTATGGTCTGAGTTTGCCATCCGGCATCACACTGAACATCGGGGGGAGTTTGATGCGCAACCGCAATCAATTTGCCGAAACGGCCGCTTCGGGGGTGAACTTAGGAGCGGGGACACAATTGTTAAAACGCAAGCTAAACCTCAACCTAACCGCTTCGCTAAACCAGAACCAGACCGAACCTGCAAATGGAACTGCCATTACCAGCAAGCAACGAACGGCATTGCTGCAAGGGCATTATTCCCTTACCCAGCGCGATGGATTTTCATTGGGCGTCCAGTTGCTTTCTAGTTCCGCTGGGGGTGACTTGGCCTCTTTTACAGAATTCCGGGGCACGCTCCGGTACGAACACCGTTTTTGAGTCTCTTTCAGCTATATATGCCATCATGAAAAGATCATTTCTGTTTTTCTTGTTCCTCCTTGGGCAGATGGTTTGGTCGCAAACGGCCCAGGTTAATCTGATTGGCGTTTTGCCCCAGGCCAGTTTTTCTACCTATACCGACTTACTCCGCGAGTATGATTCGGGGAAATACCAAATCCAATTTGTGTATCAGAACCCCATAGACGCCACACCCGTAGCTTTTCGCTTCAAAGTGACCTTCCGGCACAATGGTAAAGTATTGTATTCGGCGACATCGCGTCCCAATTTATACACGCCGGGCATTTATACCTACCGTACTTTTAAAGATACGCCCTCGATCCGTTTCGAGGTGGGTATTCAGGATGTGATCAATCAGTTGGAGAGCAAGTATCAGGCAGTGGCATTGCGTTCTGGATTGATACCGGAAGGAGCATATGAACTGGAAATTGAACCATTGACGGATGCGGCGATCCTCACAACACCAGCGGTTGGATCCACAGAGATCTTGTATCCGGAGCCGTCGGTATTGGTTTCGCCGGTTCATGAATCTCAGGTAGCCGAGTCGCCCATGACCGTTGCATGGACACCCGTTATTGGTGGAATCACCGATCGTTTTCAGTATAGCCTGTATATCGTAAAAATCTTACCCAATCAAAGTCCGTTACAGGCATTGAGCAGCAATCCACTTGCTACTGGTCAGGTGATTCGTACCAATCAGACAACCTTTGTTTATTCGGCGGCCTATCCGGTACTGGAAGAAGGGGCAACGTATGCCGTTCGCCTTAAAACTGAAGAGACGAGTCGCAATGCACCCATTACCCGCGACGGTCTTTCTGAAATCGTGACTTTCACCAAAAGTGCCGCCAACATTGTTCAAGATCCGGTTGATCCGCCGGGAGACGACCCTAATGCCCTGCCTGTTTGGGATCAGGTTGCCTTGATACCCGGTTTTGCACAATTGCGTGGGCTTGCAGCAGCATTTTCACAAGATATTGGGAGTCTAAAAACGCTTTCCGGTTTTGCCATCTTGCGTCTTGAAATGCCAGATGGCCCGAAAGATCTTCGAGTCCGGCTACAAAATCTACAAATTCAGCCACAAGCCATAGCCATCATGGGGGGGCAGGTTCATATAGACAATGCGGTACAAGCGCTTGGGCTGCCGTTTCCTAAGGAAAATGTACAACTTCAAGCATTTTATTGGGATCGTGTTCAGGGGTTTGTGGTGGAGGCCAAAATTAAACATCCACAAACAGGAAACTTCTTACCAGCTACTGGACAAGTTTTATTTGACGCAACTGGATTTTC
Organism: Bacteroidetes bacterium UBA2364; assembly: GCA_002344075.1. Taxonomy (GTDB): domain Bacteria; phylum Bacteroidota; class Rhodothermia; order Rhodothermales; family UBA2364; genus UBA2364. The sequence goes on from DDTM01000103.1 coordinate 29,055, forward strand.
CGGCCTCATAGAAGCAACCCTACCCAACCCAGTAGTCTATGAAAATGGCCCTGTCAAATTATTTATGGGCCGTCTGGGAGTTCGGCTTCCGGGGGGCGAAACCACCGGCGTAGCCACTCTTTCCCTCTTTGGGAAGCCAACAAATTGCAGGCTGGAAGGCGTGGCCTTAGACAATCTGGCCGGGCAAATTCCTCTTTCTTGCCGCTTGGACTTGTCGTTATCCAATGCCCCGGATCACTCCAAAGTAAGGCTTAAGATACAACAGCTTACGGGTAGCTTTTCGGTTGATCCTACGCAAAACCAATTGTCCACAGACCTTACTTTAATGGCCGAATTGGGCTTGTTGAACCGCGATGGAAAATATTGTGGTGTGCTTTTTCCCATTCGGGTACAAGACCAAATCACGACAGCCCAGCCAGAATTGGGCATCCAGAATTGTGACCGACAAACGTATCTGGAAACGGGAACCATAGACCTGTTTATCGTACGAATGCGATTGGAGTCTTTTGGGTTTAGGGATGACTTTAGTTGGACCTACCGTTTGAATTTTCAGGCAGGTTTGGTGAACAGGCTATTGGGCGGAGAGCCTTTTGTCATATTCCCAAACTTGGTTTTTGACGGCACACCATTACAAATACCAGAAATTGCATTATCGCAAAGACAACTGACCCAATCATCAACTTTCTTAATTGCACCTTTCGAGGGGCGGTTTTCGGGCTTTCGCCAACCTCCGGTTCTGATAGATTGGCTGGGGATGCCAAGCCGCGATGCCGGCCCTTGGAATGCACAAGTAGATATCGATTTGCGCTTCAGTAGTGGTCTTTCAAGAATCCCAACTTGTTTACAAACCGCAGTTTTCTCCGTGCAAAATGGCCAGTGGAATGGTAAATTTTTTGGTTGGTCGAGTACCCTTTCCGAACTGCCGCGTCCTTGTGTATCTGGCTTAAAAACGCCTGAACTTACTGAACCAATGGTACAAATAGTAGTGGAAAAATTACGGGCGGTGGTAAATGTAAATTATGACGACAATGACCAATTAACTTTTGGTGGCTATGCCCAGCCCACAGGAAATATACAACTTTTTGGGCCTTTGTTACTTGAACGTGGCATTACAATTGGAGGAACTAACACCTTGTTGCCCACCCAAGACCTCGCGCAAATTTCTCTAAATACGCAGGGTTTTTGGGTTTCAAACTCTCCAATGGGCGATATCGTACAACAAATTACGGTACAGCACAACGGGTATAGTATTCGGCTGGGGACCGCTAAAGTGGTTTTTGGAGAAGAAGACGGACGGCAATTGGCCCGATTTTCGGGCGTGACCGGAGAAGGTGAATTGTTGGGCATTGGTACAGTTCCGGTGAATGTAGGCTTGGACCTGATGACCGGAAGATTTGACAACTGGCGCATTGGTGCAACAGAGGTCGGGCGATATCGAGGACGTGTGGCTATCCCTAAAACCAATCCTACCGCTCATTTTCAGGCGGAATCCATCCAATTTGGAACGAATAGTATTCTTATCAATGGGCGTGGTACCTTATTGGGTGTTGGTACCTCCAACGGGGCGACGAGTTTGAGTGGTGCCACCTTCGACGAAGTGATCTTAGACCCGGCAACGCATCGCATCTTATCAGGAACGATTACTTTGGATGGCAGCGTAGAGATGTTTGCTGCTGTTGACCGACAATCGGGGCGGATTTCTCTTTCCAATAAGCCTCAATTACCCGTTACCCAACCTCTGGAAGGATTAACCTTTTGGTTACCCGCTTCCTCCCAAATTTCATCGTTGGGTTGGGTATTCCCGCAACCAAACCCTGGTGATGGTGCGGCTGTGCCAGTTCAAAATGGTGAAGTTCGGGTCGGGGAATTTATCCTCACAGGGCTAACGGCCCAAGCATCGGCGGAACTCCGGATTTCGTTGTCGCCCCTTGGTATTGTGGAAGGTGAAATCGGTTTTGATCGGGAGAATAACCGGATTGCAACCCTCGATCATCTTGGTTTGCGGATGGCCAGTAATTTGGCATCCGCCTTGTTACCAGATCAGATTGCCTTGCCCTTGGAGTCGGTTTCACATCTCTTGGTCAAAACCAATGGTGTGGCCGTGATTTCCTCTGAAGATATGGGAAATGGTCTGTTGCGCCTTTTTACACTTCCCGGTAAAAAAGCCCGCTGGGTTTTGCCCGCACTTCAGGGCAATCAGGCAACGCCGCCTGTGGTAGAACTTACGTTTGAAAACCTGGTGTATAACCCCAATACCCGCCAAGTGACGGGAGGTAACCTGATGGTTTCTGTGGCTAATCGCGCCGATCTCAAATTGCCGGAAAGCCTCTCATTTACGCCTTTGATGTTGGGATTTGAAGGGAACAAGTTGATGCTGACCGGAAGATTGGCCTTGTTTGGCCAAACCCTTGGCGATGCCTGTCCAATACAATTGTTCACGCAAACAGATCAACAATGGAAGGTTGCTACTACTTGTAATCCAGACCAATTTGTACCTTTTCTTCCTGGTAAAGGATTGGCGGGGATGAGCCTCCGGTCTCTAAATCTCCAGATGACCATACCGATTCAGGGTGGCCCTTTCACGTATCTCATCACGGGCGAAGCAAATATTCAAATCCGTAGCCAATCGAATGCTGTGGTGGCTGCGGCTGTGGCGGATTTTCGATATACGCATGATGGTTTTTCGCTTTCCCGATTTGAGCCGATTTATGCAGAAGCACAAAACTTAACGGTTGGGGATTGGGGGCTACGGCTTTCGGGAATTCGTAATATCCAAATGGACTATCGGCAAGAACAGTTTTCGTTCCGAATGGGACTGGAAGCAGCATTATGGCTTGGTTTGAACAATGGACGTGGTCTGGAAATGCCGTTGAATGGGGTAGCGTTGACCGAAACCGGCCTCGATTTTCCGGAAATTGACCTACACGAAGGCACGAATCCTCCTTTGAGTGCTCCTTACGTAAACCTTGGCGCATTTCAGGTTCAGGCCATTGGTGTACGATTGGCAAAAACCCGCATCAACATATTTGACGTAAACCCGCCTAATATTACTCCCCAATTAGATTTACGCATAAAGCCGTCGGGTCTTGGAGATCGTGCGCCAGAACTGGCTAATCAAACATTGGTCATCCGGAATGCGGGTTTTGAAAAGGGCCTTTTGAGCGGAATATTTAATGAGTTGGAATTGATGCAGGAAAAACCTTTGGCGCTGGGAGGGCATTCTACACTTCGGATAACAAAACTAAGCGGGCGGTTATTCGACCAAAATGGGGTACAAGAAGGGGAAATTCACCTGAAAGGTACCTTGAAATGGCCACAAGTGGTAGAAAACGCAAACGACTGTGAGACCGAAATAACCACAACCTTGCGGCTTTCGGGGCGGATAGAAGCCAATGTGCCGAATGTGCCGCCCTGTGGTACGATCCGTTTTGGTGCGGTATCACTCCAGTTCCAGCAATCCGCCCTCTCTCTAAAGTTAGGAAATGATGAAGAGTCTTTTCTCTTGACAGGAGTTGCCGAGGCCCTCATTGAAAATGAAGGAGGTGCAGTACGAGGAAATGGGAATGTGGTGCTTAACCTTCTTAATGGTGACTTATTGGCCCCCACCTCCATTGCGATTAACCAACCCTTCACATGGCATTATCCTAAAAATAACCCCATTTTTGCCTTTTCAGTTGCGAATGCTAGCCTAACGGAAGGTGGTCTGAAACTAAATGGCCAAGGAGGGGTGCGTGTGGGTGGCGGAACCGTCAATACAGCCTTTAATGAGGCTGTATTTGGCCTTGCGGGCAATGTTCTGCAAGGTGGTTCTATTCAAATTTCGGCTCCATTGGCCTTTCAGTTTTTCTTTGATCGCGGCGAGTGGGGCATCACCGATGCAAATACGCCGTTTCCTGCAAATGGAAATTTACTCAAAATGGGGATTCCGGCCAATGTGCGTATCACCAAAGATGGAATGGCGCTTTCGGGCGAGGCCACAGCCCAACTCAGGATCGGTAGCCTGAATTTCCCGCAACTCAAACAGAGATTTGGTCCGGTTGTCATCGGTTTTGGCTCGGTATATGTCCGCGATGGTAAAGTCGAGTATTTCCGTACCCGCGACGACGGGCAGGAGGAGCGAGTGGCTTATTTAGACAAAGACGGCTTTCATCCAGATAATATCGGAGAAGCCATTGCAGATCTAATCCCAGAGAAGTTGCCCGTACCGACCACCTCGGTGGCCTATATCCAACTCAAACAAGGCAGTAACCTGCTCATTGCCACCGAGAACTTAGGCAATGGTCGGATGCGAATTTTTACCCGCCCCGGACAATCCAATGATTTGGTTTTTGAGGGAATTGCAGGCAAACCCAGCGCTAAAACAGCCTTTAGTGCCATTTTTAACGGTGCTTCGGTGGAGGCTTTCGAGAAATTGGACGTTGAAGTGACCGAAGCACTCAACCAAAAATTATTCAGGGACACCCCTCTCACGCTCAAACAATTACGCTTCCAATTGGTGAATGGTGCTCCGGCGTTATTGGTAGATGCCTTGGTTAAACTTCCTAAGATGCTGGATCGTGATGCGCCTTTAGAACTTAGCGGACTTCGCCTTACCGAGCGCGGGTTTGACAACGCCACCTTATCTCTTGGCGATGCAAGCCCGCAATTTCAACAAAGTTGCGCCGATAGTCCTCTCAAAAAACTGAACTTCGGTGGAGAGGCGGTACAAATTTCCATTTGTGGCGTTTCGTTTACCATCCAAAACAATGGCTTTGGTGGTATTGCCTTAAGCGGGCAATTAGCCACTTCATTCTTTAAGGATGATGCCGGAAAACCGGGCCGTTTCCAATTGGTAGGGGGGTACAACAATACTTGGAATTTTGATGTGTTGGTAGATCCGAGGTTTAGTGGCAAAAACCTTGGTAATTCCGGCGAGGATATCTGGAATGCGACGGGGCCTGTGATGTTGGAAGGTATTCCACTTGGTTTTGCCGATTTCTTGCCTTCGCGTATTGGCTTGGTTAACAGTGATTCCGAGTTTGCGTTGCTCTTGGATGGCATGTTCAAAATGGAAAAACTGCTTGGAAAAGGCTTTGCATTGGGCGTAAGTGGGCTGAAAATCGGTACAGGTGGGGTGTCACTCACACAAGCGGAGTTCAACAACCAACAACAAACCAAATTTTTAGGAGACCAATTTCCCTTACTGATTCGGCGGATGCGTCTGAGTATCCAGAATACCATTCTACGCTTTGGATTGGACGGAGACCTGACGTTTCTTGGTAAAACCTTGCCTATCAATAATTTGGTGATTGGGACGGATGGTTCTTTCTCGGTTGGTGATGCGGCTCTCAACCTCCTCAATCCGAACGATCCCATTAGTATCATTCCAAACCTTTTTGTATTTAATACGCTAAAGATCGGGGTAGAGAACAACCGCCCTAAAGTCACCGCATCGGGTTTGGTGACGCTTCCGGAGCCATTCAAGGCATCTGGAGAAGCCGGATTAACCGTTGCCCTGGGACAAGATGGAACACCCACTTTTACGCCTATTTATCCTACTTTCGATTTTGGAAAAGACGAACCCATAGCAGGTGCGCCGGAAGTGGATTTGGGAGGCATGGCCAGACTGAAATTAACGGGAATCAAGTTTGTGGCTGACTGGAACGACCTAAGCAATACGTCTATCATGGCTTCGGCTTCGCTTAAATTTGGGAACGATGACTCGAAGGTTATCGCGTTTGGGTCTCCGGCAGATATAGACCAAAACTGGGGTTTAAAATTGTCGGTGAATCAAGGGGTTCAATGGCGATTTCCTAATGCTCAATTTCGCTTCGACGTAGATGCGGGCGTATTTAAAGTGACCAATCTAAGTATTGGTTTTAAGGCGCAAAACGGGTTTGCAGTGGTCATTGGTGGAACGGCCAGCTTGAACTTAGCGGGATCCTCCGGGACCTTTGGGTATCAAGGACTAACGATTGGAACGAATGGAATTATAGATTCAGGAAGTCCAACAGGAGAGGTGAGTGTAAAACTAATGGAAGTGGTCTCGCTTACCTTAAATGGTTTTGCCTTTAGCAGCAGCCCCACAACCCTCACCTTACCTACCAGTAGTGGAGGGCCTAGCGGCGTGCAACAAAGTACGGAGTCTATCCCTGTAAAATACTATCTGAAAGCAGGTGCAACCATTACCATCGGCGATGGCCTTGGCGGTGGTGTAGATGAAGTGCTGGTCTATGAAAAACAAAATGGCGGATTTTTCTTATCCATTAAAAACGCTCATTTGGAATTGGGAGGCATTGCGAAGGCCACGGCCTCTATGCAATACCTGACCGATGCACGGGGCTTTGTATTGCGTGTGGCAGGTGGTGTAGAGATGGCTCCAGGTATCGGAGGCGCACTGGCTGGCAAAATCGGGGTAAGGGATGGCAAGGTAACAATGGGACTTTTTGCCAAAATAGATTTTCCCATCGAGATTTTTCCGGGTGTACTTACGCTTTCCAGTATTGGTGCAGGCTTTTTTATTCGCCCAGAACAAGCGGATATGGAATTGGTGATGACCTTACCCGGTTTACGTGAAGCGCTGTATAAACCGGATCGGGTGCCACAAATTGACGGGATGGATTTTACGGCACTGCTGTTTGCACAAATTGATGTACTTAAAATGGTACGAGGAAGGGCTTTGCTGGCTTTTAGTTTTGGTGATGGTTTTGAAAAATTTGATTTTACCCTAAATGCCAATGTCACCATTTTTGATCTTCCTGTTTTTCAGGCTGGGATGTACCTAAACATCCACAAAGAACCGAACCTTTTTCGGATGGCTGGGGAAGTGGGGGCTAAGTTGGATTTTGGGTTTTTATTGTATGCTGGCGCGGAAGTGGGTTTTAATCTGATCTCTCAAAATGGAAATACGAAGTGGGCTATTTGGGGAAATGTGAAAGCACGGGTTTTGTTTGTGGGCATGGAAGGCGAGTTTTTTGTCGGAGATCCGGGTTTCTTGTTTAAACTGTCTGTTGATACGGGTCTTTCATTGGCTATTGTATCCACGACGGTCCATTTCGACTTCATGGTGTGGTGGCGAAGCAATGGCAAAAACATGGGCGCCTATGGAGAACTGACGGCGGGCATAGAAGTATTGGGCTTTGAATTAGCCAGTGTCACCGCAAAAGGAGCCTTCATCAACCGAAACAACAAAACGCTTTTTTATGCAGGTGCACGGGTCAAGATTTTGTTCGGGAAAATTTCGATTTATTTAGCCAATTATGACGGCGAATGGGATGGCGGTCTCGGCTCCAATTCTGCATACGAAGCCATGATTGCAGAGGCCATGCAAGATGCCGAAAATATGAAAAATGAAGCCAATCAAGCCCAGCAAGCTTTACAAGCTGCTATTATAGCTGCCACCTTTATGAGTAAGGAACAGTTGGCCGCTTCCGGTGCCAATCTCTTACTGCTTCGCCCAGACCAGAAGCAAAGCCTCTTAGACCAGAACAGTGATGCTTGGCGATATTCTGCAAAATACTACCGATGGGCACAACGATCCTATAGGCCGCAAGCCTTTACCGATGTCTATAACCAAGTGGTTTCTGGGCAAATTTCAGAGAAGTTCTCTTCCGAAGATCATTATGCCTACATGATGAATGCTTCACTAACCGCGTTGAAAGACAAAGAGGCAGCCATACAGGCCCGTTTGGAGGAAATAAAGGCCATCGCTATCGAATCGGTGAAGGAGTCGGAAGCCATGGAGGCACAAATACAATCGGTTCAAAACCCAATCTCAGATCTTAATCTGGCATGGCAAGGGGACGAACCACCATCCTATCAGTATGATTCAGCCGTAGATGATCAAAACCGGAGATCGCTTGGCAATTTACAACTTTCTATCGAGGCCATCGAGGCGAAGTACCGAAAAGCAATTATACAGGTTTGGCAACACATTGGAAAAACGGAGGTTAATCTGTTGGGAGAAGCGGCTTGGATGAATGGCCTTGAACGCCCAGCAGACCTTCCGGCAATTGCAAACTCTGGAAACGGGGAATTGGAGGAAAATGCCCGACTGTTCTCTGCTTCGCTAAACAATGTATATAGCTATTACAGCCGCCGGGTTGCCCATATATGGTCGTTACGGAAGACGTATCAACAACGGTTGAATACATTAAATGGCTTGGCTCCTGCCGTTTTGGACGAAATTAATTCCACCACCAATACGGTTTGGAATACGCGAGTGGCTATGGGAGTTAATGGGCAAGAGGTTGGCGTGGATGCTGGTGCGATGGCCTCAATCTTATACCAAAGGATGACCATCGGGACCGACATAACGTGGAATTCGATGGCGGAAAACGCAACAACGTTGAACAATGCAGTCCGGCAATATGCGGCTTCTTTTGATGAAGGACAATTCAAGGAAAACGTAAATCGGATTCAGCGCGAGTTTTGGGTGGAGCGCTTCCAATTGGGTCTGGAAAGATTAATCGAAACAACTGGGCCAGCCAGAATCCAGAATGAAATTAGCAGTTTCTCTACGCAGCGCCAGAACTTGCTCGCACCATGGCACCAGTTTTCTAGCCGAATCGCCGAAATTCATCGCCTAAAATCACAGATGGTGGTTACATTGTATGGTATGGTCTCGGACTTTGCCACATGGCGGCGTTCCAGTAATTTAAAAGGAAATGAACCATTTCAATCCCTGAAAACAGGGCTTGGTTTAGCGTTGCAGGCCCCTTCCATTTCCCAAATAAATCTCTTGGCGCAGCGGAATACCAATTTGGGTGTGGTCAACCTGACATGGGCGGCACAACATCCTATATCGGTTTCTGAGTATGCCTTGTCGGTTTCGGGCGGTATTGCAACCGTTCGGGCTTCTGCGGTCTCCAGTCAAGGGGGCGTCATAAATGGAGGCCTCCCACTCCTTCAACAAAGGGCTATATTTGCACCTGCTATCAATGTGGCGGCTTCTTATCTGCCAGAGCAAGTGATGCTGAGCGTAGGCAAGAATACTTCGCAGAACTTTGAGACCGTTCGTTTGTTGGAAAGCGAAAAAGTCCAAACACTTAACGTTACCCTTCAGGCGCGTGGGCCAGCAGGGAATGTGACGAGGCGCACTGTTTCGTTTAATGTGGACGTGAGCGAAGAAGGGGTTGTGGCTAATCCGAATATGTTGCATTTGGGAGTTGTAGTTCCCACTGGAAACGGCAATTTGGTTTCCCAAGATTATACACCACCAACCATTGGAGCGGCAAGGATTGTTGCAGGGCCAGAAGTTCCGCAAAAAAATGGGGTACTCGATCCCGAAACAGGCGTTACGCCTATTTGGGTAAATAAGCCACATCGCGTGACGTTGTCCATTTCGGCATCCGACTTGGAGTCCGACATCAAGTCTTTTTCGTATGCCATTGGATCTGCCTATGGCCAAACCGATATACAGCCGTGGCAACCACTCATTGGGGTGATAGACCGTACCCGCAATACCTCGACGATTTTGGGTGAGGCAAGTGGTCTGAACCTACAAGAAGACCGAAACTACTATTTTAGTGTAGTGGCAGAGAATGGGCAAGGACTACAAGCAGTTAATTATCTCCCAATGCCCGTGCGGTTAGACCTAAGCCCGCCCAAGTCTCCGGCCCTTATTCGTTTCGAGAATAACCGTGCAGGTGCCGAAGATGTATCCATGCCAGATCCCGTAATCTTCCCACAGGTGGAAGAAGCTGAGTTAAACAACTATGCAAGGCGTGGAACGGCTCCTTATTTATACACACAGTACCAAGTGGAGATTTCTAATCCGCGAGACGTTATCCGGCGGTATGGGTATGTTGTGACCAGCAGGCGGGATTCTGCTGGGGTGATTGCCGATGCCTTGGCGGGTCGGAATATGGCGCAATTCTGGTACCTAGATCCGCCGGTGCGCTATGTGGATCGTCTTGAGGGCGAGACAATGACGCTCAATATTCAGAACACGATTCCCTATGCCGACACACGCTTATTGGTCTTTTCGGAAGACTTTTTTGGAAGACGCAGCCCTGCTATGGTTGTTAACTTAGGTGAAACACCAGATCCTACCCGACCGCTTGCCCCGATAATTCGCGCCTTTCGGAGCATGAGTCATGGCTTGAGTCAAGTAGTTTTTATCACCACAGAAGCCAGCGAAGATAAAGAAACGGGTGTTGAAGCCTGCGAGTACGCCATCGGGACAAATGTTGGCTTGGCAGATGTTCGGGCTTGGGGAAAGATAGACTGTGATCGCGGGGACTTTGGCAGGTTTGTAATTCCAGAAACAGAGAGGTTGGGTTTTGATTCTTATTATGTATCCTTCCGCACGTTGAATGGGCACAAGAAAACGTCCGGCCTCTCGGTCGTAGGCCCAATTCTTCTTAAGCAGGACGCCTCACCGCCTGTTTTAGGAGAAGGAAGAACGGTTTGGGATGCACGTGCCAAAGTGCTTCAGGTGTCTTTGGAACTTAAAGACGAAGAGTCTGGCGTGAATGGTCGGCTGTCGTATGTGTTTGTTTACCGAAAACTCAATAATCTGGGGCAATTAAGCGCACAAACATATCGGACGTTTTCGAAACAAACTTGGGTAGGCCAGCTTGCACCGAACGAGGTGGATACCAAAACCTTTACCGTTCCATTGAACATAAACAAGGATTTTATACCGGGAGAAATCGAGGTCACGGTTTCCAATCCGCTTGGCCTAACCCGTACCTTCTCTATCCCTATTGAACAATAATCTTGCATGATGATGAAAAGAATCATTGTTTATCTGTATTTGCTGACAGCGATTCCGGCATTCTCTCAGTTGCGGTTGGTGCCGGATGCAACAGGAAATAAGGTTTTTGTGTGGTTAGAGCGAGCGCCTCGGCAAGACGAACAATACCATGTTTACCGAAAAACCGGTAACGGAGTCTTTTTACAACTCACCGAGTCTCCAATTGCGTCGGTTACTTCGGGTGCGGAATTGGTCGCAAAAATGGGTTTGGCCTTCGAGGGCTTCCGAAAACAATTAGACGAAACCGATCCGCAAGCCGTGTTCTTGCGTTTACAAGCAGATCGGTTTCGGGCAAAATTATATGGCTATGCGCTGCCAGAGTTGGGTCTGGCACTTGGGCAATTATTTGTGGATGAAAAAGCCCCAAACGGAGAAACTGCAACCTATAAAGTGGAGTGGGTAAATGGGCAAGGTGAACCAAGAGGCCAAGCGATGACCGGGATTGTTCACATCCATCCCGAAATTCCACCAGCCCCCGAAAACTTGTCGGCTACGCACGAAGGCCCCCGTATAACCCTAAAGTGGGATTTTCCTCAATCTACCGATGATATGGCCGATCAAGTGGTGCGATTTGAAGTACAACGACAGGCCGAAAATGGTAAGTTTGTTGCCATACAAGATGCTTGGTTAATGCGTGATGCAAATCAGACGCGCCACGCTTTTATCTATTCAGAAACAGGAATGACGCAAATGCTTCGCTTTCAGGTGGTGGCCGTAAATGTCGCAGGAACCCAAAGTGCAGGGAGCAATGTTTTTCCTTTAGCACTCAAGGACAATGCACCGCCAGAGGTATTAGAACAAGTGAAAGTGGTGGTCTCTAAAAAAGGTAATGAAGCAACCGTTACCTTTCCCAGTAGCACCGATCCACAATTGGCAGGTTATTTTGTCTATCGGAGCACTAATATCGAAAAGAATTTTGTGCGGATGAATGATAAAATGTTAGGACCACTTCAAACGGTTTATACCGATAAAACCCTTAAAGCGGGTACGACGTATTATTATCGGGTGACAGTGGTGGATGCTTCCGGAAATGAAAGCAAACAAAGCAATGCCGTAATGGCCGAGGGTTTGGATAAAACACCGCCTCCGCCGCCTCAAAACTTGAAAGCAGCCGTTTCGCCAGACCGGAAAATTAATCTTTTTTGGCAAATTCCCGCACAGACCGAGGACTTGCTCGCTTATGTACTCCTGCGACGACAAGTGAAAACTCCACCTGAGCTTTTTTCTCAACTTACTTCTCGGAACTTTGTAGGCAATCAATTTGTGGATGAAGACCTTGCTAAAGGCCACTTATCGGAAGGGGTACAATATGAATATGTGGTAACAGCAATGGATAAAAAGCAGAATTTTAGTGATTCTGCCCGCGTGGTATTAGACATCAAAGACCTTACGCCTCCTGCTTCACCCTTGCAAATAACCGCAGAAAACATAGATGGGCGCTATATCTCCGTTTCTTATGGGGCTTCTCTTTCACCGGATGTGGCCCACTACGAATTGTTTCGCCAAAATGGGAATGGCCCGCTTAAATCTCTTCAGCGTGTTCATCGTCAGGCTTTCCCGTTCCGTGATGAAGCCGTTATTATAGGAGAAACGTACACCTATTATGTTATCGCTGTGGATGCTGCGAACAATGCGAGCAAGCCAACGGTCTCGCAAGCCATTACCTTGAAAGACAATGTACCACCGCCAGTTGTTCAAAATGTGCAATCTCGCGTGGAGGCCAAAGGGGTTCGTATCCGTTGGGAAAAATTACCAACTACAGACTTAGCCCGTTATCGGATTTATCGAACGTCAGGATTACCAACTGGGATTTATCAATTGGTCGCAGAAACCGACCCCAGCACTTCAGAATGGGTAGATCTTAAGCCGCCCGAAAAAGGCTATTACCACATTCGGGCATTAGATACCGCAGGGAATGAAAGCCTGGCCTCGCTATCGGTCACCGGAAAGTAAAATATTTGCTTTACGGTCGTTAGTGTCTGTTTTGTTGCTATATGGCGGTCATCCATTTAGGGGTAGAAAATTGGGCAGATGATCTCAACTTATCTTAAAGGTTAGTCTTTTGGCTGGCCTTTTTTGGTTGTCCCATAGATTGTTTTCATGTTGAAAGCGAAGCCCGTCCCTGCGACCGTGTTTGGACTACGCGCCAAGTCTGCCGAATAACGTCTGTCGTTTCTTAGCACCCTATTTATGGCAATGTTTATTGGGTTTCCTGCTTTATCAGGTGTTGCTATTCATGTCATTTAGTTACCGCTCGCCTTGGATTATCTGCCGTTTGTCTGATTTTAAGTGTTAAAGTCCTTATAAACACCAGCTTGCTTCAACTGAATTTCAAAAAAGGCAATCGGTAGTTTTGAATATTACTATCAGGTAATATATTTTAAAAAAAAGTGCCACATCTAACCCGATTTATGAGGTGATGACTTGCATGAGGGTTTTATTTGCCATAGTTTTTCATCAGTGAAAGCGTTTGCATTTGGTCGAAGCCTTAAAATCATTGCACCACGCCAAAAAGGATGAAGTTAATAAATTGCCAAATGGTAATATAAGGAGTAACAATATGGCAGATGAAATGGTATTCAGCCCCGCCCCGGCCTATAGTGAAGCCGCTCATGTCTCTTCAATGACGGTATATGAGGATTTATATGACAAGTCTGTATCAGATCCAGAGGCTTTTTGGGGTGACGTGGCGCAACGTATTGATTGGATTTCCCCGTGGACAAAAGTGAAAAACACTTCATATGAAGGTGATGTACAAATTCGTTGGTACGAAAATGCAAAATTAAATGTGTCGTACAACTGCTTAGATCGACATTTAGCAGAAAGGGGGGATCAGGTAGCTTTTATCTATGAGCCGGATAGCCCTAATGACCCTGCCCAAAGCATCACGTATCGAGAAGCACACGAACAGGTTTCTAAGTTAGGCAATGTGCTGAAATCATTAGGAGTAAAAAAAGGAGACCGTGTTACCATCTATATGCCGATGATTCCCGAAGCAGCCTATGCGATGTTGGCTTGTGCACGGATTGGGGCGGTTCACTCGGTAGTATTTGGTGGGTTTGCGCCGGATTCCATCGCTGGCCGAATTCAGGACTGTGATAGCTCTGTGGTGATTACAGCCAATGTGGGGCTACGAGGAGCGAAGGTGGTCCCGCTTAAGAAAAATGTGGATATTGCACTCGAAAAATGTCCTTCGGTTCAAAAAGTACTTGTGTTTCACCGTACCGAAGCCGACGTTCACATGGAGGCTGGGCGGGACTTGTGGTGGCACGAAGAGATGGCCAAAGCCGATCCTCTATGCGAACCTGAAGTGATGGATGCTGAAGACCCGCTTTTTATTCTTTATACATCTGGCTCTACCGGAAAACCCAAAGGGGTATTACATACTTCCGGCGGCTATCTAACATATGCTTCCTACACCCATGAAATGGTCTTTGATTATAAAGACGGGGATATTTATTGGTGTACAGCAGATGTGGGATGGATTACCGGACACTCCTACATTGTTTATGGCCCGCTTGCCAATGGTGCTACTTCCCTCATTTTTGAAGGCATTCCGAATTATCCAGATGCCTCGCGATTTTGGGAAGTAGTTGATAAACATAAGGTTACTATTTTTTATACAGCACCCACGGCCATACGTGCTCTTATGCGTCTGGGCGACGAACCCGTCAAGAAAACGAGTCGTTCCAGTCTCCGCTTGCTGGGTTCCGTAGGCGAGCCCATCAACCCTGAAGCTTGGTTATGGTATTACCGTACCGTAGGTGATGAGCGCTGTCCGATTGTCGATACATGGTGGCAAACCGAGACGGGCGGCATTCTAATTTCTCCGCTTTCCGGTGCAACACCCCTTAAGCCTGGTTCGGCTACACGGCCGCTTCCGGGTGTGCGTCCGGCCTTAGTGGATGAAAAGGGTACCATTTTGGAAGGCGCAACCTCTGGAAATCTAGTGATATTAGATAGCTGGCCCGGCCAAATGAGAACGGTTTATAAAGATCACGAGCGCTTTATCCAAACCTACTTCGCGATGTACCCCGGCATGTATTTCACCGGAGACGGATGCCGCCGAGATGAGGACGGGTACTACTGGATTACCGGGCGGGTGGATGATGTGTTGAACGTGTCGGGACACCGAATTGGGACGGCTGAATTGGAAAGCGCATTGGTCGCCCATCCATTGGTTGCCGAGGCAGCCGTTGTCGGTTATCCACACGACATCAAGGGGCAAGGAATCTATGCCTATGTGACACTAAATGCGGACGCTGATCCTTCCGATGCACTTAAAAAAGAATTAATTGGTTGGGTCCGTAAAGAAATTGGACCGATTGCGACGATTGACCTTTTGCAATGGGCTCCCGGTCTTCCTAAAACACGTTCGGGTAAAATTATGCGACGGATTCTTAGGAAAGTGGCAGAAAATGAATTCTCCAATTTGGGCGACACCTCCACCCTTGCAGACCCTGGTGTGGTGGAAGACCTCATTGAGAATCGAGCCAATAAATAAGACCGAATGGCGTTAAAAACGGTGGTGATGTAATACGAAGCCCGTTTGTTGTGGCAAATGAGCGGGCTTCTTTAACCACAGAAAATAAAAAAACGACTTGCATGGAAAAAGTGTGGCAACGAAACCATGCAAGCCGCCCTTTCAACAATAACGATACACCAAAAGACCGCTCTTAATGTGGCAGGAGCGCTACCCTTTTGTTGTATCCTCAAAACAAAAGAGGATCCATCATGTTCCCAAAGCTATTTGCCCAGAAGAGGCTTCTTTCTTTTTTCATGTTGATGTGGCTCACGCTACCCATCTTGTCTGCCCAGCAGCCGGGTGTAACACTCGGTGGTTTTGTTAAGTTTGATGGCATATTGGATAGCCGTCAGGTAGCGTCGGCACGGGAAGGTCATTTGCTGTTATACCCTGCTGCAAAAAGCATGAGCAACAATGAAGACCAAAATGCCAATGCAAATTTGTTATTTGCCATGTTCCAAACCCGTCTTTTCGGGAAAATCGCTGCGCCCGATGCAATGGGAGCAAAGGTATCCGGTTATTTTGAAGGTGACTTTTTTGGCGCCTCCGACGCCACCATCAGCCATTACGTCTTGCGCCATGCTTGGGCCAAGATGGAATGGAAGAAAAAAGAAGTACTGATCGGTCAGACATGGTCACCATTGTTCGGAAGTGTGTTTCCGGGAACGGTAAACTTCAATACGGGTGCGCCAATGCAGCCCTTCTCTCGCAATCCGCAGATCCAGTTAGCGCTAAAACCAAGTGCAAACTTCAAATTAGTAGGAACGTTGATGCAACAACGAGATGTTTTTGAAACGGTAGGCTTGGGTCGTAAAGCACAACAAAGAGCAGTACTACCTGCGGCTGTTTTGGGTTTTCAGGCAAAATCTGGCGACCTGACTCTTGGGGCAGACGTAATGCACAAAACCCTTCGTCCTGCAAACTTGGCAGATAATATCTCGACTGGTGCGGCAGATGTCTATCTAAAATTAGACAACAAGAAGGTGACCTTTATGGCCAAGGGTGCATATGGAGGCGATATGAGCGACCACCTCTCTGTTGGTGGTTGGGTAAAAGAAACGGTAAATAGTGCTGTGACCTATACTGCCCTAAATACCACAACGGCTTGGGTGGACGTACAAACCAAGAAACCCACTTCTGTTGGCCTTTTTGCAGGCTATTTGGTTAATAGCGGTGCATCCGAAGACTTGGTCTCAAACTCAACCAAGGACTTTACCAATGCACGCGGAAGTAATATTCTCAATGTTTGGCGAGTCTCTCCACGCATTGTACACAATGCTGGCAAGCTCCGGTTGGCCCTCGAAGCAGACTTCACCAATGCAGAATATGGTTCAGGCCGAGATGCCAAAGGTGCGCCGACCGTTGTGAGCAATAATGCAAACGATGGAGCTGTTATGAATATGCGCCTTTTAGCTGCTGCTTACGTGTTCTTCTGAAATGCCTTGTTTTCCTAAATATAATTTCCTAAAACAAACACTTTTTTCATCCTAAATTCATAAACTTATGTCCTCTTCTCCACAGAGCCGTCAAGGCATAACCACTGTTATTGGGGCCTCTTCAGTAGGAACCCTAATTGAATGGTACGACTTTTATATCTTTGGCTCGTTGGCAGCCATTATCTCGACACAGTTCTTCCCTAAAGGAAATCCTACAGCTGCTTTGTTATCTGCACTTGCCGTTTTTGCAGCCGGATTTGTAGTGCGCCCGTTTGGTGCCCTTGTCTTTGGGCGGCTTGGCGATATTGTTGGTCGGAAATATACCTTTCTTGTAACCCTTGTTCTCATGGGTGGATCAACCTTCTTGATTGGCCTCGTTCCCGGATATGAATCCATTGGAATGGCTGCGCCCATTATTGTGTTACTCCTTCGCCTGATTCAAGGCTTGGCACTGGGAGGCGAATACGGAGGCGCTGCAACCTACGTGGCCGAACACGCACCAGTTGGAAAAAGGGGTTTATATACCTCTTGGATCCAAACCACGGCCACACTGGGACTTTTTCTTTCTTTGGGCGTGATTCTTACGTGTCGGAATGCACTGGGTGTGGAAGAGTTTGAAGATTGGGGATGGCGAATTCCTTTCTGGATTTCGATCTTATTGGTTGGGGTTTCGATCTATATCCGCCTGAAAATGGCTGAATCACCAGCGTTTACTAAGATCAAGGCCGAAGGAAAAATTTCCACAAACCCGCTGAAAGAGTCTTTCACCAAGAAAGAAAACATGAAAATGGTTTTGCTTGCGCTTTTGGGTGCGGTGATGGGGCAGGGCGTTGTCTGGTACACGGGCCAGTTCTATGCACTCTCATTCATGCAAAACACCATGGCGCTTGATACAGCACAGGCCTCATGGGTTTTGATCTATGCCCTCGCATTAGGGACGGGATTCTTTATTCTGTTTGGATGGCTTTCGGATAAAATTGGACGGAAATGGATTATGATGGCTGGGATGTTGCTTGCCATTATCTCCTATCGTCCAATCTATACCATGATGTACGATACAGCCGACCTTACCAAGAAAACCGCCGTCGAAGGCAGTGAGAAAACAGATGTCACCAATTCGACTGCCGCAAACGGTAATAAAGTCGAGAAAAAAGTGGTCACCCGTTCCTATACCGACGGAACCAAATTCAAAGAAACCACCACTACCACCACGCCAGTAGGCAGTACAACAGCCGATAAACCCGTTGTGAAAAAAGCGGTTACATTGCCTTCCGGACAACAGTGGACACTCGTTTTCCTGATCCTTATTCAGGTTATTTACGTAACAATGGTGTATGGACCGATTGCTGCGTTCTTGGTTGAATTGTTCCCCACACGCATCCGTTATACCTCGATGTCGCTGCCTTACCACATCGGAAACGGTATCTTTGGTGGGTTGATGCCATTCATCGGAACAGCTTTGGTTACACAAGCAAAAACGGCTGGAACCGCTATGCCGTATCTCGCCGGATTATGGTATCCGATAATTATTGCAGGGGTGTGTCTGGTAATTGGTACCCTCTATTTATCCAACAAAGCAGTTGATGAAGAGTGATCTGCGATCAGTCTCTGTTTACGTTAAACCTAATTAAATTGGAGAAAAACCATGGATATGATTAAAAAAGTCCTCGGTGTCGTCTGGATAGCTCTGGGTCTATATGCCGGGTACGACCGCATCATTGACAGTTTTAAGCGCATTGGCGGGGAAACAATGGACGACGTGATCTTCGGATGGATCATTCTTCTGGTGCTCACGCCGATCATTGTGGGAAGTTTGGTCTTGTTTGGGTATTACTCCCTGACGGGTGAATACACCGAAGAAGGCTGATTCGGGCCTTTGTCTTGCGGTGGTTTGCGCTGCCGCAAGGCACAAATTCAATGCAGGGGATGGTGGTGGTGAGTTTGGCGTCTCGATAACAATATCTCTCCACCACTGTATTTTTCTAACCTGAATTGCACTACCAGAAATTCAATGCAGGGGAAAAGGCGGTTGTAAATTCAAATCCAACGGTTTTATAACCGCCCATTTTTTTTTGCAAAACAGATATATTCAATGCAGGGGGGAGGCAGTTATACCATAAGGTGATCGCACCCCGGTAATGCTGCCTCTTTTTTTGTGCTAAACCGTTGATGTTATGAGTTATCAAGCTATATATGATTGCTCCATCCAAGACCCTGATGGTTTTTGGGGCGAAGCTGCAGAAAGCATTCATTGGTATAAAAAGTGGGATCGTGTGTTAAATCGCATGAACCCACCGTTTTATAAATGGTTCGATGGGGCAAAAACAAATACCTGTTACAATGCATTAGACCGACATATAGAAAGTGGGCGTGCCGATCAGGCTGCTTTGATTTATGACAGTCCGGTTACAAACGCTAAAAAAACATATACCTATCGCGAATTAAGAGATCGGGTGGCAAAATTGGCTGGCGCACTTGGCGCATTGGGTGTGGAAAAAGGCGATCGGGTCTTGATTTATATGCCAATGGTCCCTGAAGCCGTTATGGCAATGCTGGCTTGTGCCCGGATTGGTGCGATCCACTCGGTGGTGTTTGGTGGTTTTGCGGCCAATGAGTTAGCGACACGGATAGATGATGCCAAGCCAAAGGCCATTGTTTCGGCCAGTTGTGGCATCGAAGTCCAGCGAGTGATTGCTTATAAACCCTTGCTCGATGAAGCCATATCCCTTTCTACCCACAAACCAACCGCTTGTCTAATCCTGCAACGCCCCCAATTGCAGGCCGAAATGCATGATGGACGTGATGTGGATTTTGAGGAGGCTTGTGAAAATGCCCAGCCCGCAGACTGTGTTCCGGTTGCGGCTACCGATCCGCTGTATATCCTTTATACGAGTGGCACTACCGGAATTCCGAAAGGGATTGTCCGCGATAATGGCGGCCATATGGTTGCCTTACAGTGGAGCATGAAGTACATTTATAATGTGCAGCCCGGCGAAGTGTTCTGGGCCGCCTCGGATGTGGGCTGGGTAGTAGGGCACTCTTATATAGTATATGGGCCGCTGCTAAATGGGAGTACCACGGTGGTGTTTGAAGGAAAACCCGTAGGGACGCCGGACCCCGGTGCTTTTTGGCGGGTAATCGCCGACCATAATGTATCGGTCTTGTTTACGGCCCCAACCGCCATTCGTGCGATCAAACGGGAGGATCCCAATGCTTCCTATCTAGAAAAATACGACCTTAGCCACTTTCGGACGCTTTTCTTGGCAGGAGAACGGTGCGATCCGGATACTTTGATTTGGTCTATGGACAAATTAAAGGTTCCGGTAATTGATCATTGGTGGCAAACCGAAACTGGATGGCCTATTTCGGCCAATTGCTTGGGGATCGAACAATTTGAAATCCGTCCGGGATCGGCAACGAAGCCTGTTCCGGGATATGATGTGCAGGTGCTGGATATTTCTGGTAATCAAAAAGAGGTGAATGACATCGGCAATGTGGTCGTGAAACTTCCCATGCCGCCCGGATGCCTGCCTACCCTATGGAACAATGATGCTCGATTTGTGAATTCGTATATGACGATGTACGACGGTTATTATCTAACAGGTGATGCCGGGTACATAGACGAAGAGGGCTATCTGTGGATTATGAGCCGGATAGATGACATCATTAACGTGGCGGGGCACAGACTTTCCACAGGTGCGATGGAAGAGGTCTTGGCGTCGCATCCTGATGTGGCGGAATGCGCCGTATTTGGCGTAAAAGACGACCTGAAAGGGGAAGTTCCGATGGGAATGGTGGTCTTAAAAGCAGGTGTGATGCGTCCGGCTGAAGTGATCGTTCCTGAATTGGTGAAATTGGTCCGCGAAAAAATTGGGCCAGTTGCTGCCTTTAAACTGGCGACTGTGGTGAAGCGTCTGCCCAAAACCCGATCCGGTAAAATCTTGCGAGGAACTATCAAAAAAATTGCAGATGGCGAGGAATACAAAGTACCCGCAACCATTGATGATCCAGCCATTCTGGAGGAAATTACTGAAAACCTAACACAAATGGGGTTTGCACATCCTCATGAATAAATAAGTAACCGATCAACTAGCCATACCCGGTTAAGCAACGGGTATCCAGAGACAGGGCCGACGGGGTGACGGCTCATCTGGATACACGTTGCTTTATTCTTTGGGTTAATATGGAACAAGATTGCAATCATAACGGGTTGCGCATTTATTGAAATACCACTTTTTCAAGAGATGCCATCTCTAAACGAACAAAATCTGGATGAGAAAAATAAAGACATTAATCCCAATCAGTGCCCCGTAACCCATTGTCTGAACCTGATCGGTGGGAAATGAAAGCCGATTGTATTGTATGATTCCGCGAGGTTGCAACTGTGGGAATTAGAAGGAGATGGACTGATCGTCCGAAAAATTTATGCCGAAGTGCCCCTGAGAGTAGCGTACTCTATTACAAGTTATGGCGAAACCCTGTTCCCGTTGATCAATGCGATGAGTGCTTTTGGGCTGACAGATGTGGCGAACAAAGCCTCTACAATAAGTCTAATTGTATCTGAGTAGTGATACGATGATGCGTTTCCCAATACAACAGAAGGTGATCTCGCTGAGATCACCTTCTGTACTCACCTCTAAACGCAGGTTAGGTCAAGTCGAAGCGGTCTAAGTTCATGACTTTATTCCAAGCGGAAACAAAATCTCGTACAAATTTGGCCTGTCCATCAGCACAGGCATAGACCTCTACCAACGCACGAAGTTCGGTATTAGCACCAAAGACCAGATCTGCGCGGGTAGCCGTCCACTTGGTTTCGCCGGTAACGCGGTCATGTCCTGTAAAAGCAGTGTTTTCGGCATTATTGGGTTGCCAAGCGGTCTGAATGTCTAAAAGATTGACAAAGAAATCATTAGACAAAACGCCGGGGCGTTGGGTGAGAACGCCATTTTGTGATCCGTCTGTATTGATATTAATGGCTCTTAAACCGCCGAGCAATACCGTCATTTCGGGAGCTGTGAGGGTTAGTAATTGGGCTTTGTCCACCAGCATCTCTTCGGCAATGGGCGCAAAGGCGGTTTTTGCGAAATTACGGAAAGCATCGGCATTGGGTTCCATTACCTCGAAAGATACGACATCTGTTTGCTCTTGCGAGGCGTCTGCTCTGCCTGGAGTAAAGGGGACTGAAACAGGGAAGCCTGCATCGGCAGCGGCTTTTTCGATGGCCGCACAGCCACCCAAGACGATGAGATCGGCCAAGGAAACTTGTTTACCATCTGTTTGCGCCTCATTAAATGCGGCTTGAATACCACCCAGAACATCCAGCACTTTTTCTAATTGTACAGGATTATTGACTTCCCACGACTTCTGTGGCACGAAACGGATTCTTGCGCCATTTGCGCCGCCGCGTTTGTCGGAACCCCGGAAAGTAGAAGCAGAAGCCCATGCAGTTGCGACCAATTCCGAGACAGAAAGACCCGAATTCAAGAGTTGTGATTTGAGTCCAGCAATATCTGCATCTTCAATTATTGGATGGTTTATTGCGGGAATTGGATCTTGCCAGACGAGGTCTTCGTCAGGTACTTCCGGGCCAAGGTAGCGGGATTTTGGCCCCATATCTCGGTGGGTAAGTTTGAACCATGCACGGGCAAAGGCATCCGCAAATTCATCCGGATGTTCAAAAAACCGACGGGATATTTTCTCGTACTCGGGGTCAAACCGTAAGGAAAGGTCAGTGGTAAGCATAATGGGCGCATGGCGTTTGTCCGAAATGTGGGCATCTGGAACAGTATTAGCCCCTTGCCCGTGTTTGGGAATCCATTGATGTGCTCCAGCAGGGCTTTTGGTTAGTTCCCACTCGTAGCCGAATAAATTCCAGAAAAAGTTATTGCTCCAGCGGGTTGGTGTGGTTGTCCAGGCCCCTTCTAAGCCACTTGTGATGGTGTCTTCGGCATTGCCTTTTCCATATGTATTGCGCCAACCCAAGCTTTGTTCTTCGATATTGGCTCCGGCTGGTTCACGACCAACATATTTTCCCGGATCTGCCGCGCCGTGGGTTTTACCAAAGGTGTGTCCTCCCGCAATAAGTGCCACGGTTTCTTCATCGTTCATGGCCATGCGGGCAAAGGTTTCGCGGATGTCTCGTGCAGCAGCAATAGGATCGGGATTGCCATGTGGTCCTTCCGGATTTACATAAATCAGACCCATTTGAACGGCTCCAAGCGGATTTTCGAGATTGCGATCACCCGAATAGCGTTTATCTCCCAGCCATTCAGACTCGGATCCCCAATAAATATCTTCTTCGGGTTCCCAAACATCTTCACGTCCACCTGCAAAGCCAAATGTTTTGAATCCCATAGACTCAAGGGCGCAGTTTCCTGCCAAAATCATGAGGTCGGCCCATGAGAGTTTGTGCCCATATTTTTGTTTAATGGGCCAAAGCAACATCCGGGCTTTGTCTAAGTTGGCATTATCCGGCCAACTATTCAATGGGGCAAAGCGTTGTGTACCAGAACCTGCACCACCACGTCCATCGCCTACGCGGTAGGTGCCAGCGCTATGCCAGGCCATGCGGATAAAGAAAGGGCCATAATGTCCATAATCTGCTGGCCACCAGTCTTGTGAATCCGTCATCAAGGCAAAAATATCTTGCTTAACGGCTGTCAAATCTAAGCCTTTGAACGCTTCTGCGTAATCAAAGTCGGGGTCCATCGGGTTGGAAGCGGCCGTATGTTGACGTAAGATGTTCAGTTTTAATTGATTTGGCCACCAGTCACGATTGCTGGTTCCAGACATACGGACTTTGGGTGTGTGGTGTACAACCGGACACTTTCCGGTTTCTGGAGAAAGGTTTTCCATACGCAAAGGTTAAAAAAGGGTTATTGGTTACTGGAATCAATTTACAAAAAACGCTTTCTGTTCGACTTGTACATACGGGCTTTTTAAAATATGGTAAATATATCATAGAATAAAGAAATAGGTCTATACAAACGTAAAGACCTATTGCAAATTAATATGTTTTTGTTGATTATTTTTTTGACTCTGGCATCACGATCCGAATATGTAACTCTTCCAATTGATGATCGTCCACCGAATCTGGGGATTGTACCATCAATTCTTGGGCTGATGCCGTTTTGGGAAACGCGATCACATCACGCAAGGAGGGAGAACCCGTAAGCAGCATCACCATACGGTCTAAGCCGAGTGCGACACCGCCGTGAGGTGGTGCACCAAAACGGAAAGCGTCCAATAAAAATCCGAAACGGGCTTGGGCTTCCTCGGCGTCAATGCCCAGTAATTCAAACATTTGTTGTTGTACTTCGCGGTTGTGAATCCGAATAGAGCCGCCTCCAATCTCGAAGCCATTCAAGACGATGTCATAAGCACGTGCCCGAACCTTGCCAGGATCTGTTTTCATAAGTGGTAGGTCGTCCGGATTGGGCGATGTAAACGGGTGGTGCATGGCATACCAACGATCCTCGGTGCTGTTTGGGTCGCGCTCCACGAGTGGAAAATCGGTTACCCAAAGGAATTCCCATGCTTCACCGTCGGGAATTAGGTTCAATTCGTTGGCCAAGGCCAACCGTAGCCCGCCCATTTGCTCAAAGACCTTGGGCTGCGGACCTGCCAAAATAAAGACCAGGTCACCTTTTTGTGCACCGATTGCTTCTAAACCTTTTTTAACAAATTCCGTTGGTAGTACCTCCGCTTTTATGGAAGAATAAATGGTGTTGTCTTGTTGCCACTTGAAGTAGATCAATCCGGCGGCACCTAATTTTTTTCGGGCCACATCTTTGTCCATTTTATCCAACCACGCACGGCCACGCTCGCTTTCGCCGGGAACCAAAATCCCAACAATGGCACCTTTGTTCTCTAAAACCTGATTGAAAATCCGGAAAGGAGAACCATTAAAGGCTGTACTCAGATCAAAAAGCGGCAAGCCAAAGCGTAAATCCGGTTTATCAACCCCATAAGTCCGAATTGCAGCATCGTAGGTCATTCTTCGGAAGGGTGTTTGCAGTGTAACGCCTTTTAGTTCCTGCCAAACCTTCACCATCAACCCTTCAATGATCCGTTGAACCGATGCTTCGGTCGCAAAGGTCATCTCAACGTCTATTTGTGTGAATTCAGGCTGACGGTCTGCGCGTAGGTCTTCGTCACGGAAACACTTGGTAATCTGGAAGTAGCGGTCCATCCCAGCCACCATTAGAATTTGCTTGTAGGTTTGTGGAGATTGCGGGAGCGCAAAAAAGTGTCCAGGGTGTACCCGACTTGGCACCAAGTAATCACGGGCTCCTTCCGGTGTGGATTTCATCAAGACGGGGGTTTCCACTTCTACAAAATCATTATCTGAAAAGTGGCGGCGGGTAATTTGGTATAGTTTGTGTCGAAGGATAAGGTTTTGTTGTAATCCAAGACGCCGCATGTCTAAATAACGATACCGCAAACGCAATTCTTCATTTACTTTGCCAGATTTTTCTTCGTGGGCCGAGAGGGAAAACGGTACCGGATCGGAAGCATTCAGGATGATCAGGTCATGTACCCGTATCTCAATTTGTCCGGTAGGAAGTTTCGGGTTTACGTTTTCGGCATCCCGCTCCTGTACGACGCCCTGAACCGAGACCACAAATTCGCTACGGAGTGCCTCGGCGGCGGCATGAGCGGTTTGGTTATCTTGTGGGGAAAAGACGACTTGTGTCAGCCCAAATCGGTCTCTAAGATCAATAAAAATAACACCCCCTAAATCGCGGCGTGTATCCACCCAGCCTTTGAGGGTAACGGTTTTGCCTACTTCTGCGAGGGTTAAACTACCACAGGTGTGCGACCGTTCACCATGGGTGTCTTTTCCGAAATGTGTCATGTTTATACAGGATATAAAAGGTTGTTTTGCACCAAACCGCTATCGCCAATGTCAGAAAGCGCTTTCTAAAAACTGTTCTCATAAAAAAAGGCTCGTTTCCGGCCTTCGGTTTTAGGGTATAATGCTAAAAATATAGTTTTTACCCATCCTCGTGGGGGTCAAGATTGTAAAAAGAATCGTTCTGAAACAAAAAAAGGTTCAATTTCGGTATGGGAAATCTCCAAAATACCCCGGATTTGGGCAATACGCCTTTTGTGAAAATTCTGATGGCTCAATTTTTAGGATCCTGTAACAAAACGATTTTAAAATCATCGTACTTTAAAACCCACCCCCCGAAAACCTCCTCCTATGAAGCACGTTTTTATTATTGGCAATGGAATTTCCGGAATTACCACCGCGCGGTATATTCGGAAGCAAAACCCCGACATTAAGATAACCGTTATTGGTAATGAGACAGATTATTTCTATGCAAGAACGGCTTTGATGTATCTGTACATGGGACATCTCCAATTTGAAGATACCAAACCTTATGAGGATGGATTCTGGGAAAAAAACCGAATTTCCCTCATCAAGGGCGATGTTGTGTCTCTTCAAGCAGAAGATCGGAAACTCTTTCTGGCAGATGGCCGTAGCGTTGTCTTTGACCAATTGGTCATTGCATCCGGTTCTAAGCCACTGATGGCAAATTGGCCGGGCAAAACCCTTGATGGCATACAAGGATTCTATGGGATGAACGATTTGGCGCTGTTAGAGGAAAATACCCGCAATATCCGTAATGCAGTTGTGATCGGAGGGGGATTGATTGGGATCGAATTGGCGGAAATGCTACACACAAGAGGAATTCACATCACTTTTTTGGTTCGTGAAAACCGGTATATGGAACGGATCCTGCCGCCTGAAGAATCGGAATTGGTTCATCAAGAAATTCGCCGCAATGGGGTTCGTCTCCAATTGAATACTGAGGTTAAAGCATTTCATGGAGACGGGAATGGTCGTGTATCTATGGTTGAAACCACCACGAGTGAAGAAATACCTACCGAGTTGGCCTGTATTAGTATCGGCGTGACGCCCAATATTGCTTGGTTGAACGGAAGTGGAATCAACACCAATCGTGGTGTGTTGGTGGATGCCCATTTTAAGACCAATTTCCCCGATATTTTCGCTGTTGGAGATTGTGCGGAATTTCAAAATCCGTTACCCGAACAGCGCCCACTTGAACAACTTTGGTACACGGGGAAGATGCACGGAGAAGTAGTGGGAACCGTTCTGGGCGGAGGGCTAGCCACGTATCAAAAAGGGGTATTTTTTAACTCAGCCAAATTTTTTGATATGGAATATCAGGTATATGGGGATGTAACGTCCGATGTTCCAATGGGGGTTCAAGAAATCTTCTGGCAACATGGGCACGAACACAAATCTATCCGCATCCGATATAATGCCCGATCTGGATCCGTTATTGGTTTTTTGGTTATGGGGATACGGTTTAGGCAACAAGCCTGCCAAAAGTGGATAAAACGGCAAACACCCATTGAAGAAGTGCTAAGGAATCTGAACATGGCCTTTTTTGATCCTGAATTTTTTTATACTTTCGGAACGGAAGTTAGAGAGGCATATGAAGCAGCTACCGGAAACCCACGTGCTATAACGACAACGCTAAAACGAACTTTTTGGCCAATTTTTAGACCCAAATAAAGTTCATTATTGTCATCACCTGTATGTTTGTGGGATATAACAAAAAGCGGAAAATTAATTTAGCAATACACTTATCTGCCATAATCATGATCCAAGCCCAACTTACAGAAAAACTAAGTGCCTTAGAACGTGCTACACTCGCCCTGCTAGATCATGCAACGACCTTTCCGGAGGCAGCACGAACGGCCAAGCCTGCACTTGATACCTGGTCGCCGATAGAGGTGGTGTATCACCTCTATTTATCCGAAAGAATGTCTCAGCTTTTGGTTCAGCGATTTATTTCCTCTGGCAAAAAGGCCCCCCAGGAAAGCCTTAAATCCTCCATCGGCATGTGGAAACTGCGGTTTGGCAATCTATTGCCTGTGCGGATAAAGGCCCCCGGCCCAGTTGCGAAAATCCCATCGAATTTGGAGTGGGATCGCGTTCGAGAGGAATGGCTTGCCCAGCGAAGAGACCTTCAATCGTGGTTAGTGGGGCTTTCAGACGAAGTAGTGACCTCCACTTGTTTTCGGCATCCGATTGCGGGAGACATATCGTTGGTGCAAATGCTCGACTTTTTCTTGATCCACCTCAACCGTCACGAACAGCAAATCCGAAAGAGGCTTAGGGCGTAAGCGTAACGGCCTCGCGTATAAGGTTTTTTTCCATCAATACCACCGGAAGTTCCTCTCCGTTGGGTAAGGGTACACGAATTTTTTCGGTCTCTTGATAACCATACCGTGCATATAGCGGAACGCCCGCCAAAGTGGCGCCCAAGGAAAACCTACGGAACCCAGCTTCAAACGCCTTTAGTTCACACCATGCCAACAATTGCGCACCTATACCCATCCGCGCCCAATCCGGATGAACAAAAAAGGCCCGTATCCGAGCAGCCTCGGTCAGTGGATCCATCCATTCTCCGTCTTCGCGATGGGTGGCATGGTCGCTCCCAAACAATGTTTTTCGGGCAGACCATCCGCCACAGGCAACAATAAATCCCTCATTTTCAACCACATAATAGGTTCCATCCATAATCAACTGGGAATCTGCACCAAATACTGTTCCAATGGCACCTTCCAATTGCCGGTCGGTATAATACGGGGCTTGTAATATGCGGGTAGAATGCGTGATTAAGCTATTTAAGACCTGTACTTCGTCTATTCTCGCCGGGCGAATAGGTGCATGGAAAGGTTTCATGTTATGATGGGAAAAGTCTATAAGCCCAAAGATTTAATCAAAGACAAATCCGCTTCTGAGGCAGTGCCGATTTGTCGCTTTTCCAAAAGTCCGGATACAAAAAGGGTTGCATAGGGACCTAAGATGGTGTCGCTGCGTTTGGCATGTTCCTTAAAATAGGTTATCAAAGCCGCTGGAACCACTTTGCCATTTAGATATAGCTCCCGTTTGGTTCCGTTTGCTCCTAATGGGGCAGGATTGGGGAAACTTTTATGGGGTTCAAACTGTCGAGAGCCAAAATGACAGCCTACACATTGTACGGGCGATTTCAAACTTTGTGGTTTGGCCAGTGTTTGTTCGGCCAAGTTACCTGCTTGATTATACACCCAATAATCCCAAAAGCCATCCCGACGCTTTTTCATTATCGTGGTTTCTACCCAGTTACCTTCCTCGCGGTGTTCGCCAACAAAGGTGGTTCCCACTGGATACAAAAGCTTTTTACCATTTTCTTTATAAGAAGCGAGTGCTGCTCGGAGTGCAGATTCCGGCACATACACATCGCGTATGGCAGTGGTCATTACGCCTGAGACTGATAGCTTAAAGCCTTGTTTATAGGCTACTTGCTGCAAAAAAGATGAAAGTGAGATAGGAATATTTCTGGCGCGGTTATAGGTAGCCCCAACCCAAGATTTTAGGCCGTTCCAGTCCATTTTATCTGCCGGAAGTTGGGCGGCTGCATCCGGCGAAACGGCTTTAAGGGCAGATTTGCGGATAAAGAAGGACGTTCCATCTTTTACCAAGATGCCTGCTTTAATTGGGTCTTGGCCTTCGGGAGCGGCATATCCTCCAAGATAAAACAACAATAAACGCTCTTGATCGGACTTGTTCAGGTTAACAGGCAGTAAGTCGGGATCGGACGTGGGCGAACAGCCGCTTATCATTGCCCAAAAAAGCCAAGCGATAACAACTTTTTTCATCGTTATTAGGGTTGTATGTGATGATCTGTGGGTAGGGAACCGCAAGATAAGGCAATGGCCCTTATAAAAATGTGGGGGAAATAATGAAACACACGACGACTGAATAGTAGCGAGAATCGGTCGGTATTATGGCTGGTGGTGCTCCTTATTTGGACTTTCGCAGTTGAATACGGGTGTAAACATTCTTTCCGACCAATGCACCTTGCTGTTTGCCAAGAACCAGGGCGTGTAGATAGTGGATGCCACCATAAAGCCTGCTTATACCGGCTTCGGTAGCGGCCTCCTCAAAAGAACGAAAGGTGCGTGGTCTGATCCCGTAGCTTTCCTCTGATCGGTCTGTGAAGCGGAATTTATGGCCAAATAAATGGGTTAGTACAGTCGCTGCAGCCATCGAAATGACACTATGACCACTGGTGTGTTCGGGAAAGGGCGGGGTTTCGAGCATGGGCCGCCACTCAGGATCTATGTATTTTCGAATCACCGTAATTGGACGAATAAATTCGTCGGCATACTTTTGTTCCCAAGCAGCAATAAAGCCATCTGCAAGGGCCAAAGATACCAAGCAATATGCTTGGGCCGTTTGAACGGGCGAGCTTTTTTTGGCATTGGTTGCCATCTCGGTAATGCCAATCCAATGAGCGGGCGGGGATATTTTTTTTATGGTGATCGCAAAGTGCCCCTGATATTGTGTGGTTGCAGGGCTATCATCCCAGAAGTCCGCGATCCATTTTTGTTCTGCCGTCAGGGTTTTCGTGGTTTGATATACCCGCATCAATTCTTCGTGGAATTTAGAACCGGGCGTCATATCAAACTTGGGCGGTCCTTCCACCCTGAATTGGGCGCTTGAATCCATCACAAACGGACGGATCTTGCTCCAATTCGGCTCTAATGCAGCCATGTAATTGGGGGGCGTTGGCTGCCATTTGTCTTCGCCCTTTTTTATGTCGTATCGACGCATGGAGCGGGTTTGGGCGTATTGATCGGTTTTAGACCATGCCACTATTTTTGCGGCGATGGCATTGCCCAACTGGGTGGATCGTGCAGCTACTTCGGGTGGAATATTTAGGTTTTCAAATGCTGCCATGGCCGTTTGGCGCTTTTCCGCAAGCAGGGCACTGGAAAAAACAAATTTTCCGGCAGTTTCAAAAAATGCCTGCGTTCCTACCAAAAGCCAATGATATGTTTCCCCCCGTTCTGGTTGTGGCATTTCGGGAAAAGAGCCTACTTGTCCGTATAGGCTATGGTACGTTGGGTCTTGACGATAAATACCTTCGTAAAATGCGGCCATCGTGTAGGCATAAACCCTGCTGGCTACGGGAGGGGAGAAAATATCGTGTACAATGGTCTCCGTCAGGGTGTGTACACTTTGGTGTATCAAGGCGCGGTGTAGGGTTTGCTCGGCTTTTGCGGAATGGCGTTGGGAAAAGGAAAAGGGCACCCAACAGATGCAAAGGAAGAGATAAAAGAAGCGTTTCATCATTTTAAAGGTCGGTGAAAAGGGTTCTAAAGGAAGCTAAATGGGGGAAAAGAAGATTCCAAATGAAGAACCAAATGGGTTTCGGGGCGTAATGAAAAATAAAGCAGAAAAATGATGGACGGACAACAACGACTTACCACGTCAGTCTTTGGTACCTTGCCCGATGGAAAGGAGGTGCATCGCTTTGTGTTAACCTCCCCCTATGGTATCGAGGTCTCTTTATGTAATTGGGGAGCGACAGTGTTGCAGATACAAATGCCCGATTGCAACCAAGAAATGGGCGATGTCGTTTTGGGATATGATTCGTTAGAGGGCTATTTGCATGATCCCTTTTATTTGGGGGCCACCATCGGGAGGGTTGCCGGACGAATCAAGGAAGCCCGTTTTTGGAAAAGTGGAAAACGGTATCAGTTAGGACGTAATGCGGGGCTTCATCATCTGCATGGCGGTGAAAAGGGCTGGAGCCGCATCTTATGGGATGCATATCCATTTGAAACCAATCATTCTTCGGGTGTGGTGTTTCGTTATATATGTAAGGACGGAACAGAGGGCTACCCAGGAAACGTAACGACTTCGGTACGCTATACCTTGTGCGGCAAAACACTCCAAATTCATTATGAAGCAACTACCGATCAAGAAACACCCCTGAACCTAACGAACCATACCTATTTTAACTTAAAGGATGGGGGAAAAACCGGCATAGAATCCCATAAATTGTTTATTAGGGCTTCTCATTACCTGCCCATGAGCGAAGCCTATGTTCCGGATGGTTCTTTTCTACCAGTGTACAATACACCGTTTGATTTTATGAAGCCCCGCAAACTGGCCAAGAAAATGGATCTACCGGATCCCCAATTACAACGGGCGGGTGGATTAGACCACTGTTTTATTTTGGAGGAAGAGCCTTACGTTCCTTGTATGGCTGCTACATTGCGGGAAAAAACCTCCGGACGATCCTTGGATGTCTTTACAACCTATCCTGCGGTACAGTGTTACTCGGGCAATTTTTTGGATGGTTCGCAAAAAGGACGTGGCGGTACCCCTTATATCAGACGTGCGGGCATTTGTCTGGAAACCCAGTATTTCCCTGACTCTCCGAATCAACCCCTTTTCCCCTCTATTTTTTTGCTTCCGGGAGTGGTTTATCAACACCAAACCTTCTGGCGATTTTCATGGGGTGAATAGCGCTTGTTAGAACAAGCTATCAAGATTTACAAGGCAGGCAACCATCCTCAATACCTTGGGTTATATACCTTTTACTTAAACCCGTCTAGTTTACATGAAGCGCTTTTTTTGGTTACTAAGTTGGTTGGTACACGTACCTTTTTTGTCCGCGCAAACGTCGGTGGTTACTTGGGAACTTACACCAGAAAAATACCGTGTTTCGGCAGGAAATGAGGTACGAATTCAGATTATCGGGCACATCGAAGAGGGCTGGCATGTTTATGCAATGGGTTCGCCTGCGGGGCGCCCCCTTTCCGTAAAGTTTACCAAATTGCCTTCGTTTTTTGTACAAAAAGGGGGATTTGTACAACGGGGCGAAGAAAAAATGTATGACCCCAATTTCGAGTCTGATGTGCTGCAATGGGATAAAACCGCATACATAGAAGGTATCCTGCACATTGCGCCCGATGCGCCTGTGGGCATACAGGCACTTTCGGCAGAAGTGGCGTTTATGTCGTGTGATGACCGTATTTGTTTGCCCGTAAAAAAAATTCTATTGATGACGAATGTAGAAGTTATACCGCCGCCCAGCCTTAATACGGAGAACAAAGCGCCGGATCGTAACTTAACCCTTTCGGATACGCTCAAAAATCCCCTTCCAGTTCCGGAAATCCGTTGGACATGGCAACTGGCCAATACCTCGGTCGCACGTGGTGGGTTATTACAAATGGATTTTAGCGCCATGATTCCTGAGAATTGGAAACTGTACACCCCCGACTCGCCAGCCGGAAATCCACTCCGATTGGAACTGAGCCAGCCCAAGGGTGCGAAGGTGGAAGGTGCATTGCGGCCCTTAGGCGGGATAGAAGCATATGATGCCGTTTTTAAATCGAAGGTGCATCAATGGACCGAGCAAGCGCAGTTTATGGCATTTTTTCGAATTCCAAATGAAGCGGAAGGGGACGTACATCTGATAGGAAAAATTAAGTACATGATCTGCAGTGCCACTGTGTGTGTACCTCGACAATCCAGTTTTAGCGCGAGCCTCCCGATCAATAGAAAAAAGGGCACGGCTTTGGGCGAAGGCGCAGACGAAAACCAAGGAGGCGGAAGTGGAGTAATGGCAACAGATGCCTTGAAAGAGGCCAAATCTGGTGGTTTATGGGCTTTTCTCCTCTTGGCCATTGGTGCAGCACTTGCGGCTTTGCTCACTCCATGTGTTTTTCCCATGATACCGCTTACCGTTTCTTATTTTACGCATCGCACCCAAAATCCCATCCGATCTGCCTTGGTTTATGGCTTTGCAATCGTTGGTACTTTTACAGGGTTGGGTTTGTTGATGGCCGCTATTTCAGGTGCTGCTGGTGCGCAAACCATTGCAGCAAACCCGTGGGTAAACCTCTTTATTGGTGTGGTGTTTATGTTATTTGCGTTTTCGTTATTGGGATTTTATGAACTCACCATTCCAAATGGCTTGCTCAATTATTTTAATCAAAAAGGGGACGAAAACAAAGGCTATTTGGGATTGATATTTATGGGTTTTACGCTTACGTTGGTTTCATTTTCCTGTACAGTACCCTTTGTTGGCGGCTTGTTGGCAGCCACCACACAAGGCAGTTGGTCGTGGCCCATCTTAGGGATGTTGGCGTTTAGCATTACCTTTGCACTGCCCTTTGTCCTGTTTGCCATGTTTCCGCATTGGTTGTCTGCCCTGCCCAAATCGGGTTCTTGGATGAATACCGTAAAAGTGGTACTCGGTTTTGTGGAATTGGCAGCGGCCATTAAGTTTTTCTCGAATGCAGATTTGGTTTTAGGTACATTTTGGCTTTCACGTCCTTTGGCCATTGTGTTGGCAGGGATTGTTTTCTTGCTAACAGCCTTGTTTTTAATGGGTTGGTTACGCTTGCCTCATGCACAAGTAGGCGAACGTATCTCCCCTTTCCGTTGGGTGGGAGCCTTGGCTTTTGCGGGGCTTTCGGTCTATTTGTTTTCGGGTATCAATGGGACCCCACTTCCAATTTTCGATCCGTATTTACCTCCGGCTTTTGTAGCGACCCAAAAAACTGCTACAACCACAAAAACCGCATCGCTTGAGGATGTGCATGGATGGATTGGCAATGACCGCCATCCTGCCGAAAAAGCCAAATCGGAGGCATTTAGGTTAGCAAAGACAACCGGGAAGCCCGTCTTTATTGATTTTACGGGCTATACCTGTACCAATTGTCGACAAATGGAGGCCAGTGTATTTCCTCAACCCGCTGTGGAGAAACGATTCAAGGAAAAATATGTACTCCTCCGCCTTTATACCGATGATGATGCCGAAGGACCAATGATGCAACAATACCAACTGGCCATGACTGGGACCGTTGCCTTACCAACGTATGCCATCGTAACACCCGATGGAAAACTCCTCCGCCAATGGAGTGGCCTTGCTGATTTGGACACCTTTGTGGCATTCTTAGATGGAACCCCTTTACGTTCTTCCTGACTGACAAGTACCATGCACCGATATCCTTTCAAAATATCCAATCGCAGTGGAGACCCGCTCTTTGGTGACATGACCCTTCCCGATGGTGTTGGACCTTTCCCCGTTTTGGTTTTTGTACACGGCATCAAAGGGTTCAAAGATTGGGGATTCTGGCCCTTCTTGGCTGAATGGCTTGCTGAAGAGGGCATTGCTTCTATTGCCTTTAACCTATCGTTTAATGGCATGGGTGCGGAAAATATGACAGAATTTACGCGCCTCGATTTGTTTGAACAAAATACCCTTTCCCGTGAATTAAGCGATGTTGCCGATATGCTCGCCGCCATCCGAAATGGCTTGGTGGGACGTGGGCAATTGGATGCGCACCGCATGGGCTTGCTGGGGCATTCCCGTGGGGGAGGGGTGGCCATTATTACCGCTGCCGAGCAAGCCGATACCCTGAAATGCTTGATTACATGGAACAGTGTCGCTGATTTTTTTCAACGGTTTAAACCCAATATGATTCAAGACTGGGCAGAAAAAGGGTTTACCGAAATCATGAACGACCGAACTGGACAAAAAATGCGCATGGGAAAAGTGCTGTATGACGATGCTATGGCCCATAAGGAACGCTTGGATCTGCCCAAACAGGCCCAGAAACTTACCTTGATGCCCTGGCTGATTGTACATGCCGAAGACGACAATGTGGTACCGTTTGCACATGCCGTCTATTTATACAACATGGCTGCCCAAAGGCCAAAATTGATAAAAGCGGGCGGCCAACATGGCTTGGGTGGGGCTTTTCCGCAGACCATCCCACTACCTCCGGCATTGGAAAACGTCATTGCAAGAACCGTTGGCTATGCAAAAACATACCTTTAAAGGGTAATTTTAGATAATCTATTATCTACGAATAACGATTAATGGTTAACCTCAATGATCCAACTGACGCGCACGGCGGTGGTACCGTGCAACGATGTTGGGATCGGGAATCAACGACGTGACAGCCTCTTCTTTTCCGGCATAAGGCAAAATGGAAAGTGCGTACCGAATACTTTCTAAGCGTGCCTTTTGCTTGCTATTCGCCTTCACAATCATCCAAGGGCTAAATGAATTATGCGTTTTACTGAACATAAATTCCTTATACTTCGTATAGACGTCCCATTGTTCTTGGGCCTTCATGTCCACTGGGCTGATTTTCCACTGCTTTAATGGGTTGATCATTCGTGACTGGAATCGCTTGAGTTGCTCCTCCTTGGTAATTGAAAACCAGAACTTTATGAGCAATAATCCGTCTTCGTACAACATGTGTTCAAATTCCGGTACTTGTTGCATAAATATGTCATACTGCTTTTGGGTACAAAAACCGTTCACTGGCTCTACTACTGCACGATTGTACCAACTACGGTCAAAAAATACAATCTCGCCACGGTTGGGGATTTGACGTACATATCGCTGGAAGTACCACTGACCACGTTCCTCTTCTGTGGGTTTATTCAGGGCAACCACCCGCATGGCACGCGGATTCAGGTGTTCGGTAAACCGTCGGATGGTTCCCCCTTTGCCAGCGGCATCGCGCCCTTCGAACAAAATGGCCAGCCGAATGCCTTGATCTTGTACCCAGCGTTGCATTTTCACCAATTCAATTTGGAGCCGCTCTAATTCCGCTTCATACTTAATGTCTGTTAGAATCCGTTTTGCATTTGCATTAGGATTGGTTAAGAATGATTCTAATTGTCCTTTGTCTCTTAGGTTTCTTAGTTCTCGTAACGAGATTTTCTCATCCCAAAAAGCAGGTGTGAGGGCTTCTTCAGGAGTATCTATGGCCGAAACCAATTGATCTCCATCCAATGGTAATGTATTTTCGGGTACTCCATTGATTTGTACTTTTTCTGTATGATTGATATTTGGTTCCATAATATTTCTTGCGTTGCGTTAAAAGGAAAAGAGATACTTGTCTCTTTTTAAAAAAACAGTATAAGAAATGAAAATAGAAATACTGTAAGGGATGGTAGGAATGGTATATAGGTGAAATGCGTACCCTTGTAAGGAGGAAGAGGTGAATATCCAAGAGTAGGTTTTCGTGAAAACAAGCAAAGGGCCAAGCTTGCTACTCATGTTTGCTCAACTTCGCAATTTCGCGGTGCATGACATAAAACCAAAGCGGTGGTATAAGGGCAAGAAGCATCATGCCCGGGTATCCAGTGGGCATTTGTGGGCTGTTATCGAAGTGGCGAAGGAGTTGGTATTTTCTGCTGGCAACATAGTGATGATCGGAATGCCGAGATAGCTCCAATAATACCAAACGTCCAATGGGATGATTGGAATTCCAAGAATGAATGGGCAGGACTTTTTCATAGCGAAGACCGGATTTTTCGCGGCGGAGTCCATAATGTTCAATGTAGTTGACGGTTTCGAGGAGCAGGCAGCCAATAGCGGCCCCGCCCAAAAACCAAAACAAGGTCGGAAAGCCAAAATACCCATAAATCAAACCCAATAAACCCAATTGGATTATCTGAAAACGTAACATCTCGTTATGCCAAGTCCAGAAACCCCGTTTTAGCTTTTTTAATCGGACAGTTTCTAAGCGCCAAGCCGAAATCCAACTACCCCAGATGGTACGAAAGTAAAACACATACACCGACTCGCCGTATCTGCTGGAGGCCGGATCTTTGTCGGTGGAGACGTTTTTATGGTGACCTCGGTTGTGCTCAATATAAAAGTGCATGTAGAGCGTTGTGAGTAAGAGGGCCTTACTCATGAATTGCTCGTATTGTGTGCTACGGTGGCCCAGTTCATGTGCGGCATTGATCCCTAGAACACCACATGCCATTCCAAAGGCCGTCATCATCCCAATTTGGGCATAGAGTGGAAGCCCCTCTTGGCCGATCTGGTGCAAAAAATACCCCAAAATTAGGTATTGAACGGGTACAAGACCGTACAGTAGAAAGTCATAGGTGCGGTCTTGTAAAGCCATTTCCTCCTCTATTGCCGATAAATTGGCGGTTGAGCCTGATGTGAACAATTCTAAAAAAGGAATAATTCCGAAAAGTGTAAAGACGGCAAGGAAGGATCCGTAATCCGCCGATGCAAGCGAGCACATAACCACCGCAGGGGTAATGTACACCAATCCGTATTTGACTGCACGCGTGGGCATAGGAATCCGGTTTTTGAAACAAACACCATAAAAAAGCCCTTTTCGGGAAAGGGCTGTAAGCAAAACCCTAAAAGGGATTAATTCGAGCAAATGGCTTTAAGAATATGTCGGCGGTTATCCAACTGGTGTAGCCACTCTGTTTCATCCACCTCATTGTCATCCAGAAAATAAGACCACTCGGCTACGGTCTGATGGTTTAGTACCACTTGGGTGTGCATGTCGGCTACGCGCTTCAAGATTGGAGTTGCGCCCATTTGATGGATGAAGACAATTTTGCAGGCGCCGTCCTGATGTACTTCTTTAATGGAAAGCCAGTTGTCTCCGCAAACATGGCAAGAGAAAAACCGCGTTTCTTGTTCCATTAATGTCTCCGAAAGTGAAGATGAATCCTCGTCTTCGTTGTCCTCCAGATCCTCGTCGCCAAGGTCTGCATCATCATCGAGTTCGAAATCTGCCTGAAGCAGTTCATCTAAACTTAGGCTGTTTTCTGCCTCGTCCTCATCGGCCATCATATCGGCCGTAAAGTCCTCCACATCCCCCAGTTCCACATCTACCGGAACCATACTGAAACAGCCACAGGCTTTACACTTTAGATATTCCATATTTTTAATTGACGTGTTCAGGTTCAGAGCAATGACATAATAGCCTTGGATAGCGATGTACCCAGCCAACCGCATTAAAGTTAAAACGAAAAAAAACATAAATTGGTTTCTGAAAGCGGAATTTTACCCAAAGATTTGATGTTTTCGGGCCCTGCCCTTGTCTAATCGCCCTTTTTTTACTGAATGAGGAGTAAAGTTTTATTGGATTAGGATAAAATCGCAGTGCTAACCTGAAAATGGCAAAGAAGATCCAGAGGTATAGAAATAAACTTGTAGTCTGTGGGCTTAATTCGTAGTTTTAGAGGCCTAATGGTCATCAGCAATACCTACGTATGAAAATAAGTCGTACATTTTTTTGGATGGGGTATCTTTTTTGCCTTATCTCTGGGTTACAAGCACAGTCTATCCCCTTTGTTTTAGATTATCGGCCTTCTGGCATTACCGGATTTGATCCTAAAATCCCGACTCCTGAGTCTATTTTGGGATATAAAGTCGGTGCCAAGCACAGCCGGACGGATGAAGTGGTGCGGTATGCCGAGGCCATCGCAATGGCCAGCAATCGGGTGACGCTCCGAACTTATGGATATACCTATGAGGGCCGCCCGTTAGTTGTGGCCACCATAAGCAGTCCGGCAAATCATGTACGTATAGAAGCAATTCGACAAGAAAACCTGCGATTGGTTCATGAACCTGAACGCATCACCGATGCTGCCTTGAAGCAGATGCCGGCAGTCTGGTATGCAGGGTACTCAGTACATGGAAACGAAGCCAGTGGGACTGATGCCTCTTTGTTGTTTCTGTATTATTTGGCTGCTGGTCAAGGTCCAGAGCTGGAGGCGATATTGGATAAGACCGTCATTTTGTTGGATCCTTGTATGAACCCGGACGGTAGGGCACGATTTGTGGATCATGTAAACCGGATGCGTGGCGCCGTGCCAAACAGCGACCCCCGCGATGCCGAGCACATCGAGCCGTGGCCGGGTGGTAGAACCAACAAATATTGGTTCGACCTGAACCGAGACTGGGTGCTGACAGTGCATCCCGAATCCAAAGGAAGGATTGAAACCTTCTATCAGTGGCGTCCGCAATTACTGACGGATCATCACGAAATGGGGAGCGAGTCCACATTTTTCTTTCAACCGGGTATTCCGGCCAGCACAAATCCACTTACACCAGCAGGGAATGTCACATTGACCGAAAAATTGGCCGAATTTCATGCCCGTTTTTTGGACCAAATTGGTTCTCTATATTTTACCAGGGAGAATTTTGACGATTATTATTATGGTAAAGGTTCTACCTTTCCAGATATCAACGGAGCAGTGGGCATCTTGTTCGAGCAGGCATCAAGCCGGGCATTATCACGGGAGACGGCTTCTGGAGAATTGCATTATGCGCAAACCGTGCTGAATCAGTTTGTTGCATCTTTGTCTTCAATGACGGGACTTAGCGCTATGCGCGAGGACTTTTTACGTCATATGCGTGGATTTTATCGGGAAGCAAAAGAGGTAGGAAAAAACAATTCGGTAAAGGCGTATGTCTTGGATGATAGCCGTTATCCCAGCCGAACAATGGAGTTGGTAAACATGTTGCTACGCCATCAGGTGGTCATTCATCGGCTGAAGGGAAGTGTGGGTGACATCAAAAGTGGCTACGTGATTCCCATGGAGCAAACCCAAGCTCGCTTATTGAAAGGCATCATGGAAAAGACCACCCAATTTCGGGATTCCCTGTTTTATGATATTTCTACTTGGACGATGCCATTGGCTTTTGCGGTCCCATATCAGGAATTAACCTCTGGCGTAGCTTCGTTATTGGGTGATCGGATACAAGAACCTCTCCGAAAAACGGGGCAGATATGGGGACGTTTAGCCAATGCGTATGCTTATTTGCTTCCTTGGGGAGATTACCATACGCCGAGGGCCTTGTACCAATTGCAACAAGCAGGCATACAGACACGGATGAGCAAAATGCCGTTTACCTTGGAGGTTAATGGAAAAAAGCAAGCCTTTGAACGCGGAACCATTGTGATTCCAGTAATGGGCAATCAAGGCGGCCTACTTATGGGTAAATTGAGATCTATTGCCGAAGCCGAGGGCGTAAATTTTTATGTCGCCGAGACAGGATATACGCCAGATGGTCCGGATTTGGGAAGTGGGAATATGCCAGTCTTGTCTAAACCAACCATAGGTCTTTTTATAGGCAGCGGAATCAATAGCAACAATGCAGGAGAGGTATGGCACTTAATCACGGAACGTATGAAAATGCCTGTTTCGTTGCTGGAAACCAACGACCTGAATCGGTTGGATTTAAACCCATATAATGTACTCATTCTTTCGGAGGGAACATACCCAAATGGTGCAGCCGAAAAGTTAAAAACCTGGCTCGCAGAAGGGAATACCCTCATTGCCCTTCAAGGTGCGGCACAATGGGCCATCCGGAGTAACTTAACCGACGAAAAAATAAAAGAACCTAAGCCCTTAGATTTGCGGAATGTGCCCTTTGAAAACTTGTCGCGTACTCGTGGGGCACAAAACATTGCAGGGGCTATTTTTGAAGCAAAACTCGATCTGACGCACCCGTTAGCCTTTGGTCAGAACGAGAAAATGGCTTTTTTCAAGTCTTCAGAAACCTTGTATCAGATATCTGCTGTCCCAGGTGCAACCGTTGCCCGATATACCGATCAGCCCTATATCAGTGGATATGTCTCCGATGAAATGTTGCAGGAGATAAAAGGAACGGCTGCGTTGATTTCTAGAAAAAGCGGAAGGGGGAATGTGATACTTTTTGCCGATAATCCAAATTTTAGGGCATTTTGGTATGGAACGAATGGCCTGATGCTTAATGCCATATTTTTAGGTAGAATATATTGAACCGACGAGGCCGGATAATGGAAAACCCTCCTGCATACCCCCATGTTCCGCTGGCGTTTGAGCGTCTGCCAGAGGCCGAGATGACAAGACGCGCATTGGATTTTTTTCAATGGATGAACAAACGCCGGTCGGTACGCTTTTTCTCGGATGCCTCCGTACCGCGTGTCTGTATTGAACAGGCCATCCAGACAGCGGGAACTGCGCCAAGTGGCGCCCATCGGCAGCCATGGAAATTTGTGGCCATTTCAAATGCTTCGCTCAAGCATCAACTTCGCATGGCAGTCGAGGCCGAGGAACGTCGGTCATACGAATCGCGTATGCCTCAAGAGTGGTTGAAGGCTTTGGCTCCTATTGGCACCAATTGGGAAAAACCCTTTCTGGAGCAAGCGCCTTGGTTGGTCGTTTGCTTCGAGGAAATACATGGCGTAACACCTGACGGTGGAAAACAAAAAAATTACTATGTCCAGGAGAGTTGCGGAATTGCCTGTGGTCTATTCATTGCTGCGATTCATAACATGGGGTTGGCAACCCTAACCCATACCCCCAGTCCTATGGGTTTTTTGAGCACCTTGCTAAGAAGACCTGCAAACGAACGCCCCTTTATGTTGTTTCCGGTAGGGTATCCGTCTCTGGATGTCAACGTCCCAGATTTTACTCGAAAACCGCTCTCTGAACTATCTATTTGGTACGAATAACAACCTATTTACCCTCTAAATCCTTGATTATCATGTTTAAAAAAACTGCTCTACTTTTCTTAGTGGCTTTCTGGACCATGGCCTTTGTGTCGGCGCAAGATGCACCCATTAGCGTAAAAAAAGGCGCTAAATATACCTATGATGTCAATTTTGGTGGGACAAAATATCAGTTCATTATGGAGATTACCGGGGCCGATAAATCGGTGGAATACAAGTGGAATATGACATTAGGCCCACAATATAAAGGGCATGTGTCGCTTAGAATACCTGCGATGAATAAGGCGATGGCTTTAGATAATTTTTATAATCCGGGTAATAAGAAACTAGAAGATTTTACCGCCGGATTTATTTCTCGCGAAGCATATGAGTTGTTCACAAAGGGGAAAACGATTCAATTTAATGCGGGATCGGGTAAAAAAAAGTTTACAGCCCAGCCAACAACCGAAGTTACCACATTTAAAATGGGAGACAAAGTATTAGATGCCCTTTATGTGGTCAGCGAGGATGGAAAAGAAAAACTTTGGATTACCAAAAATGACCAGCATCCACTTATTCTTAAAATGGAAATTGGTTGGACAATTTCGCTCAGTAAAATTGAGTAAATTGGGAATATCCTCCAATATTGGGCAGATGCAAATAAACTAAAAGACACATTTGTAATGGGTGTATTTCCAAAATGCCAATAGATATACCACACACTTAGATTAGGTGACATCTTTGTCTATCGTTGAGTAAGTTGTGACATGAACCAGATGGCCCTTACGGCAGCATAAATACGTTAAAAAATCCCGTAGAGGCGACACCATAGGAGAACCCATCTCATTGGCATAAAGGTGAAATAGGTGTTTACGAGGTACTTTGGGAAGTTTTTAAATGCACCCAGAAAAGGCTTTATTTCTTGAAGAAATAAAAAACACCCTATTTTACGAAATAGGGTGTTTTACAAACTGTATTGAGCACAAGTTTATTATTCTTCATCCTTGATCTTTTCAGCCGAGGCAATGACTTTTTCCTGTTCATTACGTGGCATATTTTCATAAGAATGGAATTGCTCCTTATGAATGCCTCGTCCTTGTGTAATGGAGCGCAAATCCGTAGAATAATGATAGAGTTCGGATTGAGGGATCAGGGCAGTAATGGCTTGTAGTGCCCCAACTGATTCCATGCCCAGAATACGTGCCCGGCGAGTATTGAGATCTCCCATCACATCCCCCATGAAAAGATCCGGAATGGTCACAGTTACCTCGTGAATAGGCTCCAGAAGTACAGGTTTTGCCGCATTGAAAGCCTGAATAAAGCACATCTTGGCCGCTGTCTTAAAGGCATTTTCGTTCGAGTCCACGGCGTGCATACCACCATAATGGATCACGACCCTTACATCACCCACCGGATATCCGGCGAGCGGGCCAGTTTGGAGGCGTTCGCTCACGCCCTTTTGGATGGCGCCAAAGAAGCGACGCATGTCTATCACCCCGCCCACAATTGCATCTATAAATTCAATTTTAGAGCCCCACGCAGTTTCGATCACCGCCACATTTCGGGGCTGGATGTCTGCTGGTGGGATAAATTCGCCCATTAGCGGCTCTACAAGCATCGAAATATCTGCAAATTGGCCTGCCCCTCCTGTTTGTTTTTTATGGCGGTACTGGGCCCTTGCTTGAACGGTCACGGTTTCGCGGTATCCTACTTTGGGTTTCTTAAACTGAATGGCCACCTTAAACTGGTTTAATAAGCGTTCTTTGGCCACATCTAAGTGCATATTGCCTTGTCCGCCGAGTAAGGTTTGGCGGAGATCGGCATCATG
Source organism: Bacteroidetes bacterium UBA2364 (assembly GCA_002344075.1). Taxonomy (GTDB): domain Bacteria; phylum Bacteroidota; class Rhodothermia; order Rhodothermales; family UBA2364; genus UBA2364. Next base: position 72,668 of record DDTM01000103.1, read on the forward strand.
AATAACCACCAACGACGGGTCTTCTTCGTGCAGGCGGTGTATGCCTTGCGCCAACTTGTCTTCCTCGCCTTGTTTAAGGGTAACCACCGATTCCACAAAGCGCGGGTTGGGGAAGCTGATGGGTTGGATTTCGTAGTCAGTGCCTTTTGCTCTTAGGGTATTGTTGGTATGGGTATTTCTAAGCTTAACCACGGCTCCAATATCCCCTGCCACGATCTTTTGTACGGTATCCCGTTGTTTGCCGTTCAAAGAATAAATTTGTCCTAACCGTTCAAGTTCACGGGTTTGGGCATTTTCGAGGTCCATTCCGGTTTCGATGGTACCATGATAGACGCGGAAGAAAGAGTATTCGCCCACATGCTCTTCTGCCATGGTACGGAAAATGAAAGCAACGGGTACTCCGTTGGATTCCGGCATAATGGGATTGCCGGAGGCCATTGGTGGAGGAGGCATTTCGGATGGGCGCGGACAGGTTTTGTCCACAAATTGCATAAAGCGCGTAATGCCAATGTTGTGTTTGCCGCTACAAACAAAAACGGGAAATAATTCACGTTTTAGCATAGATTTGTGCAACCCTTCGCGCATTTGGTCTTCAGTGAGCGTACCTTCTTCAAAATATAGCTCCATCAATCCTTCGTCATTCTCAGCAATACTCTCAATTAATTCATTGTGGAGCTTTTCCGCCCGTTCTTTGAACTTTTCTGGGATGTCCTGAACGACCATCTCCCGAGAACCAACGGGAAAAGTGATATACTTCATGAGCAGCACATCAATAATGGAGCGGGTTCCTTGTCCAGCCGCTACTTGAACCACTGCAGCCCCTCTTCCGAATCGCTCCTGAATTTCGGCAATACGGGCTTCAAAACTGGACTCCTCCTTGTCTAAGGCGTTAATCAAGAACATACTGGGCGTTTGGAAGTCTTTTGCAAATTGCCAAGCGGCTTCGGTCCCTACTTGTACACCTGTGACCCCATCAATTACAAATACAGCAGTATCAACTACTTTAAGGGCGGCGATGACCTCGCCGGTAAAATCCAAATAACCAGGTGTATCAAAAATATTGATCTTGTGCTCTTGCCATTCCGTATGAAGGATGGAAGTAAAAATAGACATTTGGCGATCTTGTTCGCTTTTGTGATAATCGCTCACGGTATTGCCCTCTTCCACGGTTCCCATCCGGTTGATTACCCCTGCATTAAAAAGCATGGCCTCTGCAATGGTGGTTTTGCCACTTCCCGAGTGCCCAACCAAGGCAATATTCCGTGTATGATCTGCATCATAGACTTTCATAAGATCGTTTCTCCTTTACTGGGTGAAATGAATTGAAAACGCTATCAATCATCTAATTCATGAAGCACCTGCAAGATACAACCCCCTATCAAAATATCAAGTCCCAGTTTAAAACTTACGCCAAGACCCGATAGATTTTTGGTTTATTACGTATCTTTCATGGAATCTCTTAGAAGTCATGCCCACAATTTTAGCCATCGAAACGGCAACAACCCTTTGTAGTGTTGCTTTGGTTGCAGAACAGCACGTATTGGCAGAGCTAACGCTGAACCAACCGCGTAGCCATGCCACCCATTTGCCAGATATGATTCAGCAGGTGGTACACTTCTCCGGTCTTGAGTGGAAAGACTTAGAAGGCATTGCTGTTTCCATGGGGCCAGGCTCCTATACCGGGCTTCGAATTGGGGTCTCGGCTGCCAAAGCAGTTGCTTTTGCCCATGAGAAGCCGCTGGTGGGTGTTAATACCTTGCGGGGCTTGGCCCAGTTGGTGCATCCATTTATGGCTGAGGGCGATACGGTGTGTTCTTTCTTAGATGCACGCCGCGACGAGGTCTATGCCGCCGCTTTCATGAAGAAGGACAATCTTTTGGAGTGGGAAAAGGAGACTACCGCTTTGGTGACCGCCGAGCTGAAAGACTGGTTCACACCAGAAAGGCATGCACCAAAGAACTCGGTCTGGCTCGTTGGGGATGGTGCAAGAAAGTGTTTAGAACCCTTGCAGGTGGCTGGTTGGGAAGGGCATCTTACCTTGTTACCCGAATCAGCCTTCTTCCCAACCGCACGGGCCATTGCCCAATGTGTAACTGTTCTGACCCCAGAAGATGTTCAAAATGTAAGGGATCTGGAACCTTTTTACTACAAAGCCTTTGTTGCCGCCAAGCCCTCTCGCACCATTCGCGAGCGAACACCACAAAACTGATCAACCTACAACCTCATAACCAAAACACACTCATGGCCACTTGGTTTAGCCGGAAATCAACAGGCATCAGCCCCGCAAGCACCAAAACCATTGACGCTCCAGAAGGATATTGGAAGAACTGTCCTTCTTGTAATGAAGTATTGAGCCAGCGACAACTCACCAACGAATGGCATGTTTGCCCTAAATGTGGTTTTCACATGGGCTTGGATAGCGAAGGGTATTTTCAGATGTTGTTTGATGATGGAGTTTTTGACGTTTTTGATACCCATCTGAGTGCATTGGATGTTCTCGAATTTGTAGATCGGCAACCCTACCATAAACGGATTGTAGCCGCGAAAGCGAAAACTAATCTGACAGATGCCGCCCGCGGCGCTTTTGGAACCATTGGAGGAATACCCGTATCAGTAGGCTGTATGGATTTTTCCTTCATTGGAGGTTCTATGGGATCTGTAGTCGGAGAAGTCCTGACACGTGCTATACGTCGCGGTGTAGAACGAAAGTGTCCAGTGATCATTATTTCGCGTTCAGGGGGGGCAAGGATGCAAGAGGCCTCGTTGAGCCTCATGCAATTGGCTAAAACCAGTGCCAACTTGGCGGTACTGGCCGAGCATAAATTGCCTTATATTTCGGTTATTGCGGATCCAACCACAGGAGGCGTTTCTGCTTCGTTTGCCATGCTGGGCGATGTGAATATCGCAGAGCCAGGCGCCTTAATCGGGTTTGCCGGCCCCCGTGTGATCCGCGAGACCATTGGTCAAGATTTGCCAGAAGGTTTTCAGCGCTCGGAGTTTTTGTTGGAAAAAGGTTTTTTGGATGATGTGGTGGACCGTCGTAACCTGAAGTCGTACTTGGCAAATCTTTTTAAGTTGATAATGGAACCTGCTGTATAAAATCAAGACCGACTCAAAGCTAAAGGTATGTGATTAAGGTTTACATAGTAAATACAGAAAATATATGCCAAGTAAATAAATTAGGTCCGTATAAACTTTGTTTGCTATTTTCACAACCAAATACTTTAGAAAGTAAAAATGCCAAGCAGGCAATATCATCAAATAAACACAAAAAAAATGAACAAAATCATCATAGGATTCTTCGCCTTATCAATAAGTGTGATTGGTGTCTTTGCACAACATGATATTGGTCCTCGGTTGGTTATGGACGTTGATTATATTGATTATGGTAAGGTAAGACAAGGTTCAAACCCCTATCGAACATTTACAATTAAGAACATAGGTGTCCAACCTTTGTTAATCAAGTCTATACGGTCAAGTTGTGGATGTTTGGTTGGCACGGGGCCTACAGAACCGATACTGCCTGGGATGTCCGCGGAGTTTAAGGTACGGTACGATACCCAACGGGTAGGGCCTTTCACCAAGGTGATTACCCTTACAACCAATGAGAAAATAGAGCTGCATACATTAGATGTGAAAGGGAATGTAATACCTCTTCCATCTGGAAATACGACGCCTGTACTCATTAGGCCGAATAATTAAGCTTTATAAATAAAGGAGCTTATAGGGTTGACCGTATGATTTCATTTTTTATAAAAAACATACACCAGCAATGGCCACGGTTTCTTTTCGCATTCCTTATTGCTCCGGTTATGGTTCATGCCCAGTCCCCAGATTTTCCGAATAAGTGGGTCGGGACATGGAAAGGTAAGATGTACATCTATGGACATGGGCAGTTAAGGGATTCTGTGCAGGTCGAGATGCACATTCGGCCTCTTATGGAACCCAATAGGTGGCAATGGAAAACCACGTACCTATCCACCCAAAATCCGATCACAAAAGATTATATACTCAAAGTTGTAGAAGCTACGAAGGGGCATTTTCAGGTGGACGAAGGGGATGGCATTGTACTAGATGCATTTTTGTTTGGAGGAAAGTTATTCCACCTGTTTGAGGTCAAGGGCCTATACTTAACAGCGACATATGAAATGCGCGAAAATAGGTTGCTTTTTGAGATTACTTCTGGAAAACGTCTAAACACCACGGGCGGCGATGTCACAAACTACTCCGTTCAAAATCTCCAAAGAAGTATGCTCCAAAGACACAACGAGTAATAAACGAAGTGGTGATACCATAAAAAAAGCGCGAACTTCTTATCATTCGCGCTTACTGTTGTGTGCCGAAGGGGGGACTCGAACCCCCACGGTAATTGCTTACCGACGGATTTTAAGTCCGTTGCGTCTACCATTCCGCCACTTCGGCTAAACAGGACTATTAATGTAAGGAACCTCGGCAAAGAAATCAATCGTGAAGATGTTAATTTTCTACTTTTGACCGTATCTTAGAGAAAAAGTGCTGTCATGAAGTCTGATCAAGCTGCCATTATGGCTTCGCTGCGTCGTCATTTGGCGCCATTTGTAGAACGGGCCTACGCACCCTATTCCCAAAAAAAACAGGCTGTTATCCTGCAACTTTCGGATGGGAGTTGGGTGGCGGGATCGCGGGTGGAAAATGCGTCCTATTCGCTGGTCATTCCAGCGGCCATTAATGCTTTTTCTACCGCTGTTGCGATGGGTCGCAAAGATGTTGTTGCTATGGTGGCGAGCGATCCTATTGAACGCGAGGACATGCTTTATCTAGAACGGGCGATGGGCGTTTCGGTGTCTTTAATCTGTGAAGACGTATTGTTGTTGGGGACCGCTAGGCAACTGCTTAAACCAACAGAGCCTCTCATTCCTTATTATCCGGTCAATATTCAACGAAGGGAAGATGGGCTTCGTTCGGCAGGTTTTGCAGCACAACAAGCGCTTATTCCAGAATCTTATTTTCCTGTTGGATGTGTCGTTCTGAGCAAAGATGGTTATATGTGGCCGGGTTGTAATGTGGAATCATCAGACTGGCAGCGTGTCATTTGTGCAGAGCGGAATGCGCTTGGGACGGCCATAACTTATGGATTTAAAAACTGGTCTGTCATGTACCTGAGTTGTCCTAAAGATCCGTCAGGCACTCCTTGCGGGGCATGTCGCCAAGTGATGATAGAATTTGCGCCAGATATGGAACTTGTTATGGACCGGGGCTTAGAAACTCCTTTTGTAATAAAGGTACGGGATTTGCTGCCCTTTTCGTTTACCGGCGATACCCTTAAAAGCGAAGGAACGTCGTTCTAATAATTAAAAAAGAATGCGCTGCCTGATCCCCATGCGACGCCCACTCCTGAACTGAACTTGCCTGCATGAGCCTTACGTTTGGCCTTTCACCTTGGGTATTGATACCCGCATTACTGGTAGCCGCAGCCCTCACATGGTGGACGTATGGGCGTAGCCGTCCTGTACTTCCACTACCAAAACGGCTCTTATTATCTGCATTGCGTTTTCTGACGCTGGCCATTGTCTTGGTCTTGCTTTTTGAACCTATTCTGCGCATGATTCGGGAACTCCCAAAACGCCCTGTGGTTGCATTTCTGGTAGATACCTCTAAAAGTGTAGGATTGCGAGAGAAAGAACTTCGATCGGCGCTTCAAAAATTAAACTGGCGAGAGTTGGACGCCACCATAAAAGTTTATACGTTCGACTCTGCGACGAAGCCGCAGGTATTAGAAAAATTGCCCCAAACCCCTCTTCGCGGCGAACGGACGGATTTTTCTACGGCACTTGTCAAAATACGGGAAGAGTTGGGGGATGACAATTTGGGTGGTGTGGTCATTCTATCGGATGGGCAGTACAACACAGGGCGCAATCCTATATTTCTGGCAGAACGATTTCCAGTTCCAATCCATACCGTTGTCGTGGGAGACTCCACCCGTTCTCGTGATGTCCAAATTCGGAAAGCAATTACCAATGAATTTGCGTACCTCAACACCCTTGTGCCCGTACAGGTTGGGGTTCGTAATGATGGTTATGATGGCCAAACGGCAACCATTACCCTAACAGATAATGGACGGATGGTTGGGAGTACCACCGTCAAATTGGTAGCTGGGCAGGAGGTTACCTCCGAGGTTTCCTTCCAGCCGTCTCAATCGGGGTTACGACGATTAACGGCATCCGTCACCCGGTTTGATGGTGAATTGACCCACGAAAACAACCAAACCACGGTGGCAGTTCAGGTAATGGATAATAAATTGAGGGTCTTATTATTAGGTGGTGCGCCAAGTCCAGACCTTTCTGCACTCCAACAGGTCTTGTTGAGTGATCCTAATTTGGAGGTTTCGCAACTGGTACAAAAAGCGCCCGGACAATATTATTTTGGTGGTTTTCCGGATAATTTTTCTAGTTATGATTTGTTAATTCTGCATGGCTATCCTGGGCCGGGTACTTCGGCAGCCGAAGTCCAAAAAGTGGCCAATGCCGCCCGTGAAGGCAAGCCGTTGTTCTTTTTTCTGAGCCAACAAACCAATCTTGGATTGCTTCGTGACGGATTGGGCGAGGTTCTGCCCGCCAAGCCGTCGGTGGTTCGGAATACCCACATTGAGTCATTCTTTAGCCCATCTGCGGGGGGAGCAGTTCATCCGGTACTTGAAATGGAAACGCCTAAAACGGATTTGTGGAAGCAACTACCGCCTTTATTGTTTAATCAAAGCAGGTGGGAATTGGCGCCGGAAGCCCGAATATTGGCCTCGCCCCAGATCAATGGGGTAGTATTGCCAGATCCGTTGTTGGCGGTTCGATCGCGGGGAAAAATTCGATCTGCAACTTTATTGGGTGCTGGAATTTTTCGTTGGCGGAGTTTACCCGAAGATTTAGATGCCTTGAAAGAGTTTTTACCGAATCTTACCCTGAATAGCTTGCGCTGGGTAACCTCGCGTCAAGACGACAAGCCCGTTCGGGTGCGGTCAACGCGCACCCTGTATGGAAGTGGTGAAGCCGTGCAGTTTTCGGGTCAGGTTTTTGATGAAAGCTTGAATCCCATTGATCGGGCATTGGTACAGTTGACCATTTTAGGGCCAGATGGGGATGAGATCCCGCTGACATTGGGCGGATTGGGTAGTGGGCGTTATTTTGGGGATGCTGGCACGCTCCCACCTGGTAGCTACACCTATCGGGCAACGGCAAAATTGGGAGAACAGACATTGGGTTCGGATGCTGGAGCTTTTGCCGTGGGAGCCTTAAGCTTGGAATTTCAAGAAACTGCTGCAAATGCAGGCTTAATGCGAGGGTTGGCACAACGCTCTAACGGACTTTTTTCTCATGCAAAGGATGCAGGCTCCTTCATCCAGCGCCTAAAAGAATCTGGTAAAATAAAACCAACTTTTTCTAAGCAAGAAACTGATTTGGAACCATGGACGTTGTGGTGGCTCTTGCTTACCCTTGTCTCGCTCCTCTCGGTTGAGTGGTTCCTGAGAAAACGCAATGGCCTTTTATAACATTTTCGCTTAATCTTATAAGATTTTGGATGTTGAATGGACATCAAAGAGCGTAATATAATTTCCCCTTGATTTATCGAGAAGTTGAATGGATGATTTTTTATGGCTACAAAGCCGATATCTAACGCTTCAATCCGGCACTACCGGTCTATCTTTTGATGCACTCAGCCGTTTTTCTGAACCGCTATGGGTGTTTTATGGTTTGGAAAAATCCGCCGTTCTGGATGAACTAGAATATACTGAGGATTTGGATTTGATGGATACAGCCGTTTCCATTATGGAATCTGCACGTCTTTTCTGGGCCTATTTCCGAACACCGAAGGAAAAAAAAGCCGAGACGCTGGGAATATTGGAAGACCGGATGTTGGGTGAAATGCCGGAACCAGAAGATCAGGAGGATTTTCGGGAACTGGTAGAAAAAATGGAAGCGGGGTTTAAACGGTTTTCCAAAACTGCCATTCAGCAGGCAGAGGAAAATAGTGGATATAAAACCCAAACATTTCAACAAGTCATTGAAGCCTTAGAGGCCGATCAACCAACGCCAGCGACTACCGAAATCTTTCTAGCGGATGATGATGACGTCATGACACAGTCGCCCGATGTACTCGCTCGGTTTGCGGCTCCGTTGCTGGAAAAAATTGACCCCTCAGACCCCGACGCCTTTGATGAATCTTTTAGCAAAGCCGCCGATTATTGGGAATACGCCCGATCACCAGAATCCGAAAAACCTCGGATTTTAATGGTGCTGAAACGTAAATATGCCAAAAGACCAGAAGAGTTGGCTTTGATTGAAAACGAAGCTCAAATGATGAGCGAGCAATTTGTCCGAATGTTTTCTGCAAAATAGACCATGCACAAAACCATCGCTTTTCCCGAGTTGGTTCTGCCGGACTTTTCGGTTTTCCCGAAAGGGGTCGGCAGTTTTAATTTTTTGTCTGGTGTCCGAAGACACCTTCACCAATACCCCGAATTGGGCTTTCATGAAATGAATACCGCCCAGTTCCTACGAGGTGTCCTGTGTCAAGCGGGTTTAAAACCAAGTGCCCCTCTTGGGAAAACGGGTTTCTTTGTGGACATTGAGGGGTTACCAAATGGGCGTGCGGTGGGTTATCGGGCAGATATGGATGCTCTTCCTATCCAAGACCTAAAAAAGGTACCATACGCATCAAAAACAAGTGGCAAGGCCCACTTATGTGGTCATGATATCCATAGTACAGTTGCCGTAGGGGTGGCTTTGGCACTTCTGGCACGCCGTGCGTCTTTTCGTGGGAAGGTTCGGGTTTTTTTTCAGCCTGCCGAAGAAACCTCGCCCAGTGGCGCACCGCTAATGATTCGTGATGGTGTGTTGGAGGGTTTAGAGGCTGCTTTTGCCTTACATGTAGATCCTACCTTGCCCACAGGTATATTTGGTCTTAAAGCGGGGGCTTCTACTGCTGCTGCCGATACCTTTCAGGTGCGGGTTTCTGGTGAAAAAACGGGCCACTCCGCACGCCCTCATGAATCCGGGGATCCGGTTTGGATTATTACCCAAATCATGAATGCTTTATACCAATTGGTGGGACGTATTACCGACAGCAGAAATCCGGCTGTTCTGACCATTTGCACCCTCGAAGCCGGCAAAGCCTTGAATGTCATCCCTAAAACAGCCTCTTTTGGCGGAACCTTGCGGGTGGCAGACCAGCAAGACCGCTTTAAACTTCGTCAGCACCTGATACAGACTGTAGAACAGATTGGAACATTGTACGGTGCTATCCCCGAAGTGTCATATCAGTTTGGTGCACCAGCGGTTATAAATGACCCTGGATTGCACCAAGTGGTCTCGGAAACAACCAAGCGGCTTTTTGGGAGCGAGGCCATTTTTAAGATCCCACGTCCAAGTATGGGTGCAGAAGATTTTTCACATTATGGCGAATATCTACCCATTTATTTGGTACGCCTAGGAACCCAAAGCAGTGCATCAACAGCATATCCGCTACATGATGCCCGTTTTGATGCGGATGAGCACGCGCTTCAGCCAGCCATTGAATTGATGACCGCAAGCCTGATTCATTTTCTGGAATCTTAGCAACATCATTCGGGATTTTCCTCAAACACCCCTATATTAGCACTTCTCCCAACATGGAATGGGGTGTCCTGATTGCTCTAAGGGCTTTCCAAGGCCCAGAAACCTACGATCATGAAGCGTTTTATATTTCTTCTGCTGGGGCTGGCGTGCATCTTGCCCGTAAAAAGTGTTGCGCAAGCCGTTCCCTTACCACTTGAGGTTGTCATTAACGAAATCCACTACAATCCATTAGGTTCGGATGACTTGGAGTTTCTGGAATTGTACAACGTTTCCAATAAGACCTTTGATCTGAAAGACTTTCGGTTTAAGGACGATACGGCTACCATCCGCACCATTATCGGTACCTCCACGTTACTGCTACCAGGCGCTTATGTAGTTCTGGCAAAAGACGGTACGTTGTTTCCAACTGCCTACCCAACTGCAAAAGCCATTATTCCACCTTCGTGGCCAGCGCTCAATAACGATTCCGAAGTGGTGACACTGCTTTATGGAAATACAACCATAGACCAAGTATCGTACCGTAGTTCATGGGGAGGGACAGACGTTTCATTGGAGCGGGTTGACCCTAACAGCGCTTCGAACAATGCGGCTAACTGGGGTTCTTGTACAGATCCGGCAAAGGCCACTCCCGGTAAACAAAACAGCATTTATAAACCTGATGTGGAGCCGCCGAAGGTGTTAATCGCTCGGCAAACTACCAACACTACCGTACAGGTCGTTTTTAATGAACCATTGTTGGCCACATCGGTACAGCCTACTGGTTTTCGATTGGGTGGTGTTGCGCCTAATGCTGCTGCTCTCAGTACAGACGGGCTTTCGGTTATCCTCACATTTACCAATGTGACTACAGGAATGCTGACCATCACTGGCGTGCAAGACTTGGCCAAGAATGCCGTTTCCACCCTTCAAGTGGTTCTTGCAAGATTCCCACAGCCCGGCGAACTCCTCATCAATGAAATCATGTTCGATCCCTTGGCCGACACGAAGGACAGTATTCCGGATCAAACCGAATATTTTGAATTGGTAAATATTTCTACTGCGGCTTTGGACATCACAAATTTATTCTGGACCAATGCGCCGGATGAAAATGGTAAAGCGGATACCATTCGGGTCTCGGTTGGAAATCGTTCTGTGGCGCCGGGTGGTTATGTGGCCATTTCTTCAGAGCCTGGCTTTAATGCGGCAGCCCCTGCCAGTACCTCGAAATTGGCGAAGGCATTTGGGGGGATTTTATTTGATGATCCCAGTATCACTTTTGTACCCATAGACAGGACTTCCCTTAGCCTGACCAATTCTGGGGAAACAATCCGTTTGCATCGCTCCGATAAAACCGTTCTGGACGAAGTGTCCTATTTGCCGGAATGGCATAATCCAAATATGTTGGTGACCAAAGGGGTGGCACTGGAGCGTATAAGTCCTTCGACAACTTCCAATAAGGCAAATAATTGGACAAGTAGTGCCGGACTTCAAGGAGGGACACCCGGTAAGCAAAACAGTGTGTACACCGCTGGAGAAGTGCCACAAAATAGCGGGAAGATCAGTGTTCGTCCTTCCCCATTTTCTCCCGATCAGGATGGCAAAGATGATGTTGCCGCCATTTCATATAAACTTATCACCACTACTTCGTTGATTCGTGTGCGCATTTATGACAGCACAGGACGTCTGGTGCGCACTCTTGAAGAAGCTGTACTCGGTACACAAGAAGGAACCCTATTCTGGGATGGGCTGGATGAGGCGGGACAATCGCTTCGGGTTGGCATCTACATTGTCCTCTTAGAGTCTGTAGATCGTAGTACGGGTACAACGGAGGCCTATAAGGCACCAGTAGTATTGGCCCGGAAATTCTGATCAACCCTTCATAGGCCATAGAACGACTTTACAATTTCGTTCGGAACCCATTCGGGTAAGGCTGGTTAGAGGGCTAAATTAAACAACCAAGCCGAAATTTAAAAAAATGAGTACCGTAATTGCAGATGCTCCAATCAGAATAACTACCAAGGCCGCCGAAGAAATCCGGAAAATCTTGGTAACCAAGCAAATCCCAGAAGGATATGCCCTACGTGTCGGGGTTAAAGGTGGAGGATGCTCCGGCATGTCGTATGTGTTGGGGTTTGACAAAAAAAAGGAGTTTGACCAATTGTTTGAAATAGAAGGCATTCAGGTGCTGATGGATAAACGCCACGGTTTGTACCTCATAGACACCACGGTGGACTATCATGATGGGCTTAACAATCGAGGGTTTATTTTTGATAATCCAAATGCCACCGCAACATGTGGTTGTGGCTCCAGCTTCTCTGCCTGAGCGTGCAGATACGGGGCTAATGTGCTAAAGGAGCGGTCGCAGTTGCCGATGCTCCTTTTTTTCAACAAACGGTGTTTTTTTTGGTTTTCCGTTTGTTATTGGACAGATCGTTTTGTAAGATAAACAGACCACTTAAACCGCAATCATGCGGTGACACCAACATGGAAGGAAATTTTTCAAATAGGGTTCGGGATGTCATTTCATTCAGTCGGGAGGAAGCCATTCGATTGGGACATGACTATATTGGGACCGAACACCTGCTTTTGGGCATCATCCGAGAAGGAGAAGGCATCGCCATCAAAATCCTTCGGAACTTAGGATGTGATTTACATCGGCTGCGCCTTGCCATCGAAGATACGGTACGGGCTTCTGGCGGGACGCTCACAGCAGGCAACATCCCGTTGACAAAACAGGCCGAAAAAGTTCTGAAAATCACCTACTTAGAGGCCAAACTCTATAAAAGTGAAGTCATTGGTACCGAACATTTATTGCTCAGCCTGCTTCGAGACGATGAAAACCTGGCTGCACAAATCATGCAACAGGCATTTTCGATTACTTACGATGGGGCACGGGCGGAATTAGATAGCATTATCAGCGGCGGCACTTCGCACGGGCGCAACAAGCCAATTGTGGGGGGCCAACGAAATCCGGAGAGCCGTGGCAGTCGCCCTACTTCCGGTTCTTCAAAAGAAAGAAGCAAAATGGAAAAAAGCAAAACACCGGTATTGGATAATTTTGGCCGCGATCTCACCAAATTGGCTGAGGAAGGTAAGTTGGACGTGGTGGTGGGTCGCGAGCGGGAAATTGAGCGCGTGGCGCAAGTCCTGAGCCGCCGTAAGAAAAATAACCCTGTTTTGATCGGCGAGCCGGGTGTAGGGAAAACAGCCATTGCAGAAGGACTGGCGCTCCGAATCGTACAGCGGAAGGTGAGCCGAATTTTGTTTGATAAACGTATCGTGACCTTGGACCTGGCTGGTTTGGTGGCCGGAACCAAGTATCGGGGGCAGTTCGAGGAGCGGATGAAAGCCGTAATGAATGAATTGGAAAAAAGTCCGGACGTGATCCTGTTTATAGACGAGTTGCACACCATTGTGGGAGCAGG